>NZ_CP118269.1:2629011-3286264 GCF_030062155.1 Pantoea sp. Lij88 | reverse complement strand
GACATGCTGGAAAGCGTGATGTGGAGAAATTTCAGAATTGCAGCGCAGTCGAAACTGCGCCGGAAGCGGGATCGCAAAATCGCCGTGTCAGGTAACGGCGATGCAGATTATTTTTGTCTGAAACGCATCGAGAGGTCCAGCGCCCGCACATGCTTGGTCAGCGCGCCAACCGATACATAGTCCACGCCGGTCAGGGCGATCTGCGGCAGGGTGGTTTCGGTCACGTTGCCGGAAACCTCCAGCAGCGTCCTTCCCTGATTGAGTTCGACAGCTTCACGCATCGCATCCAGGCTGAAGTTATCCAGCATCACGATGTCGGCTTCAGCCTCCAGCGCCTGACGCAACTCCTCAAGCGATTCCACCTCAACTTCGACCGGCACATCGGGCTGCAGCCATTGCGCTCTTTCCACAGCCTGTGCAATCGATCCGCTGGCAATAATATGGTTCTCTTTGATCAGATAAGCGTCAGAGAGGCCCAGCCGATGGTTACTGCCACCGCCGCACAGCACGGCATATTTCAGCGCAGTCCGCAGTCCGGGCAGGGTTTTACGGGTGTCCAGCAGTTGCGTCTGGCTTCCCGCCAGCAGCGCGACATAGCGGCTGACTTCGGTGGCAACGCCCGAGAGCGTCTGCACAAAATTCAGTGCCGTACGCTCGGCGGTCAGCAGCAGGCGAGCGGGACCACTGATTTCAAACAGCAGCTGGTCAGCCTCGATCTGATCGCCATCTTCAACATGCCAGTTCAGCGTCGCGTGTGCGCCCAGCTGAATAAACACCTCTTCGACCCAGCGTTTACCACAGAAAACACCGGCTTCACGGGTGATGACCTGCGCATGGGCCAGGGTATCGGCGGGCAACAGCTGCGCGGTAATATCGCGGTCAGCGTCAATCTCACCCCCAAGATCCTCTTTCAACGCCAGCGCAACGGTATCCGGGATGTCACTTTCAATGCGTTTAATCAATGCCTGACGGCGGCTGTCGGGATCATAACCACGAGATGACATAGGTGTTTTACTCCAGAAACGGAAATGACAGAGGCGGTCACAATAGCCTGAACCGGCATCAGGTTCCAGCAACAGAATGCATTTTGTTTAGTATCCTTAACAAGCGGCGATTTAATGTCACCCGATCGGCACACTAAGAGGCAAGAATCCTTTATTATTCATGCTATTCTCAGCCTGGTGAAACAAGGATAACCGGTATGAAAATCAAACAGGGCTGGCTGACCGGAGTGCGTCACGTGCCGTCAACGCATTGCAATGAGCGGCCTGATAATGAGGCACCCTCACTGCTGGTGATTCACAATATCAGCCTGCCACCCGGTGAATTTGGCGGGCCGTGGATCGACAAACTGTTCACCGGCACACTACCGCCGGATGCTCATCCCTATTTTGCGGATATCGCCGCGCTCAAAGTGGCTGCACACTGCCTGATTCGTCGTGACGGGGAGATCGTGCAGTATGTCCCCTTTGATAAACGTGCCTGGCATGCAGGCATTTCGCAGTTTGAAGGACGTGAAAACTGCAACGACTTCTCCATTGGTATCGAGCTGGAAGGGACAGACAGCGAGCCGTATAGCGAGGCGCAGTATCGGGCCCTGCAGCAGGTAACCCGGTTGCTGCTGCAACACTATCCGGTAACGCCTTCACGTATCACGGGGCACAGCGACATCGCACCGTTACGTAAAACCGATCCCGGACCTGCTTTTGACTGGGACTACTACAAACAGCTGTTAACGCAGCAAAAATCCTGATTTTTGCGGAGTCAGTATGACGTTGTTTACCTTGTTGTTGGTTTTAGGCTGGGAGCGCCTGTTTAAACTGGGCGAGCACTGGCAACTTGAACACCGGCTGGAGCCGATCTTCCGCCATCGCCGACATTTCTCCATGATGCGTACCCTGCTGATGACCGCGCTGGCGATGGCGCTGACCGCGCTGGTGGTCTGGAGCCTGAAAGGCCTGCTGTTTGGCGTGCTGCAACTCCTGTTCTGGATCGTTGCCGGACTGCTCTGTATCGGTGCCGGTTCAGTGCGTAAGCACTACCATAGCTATCTGAAAGCGGCCAGTCATGATGACGACGCGGCGCATCAGGCGATGGCGGCTGAACTGACGCTGATTCATGGCGTGCCGGTGGAGTGCAGCGAGCGCGAATTTCTGCGTGAACTGCAGAATGCGCTGATCTGGATAAACTTCCGTTTCTATCTTGCGCCGATGTTCTGGCTGGTGGTGGGGGGCCCATGGGGGCCGGTACTGCTGGTGGGTTACGCGTTTCTCCGTGCCTGGCAAGGCTGGCTGGCAAAACACGGTACCCCGATGGTGCGTTCGCAGTCTGGTGTGGATGCCATTCTGCATCTTCTCGACTGGATCCCGGTGCGGCTGGCGGGTGTAGCTTACGCGCTGCTGGGTCATGGCGAAAAAGCGCTGCCCGCGTGGTTTGCCTCGCTGACCGATCGTCACCGGTCGCAGTATCAGGTGCTGACGACGCTGGCGCAGTTCTCCCTGTCGCGCGATCCGCATACCGATAAAGTCGAAACGCCACGGGTTGCCGTGGCGTTAGCGAAACGGACGTCACTGGTGCTGGTCGTTGCCGTCGCGTTGCTGACGATTTACGGCACGCTGGTGTAATCGGCCGGTGGCACGCCGAAATCGGGCGTGCCATCTTCCCGCCAGCTGAAATATTTCAGTCGGGTATGGCGGTTCGGATCCCACAACGGATCGCCCTCAATTTCAGTGTAGTTACGCGCGTGGTAAACCAGCACGTCGCGTCCCGCCTCATCCTGAGTAAAGCTGTTGTGGCCTGGCCCATACTGGTGGTTGTCCCAGCTGGACACAAAGACCGGCCGCGCCGATTTCTGCCAGGCGGCGACATCAAGCGGATCGGCATCAGCGGCAATCGACAGGATACCCAGACAGTAATTCTCATCCGTGGCGCTGGCGGAGTAGGTTACAAACAGCCGATCGCCGTGTCGGATGACCGCCGGTCCTTCATTAACGCTAAACCCAGCACACTCCCACTCATATTCTGGCCGGCTCAGCATTACCGGCGTGCCTTTCAGCGTCCAGGGATTCAGCAACTCGGACAGGTAGAGATTAGAGTTGCCGGGAATCAATGGATCTTTCTGCGCCCAGAGATACCAGTTTTTGCCCTGATGCACGAAGTGGGTAGCATCCAGAGAGAAGGTGTCGAACTGGCTGAAGACCCGGCGACACGGCTGCCATTCGCCCTGTAGCGGATCGGCCGCCTCACACACCAGCGCATACATCCGGTGCTGAAAAAGTCCCTCTTTGATCTCCCGCGTCGGTGCTGCCGCGAAATAGATGACCCACTGGCCGTCAATGTAGTGCAGTTCCGGTGCCCAGATTAACTCGCTGCAGGCGCCGCTCCCGGGTTTGCGCCAGACCACGACCGGCTCGGCGCTGCGCAGGCCATCGAGCGTTGTGGCGCGGCGGATCTCCAGCCGGTCATACTCCGGCACTGATGCTACAAAGTAGTAGTGCTGTTCATGGCGCAGGATAAAGGGGTCGGCGCGCTGCTCAATAAATGGATTCGGCAAGATTGCGGTCATTTAACATCTCCGGTTGGCGTGACAACACCGTCGCGCAGGCGAACAGTGTGTAACTCATGGAAGTTTTCGCGGCGCAGCGCGAGATCCTGCTGAATGGTAATCATCATTTTGCGGTCAACCTTCATCAGTCGCACCACACCGGCGGTAATCAGATAACCGACGCCAGGAATAATAGTGAACAGCAGCATGATGCCGTTAATCGCCTCAGGAGACTGCTGCTTAGCGCCCGCGTTGTAGCCATAAATCGACAGCAGAAAGCCGACCATTGCACCGGCAACCGCCAGTCCCACCTTGAGGAAGAACAGGTTGCCGGAGAAGCTGATGCCGGTGATGCGCTTGCCGGTTTTCCACTCGCCGTAGTCATCCACATCTGCCATCAGTGACCAGTGCAGCGGAGAGGGAATCTGATGCAGGATATTCAGTACAAAGTAGGCGACCACCACCATCACGGTGGCGTGAGGATCGATCCAGTAGAAGCTGCTGGAGAAGAGCGCCAGCGCGATATTGGTCCAGAAAAAGACTTTGAGTTTGCACCAGCGGTCGGTAAGCAGTTTCGCCAGCGTGCTGCCGAACATCATGCCAATCACCCCCAGGCTGATAAACAGCGTGGCGAAGTGCGTTGACTGACCCATAACCCAGGTCACGTAATACATGGTGGCCGCCATGCGGATGAAGCCGGGGCAGACGTTACAGAAGGTGAGCAGCAGAATGCGCACCCACTGGTCATTCTTCCAGACGTCACGCAGATCTTTTTTCAGGTCATCATTGCTGGGTACGGCAGGGCGGATACGTTCCCGTACCGTGGCAAAGCAGAACAGAAACATCGCCAGCCCAATCGTGGCCAGCACCGCCATCGCCATCTGGTAGCCGCGCGCTTTATCTGCGCCCCCAAACCACTCCGCCATCGGCAGCAGTGACAGAGAGAGAATCAGCGTGGCGATGCCGACCATGACAAAACGATAAGACTGGCAGGAGACCCGCTCACCGGGATCGTTGGTAATCACGCCGCCCAGAGAACAGTAAGGGATGTTGATGGCGGTATAAGTCAGCGACATCAGGAAGTAGGTGACGAAGGCCCAGATCACCTTGTTATGGTAGGTCCAGTCCGGCGTCGTAAACATCAGGACGCTGAAGACCACGTAGGGCACCGAGACCCACAGCAGCCAGGGACGAAAACGGCCCCAGCGACTCTGGGTGCGATCGGCGACAGCGCCCATAATTGGATCGGTAACCGCATCCAGCACCCTGACCGAGAGCAACAGGGTGCCGACCAGCGCCGGGGCAAGGCCAAAAACATCGGTATAGAAGTAGTTCAGGAACAGCATGATGGCACCGCCAATCATGTTGCATCCGGCATCGCCCATGCCATAACCGAGCTTTTCTTTAAATGAGAGTGCGGCGGGCTTCATTAGCTTCTCCTGCAAATCGTGAAGCCAGTAATTATTAGGGCTGAAGCCGCCTGTCGCGCAGCAGCAATTGGTCACAGAGATGGACAAAACAGGTGGGCGCAAAAAAATGTGAACTGGCACGTCCATGTGTGCCGGTTCACATCTGTTTAATCAGAGGGATTGTTGAACAGTGTTAAGTGGCGCTGATGTTCTGGCCTTCAATCAACCCGCCCAGCAGACCGCCGATCCAGCCACCGATATCACTAAACAGCGTGCTGGCATAGGAGGCGATAATGCCGGAAATAACGGGGATGGGGATAAGGGAACCGAGGGTATTACCAATGAGAAAACCGACCTGCTTACCCACGTTAGTGGTCATATCCTGAATAACGCCACTGCCGCTTACTGCCATAACTTCTGTTGCTGTGAGTTCACGCATAATTATTTTCCTTGTGAGTGAAAAGCAGGAAAAAATTAGCATCTCAGGCCAGCAATAAAAATAGTAATCCAGCTAAAGTGACCGGTGCGCCAGACTGCACGCACCGGACAGCATCAGGCCTTCTGCGTCTGGTTCTTAATAAAGTAACCGATACCCAGAATCACCAGCCAGACCGGGATCAGCCAGACGGAGATCGCCATGCCCGGCGTGGTCGCCATCAGCACCAGAATCCCTGCCAGGAAGATCAGGCAGATCCAGTTGCCCGCCGGATAGAGCAGCGCTTTAAAGCGGGTGGTGACGCCCTGCTGATCTTTCTTACGGCGGAACTTGAGGTGCGCCAGGCTGATCATTGCCCAGTTGATGACCAGCGCGGAGACGACCAGCGACATCAGAAGGCCAAATGCTTCGCCCGGCATCAGGTAGTTGATCAGCACGCACAGCGCAGTGGCGACAGCCGAGACCAGAATCGTTAACACCGGCACACCGCGACGATCGACTTTCAGCAGCGCTTTTGGCGCATTGCCCTGCTGTGCCAGACCAAACAGCATGCGGCTGTTGCAGTATACGCAGCTGTTATAGACCGACAGGGCCGCTGTCAGGATCACCACGTTCAGCGCATTGGCCACCATGGCATCGCCCAGCTCGTGGAAGATAAAGACAAACGGGCTGACTTCTGAGGTGACGCGGGTCCACGGCATCAGTGACAGCAGGACTGCCAGCGAACCAATGTAGAAAATCAGGATGCGCCACAGCACCTGGTTGGTTGCCTTTGGAATGCTCACTTCCGGGTTATCCGCTTCAGCCGCGGTGATACCCACCAGCTCCAGACCCCCAAACGAGAACATGATAATCGCCATGACGGTAACCAGACCGCCAATACCATGCGGGAAGAATCCACCCTGTTCCCACAGGTTGCGCACCGTCGCCTGCGGACCCGCGTGGCCGCTGAACAGCAGCCAGCCGCCGAACAGGATCATGCCTATCACTGCAACCACTTTAATGATGGCGAACCAGAACTCCATCTCACCGAACACTTTCACGTTGGTCAGGTTGATGGCGTTGATCATCACGAAGAAGATGGCAGCCGACGCCCAGGTCGGGAAGTCTGGCCACCAGAACTGAACATATTTGCCGACGGCGGTGAGTTCCGCCATGGCAACCAGCACATAGAGCACCCAGTAGTTCCAGCCCGACGCGAAGCCCGCAAAGTTGCCCCAGTATTTATAGGCAAAGTGGCTGAAGCTGCCGGCAACCGGCTCTTCCACGACCATCTCGCCCAGCTGGCGCATGATTAAAAAGGCAATAAAACCGGCAATCGCATAGCCCAGAATAACGGCCGGTCCGGCGGATTCGATAACCGATGCGCTGCCCAGAAACAGACCGGTTCCCACTGCACCACCCAGCGCGATGAGCTGAATATGGCGGTTCTTGAGACCACGTTTCAGCGCTTCGCCTTGCTGTTGTTCCATACAAACCTCGTGATGTTTTAATTCTTCGTTCGCAGCGCAATCCGCTGTAATGAAGGAGTTACAATAACGTATTGATTATTTTACGGTATCTGGCGTACTGAATGCGGCCATTTGCTACCCTGGCGACAAGAATAGTGATAAGCGATTCGCTTTGCACCTGCTTTCGCCTTTCGTGCTGGGAGTTGACTGAAAAAACGCCGTCCTGGTCACGTCTGTCCACAGAAACTTCTGCCATGAAATTCAGGTAATGACGAATAGCTTTCCCTTATGGCTGACGCACGGCTCCCGCGCTAAGCGGGTGTAAGGTTTGGTAAAAGTGCAATTATTTAACATTTGCACTTACGAGCTTTTTCCATTTTTTTAACCGCGAGTTAGCGCCAGCACAGGCCTGGGGGCAGGGGGAATGTCGCAGACACCATATAGACACAAGGTGAATACTTTGTTACTTTACCGGCACCTCTTTGCAATTGGTATTACCAATTTACTCCGGACGAAAGGCTTAATAAGAAGGGATGATGGCTTACAGTAAGATTCGCCAACCTAAGCTCTCCGACGCTATCGAGCAACAGCTCGAATCCCTGATTATGGAAGGGACGCTGCGTCCGGGAGAGAAGCTGCTGCCTGAGCGCGAACTCGCCAAACAATTCGATGTCTCACGTCCGTCTCTCCGCGAAGCAATCCAGCGCTTAGAAGCCAAAGGATTATTGCTGCGCCGACAGGGTGGCGGAACGTTCGTGCAGGAGAATCTCTGGCAAAGCTTAAGCGATCCACTCGTTGAGCTTCTCGCCGGCCATCCGGAATCACAGTTTGATCTGCTGGAAACGCGTCATGCCTTAGAAGGCATCGCTGCCTATTACGCGGCACTGCGTGGCACAGAGGAAGACCTGCTGCGCATTCGTGACTGCCATGTGAATATCCAGCAGGCACAGGACAGCGGCGATTTAGACGCCGAAGCGGACGCAGTGATGCAGTATCAGATCGCTGTCACAGAAGCGGCCCATAATGTGGTGCTTTTACATTTGCTACGCTCTATGGGCCCTATGCTGGAACAAAACGTTCGTCAGAATTTCGAATTGCTCTACTCGCGCCGGGAAATGCTGGCAAAAGTGAGCGGTCACCGCGCCAGAATCTTTGAGGCGATTGTGGCCCGTGAGCCAGAAAAAGCGCGCGAGGCTTCACACCGTCACCTGGCGTTCATAGAGGAAATCTTGCTGGACAGAAGTCGGGAGCAGAGCCGTCGAGAACGCTCCCTGCGTCGTTTACAGCAACGTAAGGAATAACGTGCGACAAAGATCGTACGGACATCAAGACGAGCCTGCCTGCATCTGCTTTAACAGGCTCCCGATTATTCAACGTATTAGACACAGATAAGGAACACACCCATGTCAGAACGTTTACACAATGACGTGGATCCGATTGAAACTCGTGACTGGCTACAGGCGATCGAATCGGTCATCCGTGAAGAAGGTGTTGAACGTGCACAGTATCTGATTGATCAGGTACTGGGTGCAGCCCGCAAAGGCGGCGTAAAAGTGGCTGCAGGATCTTCTGCAATCAGCAACTATATCAACTCTATTGCCGTTGAAGATGAACCCGACTATCCGGGCAACACCTCTCTTGAACGTCGTATCCGTTCCGCAATTCGCTGGAACGCCATCATGTCGGTGCTGCGCGCATCGAAGAAAGATCTGGAACTCGGTGGCCACATGTCCTCCTTCCAGTCTTCTGCGACCATTTATGAAGTGTGCTTCAACCACTTCTTCCGCGCGCGTAGCGAAAAAGATGGCGGCGATCTGGTCTATTTCCAGGGCCACATCTCTCCAGGCATCTATGCCCGTGCGTTCCTTGAAGGTCGTCTGACCGAAGATCAGATGAACAACTTCCGTCAGGAAGTTGACGGCAAAGGCCTCTCTTCTTATCCGCATCCGAAATTAATGCCGGAATTCTGGCAGTTCCCGACCGTATCAATGGGTCTGGGTCCGCTGTCGGCGATCTATCAGGCGAAGTTCCTGAAGTATCTGGAACACCGTGGCCTGAAAGACACCTCCGCTCAGACCGTGTACGCCTTCCTGGGTGACGGCGAGATGGATGAGCCAGAATCTAAAGGTGCGATCACCATCGCCACCCGTGAAAAACTGGATAACCTGGTCTTCATCATCAACTGCAACCTGCAGCGTCTGGATGGTCCGGTAACCGGTAATGGCAAGATCATCAACGAGCTGGAAGGCATCTTTGCCGGTGCTGGCTGGGAAGTGATCAAGGTCATCTGGGGCGGACGCTGGGATGAGCTGCTGCGCAAAGATACCAGCGGCAAGCTGATTCAGCTGATGAACGAAACCGTTGACGGTGACTACCAGACCTTCAAATCCCGTGATGGTGCCTATGTGCGTGAGCACTTCTTTGGTAAATATCCGGAAACCGCAGCACTGGTTAAAGATATGTCCGATGATGAAATCTGGGCATTGAACCGTGGCGGCCACGATCCGAAGAAAATCTACGCGGCGCTGAAAAAAGCGCAGGACACCAAAGGCAAGCCAGTCCTGATCCTGGCGCATACCATTAAAGGTTATGGTATGGGCGACACCGCGGAAGGCAAAAACATTGCCCACCAGGTGAAGAAGATGAACATGGATGGCGTGCGCTATATCCGTGATCGCTTCAACGTGCCGGTTGCTGATGACAAAATCGAATCACTGCCGTACGTGACCTTCGAAAAAGGCTCAGAAGAGCATGCTTATCTGCACGGTCAGCGTGAGAAGTTAGGCGGTTACCTGCCAACGCGTCAGCCGAAGTTCACTGAGAAGCTGGAAATGCCAGCGCTCGAAGAGTTCAGTGCGCTGCTGGATGAGCAGAACAAAGAGATCTCGACCACCATCGCCTTTGTGCGTGCCCTGAACGTGATGCTGAAGAACAAGTCGATCAAAGATCGTCTGGTTCCGATCCTCGCCGATGAAGCGCGTACCTTTGGTATGGAAGGTCTGTTCCGTCAGATTGGTATCTACAGCCCGAACGGTCAGCAGTACACCCCGCAGGACCGCGAGCAGGTTGCTTACTATAAAGAAGACGAGAAAGGCCAGATTCTGCAGGAAGGGATCAACGAGCTGGGCGCAGGTTCATCCTGGCTGGCTGCGGCGACCTCTTACAGCACCAACAACCTGCCGATGATCCCGTTCTACATCTATTACTCGATGTTCGGCTTCCAGCGTATCGGTGATCTGATGTGGCTGGCAGGCGACCAGCAGGCGCGCGGCTTCCTGGTCGGCGGTACCTCAGGTCGTACTACCCTGAACGGCGAAGGTCTGCAGCATGAAGATGGTCACAGCCATATTCAGTCTCTGACTATCCCGAACTGTATCTCTTACGATCCTTCTTACGCGTATGAAGTGGCAGTCATCATGCATGACGGTCTGGTGCGTATGTATGGCGAAGCGCAGGAGAACGTTTACTACTACATCACCACGCTGAACGAAAACTACCATATGCCAGCAATGCCCGCTGGTGCAGAAGAAGGTATCCGTAAGGGTATCTACAAACTGGAAACGGTAGAAGGCAGCAAAGGTAAAGTGCAGCTGCTGGGCTCGGGTTCTATCCTGCGTCACGTTCGTGAAGCTGCGCAGATCCTGGCGAAAGATTACGGTATCGGCTCTGATGTCTACAGCGTGACCTCGTTCACCGAACTGGCGCGTGATGGCCAGGATTGTGAGCGCTGGAACATGCTGCATCCGACAGAAGAAGCGCGCGTACCTTACATCGCTCAGGTGATGAACGACGCACCCGCTGTGGCTTCAACCGACTACATGAAACTGTTCGCTGAGCAGGTTCGTAGCTATGTCCCAGCCAGCGATTATCGCGTACTGGGTACCGATGGCTTTGGTCGCTCTGACAGCCGTGAGAATCTGCGTCATCACTTCGAAGTTGATGCATCTTATGTGGTGGTTGCCGCGCTGGGTGAGCTGGCTAAACGCGGCGAGATCGAGAAGAAAGTGGTGGCCGATGCGATCACTAAATTCAATATCGATGCCGATAAAGTTAACCCGCGTCTGGCTTAAGAGGTAATAGAGTAATGGCTATCGAAATTAAGGTACCGGATATCGGGTCTGACGAAGTCGAAGTCACCGAGATTCTGGTGAAAGTTGGCGACAAGGTGGAAGCCGAGCAGTCGCTGATCACCGTGGAAGGCGACAAAGCCTCAATGGAAGTGCCGTCACCACAGGCTGGCGTAGTAAAAGAGATTAAAATCTCTACCGGTGACAAAATTGAGACCGGCTCGCTAATCATGGTGTTTGATGCTGAAGGCGCTGCGGAAGCAGCCCCTGCCGCCGCCGAAGAGAAAAAAGCGGACGCGGCGCCAGCGCCAGCCGCTGCTGCGGCCACTGCCAGCAAAGAAGTGGCTGTTCCGGATATCGGCGGTGACGAAGTTGAAGTCACTGAGATTCTGGTCAGGGTTGGCGACAAAGTCGAAGCCGAGCAGTCTCTGATTGTGGTGGAAGGTGATAAAGCCTCCATGGAAGTCCCGGCTCCGTTCGCGGGTGTGGTCAAAGAGATCACCATCGCGACCGGCGACAAAGTCAGCACCGGTTCAGCCATCATGGTCTTTGAAGCAGAAGGCGCAGCACCGGCCTCTGATGCGAAGCCAGAAGTGAAAGAAGAAGCGGCATCGGCACCCGCCGCGGCTGCAGGCGCAAAAGACGTTAACGTTCCGGATATCGGCGGCGATGAAGTTGAAGTCACCGAGATCCTCGTTAAAGTTGGCGACAAAGTTGAAGCTGAGCAGTCACTGCTCGTGGTGGAAGGCGACAAAGCCTCGATGGAAGTCCCTGCGCCGTTTGCAGGCACCGTCAAAGCGCTGAAAGTCGCGACGGGCGATAAAGTCAGCACCGGCTCACTGATCATGGTGTTTGAAGTCGAAGGTGCTGCTCCGGCTGCCCCTGCGGCAGCGAAACAGGAAGCCGCACCAGCGCCTGCTGCTAAATCTGAAGCGAAAGCCGCGGCACCCGCCGCAGCCAAAGCCGACAGTAAAGGTGAATTCGCAGAGAACGACGCTTACGTTCACGCAACCCCGGTGATCCGTCGCCTGGCACGCGAGTTCGGTGTTAACCTGGCGAAAGTCAAAGGCACCGGCCGTAAAGGTCGCATTCTGAAAGAAGACGTGCAGACTTACGTGAAAGACGCCGTGAAACGCGCTGAAGCCGCACCTGCTGCTGCAAGCGGCGGCGGTCTGCCTGGCATGCTGCCATGGCCGAAAGTGGATTTCAGTAAGTTTGGTGAAATCGAAGAAGTCGAACTGGGTCGTATCCAGAAAATTTCTGGCGCGAATCTGAGCCGTAACTGGGTGATGATCCCGCACGTTACGCATTTCGACAAAACCGATATCACCGATCTGGAAGCTTTCCGTAAGCAGCAGAATGCTGAAGCAGAGAAGCGTAAGCTGGACGTGAAGTACACCCCGGTGGTGTTCATCATGAAAGCGGTCGCCGCGGCGCTTGAGCAGATGCCACGCTTCAACAGTTCGCTGTCTGAAGATGCACAGAAACTGACGCTGAAGAAATACATTAACATCGGTGTGGCGGTTGATACGCCAAATGGCCTGGTTGTTCCGGTCTTCAAAGACGTGAACAAGAAAGGCATCACCGAGCTGTCGCGTGAACTGATGGCGATTTCGAAGAAAGCGCGTGACGGTAAGCTGACAGCGGGCGACATGCAGGGCGGATGTTTCACGATATCCAGCCTGGGCGGCCTGGGCACCACACACTTCGCGCCGATCGTTAACGCGCCGGAAGTGGCTATCCTGGGTGTCTCTAAATCGGCGATGGAGCCGGTGTGGAATGGTAAAGAGTTCACTCCGCGTCTGATGATGCCGATTTCTCTCTCCTTCGACCACCGCGTTATCGACGGTGCTGATGGTGCGAGATTCATTACTATCATCGGCAATATGTTGTCTGACATTCGTCGTTTAGTTATGTAAATGTAAAGAAGGCCGGCGGATGCCGGCCTTCCTTTAACGATTCGTCGCGCCGCTGTTGGCAGTTTGTTAACAATTCTGTAAACTCTTGCGGTGAAAGTCCCGGTGGAATAAGGGCATTATAAGAAAGTCTGACCCGCCGGATATCAATTAAGAGGTCATGATGAGTACAGAGATTAAAACCCAGGTCGTGGTACTTGGGGCAGGTCCTGCAGGTTACTCTGCAGCCTTCCGTTGTGCGGATTTAGGTCTGGAAACCGTACTGGTTGAGCGTTACAGCACCCTCGGTGGTGTTTGTCTGAACGTCGGTTGTATCCCATCTAAAGCGCTGCTGCACGTTGCTAAAGTGATTGAAGAGGCGAAAGCCCTTGAAGAGCACGGCATTGTGTTTGGCCAGCCATCTACTGATATCAACAAGATTCGCAGCTGGAAAGAGAAGGTTATCAACCAGTTGACTGGCGGCCTGTCAGGTATGGCAAAAGGTCGTAAAGTCACCGTGGTGAATGGCCTCGGCAAATTCACCGGTGCTAACACCCTGGTGGTTGAAGGAGAAGGCGGCGCGACCACCATCAACTTCGATAACGCCATCATCGCTGCGGGTTCACGCCCAATCGAACTGCCATTCATTCCACATGAAGATCCACGCGTCTGGGACTCTACCGATGCGCTGGAACTGAAAGAAGTGCCGAAGCGTCTGCTGGTTATGGGCGGCGGTATCATCGGTCTGGAAATGGCGACGGTTTATCATGCGCTGGGTTCAGAGATCGATGTGGTTGAGATGTTCGACCAGGTTATCCCGGCTGCAGATAAAGACGTGGTGAAAGTCTTTACCAAAAAAATCAGCAAGAAATTTAACCTGATGCTGGAAACCAAAGTGACCGCCGTTGAAGCAAAAGACGATGGCATTTACGTTTCAATGGAAGGTAAAAAAGCACCAGGCGAAGCGCAGCGTTATGACGCGGTGCTGGTGGCGATCGGTCGTGTGCCGAACGGTAAAGGTCTGGATGCCGGTAAAGCGGGCGTGGAAGTGGACGATCGCGGTTTCATCCGCGTCGACAAGCAGATGCGCACCAACGTGCCACACATCTATGCTATCGGCGACATCGTCGGTCAGCCAATGCTGGCGCATAAAGGCGTGCATGAAGGCCACGTTGCGGCAGAAGTGATTTCCGGTCTGAAGCACTACTTCGATCCGAAAGTGATCCCTTCAATTGCCTATACTGAGCCAGAAGTTGCCTGGGTCGGTCTGACCGAGAAAGAAGCGAAAGAGAAAGGCATCAGCTATGAGACGTCCACCTTCCCGTGGGCTGCTTCAGGCCGTGCTATCGCTTCTGATTGTGCAGACGGCATGACCAAACTGATTTTCGACAAAGAGACGCACCGTATTATTGGTGGCGCGATTGTCGGTACTAACGGCGGCGAGCTGTTAGGCGAAATCGGTCTGGCCATTGAGATGGGTTGTGATGCGGAAGATATCGCGCTGACCATCCATGCTCACCCGACCCTGCATGAGTCAGTCGGTCTGGCTGCAGAAATCTTCGAAGGTAGCATCACCGATCTGCCTAACGCGAAAGCGAAGAAGAAGTAAGTTTCTGCCGCTGTAAAAATAAAGCTCCCGTTATGGGGGCTTTTTTTTCGCCTGGTGTTTGGGCCGGTTATTACGTGTTCATCTGGGGTAAACGAGGGTGTTAAATCTTGTGGATTTTTTCAGTGTGAGAAAGTGCCGGGTAATCAGCCGGATAGTTTTAGAGTGTTTCCCGTGCGAGCGGGGATAAACCACTCCGATTTCTTGCTTATCCGCGCGCCTCCCAGGATGCCACCCGCTCAATAAACATCTGCGCCAGTGCTGCAATGGCGTGGTTGCCGGGCAGTCTCTCTTCATTCATATGCATCACCAGCGAGCTACTGCGTCGGCGGCCCTGCAGCAGCGGAAGAGGGCGGAGTTCACCGCTCTCTAACAGCGCGGCGATATTCTGTTCCGGCAGCCAGCCATAACCTAACTGATGCTGGACCGCTTCAATCGCGGCCGATAGCGTCGTGAATGACCAGTTCTCCGCCTGATCGCCATTCACCTCAGACTGCTGCTGTTGCTGACGATCCAGAATGGTCACGCAGGGCCAGCGTGCCAGCGTGGCGGCGTTGAGCGGGGCGGGTTCACGGTGCAGCGGGTGGTCGCGATGGGCGACGGCAATGAAATTGACGCTCATCAGGCTTTCGCCTGCCAGCGGTCCGGCACCATATTGCGCCACCAGCCAGAGATCGGCCTGTTGTTCCGCCAGTCTGTCTGGAGTTTCGCTGCGGACGATTTCACTCAGCCAGATGCGGACATGCGGATAGCGTTGCTGAAAGGTCCGGAGCACATCAAACAGCAGAGGTTTGGGCAGCGTCGCATCGACCATCAGATCGATGCGCGAACGCTCGCCGCGTTGCAGGGCACTGGCCCGGGCCTCAAGCGCACCGAACCCCTCCAGCAGCGGACGGACCTGGGCCAGCAGCTGATGCCCCTCCGCACTCAGCACCGCGCGGCGGCCCTCCTGCTGTAACAAAGTTAAACCCAGCCGCTGTTGAAGCAGGCCCAGCTGATAGCTCAGTGAAGACTGGCTGCGATTGTTCTTCTCTGCGGCCAGCGCAAAACTTCCCTCATTCACCACCGCGTCAAGCAGATACCACTGTTCCAGGGTTGTTTTGTACATGGTTACTCATCTAAAAATTAAATGATTTAGTGCTAAAAATAGCGTTATTCATCGCTTTTGTAACGCGCAATAATTATCTCAGGGAAAACAAATGAGGAGTGAATCATGAGCACTTTTGATAAACATGACCTGTCTGGCATCGTCGGCAAACATCTGGTTTACACCTACGACAACGGCTGGAATTACGAGCTCTATATTAAAAATGCCAGCACCATCGACTATCGTATTCACAGTGGCATGGTCGGTAATCGCTGGGTTAAAAATCAGCACGTCTATGTCGTTCGTCTGGCGCAGGATGTCTATAAAGTCTCCTGGACTGAACCTACCGGTACCGATGTCAGCCTGGCGGTTAACCTGGCCGATAAAATTTTCCATGGCACCATCTTCTTCCCGCGCTGGGTGATGAACAACCCGGAAAAAACAGTCTGCTTCCAGAACGACCATCTGGAAGAGATGGCCACATTCCGCGAAGCGGGTCCGGCTTATCCCACCGAAGTGATTGATGAGTTTGCGACGCTGACCGTCATCCGCGATGTCGGTGAAAACAACGAGAGCGTGATTGACTGTCCGCCCGATCAGCTGCCCGCTAATTTCCCGGAAAATCTGAAAAATTAACCTGGCAGAGAGAGGTCATGATGGCCTCTTTCTGATCGTTCCGGCCCCCTGCAACGTCAGTCGTTTCAGGGGGCATCTTCGTGGCCGCACAGGCTGGCAGGGCTGATAACCGGCGGCGAACCGCAGGGAACGCTTTACTAAGCCGCATGCGCGCCGGGTTCTATTCCTTTCAGTTATCTATCGCACCGCATGACTTCGCTTTAAATGCGGCAATATTGATCTCTTCATCCAGACATTTCAGTGGAATACGCTACGCTGCCGGGTGCCTTTTCAGCTCACTTTGCTGGCTGAACAGGGAAAACAGGCGGGAAGAATCGCGGCAGTGGATTATGTTGTATTTTTGTAAACAGATTAACAAACAGACGAAATCCTGCTATTCTGCCCTCCGCGAAACCGGGCACCTCAACCTGGACGAGAAAGGGAAGTGTGTTCTCCATAAGTGAGCAAGGTGGTCGGAAAGCCCTACATAATGAGAGCGAGGATAACGTCGTGCTAGAAGAATACCGTAAGCACGTTGCCGAGCGTGCTGCCCAGGGAATTGTACCTAAGCCTTTAGAGGCTTCCCAGATGGCCGCGCTGGTTGAACTGCTGAAAAATCCACCTGCGGGTGAAGAAGAATTTCTGACCGATTTATTGGTCAACCGAGTCCCACCTGGCGTCGATGAAGCGGCGTATGTCAAAGCCGGTTTCCTGGCGGCTGTCGCCAAAGGCGAAGCAACCTCTCCTCTGATATCTCCTGAAAAAGCGGTTGAACTGCTCGGCACCATGCAGGGCGGTTACAATATTCATCCGCTGATTGAAGCACTGGACGATAGCAAGCTTGCCCCCATTGCGGTGAAAGCCCTTTCACACACGCTGCTGATGTTCGACAACTTCTATGATGTCGAAGAGAAAGCGAAAGCGGGTAATGAATACGCGAAGCAGGTCATGCAATCCTGGGCAGATGCGGAATGGTATCTGACACGCCCTGAACTGGCTGAGAAAATCACCGTCACGGTGTTCAAAGTCACAGGCGAAACCAACACCGACGACCTCTCTCCGGCCCAGGATGCCTGGTCACGTCCTGACATCCCACTGCACGCCCTGGCGATGCTGAAAAATGCCCGCGAAGGCATTGAGCCGGATGAGGCGGGCAATGTTGGCCCGATCAAACAGATCGAAGCACTGAAGACCAAAGGCTTCCCGCTGGCGTATGTCGGTGACGTAGTCGGAACCGGTTCTTCACGTAAATCCGCCACCAACTCGGTGCTGTGGTTTATGGGCGACGACATTCCGAACGTGCCGAATAAAAAAGGCGGCGGCGTGGTACTGGGCAGCAAAATTGCGCCAATCTTCTTCAACACCATGGAAGATGCGGGCGCACTGCCGATTGAAGTGGACGTCAACAACCTGAACATGGGCGATGTCATCGACATCTATCCGTTCAAAGGCGAAGTCCGCAACCACGAAACTAATGAACTGCTGGTCAGCTTCGAACTCAAAACCGAAGTGCTGATTGACGAAGTCCGTGCCGGTGGCCGTATTCCGCTGATCATCGGCCGTGGCCTGACCACCAAAGCGCGCGAGTCGCTGGGTCTGCCGCACAGCACCGTCTTCCGTCAGGCGAAAGATGTTGCTGAGAGCACCCGTGGTTTCTCACTGGCACAGAAAATGGTTGGCCGCGCCTGTGGCGTGACCGGTGTTCGTCCAGGTGCCTATTGCGAACCTAAGATGACCTCGGTTGGCTCGCAGGATACCACCGGCCCGATGACCCGTGATGAGCTGAAAGATCTGGCTTGCCTGGGCTTCTCGACCGACCTGGTGATGCAGTCCTTCTGTCACACCGCCGCGTATCCTAAGCCGGTGGATGTGAGCACGCACCACACGCTGCCAGACTTCATCATGAACCGTGGCGGTGTATCGCTGCGTCCGGGTGACGGCATTATCCACAGCTGGCTGAACCGTATGCTGCTGCCGGATACCGTTGGTACCGGTGGTGACTCCCATACCCGTTTCCCTATCGGCATCTCTTTCCCGGCGGGTTCAGGCCTGGTGGCGTTTGCGGCGGCGACGGGCGTTATGCCGCTCGACATGCCGGAATCGGTCCTGGTGCGCTTCAAAGGTAAGATGGAGCCAGGCATTACTCTGCGCGATCTGGTTCACGCCATTCCGCTGTATGCCATCAAACAGGGTCTGCTGACCGTTGAGAAGAAAGGTAAGAAAAACATCTTCTCTGGCCGTATCCTGGAGATCGAAGGTCTGCCGGATCTGAAAGTTGAGCAGGCGTTTGAGCTCTCCGATGCATCCGCAGAGCGTTCTGCTGCAGGCTGCACCATCAAGCTGGATAAAGCGCCGATTATCGAATACCTCAACTCCAACATCGTGCTGCTGAAGTGGATGATCTCAGAAGGCTACGGCGATCGTCGTACGCTGGAGCGCCGCATTGAAGGGATGGAAAAATGGCTGGCCGATCCACAGCTGCTTGAGCCGGATGCCGATGCTGAATATGCCGCCGTGATCGAAATCGATCTGGCTGACATTAAAGAGCCGATCCTCTGTGCGCCAAACGATCCGGACGATGCGCGTCTGCTCTCTGACGTGCAGGGCGAGAAGATCGATGAAGTGTTCATCGGTTCGTGCATGACCAACATTGGTCACTTCCGTGCTGCCGGTAAACTGCTGGATAGCCACAAAGGCCAGCTGCCAACCCGTCTGTGGGTGGCTCCGCCAACCAAGATGGATGCGGCACAGCTGACCGAAGAGGGCTACTACAGCGTATTCGGTAAAAGCGGTGCGCGTATCGAGATCCCGGGCTGTTCACTCTGCATGGGTAACCAGGCACGTGTGGCAGATGGTTCGACGGTGGTTTCTACCTCGACCCGTAACTTCCCGAACCGTCTGGGTAACGGCGCTAACGTCTACCTGGCGTCAGCGGAGCTGGCTGCGGTCGCGTCTCTGCTTGGCAAACTGCCAACGCCGGATGAGTATCAGCAATTTATGGCGCAGGTCGATAAAACGGCCAGCGACACCTATCGCTATCTCAACTTTGACCAGCTGACGCAGTACACCGACAAGGCTGATGGCGTGATTTTCCAGACTGCGGTCTGATTCTTCACCTGGCAGTCACAGAAAGGGGCGATGATTCGCCCCTTTTTTTCGTCCCGGCATTGGGCAGAGAGACGATCAAAAGCTGGATTTCGGCAGACAGCCTGTAATAATGCGCGACGTGTCACACTATGCTGCGAGAGCAGCACGGACACTTATCAGGTGAGGCGACGACGTTGAGAGGAACGGGCGATGGAATATGAATTTTTACGCGATGTGACCGGACAGATTAAGGTTCGTATGTCGATGGATCATGAAGCGGTCGGCCACTGGTTCAACGAAGAAGTAAAAAACGATCCGGGATTGCTGGATGAAGTTGAAGCCGCTATCGAAGACGTCAAAGGCAGCGTGCGTCAGTGGCAGCGCATCGGCAGCGAGTACACCATCCTGCTGGATGAAGAAGAAGTAATGATTCGCGCCAACCTGCTGGCACTGGAAGATGACGGCATGGAGGAGGGGATGAACTACTACGACGAAGAGAGCCTCTCGTTCTGCGGCATTGAAGATTTTCAGCTGGTGATTGCCGCCTATCGCCAGTTTATAAACCAGTACGGCAAACCCGTACGGTAATGTAATAAGGCCGGGCAACCTGAGTGGCCCGGCCGGTTAATTAACTCAGCGATGCACCGCCGCACATCACCAGCTGCTGACCGGTGA
This sequence comes from Pantoea sp. Lij88, assembly GCF_030062155.1. Lineage (NCBI taxonomy): Bacteria > Pseudomonadati > Pseudomonadota > Gammaproteobacteria > Enterobacterales > Erwiniaceae > Pantoea > Pantoea sp. Lij88. The sequence continues at coordinate 3,266,392 of NZ_CP118269.1, read as the reverse complement.
TCGCCGCTGCCGCAGGTGAGAGCAGGAAATCGACCAGTCCGGCCACTTCCTGTGGCTGAATGTAACGACCTATCGGCGGCAATGTTGGCGGCGAACTGGCCCGTCCTGGCTGTTGCAGCATCGGCGTTTCGGTGGCACCAGGTGCCACAATATTGGCCGTAATGCCGCGCGGTGCCAGCTCTGCCGCCCAGCTGCGCACCATGCCGATCATCGCCGATTTGGTGGCCACATACTGACTGCGGCCTGCCGCGCCGCCTGACGTACGACTGCCCAGCAGCACAATTCTGCCGCCCGCCTGCATCCGGGGCGCGAAATGATTCGCCAGCTGTTCTGCGGCGGCTACATGCAGTTGCCACAGACGCGCGCTGGCGCTCAGATCCAGCTCTCCCAGCGGCGCGGCCTGCATCATTCCCGCTGCATGGATCACCGCCTGCGGCACCGGCAGTTCATCCAGTAAAGCCTGCAATGCCGCGCTGTCGCTGATATCAATCTGATGGCTCTGCCAGCCCGCTGCTGTCCGGTTTATCGCCGAGCGACTCAGGCCGGTCACCTGCCAGCCTTCTTTCAGCAGGCGATCCACAATCGCCTGACCGATGCCGGAACTGGCCCCGGTCACCAGCGCCATCCGTTCAATCACGCGTCACCTCCCTGCACCCATGACTCCTCAACCCGTACATATTTAATCGCCTGACGATACCAGGTGTAGGCGATATGCAGTTCGCCGTTCACGCCCTGTTTAATGCTGGGATAGGAGAACTCACGGTTTAATTTCTGCTGAGAGTTATTGGTCATGCAGTAGCCGTCGCCCTCGTCCAGATTGCGCTGCAGCGGCCAGCTTTTACCGCCATCCGTTGAGATCGCCAGCGTCATCGGCGCGCGTGGCGCGCCCCAGAAGGCGGTACGACCGTTATGTACCACCGGCTCAGCGGCGACCGCAACGTTACCGTCCTCTTCATCATCTTCAATTTCGTCATACAGCGACAACCGACGTTCGCTGGCACCTTCGGCGCTCATGGCATTGAACACCAGCGCCAGATGACCGTTGCGCAGCGTCGTCACCTGAATCGAGGAGTTATTGTTGGGCAGTGACAGCGGCTCGGGCGCGCTCCAGCTTTCACCCTGATCAAACGAGCGGCTCTGATAGATGTGGTCGGCCCAGCGGCTGCGGTAAAGGGCCAGCAGCGAGCCATCATCCAGCAGGGTGACGTTCATATGAACGCAGCCGGTGCTGTCAGGCACGCTGACGTCACGCCAGCTCTGGCCTTTATCTTCCGAGATTTTCACCGCGCTGACGTCATAGCTGCCAACCCACTTTTCGCCGGGCTGCGTCAGGCAGTAGAACACCGGCAGCAGCCAGTTGCCGTTGGGCAGCACCACAATCGGCTGGCGGATAAAGGTGCCGGGCTTATCCAGCAGAGTGTTGATCCCGCCCCAGCTCTTGCCCATATCGTGAGACTGGCGATAGCGCACAATCGCGGTGTCCTGATTGCCCGATTTCTGCGCCGTCCACAGCAGCCACAGCACCTGGTCAGGATCGAGAAACAGCACCGGATTCTGTTCTGAACGGCCGGGATCGTCAGAGAGTTTCTGCGCTTCACTCCAGCAATCGCTGCCTTTAGTCAGCCGGGAACACCAGACCGAGATATCGGCGATCCCTTCCTGTGTGCCGCCAAACCAGACGCAAAGCAGATCGCCATCAGGCAGCGGCAGCAGGTTGGCCGCGTGGTTTTGCGGGCAGGAGGAGGGCAGCATCGCAACCTGCTGCGCGCTGTCCTGCGGGTGAGGCGCAAGCAGGCCGGTGCGTTCTGCGGTGACGGTTTCCTGAGTCATATTAGGCTCCACTGTTTTGTGCATTTTGTTGCGGTTGAGGCTGAGACTGGCGTGACGGGATACAGCGGTCAATCACCATAATGATGGCCGGTGTGACCAGCGCCACATACATATTGTCGATACCAAATGGGTTACCCATCAGGAACCAGACGGAGGTCACCACGCAGGCACCAATCAGACCGGCATTGGCACCACGTGTGCTCTTAAACCACGGCAGATAGAACGCCATGATCGCTACCACGGTGATCGACAGGCGAATCGCGCGGGTAAAGAAGGAGAGCTTCAGCACTTCCGGGAAGAACAGGACAAACAGCAGCGGGAAGAAGCCGATACCAATCGAGATCCAGCGCGTCATTTTAAATTCGCGCTCTGGCGTCGGGTTACGATATGGCACGTAAAAGTCTTTTACGACCAGCGAGGCGATGGCCAGCGCCACGGTGCCGACGCTGACGAAAATCGATGCCACCAGCGAGGTCGTGACGATGCCCGCCAGCCACGGTGACATATCCTGCAGAAACACTGGCAGCGCATAGAGGCTCTTGATATCCGGATGCGCAAACTTCGCCGCCACGCCAATCAGCGCCATCGCCAGACCGATTGGCAGGCAGAAGATGAAAGCGACCCAGGTAGCGCGCTTCGCTGATTTCACATCTTTGGTGGAGGAGATCGCCTGGATCACAAACTGCGTACAGAAGATCGATCCCACGGTGCCGATCAGCCAGGCCACAATGGTACTGGCCCCAACGTGCCCATCCCAGGTCCAGTAGAACGCGGGCATTTTCTCCATCATCGGGGCGACGCCGCCGGTCATCTTCAGCGCCACATAGAGGATAATCAGGATCCCCATATACTTGATGGCGCTGTGCAGCAGCGTAACCCAGGCCACGCCTTTCATGCCGCCAAAGGCAAAGTAGAAGGTGCTCACCACCGCAGTGATAAAGGCGGCCTGAGTCAGGTCGATCTTCAGCACGGTGGAGATCGCCGCCGCGCCGCTGATGTAGTTACCGACGTTCACCAGCAGCAGCGCATAGATCATGATCAGCGAGATAATGTTTTTGGTTGAGCTGCCATATTTCTCGGCGATAGCACCGGAGATCGTGATCTTTCCGGTGTTATAGATGCGTTTGACCAGAATCAGGCCAAACAGCGGAAAACCAATCGCCGCGCCAATCACAGACCATGACGCGGCGAAGCCATCTTCAAAAGCCGCCTGCGCGGTGCCGATGGTCGATTTTGCCCCGATATATTCAGACATCAGCATAATGCCGACGATAAAGGCGGGCATGGCGCGAGAGCCTTCCATAAAGTCGCCGCTGGTTTTACTGCGTAACCGCCAGGTCAGCCAGGTGGTGAACAGGATATAGGCGACCACCATGCCGACGATCAGTAAGGTACTCTCAGTTGAAAATGCTTTCATCATGACCTCGATTGTTCTGGCAGATGGCGACCATCAGGTTCGTTCTCATCTGACCGGTAGGGTGCAAAGGCGATGGACGTTATTGCAGATAGTGGTTCACGATTTGTCGGATCTGCTGCTGCTCTTCAGCGCTGAACTGCACGGCATAGCGGCTTTCACCCACCTCAAAGCCCTGCAGGCTGACCGCTTTTTTTACGGCGGCCGGTGAGAAGCCGATGCTGTACAGCGCGGTACGCAGGCCGGTGACGTTCTCCTGAGCCTGATGCGAACCGGCAATATCGCCGGCACTGAAGCGTGCCCAGATGGCGTTAATCGCCGCGGGTGCCACGTTTGCCAGCCCGGAAATAGAGGCGGGGCAGCCATCAACGAATCCCTGATGAATCAGTGAATCCGGGCCGTTGAGCACATCAAAGCCCTCACAGTCGGCGGTGGCCTGCAGAAAACCGCTCAGACTTTCATAGCTGCCCGCTGAATCTTTGATGCCGATGATGTTCGGGTGCGCAGCCAGCGTACGGACAGTCTCTGGCTGCAGCGTATTGCCGGTGCGCGCCGGAATGTTGTAGAGGAACAGCGGCACCGACAGCGCGTCGGCCACGCGCTGATAGTGGTCGATCAGCTCCTGCTGCTTCAGCGGAACGAACCACGGCGTGATCGCTGAGACGGCATCCACGCCAAGGCGGGCAATTTGTTTGCCGAGCCGGATCGTTTCACGGGTCGAGATCTCCCCGATATGTGCCACTACCGGTGCCTGGCCGTTGACCTCATCGACGCAGGTGGTGGTGACCGCGATCTTCTCCTGCTCGTTCAGCACAAAAAATTCGCCGTTGGTGCCGCCACAGAAGATGCCGTTTCCGGCATTGATCTGGCGTCTGACCTGCTCACGTTGCCTCACCGGATCAAAGGCACCTTCACGGTCAAAGGGGGTGACGATGGCGGTCAGTACGCCGTTTATTTTCTTATTCATGACAATCCTCATTACGCCTGGCAGGAAGGGAACAGCGTCAGGTAGACGGCGCGCACATCGTCGGCGGTGACCGCCATCGGCACGTTTTTCATCAGACGCTGAACGTCGAGTGCGGCTTCTACTAACCCGGGAAGCTGATTCGGGCCGATGCCCAGCGCTTCCAGGCTGGCAGGCAGTTGCAGTCGTGCCACCAGCGCGGTGAAGTAGTCAACCAGCGCGTGTGATTTCTCGTCATCGTTCAGACGAAGGTCGGCATCGGGCAGCAGGTCATAGGCCTGAGCAAATTTGCTCACGGCGGCCGGACGGACAAAGCGCATGCAGGGGGCCAGCAGAATGGCGTTGGCGACGCCGTGTGGCAGGTGATATTTGCCACCGAGTGGATATGAGAGGGCATGCACCAGATGCGTACCCGCGTGAGCAATAGACGCGCCGCCATAGTAAGAGGCCCAGAGCATCTCCAGCCGCGCCTGCAAATTCCCGGGTTCGCGCAGGGTGGTTTCGAGATTAGCGAACAGCTTCTTCATCCCAATCAGCGCATAGTTGTCGCTGACCGGATTGGCCACGTTGGCGGTGAAGCACTCAATCAGATGGCAAAGCGCATCAATACCGGTCGAGGAGGCGATGTGTGGCGGCATGCTGGTGGTGAGTTCCGGCACCAGCGCCACCACATCGGGCAGCATCACCGGTGAAATAATGCCGACTTTGGTCTCTTTCTCCGGGATCGCCAGAATCGCATTCGGCGTCGCTTCCGAGCCGGTGCCGGCAGTGGTGGGAATTAACATTGAGCGGGTGCGGCGCGCCGGTTTTTCGCCAGCCAGCAGTGCGTCCAGCGTCGGTGCTCCATCCATGCACAGCACTGACAGCAGCTTCGCTACATCCAGCACGCTGCCACCGCCGATGCCAATCACCATGTCGGCCTGGCCCTGGGAGAGCGCTGAGATAATCGCGGCTACGTCATGCTGGCTGGGCTCAGGGGGAACGCTGTTTACCAGGCTGATGCGCGGAATCCGATCCCGCAGCTGACCCATCAGCGCCTGTACCGCCGGAATCGCCTCAATGTTCCGGTCCGTAACCACCACCGCCGTGGATACTCCCTCCAGCAGATAGCGCATGTCGTTTAACGCCTGATATCCGCTGATCACCGTGCTGTTAATGTTCATTTCATACCCTTATTTCTGTCATGTCTGAGTAAATGATTAATTTTGCTCAGCGCAATGCGAAGTCAGTCACTCTCTGTGGCTAGTTTTATAAGGCATATCGATTTCGATTAATTTGAACTTGCTCACATATAATCAATCATGATTGAATATAATCAAATGCAGCGGCAATAGCCTGACAGGAGTGAGGATGGGCTCATCAATATGGAAAACCCCGGTGCTGGTCATCGCCGATGACTTTACCGGTGCCAACGATGCAGGTAGCGGACTGGCACAGGCTGGCGCCCGTGTACATGTGCTGTTCGGCACCGGAGCATCACTGCCAGACGAAGCCGCGGATGTGCTGGTGATCAGCACCGACAGCCGGGCCGTCAGCGCCAGCCTGGCCGCAGAGCGCGTCACTCAGGTGGTGCAGCACTATGCGGAACAGCTTCAGCAGGGCTGGCTGTTTAAAAAGATCGACTCCACGCTGCGCGGCAACGTCGGCGCTGAAACGGTGGCTGCGCTTCGCGCCAGCGGCAAAAAAATGGCGCTGGTGGCACCGGCCGTACCGCGGCTGGGCCGCACCACACGTGACGGCAAGGTGTGGGTCGATCAGCGCTTACTGACGGACACCGAATTTGCCAGCGATCCCAAAACCCCGATCCGCAGTGCCCGCATCCTCGATCAGATGCAGATCGACGGCACGGAGATCGATCTCGCGACGCTGCGCAGCGATCGGCTTGATGCGGTATTAGCGGCGGCGCAGGGCGTGGTGGCGGTGGATGCTGAAACGGAAGACGACCTGGCACGACTGATCGCGGCTGCGTCGCGTCTGAGCGAGACGCCCCTGCTGGTGGGCGCTGCCGGGTTAAGCGATGCGCTGGGTGCTGCACTCTCCGTTTACCCCGCGCGGCCTGTGCTGGCGGTGGTGGGATCGATGAGCCATCAGGCAGAGCAGCAGATCGCCGCGCTGCGTCATTACCGCGCCGTTGAGATAGTGGATGTCGATATCCGTCAGCTGTTTCAGCAGCCCGCCTGGCCCGACCGGAGTCGCTGGATCGAACAGGCGACCACCGCACTGCGTGCCGGTCGCCACACGGTGATCCGCACCTGCCAGCATGCATTCCAGCGACACGAGATCGAAAATCTCTGCCAGCAATACAGCGTGACGCGCCAGCAGCTGGGCGAGGCGATCTGTCAGCTGCTGGGCGAAATGGCCTTCAGCCTGTGCCGGGCGCAGCTGCCGCATGCGCTCTATCTGTCGGGAGGCGACGTGGCGATTGCCGTCGCGCAGGCACTCGGGGCCAGCGGTTTTAAAATTCAGGGTCTGGTGGCGGGCTGTGTGCCGCACGGGGTTCTGCTTAACAGTGAATTTACTCTGCCGGTGATGACCAAAGCGGGTGGCTTTGGTGATGAAAATACCCTGGTAGCAGCCATTGGTTTTATTGAGGAGAAGTCGAGTGAGTAAAATTATTGCGATCACCATGGGCGATCCGGCGGGAATCAGCCCGGAAATCATCATCAAATCACTCTCTGAAGGTGAGCTGAATGGCATTCCTGCCGTGGTGATTGGCTGTGCCAGTACACTGCGCCGCATTATGGCGATGAACATTACGCCACAGGCCGAGCTGCGGGTGCTGGACCGGGTACAGGATGCGCGGTTTGCGCCGGGCATCATCAACGTCATTGATGAGCCGCTGGCCGATCCCGATGCGCTGAAACCTGGCGTCGTGCAGAAAGAGGCAGGAGATCTGGCGTGGCGCTGCGTGAAGCGTGCCACCGGACTGGCGCTGGCGGGCGAGGTACATGCTATTGCTACCGCGCCGCTGAACAAAGAGGCGATGCATGCGGCGGGCCATCTCTATCCGGGTCACACCGAACTGCTGGCGCACCTTACCGACACCAAAGATTACGCCATGGTGCTCTACACCGATAAGCTGAAAGTCATTCATGTCACGACGCATATTGCGCTGCGTAAGTTCCTCGACACGCTGAATCAGACACGCATCAAAACCGTGATTGGTATGGCGGACACCTTCCTGCGTCGTGTGGGTTACCGCGCCCCGCGTATTGCCGTGGCGGGCGTCAATCCGCATGCCGGTGAGAACGGGCTGTTTGGCGATGAGGAGATCACCACCGTTGCCCCGGCGATTGAGGCGATGAAAGCGCAGGGGATTGATGTCTCCGGGCCTTGCCCGCCGGACACGGTGTTCCTGCAGTGCCAGGATGGACGCTATGACATGGTGGTGGCGATGTACCACGATCAGGGGCACATCCCGCTTAAACTGCTGGGCTTCTATGATGGGGTGAACATCACCGCAGGCCTGCCATTTATCCGCACCTCGGCTGACCACGGCACGGCATTTGATATCGCCTGGACAGGTAAAGCGAAGTCTGACAGCATGGCGATCTCTATTAAACTCGCGATGCAGCTCGCATAGGGAAATATGAAGGGACAGAGCCGTCTTGACCAGATTATGGATTACCTGAAAAGCCATAATCTGGTGACTGTTGAGCAACTGGTCAGTGCGATTTCCGCCTCACCCGCCACGATTCGACGTGATTTAATTAAGCTGGATAAAGAGGGCGTGATCAGCCGCAGTCATGGCGGCGTTACCCTGAATCGTTTTATTCCTGCCCAGCCAACCACACTGGAGAAAATGCAGCGTAACCTGGCCGAGAAGCAGGCGATCGCGGAATGCGCCGCCAGCTTTGTCCGGTCGGGAGATGCGGTGGTGCTGGATGCAGGCACCACCATGCTGGAGCTGGCGCGTCAGCTCACCCATCTGCCGCTGCGTGTGATTACCGCCGACCTGCACATTGCGCTGTTTCTGTCTGAATTTAAGCAGATTGAAGTGACAATTATTGGCGGCCGGATCGACGACTCCAGTCAGTCCTGTGTGGGCGAACATGGACGCCGGTTGCTGCGCAGCATCAATCCCGATATCGCGTTTGTCAGCTGTAACTCCTGGAGCCTTGAGCGCGGTATTACCACGCCGACCGAGGAGAAAGCCGGGCTGAAACACGATTTGCTGGCCAATGCCGCACGTCGGGTGTTGCTGGCGGACAGCAGCAAATATGGTTCCTGGTCGCTGTTCTGCGCCTCACCGGTGGATGATCTGACCGATATAGTCACCGACAGTCGGTTAAATGAAGATGTCTGCCGCACGCTGCGCGAGCGTGGCATTACGCTTGCGCTGACTTCCGCCTGAACAGAACGCGCCCTCTTTTCAGCACAGTGTAAAACCGGCGGGGGGAAACAAGGGGATGAGACGCGCAGGCTTTAACGCTGCGCGCCTGATACTCAGAGGGTCTTCAGGCCCACTGAGGGAATATTTCTGCCGTAGTAGATCTCACGCATCTCTTTCCACAGCAGGTCAGTAATACGCTTGTGCTCCTGCGGGCTCAGATCTTCCGGGCGGGTGTTAAACAGGTAGTGTTTAAGGTCGAACTCTTTCAGCAACATCTTGGTATGGAAGATGTTTTCCTGATAAACATTCACATCCACCATGTCATACATCGCTTTCATATCGTCAGACATGAAGTTCTGAATCGAATTGATCTCGTGATCGATAAAGTGCTTCATCCCTTTCACGTCGCGGGTAAAACCGCGCACCCGGTAATCGACGGTGACAATGTCAGACTCCAGCTGGTGGATCAGGTAGTTCAGCGCTTTAAGCGGTGAGATCACACCACAGGTGGAGACTTCGATATCGGCGCGGAACGTGCAGAGTCCGCCTTCCGGGTGGCTTTCCGGATAGGTATGCACGCAGATATGGCTTTTATCGAGATGCGCCACCACCGAGTTAGGCAGCGGGCCAGGATGTTCGGAGTTATCGATATCTTTGGGATCGATAGGCTCTTCGCTGACCAGAATCGTGACGCTGGCTCCCTGCGGTTCATAATCCTGGCGCGCAATATTGAGCACGTTAGCGCCGATGATTGAGCAGGTCTCCGTCAGGATTTCCGTCAGACGGTTAGCGTTATATTGTTCATCAATGTAGGCGATGTAACCATCGCGTTCAGCTTCAGTATTCGCATAACAGATATCGTAAATACAAAAACTCAGGCTTTTCGTCAGGTTATTGAAGCCATGTAGTTTTAGCTTTTGCAATTTTGTTCACCCCCTTAAAAATGCACGATCAGCACGCGGCCGATAACGCATTTAACAGATATTGTGGCAGGGCAAAGCTGCCGGTATGGATCGCTGGTGTGTAGTAGCGGCAGGTCAGGCCAGCGGCCTCGAAACGTGCCTGCAGCGTGGCAGCATCAAGCTGGCGCAGCGCCGGATTATCACTTGCCCAGGCAAAAGTCATGATGCCGCCGTAGTAGGTCGGAATCGCCGCCTGATAGAAACTCACATCGCCAAAGTAGTGGCTCAGCTTGCGATGGCTGTTGACGGCCTCATCCTGCTGCAGGAAGCAGACGCCATTCTGCGCCACGAAGATGCCATTTTCATTAAGGGCCGCTTTGCAACCGGCATAAAATTCGGAGGTAAACAGACTCTCGCCCGGACCGATCGGATCGGTGCAGTCAGAGATGATGACATCGAATTTTTGCTGGGTCTGATTGACGAAGTTAACGCCGTCATCAATCACCAGCGTAAAGCGCGGATCATCATAGGCGCCTGCGCTGTGGTTCGGCAGATACTGGCGACAAAAGGTGACCACGCCAGCATCGATCTCTACCATGGTAATCTTTTCGATTTCCGGATGACGTGACACTTCACGCAGCATGGCACCGTCGCCGCCGCCGATGATCAGGACGCTCTTCGCCGCGCCGTGTGCCAGCAGCGGAACGTGGGTCATCATTTCATGATAGATAAATTCGTCGCGTTCGGTGGTCTGCACGACGCCGTCCAGCGCCATCACGCGGCCCATCGCGGCATTTTCGAAAATGATTAAATCCTGATGCGCAGTCTTCTCACGGTACAGCTCTTTGTCTACCGTGAAATACTGGCCAAAACCGGCATGAAGGGTTTCATACCACGTTTCATTGTGGGCCATGGTGCTCTCCTCTGATGACATCGCCATGAAGATGGGCGGCACATGATAGCTAACACTGACCGTCGTTGCACGGTCAATGTCCGGCTGCAGAGGGCAGAGCGGTTACCTGACGTAGGCCAGCAGGCTCAGCGAATCGCGGGCCAGTGACTTACATTTTTTGTCATTGGTGATGGCGATGCCGCTGAGATCGCGATAGCTGTCTTCACCCAGCGCCTTCATGTTGTAGTTGCTGTAGTTGCTTAAATCCCAGCGGTTCTGCTGAGCAAAAAAGACCAGCGCTTTGCGAATCTGCGCGTCCGGTAAATCCTGATAGCCACAATCATTTTTCAGATAAACGAAAACCGCCGTAAGATCGGCCAGATCTTCCGCTTCGGATTCGCTCAGGGCAAAACTGGTGGAGGAGAAGCCAAGGAGTCCCGTTAACAGCAGGATCCTGATGCTTTGCTTCATAGTCGTTCTCTTCAATGGATATTGCTCATGACGTTAGCACAGTTACTCTCAGGTTTTCGATTAATTTGGCGCTGTGAGCCGCTGTCGTGCCTTTTTTCGTCAGATTCTCACGGGTAAGGCTTGACCTTCCCATAAGGTCAGGGTTTAGGCTGTGCGCTCCTATGCCACAAGGATGATCACCATGCAACGTCGCCATTTCCTGAAACTCACCGCCGCACTGAGTGCAGCCGGAGCCCTGCCGCTCTGGAGCCGTTCGCTGATGGCGGCTACCCGTCCGCTGTTGCCGATTCCGTCACTGCTGGAACCCGATGCCACGGGCAGTTACAGCCTTACCGCGATGCAGGGCACCACGCAGTGGAACGGCAAAGCGGTGCCGACCTGGGGGTATAACGGCAGCCTGCTGGGGCCGGTACTGAAGATGCAGAGTGGCAAACCGGTGACGGTGAACATCCATAACCGGCTCAGCGAAGCGACCACCCTGCACTGGCATGGGCTGGAAATCCCTGGCGCCGTAGATGGCGGCCCGCAGGCGGTGATTGCGGCAGGCGGTTCGCGTCAGGTCTCTTTCACGCCCGATCAACCCGCCGCGACCTGCTGGTATCACCCGCATCTGCACGGCAGGACCGGGCATCAGGTGGCGCAGGGGCTGGCGGGCCTGATCCTGCTGGAAGATAAAGAGAGCGGAACGCTGCGACTGCCCACGCAGTGGGGCGTGGATGATGTGCCGCTGATTTTCCAGGATAAGCAGCTGACCAAAGATGGCAGCCGTATCGATTATCAGCTCGACGTGATGCGCGCGGCGGTAGGCTGGTTTGGCGACATGATGCTGACTAACGGCGTGCAGTATCCGCAGCATGCGGTGCCGCGCGGCTGGCTGCGTCTGCGTCTGTTGAACGGCTGTAATGCCCGTTCGCTACACGTTGCGGCCAGTGATAAACGTCCTCTTTATGTCATTGCCAGCGATGGTGGCCTGCTGGCTGAACCGGTGAAGCTCGACGCGCTGCCGCTCCTGCCGGGCGAGCGTTTTGAGGTGATGATCGATACCTCGGACGGTAAGGCGTTTGATCTGGTGACGCTGCCGACGGAGCAGATGGGCATGACGCTGCCGCCGTTTGACCAGCCGCTGCCGCTGGTGCAGATCCTGCCGCTGCGGGTGATGGCCAGCGCCACGCTGCCGGATCAGCTGGCGACGCTGCCCGCGCTGCCCTCCACTGACGGACTGACGACACGCTGGCTGCAGCTGATGATGGACCCGCAGCTGGATCAGCTGGGAATGCAGGCATTAATGCAGCGTTACGGTGAGAAAGCGATGGGCAAAGGCGGTCATCATTCGATGCCGCAGACGCCGCAGAAAACGGCTGCCGGGCCGATGTCGCCGATGGAAAACATGGAAGGGATGGATCACAGCATGCACGGCATGGCGAAGCCCGCGGATTACGATTTCCGCAACGGCAACAGGATCAACGGCCAGGCCTTTGATATGACGAAGCCGTCATTTGCGGTGAAGCTGGGCGATTATGAGAAGTGGACGATTTCAGGGGAAGGCGACGCCATGCTGCATCCGTTCCACATTCACGGCACCCAGTTCCGTATTCTCTCCGAGAACGGTAAACCGCCCGCCCCGCATCGGCAGGGCTGGAAGGATATGGTGAATGTCGACGGCTGGCGCAGTGAAGTGCTGGTGCGTTTCAACTATGTCGCCGCCGCCGAACACGCTTACATGGCCCACTGCCATCTGCTGGAGCATGAAGATACCGGCATGATGCTGGGCTTTACCGTAAGCTGATTACGCCTGATCCAGCGCCAGTCTGATATCTTCAATCAGGTCACCGGCGTTCTCGATGCCAATCGACAGCCGCACCGTGGCGTCAGTGATACCAATACGCTGACGCACCGCCTGCGGCACGCCGGAGTGCGTGGTGCTGCCAGGATGGCTCGCCAGCGACTCGGTACCGCCCAGGCTCACCGCCTGCTTAAACAGCGACAGCGCATTGAGAAAACGGAACGCAGCGGGCTGGCCGCCGGTGATATCAAACGAGAAGGTCGAACCCGCGCCGCTGCACTGTTCGCGATAGGTTTTCCCCTCGGCGCTCTCCGCATCCAGATAGGGCAGCCAGTGCAGCTTCGCCACTTTCGGGTGATCGCGCAGAAACGCTGCGACCGCTTCCGCATTGTGAAAAGCTTTCTCCATCCGCAGCGACAGCGTCTCCAGCGAGCGGCTGAGCATCCAGCTTGAGTGCGGGTCCAGCTGCGTGCCGATTGCGCTGCGCAGGGCGCGAACTTTCGCCATCAGTGCCTTACTGCCCATCGCCGCGCCCGCAATCAGATCAGAGTGACCGCCCACATACTTAGTCAGCGAGTAGAGCGACAGATCCGCGCCCAGCGTCAGCGGCTGCTGGAACAAGGGGCCGAGCAGCGTGTTGTCACAGGCAATAATCGGCCGTGAACCCTGCTGCTGGTCGATCTCATCGGCGATGCGCGCCATCAGGCGGATATTGACCAGGCTGTTAGTCGGATTCGCCGGTGTTTCAATCAGGATCACCGCCACGCGGCCCTGCGCCATTGCCTGCTGAGCGGCCTCACGCACTTTATCCTCATCATTGCCGTCGCTGAAACCCACGGCTTTGATATCCAGATTGTGCAGCGTCTTGCTGAGCAGGGTTTCGGTGCCGCCATAGAGCGGCTGGGAGTGCAGTATCACCTCACCCGGACGGGCAAACGTCAGCAGCGCTGTGGAAATGGCGGCCATGCCGGAAGAGAAGAGCGAACAGCTTTCTGCCTGCTCATAGACCGCCAGCCGATCTTCAACGATTTCGCTGTTCGGGTGGTTAAAGCGGGAGTAGACCAGCCCGCCCGATTTGCCTTCCGGCGGTTCACGTCGGCCAGAGACGTAATCAAAGAAATCCCGGCCCTCTTCGGCGCTGTCAAAGACAAAGGTCGAGGTCAGAAACACCGGTGGCTTCACCGCGCCTTCAGAGAGGCGGGGATCGTAGCCATAGTTCAGCATCTGGGTTTCAGGGTGCAGCGGCCTGTCGCCGATATGCGTTTTTTTGCTTGAAGAAGAAGTCATTGTGATCTCCGGCCAGCGGCGCGAGTAGGGTAACGATCTGTTGGATAAAGGCTAACACGCAGCGAATCATGCTGGTAAATGCCAGAATGTTCTAAGGTAATGCGCATTTCGGTGACCCGCAGGCCGCCGGTAATAATTTTCGCGACGTAATCGTTTGCATACAGGGTCGCACAGCCGTCGCGGCTGCGTCTGTGATAGACTTCGGGGCTTTTCTGACGTAACCGGGCTGAACGCAATGAAACACACTGTTGAAGTGATGATCCCTGAACAGGCAATCGCCACGCGCATCGCTGAACTGGGCAAAGAGATTAACGAGCACTACCGCGACAGCGGCAGCGATATGGTGCTGGTGGGGCTGCTGCGCGGCTCATTCATGTTCATGGCTGATCTCTGTCGCGCCATTGATGTGCCGCATGAAGTCGACTTTATGACGGCTTCCAGTTACGGCAGCGGCATGTCCAGCACGCGTGATGTGAAAATCCTGAAAGATCTGGATGAAGACATCCGTGGTAAGGATGTGCTGATCGTCGAAGATATCATCGACTCCGGTAACACCCTGAGCAAAGTGCGTGAGATTCTGCAGCTGCGTCAGCCAAAATCACTGGCGATCTGTACCCTGCTGGATAAGCCAGAGCGCCGTGAAGTTGAAGTAAACGTCGAGTATGTCGGCTTTGCGATTCCGGATGAGTTCGTGGTCGGCTTCGGTATCGACTACGCTCAGCACTATCGCCATCTGCCTTATATCGGCAAAGTGGTGCCGCTGGAATCCTGATACCGCTCTGACAGCACATTCTTCCAAGGCCTGCACCGGTTGCCTGGTGTAGGCTATGTCGCGCTTTACGCCGCGATCGGCTCAGGACTCACCGTTCATCCGCAGATTAGCAATGCCATTACGGTAGCGCTGTTCGAGGATCTCCCGGCTGTCTGCTGTGACATTAAGGTTACGCAGACAGCCGTCCTGAATACCGTATACCCAGCCGTGCAGGGAGACATTCTTGCCGCGCTTCCAGGCAGATTGCAGCACGGTCGAATGCCCCAGGTTATAGACTTGTTCAATCACGTTGATTTCGCACAGTTTGTCCAGGCGCTTATCCGGCGGGAGTTCCCCCAGCAACACGCTATGCTTGTACCAGAGGTCGCGGATGTGCAGCAGCCAGTTGTCGATTAAACCCAGCTCCGGGTTATCCATCGCCGCCTGCACGCCGCCGCAGCCGTAGTGGCCGCACACGATAACGTGTTCCACTTCCAGCACTTCGATAGCGTACTGCACCACGGACAGACAGTTCAGATCGGTGTGGATCACCAGATTGGCAACGTTGCGGTGAACAAAGAGTTCGCCCGGTTCCAGTCCGGTCAGACGTTCGGCAGGGACACGGCTGTCAGAGCAGCCAATCCACAGGAAGCGCGGTTTTTGTGCCTGGGCGAGCCGCTCAAAAAAGCTGGGATCTTCTTCAACCAGTAATTTTGACCATTCGCGGTTGTTTCTGATCAGGGTATTGATGTCTGTCATGGCGTTGAGCGACCGGTTACTGCGCAAAGTGCGCGCGCGTACTATATGCCAGGGCCTGATAAATTTAAACGGCATTGCAATGCCACCAAAACAGGGTATGGATGCAGAATGACATATGCACTGGAACTTTCCCGGCTGACCAAGACCTATCCCGGCGGCGTGCAGGCGCTGAAGGGCATCGATCTTAACGTTGAAGCGGGTGACTTTTATGCACTGCTGGGGCCAAACGGTGCCGGTAAATCCACCACCATCGGGATTATCAGTTCGCTGGTCAATAAATCCGAGGGCAGCGTGCGGGTGTTTGGCTACGATCTGGAAAAAGATGTGGTGAATGCCAAGCGCCAGCTCGGCCTGGTGCCGCAGGAATTTAACTTCAACCCGTTTGAGACGGTGATGCAGATCGTCGTCAACCAGGCGGGTTACTACGGCGTTGAGCGTCGTGAAGCCAATGAGCGGGCGGAGAAGTATCTGAAGCAGCTCGATCTGTGGGGCAAACGCAGCGAACGTGCGCGCATGCTCTCCGGCGGCATGAAGCGTCGTCTGATGATCGCCCGCGCGCTGATGCACGAGCCTAAGCTGCTGATTCTGGATGAACCGACGGCGGGCGTGGATATCGAACTGCGCCGCTCGATGTGGGTCTTCCTGAAAGATCTCAATGCCAAAGGCACCACCATTATCCTCACCACCCACTATCTGGAAGAAGCTGAAATGCTGTGCCGCAACATCGGCATTATCCAGAGCGGTGAGCTGGTGGAGAACACCTCGATGAAAGCGCTGCTGTCCAAGCTCAAATCCGAAACCTTTATCCTGGATCTGGCTCCGCGCAGCCCGCTGCCAAAGCTGGAAGGGTTCCAGTACCGCCTGACCGATACCTCCACGCTGGAAGTGGAAGTGCTGCGTGAGCAGGGCCTTAACAGCGTCTTCAGCCAGCTGAGTGCGCAGGGTGTGCAGGTGCTGAGTATGCGCAATAAAGCCAACCGTCTGGAAGAGCTGTTCGTTGGCCTGACGACGCAGGGAAAAACAGGAGCAAAAGCATGACACATTTGTACTGGGTGGCGCTGAAGAGCATCTGGGCCAAAGAAGTTAACCGTTTCGCCCGCATCTGGATCCAGACGCTGGTGCCGCCGGTGATCACTATGACGCTCTATTTCATCATCTTTGGCAACCTGATCGGGTCGCGCATCGGTGAGATGCACGGCTTCAGCTATATGCAGTTCATCGTGCCGGGATTGATCATGATGGCGGTGATCACCAACGCCTATGCCAACGTGGCATCGTCGTTCTTCAGCGCCAAGTTCCAGCGCAACATTGAAGAGCTGCTGGTTGCGCCGGTGCCGACCCACATTATCATTGCCGGTTATGTTGGCGGTGGCGTAGCGCGCGGTGTCTGCGTCGGCATCCTGGTGACGGCCATCTCGCTATTCTTTGTGCCGTTCCACGTGCACTCCTGGTCGATGGTGGCGATTACACTGCTGCTGACCGCGATTCTGTTTTCACTGGCCGGCCTGCTGAATGCCGTGTTTGCCCGTACCTTTGACGATATCAGCCTGATCCCGACCTTTGTGCTGACGCCATTAACCTATCTGGGCGGCGTGTTCTATTCGCTGAGTCTGCTGCCGCCGATCTGGCAGGCTGTCTCTAAACTGAATCCAGTTGTTTATATGATTAGCGGATTCCGTTATGGCTTCCTGGGCATTAACGATGTGCCGCTGGTGTTTACGCTCTCAGTCCTGGTGGCCTTTATTCTGGTGTTCTACTGGCTGGTCTATGCGCTGATACAGCGCGGACGCGGATTACGCACCTGACGTTAACCTGAAGGGTAAGGGCCACGCTCCGATAAGGGCGTGGCTTTTTTTTTACTGAGTGAAAAACAGCCGTCACTACGGTTCTGCCTGGCCTTAAAAATCACCCTTACACCCACTCTGCCGTCTCTGTTATGCCACTGAAGCCGCTTAGCGCCTCGCTTACATCCTTTCTCACAAATAATTACCCTAAGTATTATCTGATAATAATCTGACATTCCTCGCTATCTTAATGATTCTTAACTGTTAAATATTTTTTAAGAATAGCCTTAAAGTCTGGCTGTTGTTTATTTGTTTATGAATTATCAAAATACCGCCGGAATAAGGTTATTCCTCTGCTCAGGGATGAATGGGTGGGTTAAGACTCTTCTTAATAAGAAAAATGGCATTCAGTTCAGGGCCAGTTTTTAATCAAAGGCAGGAAAAGATGAATCGTATAACGTGGATCGATAATCTGCGGGGATTGAGTATTCTCGCAATCATTTTTTTGCACAGCACAATCGCCGTACATAATAACGCCGGACATTTTACCGTCTTCAGCAGCCTGTTAAATGAGATGCTGGCACCGGTAAGACTGGGACTGATGTTCTTTGTTTCGGGGTTATTTGTCGATGCCGGGTTAAGGAAAGGCCTGGGTCCTTTTTTTAATAACAAGGTACGCAGTATTCTCTATCCGTTTGTGGTCTGGGTAGCGGTCTACGGTGGGTTAAAGATCCTGTTCAGCTCAATGGCAAATACGCCGCAATCACCAATGAATATTATTCTCTCCCACCTGACCGGTGGTGGTGATATGACCTGGTTCCTGCATTCGCTGTTTATCTTCTTTATTGTGATTATCTTTGCGCGTCACCTGCCGTTCCTGCTGGTGTTTGCCATCTGTATGACGCTAAGCTGGGCGCTGCCTGCGATTGAGGCGGATGGCGTGTTTGCCAGCTTCGACAATACGCACATCAACAAATCACTTTATCTGTTTGTCTTCTTCTATCTCGGTGATTACGTGGTGAGAAAGCAGGTGGATATTGCGGAGAAAGTGCAGCATGGCCCGACGCTGCTGATTTCAGTCATGAGTTTTGTACTGCTCTCCTGCCTGAATATCTTTATCCTGGAACGTCATTCCCAGGCGTTATTATCACCGCTGGCACTATTGTCGGTTCCGTTCTTTGTCTGGATTGCGCTGAAGCTGAAGTCTGAACTGGTTTACTACATTGGCGTCAATTCCATCGTCTTTTACCTGTCGCATTATCTGGCCATTCAGTTCTTCAGTAAGATTGTGAAGTTTGAAAGCCCGTCAGCCTGGGTAAATGACCTGAAGTTTATTTCGGCGTTTCTGGTGGCGCTGGCGTTGCCGTGGACATTATGTCTGATGAGAAAACACGGCTGGTTTAATTTCCTCTTCACGATGAAAAAGTCATCGAAGCCAATGACAACCAAACCGGTTTAAATATCCGGGAAGAAAAGAAAAGGGCCAGCCGTGTTACGGGCGGCCCTTTTTTCAGGCGATCGATTAATCAGGCGATCTGTACTGGCAGCGCTTTCGCCAGACGTTTCATCTGATTGTCACCTTCAAAATAGGCGACTTTAGGCTGCCACTGACGCGCTTCGGCATCCTCAACCTGCACATAGGAGCAGATAATTAATATATCGCCCTCGCAGGCGCAGCGGGCTGCTGCACCGTTGACCGAAATGATTTTCGAGCCGCGCTCAGCCGCGATAGCGTAGGTGGAAAAGCGCTGACCGTTGGTGACGTTATAAATATCGATCGCTTCATATTGCAGAATGCCGGAAGCATCCAGGAAATCCTGATCGATCGCGCAGGAACCTTCATAATTGAGGTCCGCCTGCGTCACCTTGACGCGGTGCAATTTGCCTTGCAGAACAGTGCGAATCATAGCCAGAAACCTTGTCAGAGAAATAAAATAACCTGCAGCAGAAGACTTACAGCGTCAGGTCAACAGTTTGATTATCAATCAGGCGGGCTTTGCCCAGCCAGGCGGCCATCAGCACTACCGCGCGCTGGCTGTCCACCGTCAGCGGCTGCAGCGTTTCCGCATCACAAATCGCCAGGCCATCAGGACGCAATCCCTGCGCCAGCAGTGCCTCGCTGGCGGCCTCGATGATCTCGTCAATCTGCCGCTCGCCGTTTTCAAGTCGCTGCGCCATCTGCTTCATCACCTGGCTCAGTACCGGGGCCAGCTTACGCTCATCGGCAGTCAGGTAGCCGTTGCGTGAACTCAGCGCCAGGCCATCTTTCGCCCGCACGGTTGGCACGCCCACAATCTCAATGTCGAAGCCCATATCAGCCACCATCTTACGAATGATAGCCAGCTGCTGAAAATCCTTTTCACCGAAACAGGCAATATCGGGCTGCACCAGATTAAACAGTTTGCTGACGATGGTTGCCACACCACGAAAATGGCCTGGACGCGTTGCCCCTTCCAGCAGAGAAGAGAGCACCGGCACCTCAACAAAGGTCTGATTCTGCGCGCCCTGCGGATAGACTTCAGCCGGGGAGGGGGCAAAGACGACATCCACCTGATGGCGGTTCAGCTTTTCACAATCTTCCTGCAGCGTGCGCGGGTAGCGCGCCAGATCATCGGCGCGATCGAACTGCATCGGATTAACAAAGATCGAGACAATGACGATGTCGCCGCGCGCCCGGGCTTCATCCACCAGCGTCATATGGCCTTCATGCAGGTTGCCCATGGTCGGCACCAGCGCAATGCGTTTACCCTGCTGGCGCCAGCGACGGACTTCCTGGCGCAGCATCAGCAGCGTTTCAATGATCAACACGGTGACTCTCCTGGATTACTGGAAACTGTGCTCTGCCGCCGGATAGGTTCCGGCCTCGACGTCGGCGATATAGTGGCGAATCGCCGCGCGAACATCGCCGGTCTCCGCCAGGAAATTTTTGGCAAATTTGGGAATGTGGCCACCGGTTACGCCCAGTGCGTCATGCATCACCAGAATCTGACCATCGGTGACGTTACCGGCACCGATGCCGATTACCGGGATAGTGAGCGCATCGGTAATCTGCTTCGCCACCGACACAGGAACGCACTCCAGCACCATCAGCTGTGCACCGGCGGCTTCCAGCGCCAGCGCATCGGCCAGCAGCTGCTCGGCGCCCGCTTCATCACGACCCTGCACTTTATAGCCGCCAAAGATATTCACCGACTGCGGGGTCAGGCCAAGATGGCCACACACCGGCACGGCCCGCTCGGTCAGCATCTGCACGGTCTCAGCCAGCCAGCTGCCGCCTTCCAGTTTCACCATGTTGGCACCGGCACGCATCAGCTGCGCGGCACTCTCAAAGGCCTGCTGTGGGGTGGCGTAACTCATAAACGGCAGGTCGGCGAGCAGCAGGGCCTGTGGCGCACCACGGCGCACGGCGGCGGTGTGATAGGCGATATCGCTGACCGTCACCGGCAGCGTGGAATCATGCCCCTGCACCGTCATCCCTAAAGAATCACCAACAAGCAGCACCTGAATGCCTTCATCGGCAAACAGGCGGGCAAAACTGAAATCGTAGGCGGTCAGCGTCGCGAATTTTTTACCGCTGGCTTTCGCCTGACGCAGATGTGAAATCGTGGTGGGTTTCATGGCGCTCTCAACTCAGGAATTCTGATGGGCGCAGTTTACTGGATAGCGTGAGAGAGCGGAATCAGAGAGTTGCGTTTGTCTGATCAGCCGTGCCACAGCACGATGCTGCTGCTGTCGAGAGAGGCGAGAAGGGGGCGGAGTGCGCGGCCATCCGGCAGGCGGGCATCCGGCGCAATCGCCAGCAGCGGCACCAGCATAAAGGCGCGGTTCAGCAGATCGTAATGCGGCACAATCAGCCGCTCTGTGTTGATCACCGCATCACCAAACAGCATCAGATCAATATCCAGCGTGCGGGGCCCCCAGCGTTCGGCCTTGCGTACCCGGCCATGCTCGCGCTCTATCCGCTGGGTCTGGTCAAGCAGCGCTTCTGCGCTGAGATCGGTTTCCAGCGCCACGGCGGCATTAAGGAAATCGGGCTGATCGGGTGGGCCATACGGCGGCGTGCGGTAGAACGGAGAGGTATAGATGCGTTGCGTCTGCGGCAACGCATCCAGTGCGGTCAGCGCTGCATCAACCTGATGCAGCGGATCGGCAAGGTTACTGCCTAACGCGAGATAAACCCGTGTCATGAGGCGTTTTGATTGTCACGACGCGGCGCAGAAGGACGGCGGCGCGGACGACGCGATTTACTGCGTGGCACCGGATCGTCGCCCAGGTTATTCAGCATGTTTTTCTGATGCGGCGGCGCAGCCACCTGGAATTCACCCCACCACTGGCTCAGGCGCAGCAGTTCCGGGTTATTTTCCACTTCTGCACGCAGTGCCAGCAGATCGTAAGCGGCGCGGAATTTCGGATGCTCCATCAGCTTCCAGGCACGTTTACCGTGACGGCGCGACATGCGTAACTGCAGCAGCCAGATATCGCGGATCAGCGAGGTAATACGCTTCGGAATCGCCAGCGCCCGGCAGGCTTCATCCAGCGTATCGTTCATCGCCATCGCAAAGGCTTCGAAGTAAGTCAGGCCACTTTCCTGCGCAATGCGTTCGGCCGCTTCAAGCTGCGGATACCAGAACATCGCGGCAAACAGGAACGCCGGATTAACGCGCATGTCGTTGTGAATGCGGTTATCGGTGTTCTTCAGCACCTGAGCGAGCATCCGCTCCATGTGGCTGTCGCTGTTTTCCGTGAAGTTGCGCGCCAGCGTCGGGAACAGCGGCTGGAACAGCTGATATTCACACAGCTTGAGATAAGTGCTGTAGCCGTAGCCCGCCTGCAACATCTTCAGCGACTCTTCAAACAGGCGCGCAGGCGGAATATCACGCAGCAGCGAGGCCAGACGCGGAATCGGCTCGGCGGTCTCGGGCGCAATACTCATATTGAGTTTGGCGGCGAAACGCGCGACGCGCAGCATACGGACCGGATCTTCGCGGTAGCGGGTTTCCGGATCGCCAATCAGGCGAATGATGCCCTGTTCGAGATCGCTGATGCCGCCGACATAGTCACGCACACTGAAATCAGCCACGCTGTAGTAGAGGCTGTTGATGGTGAGATCGCGGCGCTGGGCATCATCTTCGATAGAGCCAAAGATGTTGTCGCGCAGCAGCATGCCGCTCTGGGCGCGCTGCGAACTGTTGCGATCTTCTTCCGGCTCTTCCGCCTGATGATGTCCACGGAAAGTGGCGACTTCGATCACTTCCGGGCCAAACATCACGTGGGCCAGACGGAAACGACGACCGACCAGACGACAGTTGCGGAACAGCTTTCGCATCTGCTCAGGGGTGGCGTTGGTCGTCACGTCGAAATCTTTAGGTTTTTGCCCCAGTAGCAAATCGCGCACGCCACCGCCTACCAGATAGGCTTCATAACCGGCTTTATTCAGGCGATAGAGCACTTTGAGGGCATTTTCGCTGATGTCTTTACGTGAGATGTTGTGGCTTTCACGAGGGATGATGGCCATCAGACGTTCTGGTTCAACCTCTGCAGGGGCTTCCTCTTCATCACGCTTCAGGACTTTTCGGCAAAAATTAGCTACTCGGGTAAAAATGGGACACCTCGACAGTGGCAATTAGGGTGTAGGTAAAATCAGCGGCTAATCATAGCCTGTTGAGAACCGTTTGAGAATGCTGTTGTCTATGCATCCGGTTTCAGGGCGTTCTGTTGCGGCATCAAAGCGATATTCCACTGCGCTACCGCATCAGACAGCAGTTTGTCCTGCGTTAAGTCCTGCCAGCCGCCTGAAACAGGCTGTCCGAGGAAGCGTAATGCCGCCACCAGCAGCGGTCTGGCATCGCCATCCGGCAGCGAAGGCGCATGATTCTGCTTCGATAACTTATTGCCATCGTGGTTAAGCGCCAGCGGCAGATGCAGCCAGGCCGGCACCGGCCAGTCAAATTGCTGATAGAGCGCAATCTGTCGCACCGTCGGCTCAATTAAATCGGCGCCGCGCACCACTTCGGTAATGCCCTGAAAATGATCATCGACCACCACCGCCAGGTTATAGGCAAACAGGCCATCACGGCGATGAATAATAAAATCTTCCTGTGCCAGACGCTTGTCCGCCTCTATGCGGCCGCGCAGTCGATCGTCAAACGCAAAGACCGGCGCATGCTGGCGTAAACGCAGCGCGGCATTTTCGGGTCCGCGTTGCCGTTCACGGCAGTAACCATCATAGAAACCGCCGATCGCCTGAATGCGACGTCGCGGGCAGGTGCAGAAGTAGCTCTGACGATGCTGCTGCAGCCAGGCCAGCGCCTCGCGGTAGGCTTCATGACGTTGTGACTGCCACAGCACCTCACCATCCCAGGTTAACCCATAGTGCTCCAGCTGATGCAGGATACGGCTGGCGGCACCCGGCACTTCCCGTGGCGGATCGATATCTTCAATTCTCACCCGCCAGATGCCGTTTTGCGCGCGCGCGCTCAGGTAACTGCCCAGGGCAGCAATCAGCGAGCCAAAATGGAGTTCACCAGAGGGAGAAGGGGCGAAGCGACCGATACAGGAGGATGACATAGGATTCAGAAGTGACCACGCAGCGGACAAAACAGCTGTTGTTCCACTGCGTGGTAACAGACCGGACGCGGCATCAGCCGGCCATTTGTTTCTCACGAATTTCTGCTAACGTCTTACAGTCGATGCAGAGATCGGCAGTAGGACGTGCTTCGAGACGGCGGATACCAATCTCAACGCCACAGGAATCGCAATAACCGAAGTCGTCATCTTCAACTTTCTTCAGCGTCTTCTCGATCTTTTTAATCAGTTTACGTTCGCGATCGCGGTTACGCAGCTCCAGGCTGAATTCCTCTTCCTGCGCGGCACGGTCAACCGGGTCCGGGAAGTTAGCGGCTTCATCCTGCATGTGCGATACGGTACGATCGACTTCGTCCCGCAATTGATTACGCCAGGCTTCCAGAATCTTGCGAAAATGGGTCAGCTGCGCGTCGTTCATATACTCTTCGCCAGGCTTAACCTGATAAGGTTCAACACCAGCGATAGCGAGAATACTCAGGGACGATGTTTTACGGTTTTGACCTTCTTGCATGTTGCTTCTCCTGGATAACACGCACTATACCCTTTGACTTTCGTCTCGCAGGGGCGTTGCTGCCATCCTGCATTTGACGTCTGCGGGGTACATCGATCCCCCATTGGGGAAAAAAACAGGCCGCTATAAATAACAGAAGCAGTCAGGGTTGGCAATTCTTCATGAACACACCTTGACAAGCCTGTGAGGAACAGCGTAATCAGCCCTTAGCTCAGAACATTCTTAACACATAAAATTGCAAAAGATATTACAAGGTTACGTTAATCGGCGATTTAAGAAACATTCCCTCCGCCGATAAGTCTGCCTGATACGCTAAAATCTCTACGCCTTCCTTCTGCGCCTGAGCCAGTTGTTCTGCATACGCCGCATCAATGTGGCGTGCCGGGGAAACGTCCTCAATCCCCGAGTGCAAAACGGCAAACAACAAAACGGCCCGATGACCCTCTGCGGCCACTGTTGCCAGTTCACGCAGGTGCTTCTGTCCTCGAATCGTCACCGCATCCGGAAAATAACCTTTTCCTTCATGTAAAAGGGTTACGGATTTCACCTCAATATAGCAGTTGCGCAGAGCATCTGCCTTGAGCAGGAAATCAATTCTGCTTTTTTCACTGCCATATCTCACTTCCGCCTGCCGATTCGAATACCCCGCCAGCGCGGGCAGCCTGTTCTGATCCAGCGCTTCGGCAACCAACTGGTTAGCGCGCAGGGTATTCACGCAGATCCAGTGGCCCTGCTGCGTCTCGGTCAGCTCCCAGCTGTAAGGGTATTTGCGCGTCAGACTGTCGGACGTTGAATACCAGACCCGATCGCCCGGCGTGGCGCAGCCGGTCATGGCGCCGGTGTTGGCGCAGTGGATCGTCAGAACCTCACCTTCCGGCGTCACAACATCGGCGAGGAATCGTTTATAACGGGCAATCAGGCGCGCGGGTTTAAGAGGAGGAGAGAAGTGCATGCGGATCCTGCGATGTTAATGGCCAGCTGGCGAGAGTGCGATAGAGGGTACGCCCCCGGGCATATTCAGAGGCGAACAGTGAAAAGGTGGAAGCACGAAAGCGCCAGTGAAAGCCGCGAGGCGGTAACGCAACCGGTTGTGTGGCGTGACGTAACAACGTGATGTGCGGATGAAACGGCTGGGGGCTCTGGTAACAGCCATGCCGGGCGGCTTGTGCCCGCAGCAGGCTGGCGAGCTGTAACAGCCCGCGTGGCGCTCGCTGGCAGCCGAGCCAGACGACGCCGGGGCGCGGCCAGTGTCCGGCATCATCCAGGTCAATCTCAAAGCCGGGCTGGATAATGCGTGAGGCCAGCGTCTGCAGGCGCTGTGAGGTTTCCGGAGCAACCTCACCCAGAAACGCCAGCGTCAGGTGCAGATTCGCAGCCACCACCGGCTGGCCCGCCTCAGCAGGAAAGGTGTCGGCCCGCCAGCGCACCAGCTGTTGCTGCATCCCGTCAGGCAGGCTGATGGCAAAAAATAAGCGTTGTGTCGCCATGGCGCTCTCCGGCAAATATCACGGATGGATGCTACAATGCGCGCCATCTTAGCACAGGCAGAAGCGGAGTTTGCTGTGAGCGATTTACCGGTCAGCGCGGTGCTGCCTGACATCCTGGCGGCGCTGCGTGACGCCTCTCAAATCCTGCTGGCCGCGCCTACCGGCGCGGGCAAATCGACCTGGCTGCCGCTGCAGTTATTACAGCAGGCGGCGCTGCCGGGACGGATCATCATGCTGGAACCACGTCGTCTGGCGGCGCGTAATGTGGCGCAGCGGCTGGCGGAGCAACTCGGTGAGCAGCCGGGTGCCACGGTAGGGTTCCGGATGCGGGGTGAAAGCTGCGTCGGGCCACACACCCGGCTGGAAGTGGTCACTGAAGGGATGCTCACGCGCATGCTTCAGCATGACCCGATGCTGGAAGGCGTGTCGCTGGTCATCCTTGATGAGTTTCACGAGCGCAGCCTGCAGGCCGATCTGGCGCTGGCGCTGCTGCTCGATGTGCAGCAGGGGCTGCGCGACGACCTGAAAATCATGCTGATGTCCGCCACGCTGGACAATGCCCGGCTGGCGGCGCTGCTGCCGGATGCGCCATTGATTGTCTCAGAAGGGCGCAGCTATCCGGTTGAGCGGCGTTATGCGTCGCTGAATCAGAATGTACGTTTTGAAGAGGCGGTGGCGCGTGAAGTCGCCCAGCTGCTACGCGATGAAGCCGGTTCGCTGCTGCTGTTTTTGCCGGGCGTGGCGGAAATTGAACGGGTGAAACGCGAGCTGGAATCACGCATCAGCGACGATGTGGATCTGACGCCACTCTATGGCGCACTGCCGCTGACGGCGCAGCGCCGGGCGATTCTTCCCGCTGCAGCCGGACGCCGCAAAGTGGTGCTTGCCACCAATATCGCCGAGACCAGCCTGACCATTGAGGGGATTCGGCTGGTGGTCGACAGCGCGCTGGAACGCAGCGCCCTGTTTGACGCCCGCAGCGGTGTCACGCGGCTGCAGACCCAGCGAATCAGCCAGGCATCGATGATCCAGCGTGCAGGTCGCGCCGGACGACTGATGCCGGGACGCTGTCTGCATCTGCTGCCGCAGGAGCAGGCGTCACGTGCGGCGGCGCAGAGCGAACCGGAAATCGTGAACAGCGATCTCTCGTCGCTGTGGCTGGATCTGCTGCAGTGGGGTTGTACCGAGCCGCACCAGCTGCAGTGGCTGGATCAGCCGCCCGCCAGAAATCTGGATGCCGCGAAACAGCAGCTGACCCGCCTGGGTGCGCTGGACAGCAACGGCCTGCTCAACACGCTGGGTCGGCGCATGGCGCAGCTGGGGTGCGATCCCCGACTGGCTGCTATGCTCTGTGCCGCAGGCGATGAACCGGATGCGGTCGCCAGCGCCGCGCTGCTGGTGGCGATTCTGGAAGATCCTCCGCGCAGCGGCAGTGCCGATCTGCGGGATGCCCTGCATCGCCCGCAGGCCCAATGGCAGCGGCGGGCGCAGCAGTGGCAGCAGCGGCTTAAAATCCGTGGCGGGCGCGTCGATGAAGATCGTTTCGCTGGCTTGCTGGCGGTGGGGTTTGGCGATCGGCTGGCGCGGCGACGCGACCAGAGTGGCCGCTATCAGCTGGCCAACGGCCTGGGGGCCAGACTGGATGAGCAGGATGGCCTGACGCGCAATGAATGGCTGATCGCGCCCGCCCTGTTGCAGGGCAGTGCCACGCCGGATGCCCGGATGTTGCTGGCACTGCCGGTTGACATTGAGACGCTGTGCCAGCAGCAGCCCGCACTGATTGAACGCCGTACCGAAGTGGAGTGGGACGAAGAGAAAGGCACACTGCGCGCGTTCAGACGTGAGCAGATTGGCGCGCTGATACTGAAAACCCAGCCGATGGCA
The DNA here is from genome assembly GCF_030062155.1 of Pantoea sp. Lij88. NCBI lineage: Bacteria > Pseudomonadati > Pseudomonadota > Gammaproteobacteria > Enterobacterales > Erwiniaceae > Pantoea > Pantoea sp. Lij88. The sequence goes on along the minus strand of NZ_CP118269.1, from coordinate 3,238,755 downwards.
CGCCCGGAACCGGACGTGCTGCACGCTGCCATGCTGCGCTGGATCGCCGAAAAAGGACTGTCGGTGCTGGGCTGGACGCCGGATGCCGAACAGCTGCGTCTGCGCATCCAGTGTGCGGCGCAGTGGCTGCCGGAAGAGAGCTGGCCGGCCACTGACGATCAGACGTTGCTTGAGAGCCTGCCTGCGTGGCTGTTGCCGCAGATGTCAGCGGTGCGCGATCTCCGCAGCCTGCAGGCAGTGAACCTGACCACGGCACTCTTACATTTACTCACATGGTCACAACGTCAGCGGCTGGATACTGTGCTGCCAACTCATTACACTGTGCCGACCGGAAGCCGGCTGCCGATCCGCTATGATGCGGACAAGCCGCCAGCGCTGGCGGTCAGGATTCAGGAGATGTTTGGCGAAGCGACGAATCCCACCGTTGCGGAAGGACGTATTCCGCTGGTGCTGGAGCTGCTATCGCCCGCCCAGCGCCCGTTGCAGATCACCCGCGATCTGGCGGCGTTCTGGCGCGGTGCCTGGCCGGACGTCAGGAAAGAGATGAAGGGACGTTATCCTAAACATCCCTGGCCAGAGGATCCGGCCAACGCCTTGCCAACAAGGCGAACCAAAAAAATGTCCCCGCAGGGTTGAGTCCGCTGGATCGAATTCAGAGGGTTCTGCCATGCGGCACGCGAGAAAGCAGTTAGAGTAGCGGCGCTGCCGTAAGCACTGCCTGGAGAAGAAAAGTAATGTCTGGGAACGATCGCGAACCAATAGGGCGCAAAGGTAAACCGTTGCCGCCGCGCAGCAGTGCGGGCCGGGGACGACGCAGGGATATCGAACAGGATATCGATCAGGACGATTTTAATGATGACGAGGAGGAAGCGCCGGTGCCACGTAAAGGTAAAGGTGGAAAACCGCCGCGCGGCAAACGCCGTTGGCTGGGATGGTTAATTAAACTGTTCCTGGTGTTTGTGGTGGTAATGGTCGCATGGGGCATCTACCTCGACTCAGAAATTCGCAGTCGTATTGACGGTAAAGTGTGGCAACTGCCCGCCACCGTCTATGGCCGCATGGTCAGCCTGGAACCGGGCATGGCCTACAACAAAAGTGAAATGGTGGCGCTGCTGGAAGGGACTCATTATCGCGAGGTCTCCCGGATTACCCGCCCTGGCGAGTTTTCGGTAAAGGGCAACACTATCGATCTGCTGCGTCGCCCGTTTGATTTCCCCGACAGTAAAGAGGGGCAGATCCACGCACGCATGAGCTTCACGAAAGATGAGTTGAGCGAGATTAAAAACCTCGAGACCGGCCGTGATTTTGGCTTTTTCCGGCTCGATCCACGTCTGATCACCATGCTGCAGTCGCCGAATGGTGAACAGCGTCTCTTCGTACCACGCGCCGGTTTCCCGGATCTGCTGGTCGATACGCTGATCGCCACCGAAGATCGCCATTTCTATGAGCATGATGGCATCAGCCCGTATTCCATTGGTCGCGCCTTCCTGGCGAACATCACGGCCGGGAAAGCGGTGCAGGGCGGCAGTACGCTGACGCAGCAGCTGGTGAAGAACCTGTTCCTCACCAACGAGCGTTCGCTGTGGCGTAAAGCGCGTGAAGCCTATATGGCCGTGATCATGGATGCGCGTTACAGCAAAGATCGCATCCTGGAGCTCTACCTGAATGAGGTCTATCTCGGTCAGGCTGGCAGCGATCAGATTCGCGGTTTCCCGCTGGCGAGCCTCTATTACTTCGGCCGTCCGGTTGATGAGCTGAGTCTGGATCAGCAGGCGATGCTGGTCGGCATGGTTAAAGGGGCGTCGCTCTATAACCCGTGGCGTAACCCGAAACTGGCGCTGGAACGACGCAACCTGGTGCTGCGCCTGTTGCAGCAGCAGAAAGTGATCGACCAGGAGCTGTACGACATGCTGTCAGCCCGTCCATTGGGCGTGCAGCCGAAGGGCGGTGTGATCACGCCACAGCCTGCCTTTATGCAGATGGTGCGTAACGAGCTTCAGGCGAAACTGGGCGACAAGGTGAAAGATCTCTCCGGCGTGAAGATCTTCACCACGCTGGATCCGGTCTCGCAGGATGCGGCCGAAAAAGCGGTGATTGATGGCATTCCGACGCTGAAAAAACAGCGTGGCCTGAAAGATCTGGAAACCGCGATGGTGGTGGTTGACCGCTTCAGCGGCGAAGTCCGTGCCATGGTCGGCGGTGCCGATCCGCAGTTCGCCGGTTACAACCGTGCGATGCAGGCGCGCCGCTCTATCGGGTCACTGGCCAAACCGGCGACCTACCTTACCGCGCTCAGTCAGCCAAACAGCTACCGCCTGAACAGCTGGATCGCCGATGAGCCGATTGCGCTGAAGCAGCCCAACGGCAGCATCTGGAAACCGATGAACGACGATCGTCGCTTCAGTGGAAAAGTGATGCTGGTGGATGCACTGACCAACTCCATGAACGTGCCGACGGTTAACCTCGGTATGACGCTGGGGCTGGATGCGGTGGTGGATACCTGGAGCAAGCTGGGTGTGCCGAAAGATCAGCTGCATCCGGTTCCGGCGATGCTGCTGGGTGCCATGAACCTGACGCCGGTTGAAGTGGCGCAGGCGTTCCAGTCTATCGCCAGCGGCGGTAACCGTGCGTCACTGTCCGCAGTGCGTTCGGTGATTGCGGAAGATGGCAGTGTGCTCTATCAGAGCTATCCGCAGGCCGAGCGGGTTGAACCGGCGCAGGCGGCTTATCTGACGCTCTACACCATGCAGCAGGTTGCTGACCACGGTACCGCCCGTGCGCTGGGCGCGCGTTTCCCGAATGCACATCTGGCCGGTAAAACCGGTACCACCAACGACCTGGTCGACAGCTGGTTTGCCGGTATTGATGGCAAAGAAGTGGCGATCACCTGGGTGGGACGCGATAACAACCAGCCGACCAAACTCTATGGTGCCAGCGGTGCGATGCAGCTCTACCGTCGCTACCTCGACATCCAGGCACCGATGCCGTTGCAGCTGACGCCACCGGAAGATGTGTCGATGATGAATGTGGATTCGGCCGGTAACTTTGTCTGTGGCACGGGCAGCAGCACCTGGCGTTCTCTGCCGGTGTGGGCACTGGATCCGAATGCGCTGTGTCAGCAACAGCAGCAGCAGGTTCAGCAGCAGCAACAGCTGTTTGATCAGCAGCAGCAGCAACAGCCGCAGCAGCAACAACCAGCCCAGCAACCGCAGGAGCAGAAAGACAGCGACGGCGTCGCAGGCTGGATTAAAGATATGTTTGGCAAGTAAATCAGTCAGACAGGGTAAAAAGGGCGCTTCGGCGCCCTTTTTTTATTTCTGACCATCAGGCGTCAATCGTCCTGCAAACGGCGTCACTACTGGGATTTCTTCTTGCAGTGCCCGCAGAAGTTCGCATATTATCTAATCCGTTATAATAATCATTATCGTTTCGATTCGCTCTCCCGAGCCTTTTTAAGAGACACCTTTTTATGAATGCGCGAACGACTTTTGCAGACAACACCAAAAAAACATTTTCCCGACCGCTTCTGGGCGTGATGATCTCACTGAGCCTGAGCACTTCTCTTTACGCCGCACAGCCGGAGACGATGGTGGTCTCGGCGGATGGCGGCAGCGGCGTTGAGGCGGAAAGCGCCTGGGGCCCGGCACCGACCGTGGCAGCGAAACGCAGCGCTACCGGCACCAAAACCGATACGCCGATTGAAAAAAATCCGCAGTCTGTCTCCGTGGTCACTCGCGAAGAGATGGAAATGCGTAACGTCACCAGCGTGAAAGGGGCGTTTAACTACACGCCTGGCGTGCTGACCGGTAACCGTGGCAGCTCAGATGTAATTGATGCGTTGTCGATTCGCGGCTTCAGCGAAACCAATACCAATCAGTATATGGATGGCCTGAAACTGCAGGGGGATAACTACTCTGAGTTTGCCATCGATCCTTACTTCCTGGAGCGCGCCGAACTGCTGCGCGGCCCGGTGTCGGTGCTCTACGGCAAAAGTAATCCAGGCGGTGTGGTCTCGCTGGTGAGCAAGCGTCCGACCCAGGAAACCCTGCGCGAAGTGCAGTTCCAGATGGGCAACGATAACCTCTTCTCGACCGGCTTTGACTTTGGCGGCGCGCTGGATGATGACGGCGTCTACAGCTATCGCCTGACCGGCCAGGCGCGCAGTCAGGATGCCCAGCAGGCGATGAACAAAGAGAAGCGCTACACCCTCGCCCCATCTTTCAGCTGGCGTCCCGACGATCGCACCCGCATTGACCTGCTGACCTATTTCCAGAACGAGCCAGAAACCGGCTATTACGGCTGGCTGCCGCGTCAGGGCACCATCGTACCGATCACCCGCGCCGATGGCAGTCAGTACAAACTGCCGACCAACTTCGATGAAGGCGAGCAGAGTAATAAGATTTCACGCACCACCAAAATGGTGGGTTATAACGCCGAGCACAGCCTCAACGACACCTGGACGCTGCGGCAGAACCTGCGTTATGCCGACCTGCGCACCGATTACCGCAGTATCTATGGCAATGGCTTTATTCCGGCGACCCAGGAGATTACCCGTGGTTCGGCGGTCTCCCACGAGAAGCTGAACCAGTTTGCGGTGGATAACCAGGCGCAGGCGAAATTTGCCACGGGTCAGGTCGATCATACGCTGCTGCTGGGTGTGGATTATCAGCGGACGCGTAATGATATCGATGCGGCTTTTGGCAGCGCAGCGCCGCTAAATGCTATTAATCCGCAGTACGGTAATAATGCGAATGTGGGCACCCCATTCCCTTATCAGTATCTGAATAAGCAAGAACAAACGGGCCTGTATACGCAGGACCAGATGGAGTGGAACCGCTGGGTGCTGACCCTGGGTGGGCGCTACGATTATGCAATGACCTCAGCGTTGAATCGTAACGGAGATACTGAAGTTAAAAATCACGACCAGGCGTTTACCTGGCGTGGTGGTCTTAATTACGTATTTGATAATGGAATCGCGCCCTATTTCAGCTACAGCGAATCTTTCATACCTACGGCAGGCACCACATCTGACGGCCAGCCTTTTGATCCATCGCGCGCTAAGCAGTATGAAGCGGGCGTGAAATACGTGCCGAAAGATCGTCCGGTGGTGCTCACCGCAGCACTGTACCAGCTGACCAAAACCAAAAACCTCACTGCCGAGCCAGGCAATGTTCTTTTCAGCGTGCAAAGCGGTGAAATCCGCTCGCGCGGCGTCGAGCTGGAAGCCAAAGCAGCGCTGAATGCCAACGTTAACCTGACGGCGTCTTACACCTACACCGATGCGGAATATACCGAAGATACGCAGCTGAAAGGCAGAACGCCGGTAGAAGTACCGAAGCATATGGCCTCACTGTGGAGCGACTACACCTTCCACGAGACCGCCTTATCGGGCGTAACGCTGGGCGCGGGTGTGCGTTACGTCGGCGAGAGTCAGGGGCTCTACAGCACCGGGACTGAGCAGAACCAGAACTTTAAGGTTGCCGGTTACACCACGGTGGATGCGGCGCTGAAATATGATCTGGGCCGTTTCGGTCTGCCGGGCTCGACAGTGGGCGTTAACGTCAACAATCTGTTCAACCGCGAGTACGTCGCCAGCTGCTACCGTGAATACGCCTGCTACTGGGGTGCGGAGCGCCAGATTGTCGGCACCGCGACCTTCAGATTCTGATTTAACCGGGCGCTTCGGCGCCCGTTCGTTCACAGGGATAACCATGCCGCATCCGCACGCAGAAGAGGCGACCTTCACGCTGGCAAACGCCAGTTTTGAGGTGCCCGGCCGTACTCTCCTTCAGCCACTCTCGCTGACCTTTCCACCGGGTAAAATGACCGCGCTGATTGGTCACAACGGCTCCGGTAAGTCGACGCTGTTGAAAATGCTGGGCCGTCATCATGTGGCCAGCAGCGGAGAGGTGCGGCTGAATCAGCAGCCGGTCGGACGCTGGAACAGCAAAGCGTTTGCCCGCGAGGTAGCCTATCTGCCGCAGCAGTTACCGGCCGCCGAAGGGATGACCGTGCGTGAGCTGGTGGCGATTGGACGCTATCCCTGGCACGGCGCACTGGGACGGTTCGGGCAGGACGACCGCGATCGGGTAGAGGATGCGATCGCCCAGGTCGGGCTAAAACCTTTTGCCGGGCGGCTGGTGGATAGTCTGTCGGGCGGTGAGCGTCAGCGCGCCTGGCTGGCGATGATGGTGGCGCAGAACAGTCGCTGTCTGCTGCTGGATGAACCAACGTCGGCGCTGGATATTGCTCATCAGGTTGAGGTGCTGGCGCTGATAAAAGATCTGAGCCAGCAGCGCGGCTTAACGGTGGTGGCGGTACTGCACGATATCAATATGGCAGCACGCTACTGCGATCATCTGGTAGCGCTGCGTCAGGGCACGATGATTGCCGAAGGCAATGCGGCGGCGATTATGCAGCCTGAGGTGCTCGGTGCGATTTATGGTATTCCGATGGGCATTTTACCGCACCCGCAGGGCGGGGCGCCGGTCAGTTTTGTCTGTTAAGGAAGGGATGATGCCGGATCTTTATCGCCGCCGACTGCTGCTGGCGCTGGCGGCCTCGCCGCTGTTTTGTGCGCTTCCCCTGCGTGCCGCCACACCGAATCCGGGCCGGATTATTGCACTGGAGTGGCTTCCCACCGAACTGCTGATCGCACTGGGCGTCACGCCCTGGGGCGTGGCCGATTTGCACAACTACAACATCTGGGTTGGGGAGCCACCGCTGCCTGCGGGCGTGATCGATGTGGGGCTGCGCACCGAACCCAATCTTGAGCTGATGGCGCAAATGCAGCCGTCGCTGATCCTCTGCTCCAACGGCTACGGTCCGCCAAAGGAGAAACTGACGCGCATCGCGCCGATCATGGGCTTCGACCTTCACAGCGGCGACGGGAAACCCTTTACCGCCGCACGCGCCTCGCTGCGTCAGCTGGCAGCGCGACTGGGCTTAAGCGAACGAGCGGAGCAGCATCTGCGCGAGGTCGATGCTCAGCTGGCGGCGGCGCGCGAGCGGCTGGCACCCTATGCCGGCCGCACGATTCTGCTGATGTCATTGCTCGACAGTCGTCATGCTATTACCTTCGGCAAAAACAGCCTGTTCCTGGAAGTGATGAGCCTGCTGGGCCTGAAAAATGGCTGGCAGGGCGAGACTAATTTCTGGGGCAGCGCGGTGATCGGCGTCGAGCAACTGGCGCAGGTCGGGGAGGTGGATGTCATCTGTTTCGATCACGATAACGACGTGGAGATGCAGCAGCTGATGCGCAGCCCGCTGTGGCAGGCTATGCCGTTTGTTCGCACCGGACGCTTTCAGCGCGTCCCGGCAGTCTGGTATTACGGTGCGACGCTCTCGGCGCTGCACTTTGTTCGCGTGCTGGAACGCGCGCTGGAGACGCACTGATGCGCCATGCTTTGTTTCCCGCAGGACTCCTCAGCCTGCTGTTTCTGCTCTCACTTAGCCTGACGCTGGTTAATCTGCACCAGGCGCTGCCGCAGGCTGAATGGGGGCAGGCCTTCTGGTCACCGGCGGTCGATAGCCTGCCGCAGATGGTATTTCACTACAGCCTGCTGTCGCGCACCGCGCTGGCGCTGCTGGTAGGCGCCGGGCTGGGTCTTGCCGGCCTGCTGTTTCAGCAGATACTGCGTAATCCGCTGGCGGAGCCGACCACGCTGGGCGTCTCTTCCGGCGCGCAGCTGGGCATTACCGTGGCGACGCTGTGGCATCTGCCGGGCGGGGCACTGACGCAGCAGTTTGCTGCGCTTGGCGGTGCGCTGCTGGTGGCCGCGCTGGTGTTTGGGGTGGCCTGGGGTAAACGTCTGTCGCCGGTAACGCTGATTCTGGCCGGGCTGGTGCTGAGCTTCTACAGCGGCGCGGTGAATCAAATCTTTGCGATCTTCAATCACGATCAGCTGCAGAACATGTTTCTGTGGAGCACCGGCGCACTGAATCAGATGAGCTGGGAAAACGTGCAGCAGCTCTGGCCGCGCCTGCTGCTGGCGTTTGTGCTGGCGCTGGCGCTGCTGCGTCCGCTGACGCTGATGGGGCTGGATGATGGCGTAGCAAAAAACCTGGGCCTGGCGCTTTCAGTCGCGCGTATCGGTGGCCTCGGGCTGGCGATCCTCCTCAGCGCACAGCTGGTGAATGTCGCCGGTATCATCGGCTTTATCGGGCTGTTTGCGCCGCTGCTGGCGAAGCTGCTGGGTGGAAGACGGCTCCTCAGCCGGATGCTGCTGGCACCGCTTACCGGCGCGCTGCTGCTGTGGCTGGCCGACAGTTGCGTCTTATGGCTCAGTGCGCACTGGCGCGATATTCCGACCGGTACGGCCACGGCGCTGCTCGGTGTACCGATTCTGCTGTGGCTGCTGCCGCGACTGCGTACCGGCTCGGTGCCGCCCGCCCTGAATCAGGGTGACAACGTGCCCGCCGAGCGACAGAATCTGCTGCGCTGGACGCTGACCGGTCTCGCTGTTCTGGCCCTGCTGGCGTGGGCTGGTCTGGCGTTTGGGCGTGATGCGCAGGGCTGGATCTGGTCAGCGGGCGAGATGCTGCAGTCGCTGCTGCCGTGGCGCGCACCGCGCGTACTGGCTGCGCTGGTGACCGGTATGATGCTGGGCGTGGCGGGGAGTCTGATTCAGCGGCTGACCGGCAATCCGATGGCCAGCCCGGAAGTGCTGGGTATCAGTTCGGGTGCAGCCTGTGGCGTCGTCGTCATGATGTTCTTTGTGCCGGGCGATGCGATGGTGTGGCTGCTGCCCGCCGGTGCGGTGGGCGCGGCGCTGACGCTGCTGGTGATCATGGCGGTAGCCAGTCGTGGCGGCTTCTCGCCGGAGCGGATGCTGCTGGCGGGCATGGCGCTTAACAGCGCTTTTGTCACTCTGCTGATGCTGCTGCTGGCGAGTGGCGATCCCCGTATGGGCGGGCTGCTGAGCTGGATCTCCGGCTCGACCTATAACATCAGCGGCAGTCAGGCGATTCAGAGCGCGGTCTGTGCGCTGGTGCTGGTCTCGCTGGCACCGCTGGCCAGTCGCTGGCTGACGCTGCTGCCGCTGGGAAGTGCGACTGCACGCTCGGCTGGCATGGCGTTAACGTCCGCGCGGCTGAGTCTGCTGCTGCTGGCGGCCGCGCTGACCGCCTGCGCGACGCTGACTATCGGCCCGCTGAGTTTTGTCGGACTTATGGCACCGCATATGGCGCGCATGCTGGGATTCCGGCGGGCGTTGCCGCAACTGCTGCTGGCGGGATTGCTGGGCGGAGGATTGATGGTGCTGGCTGACTGGTGCGGGCGGATGCTGGCGTTTCCGGATCAAATCCCGGCCGGACTGATGGCGACGTTTTTGGGTGCGCCTTACTTTATCTGGCTGCTGCGGCGTTCAGGTTAAAAAAAAGACCGGCGCAAGCCGGTCTTCATCTTTAACGCTGCCGGAATTACAGCTTCGCGAAACAACGACGCGCGGCGTCAACCGTGCGCTGAATATCCTCTTCGCTATGAGCCAGCGACATAAAGCCTGCTTCATAAGCTGATGGTGCAAAGTAAACACCTTCCTCCAGCATCAGATGGAAGAAGGTTTTAAAGCGCTCCACATCGCAGCGGGTCACATCCGCGTAACAGGTCACGCTGTCAGCATCGGTGAAGAACAGGCCAAACATCCCGCCAACATGGTTAATCACCAGCGGGATATTTTGCTGTCGGGCTGCCTCGCGCAGACCCTCTGCCAGCTTGCGGGTCAGGGCATCCAGCTTATCGTGCGTGCCCGGCAGCGCAATCTGCGTCAGGCAGGCAAAACCGGCGGCCATAGCGATCGGGTTACCGGAAAGGGTCCCCGCCTGATAAACCGGGCCGGTCGGGGCCAGCGCGGCCATCACTTCGCGACGGCCACCAAACGCGCCGACGGGCATGCCGCCACCGATGATTTTTCCGAGGCAGGTCAGGTCAGGACGCACATTATAGTGAGCCTGTGCGCCGCCCAGCGCCACGCGGAAACCGGTCATCACTTCATCGATAATCAGCAGTGCGCCGAACTCATCACAGAGCGCGCGCAGGCCTGGCAGGAATTCCGGCTGTGGCGGGATGCAGTTCATGTTGCCAGCAACCGGCTCAACGATGATGGCAGCGATGGCATCAGGATATTGTTCGAAGGCGCTGCGCACCGAGTCGAGGTCGTTAAAAGTGCAGGTCAGGGTATGCTTAGCGAAATCTGCCGGTACGCCCGGCGAGTTTGGCTGACCCAGCGTCAGGGCACCGGAACCGGCTTTCACCAGCAGATGATCGGCATGACCGTGATAGCAGCCTTCAAACTTGATGATTTTATCGCGGCCGGTAAAGCCACGCGCCAGACGGATAGCACTCATGGTCGCTTCGGTGCCGGAGTTAACCATCCGCACCATCTCCATGCTCGGCACCAGCTCACACACCAGCTGCGCCATGGTCACTTCCATTTCGGTCGGTGCGCCAAAGCTCAGGCCGCGCTGGGCCGCTTCGATCACGGCATTGCGGATCGCCGCATTGTTATGGCCCAGCACCATCGGACCCCATGAACCGACATAGTCGATATAGGCTTTGCCATCGGCGTCATAGAGATACGCACCATCAGCGTGTTCAATAAACAGTGGAACGCCGCCCACACCGGTAAATGCGCGTACTGGCGAGTTTACCCCACCCGGGATCAGGCGTTGTGCCTCGGCAAACAGTTGTTCGGACTTACTCATTTTCGGCTCCAGCGTTTCAGAAAAATATGGCGCCATTCTACGGAAGAGGGGCAGCAGACGAAAGGTGGATTCACCCGTAGTCTCCTTATCAGAGCTGAAAGCGGCACAGAGTGCGAAGGGCAGAGCTTGATTGCGCTGAGGTGCTGGCTGATAATAGTCTGATTGAGGTCGTTTTCTGACCTGGGCGTTTACCGGAGTAAAACATGAGTGATGAAGTAGTAGCACTGCCGTTGCAGTTTACCGACGCCGCAGCCACCAAGGTCAAGAACCTGATTGCCGACGAAGAGAACCCGGCGCTGAAACTTCGCGTCTATATCACTGGTGGCGGTTGCAGTGGTTTCCAGTATGGCTTCACCTTTGACGACCAGATTAATGATGGCGACATGACGATTGAAAAGCAGGGCGTCTCACTGGTGGTTGACCCGATGAGCCTGCAATATCTGGTGGGTGGTTCGGTGGATTACACAGAAGGACTGGAAGGATCGCGCTTTATCGTGACCAACCCGAATGCCAAAACTACCTGTGGCTGTGGCTCTTCCTTCAGTATCTGATCATGCAGGCCGTCATTCCGACGGCCTCGTTTACCATTCTATTGTGACCAGCCGGTTACTCTGCTTCAGACTTCCCTGCGATTGAATCGGACTTTGGGTGACGCGTGGCTGCGCGCCTTGCCTGCCGCAGTTGATCTGCGGCGCGGGCTGACCGTTAGCCGTGTTGATTTCACAGCGTGAATAGATGACAAGCCTGGCGCCTATAGAGCCATTTATCGATCCCGCAAAGGCAGATCCGGCGATCGTTAGCCCTATGGCCAGCAGCAGTGCTCTGGTCATATAAGGTTCCTGGTGTTTTAAAAAAGCGCCGTGGCGCTAAAAGGACGGTGAGCATACGTGGCCCGCTCGTCTCTGGTATTGATTAACGGCAAAAAGTGCAGTGACTTTAATCAATTCGCCGATTTATTCATCGGGATGCAGGGCCGCACAGAGTTGCTGCGCCGCCAGCAGCAATCGCGGACCTGGCCGGCTTAGCCAGTCTTCGTTAATGGCGATCACCGGCACGGTGAGCTGCGGCCGCCAGAACGCACGGATGTTCTCCGCCTGCGGCGCACCGCCCGGCGTCACCACAGCCTGAGGATGGCGCATCAGCACCTGTTCACGGCTGACCTGCGGCCAGCTGACGCGACTGTCAGCAAAGATATTCCTGCCGCCACATAACGTTATTATCTCATTCTGCAGCGTGGCTCTGGCAGCGGTAAACAGCGGCTGCTGACCAAACTGTAAAAAAAGCGGAACCGCAGAAAGATGAGTATAGCGCTGTCGCAGTCCGGCTTCCTGCTCACGCAGCTGTCGGGCGGCGCTGGCAGCCTGCTCCGGTCTGGGACTCCAGCGGCCGAGATCGGCCAGCGCCGTGAACATCTCATCCAGCGTCAGTGGATCAATCCATTTAACCGGCACGCCGAGCTGCTGCAACTGGTCAATCTGCCGCTGCGGATTGCCTCCACGCCAGGCTAAAACCAGATCCGGTTTTAGCTGCAGAATACGTTCGGCCTTGATGCCCTGCCAGTTGGCGACCTGTTCAATCTGTTTCGCCTGCGGTGGATAGTCGGACCAGGCGCTGACCGCAATCGGGGTAATCCCGGCAGCAAAGGCGAGTTCGGTAAGGTGAGGGGCGAGGGTGATAACACGGGGCGGGGAGGCGAGCAGGCTGCCGCTCAACAGCAGCAGCCAGCAGAACAGCAGCGTTTTAGCCACGCGCCAGATGCGCCAGCAGGTTCTCCACCATCAGCGAAGATTGCTTCGCTGCAACGCTTAAGAACTCATCAAAGCTGAGGTGCGATTCTTTATCGGCCACGTCAGAAATCGCGCGGACCACCACAAACGGTACCTGGAACTGATGACAGACGTGACCGATAGCGGTCGCTTCCATCTCAACGGCAATCGCCTGCGGGAACTGGTTACGAATGCGCGCCAGCGGCTCGGCGCCATTGATAAAGGCATCCCCGCTCACCACCAGACCGCGTACGGCATTCAGGTCCAGCTGCTTAATGCAGGCTTCGGCCGCCGCGATAAGCTTGCTGTCTGCCACAAACGCGGCCGGACAACCCGCCATCTGACCCGGCTCGTAACCAAATGCAGTGACATCAGCATCGTGATAACGGACTTCATCTGACACCACGATATCGCCGACGCTCAGTGATGGTGCTAAACCGCCCGCCGAGCCGGTGTTAATCACCACATCCGGCTTGCAGAGCTGCAGCAGGAGGGTGGTTCCCAGCGCGGCAGAGGTTTTACCAATGCCCGATTTCAGCAGTGCCACCTCAACGCCCTGCAGGGTGCCGGTATAGATTTCACAACCCGCCAGTGTCAGCGTTTGACGGTTTTCAATTTTGTCGCGCAGCAGTGTCACTTCCTGCTCCATCGCGCCAATAATGCCTGCTTTCATAGTGAGTTCCGCTAATGTAAAGAATCAAAATTTAGGGCATAGTCTACCATGGCATTCAGGGGATTAATTCACGAAAAAGTAAGGGGTAATTCATGTCGGCGATCAATTTCAGGAAGAAGATCAGCTTCTCGCGCCCTTATAACAGTCGAAAAGATCCGGAAGGCGAATATTACATTACCCGCCATTTTGAGAGCGACCGTGGACGGATTATCAACTCCGCCGCCATCCGGCGTCTGCAGCAGAAAACCCAGGTCTTTCCGCTGGAGCGCAACGCCGCCGTCCGCTCCCGCCTGACGCACTCGCTGGAGGTGCAGCAGACCGGGCGCTACATCACCAAAGAGATCCTGCAGACCCTGAAGATGCAGGGCGGCCTGGCGCAGTATGGTCTGGAGGAGATGGAAGGCGCATTTGAAAGTCTGATTGAAATGGCGTGTCTGCTGCATGACGTCGGCAATCCGCCGTTTGGCCATTTCGGCGAGGCCGCCATTAACGACTGGTTTGAAGAGAACCTCTCAGCCGAACTGGTGGATCCGCTGGTGGCGGGCGTCGAAGGGGATGAGCAGCGTAAAGCCTTCGATCAGCTGAATGCCATGATCCGCCAGGATCTCTGTCATTTTGAAGGCAACGCCCAGGCCATCCGCATGGTGCATACGCTGCTGCAACTGAATCTCAGTTATTCGCAGGTCGCCTGCATCCTGAAATATACTGCACCCGCCTGGTGGCAGGGGGAAAAGCCCGCAGAATTTAGCGTATTAATGAAGAAACCTGGCTTTTATCTCTCTGAGCAGGATTATATTGCGGATTTGCGTGCTGCCACCAATATGGAAGAACATCATCGCTTTCCGCTCACCTATATAATGGAAGCGGCGGATGATATCTCCTATTGCATTGCCGATTTGGACGACGCTGTAGAAAAAGATATCTTTAATGTTGAGAGTTTGTTTGAGTTTCTCAATAAAGCCTGGGGGCCGGTTAAAAATAATGACGCTTTCAGCCGGACTATTGGCGAAGCCTGGCGTGAAGCCTGCAGTAAAAAACGCCGAAGCCGCAGCGATCAATTTTTTATGTCATTACGCGTAAATGTTCAGAGCGTGCTGGTAAGTTATGCGGTGAAACGTTTCGTTGATAATCTGCCTGCTATATTCGAGGGAAGTTTCAATCACGCGCTGCTGGAAGATGAGGGTGAAGAGGGCCGTTTACTGCAACTGTTTAAGACTGTTGCGCGCCAGCAGGTCTTTAACCACTCAGAAGTCGAGCAGCTGGAGTTGCAGGGATACCGCGTAATCAAAGGGCTGCTGGAGATTTATCAGCCGCTGATGCGCCTGAATTATGAGGCTTTTACTACGCTGATTAATGAAGATTTCCTGCGTCAGCATCCGATTGAAACCCGCCTTTTTCATAAGCTTTCCGGTAAACACCGTAAAGCTTATTTGCAAAAGATGCGTACCCTTGTGGTTGAGCATAAATATCAACGGCTGTTGTGGGAACGTTATTATCGCTTCCGCCTTATTCAGGATTATATCAGTGGGATGACCGATCTCTACGCCTGGGATGAGTACCGGCGGTTAATGGCAGTAGAATAAGCCGCCGATTGTAAAGAGCGCGAATAAATTTTTACCTTTGACTTAAACTTTTAAAGGAACTTCGCGCTAAAACTTTTATCTCACCTTCGACCACAGCAATGGTCTGAACAGTAATCTTATCGAGAAACGAAAAATGAAAAAAAAGACTTTAGTGTTAAGTGCGCTTGCGTTAAGCCTGAGCATGGCGCTCGCCCCTGTTACTGTTTCCGCTGCGCAAACGGCCTCTTCCGATAGCCAGCAACTCCCGAGTCTGGCACCCATGCTGGAAAAAGTGATGCCGTCTGTGGTCAGTATCAGCGTCGAGGGCACCACCACGGTGAAAACGCCGCGCATGCCGCAACAGTTCCAGCAATTCTTTGGCGACAATTCGCCCTTCTGCCAGGACGGATCTCCGTTCCAGGGTTCACCGATGTGTCAGAGCGGTGACGGTGCGGGCGGGAATGGCGGCGCGCCAGCCCCTGATACTCAGCAGGAAAAATTCCGTGCTCTGGGATCGGGCGTGATCATCAATGCTGAAAAAGGCTACGTGGTCACCAACAACCACGTGGTGAACAACGCCACCAAAATTCAGGTGCAGCTCAGCGACGGTCGTCGCTATGACGCAAAAGTGATCGGTAAAGATCCCAGCTCTGACATTGCACTGATTCAGCTGCAGGAAGCCAAAAATCTGACCGCAGTGAAAATTGCTGATTCTGACAATCTGCGCGTCGGCGATTACACCGTGGCGATCGGCAACCCGTATGGTCTGGGTGAAACCGTGACTTCCGGTATCGTCTCAGCGCTGGGACGCAGCGGCCTGAACGTAGAAAACTACGAAAACTTTATCCAGACGGATGCGGCGATTAACCGCGGTAACTCTGGTGGCGCGCTGGTTAACCTGAACGGTGAACTGATCGGGATTAACACCGCCATTCTGGCGCCGGATGGCGGCAACATCGGTATCGGCTTTGCTATCCCGAGCAATATGGTGAAAAACCTGACGGCGCAGATGGTGGAATTTGGTCAGGTGAAACGCGGTGAGCTGGGTGTACAGGGGACTGAACTGAACTCCGAGCTGGCAAAAGCGATGAAAGTCGATGCACAGCGCGGTGCCTTTGTCAGCCAGGTGCTGCCAGACTCTGCGGCCGCTAAAGCAGGGATCAAAGCGGGTGACGTGATTGTTTCGATGAACGGCAAACCGCTGAGCAGCTTTGCTTCGCTGCGTGCAGAAGTCGGTTCACTGCCGGTTGGCACCACCCTGAAACTGGGCCTGCTGCGTGACGGCAAACCGGTCGATGTCTCTGTTCAGTTGCAGCAGAGCAGCCAGGCGAAAGTGCAGTCCGCCACCATCTACAACGGTATCGAAGGCGCTGACCTCAGCAATGTTGAAACCGGTGATAAAGGTGTTCGCGTGGATAACGTGAAAGCAGGCAGTGCTGCGGCGCGTATCGGCCTGAAAAAGGGTGACGTGATCCAGGGGGTTAACCAGCAGCCGGTAACCAACCTCGGTGAGCTGCGCAAAGTCCTCGACACCAAGCCCGCCGTTCTGGCGCTGAATGTGAAGCGCGGTGACAGCAGCATCTATCTGCTGATGCAGTAACTGCACGGCAACTGATGAAGAGGCGGACTACGGTCCGCCTTTTTTATGCCTGCTTTCAGCCACATCAGAGTGTGATACTCACCGCAAATTCGGTAAATGACTGCCCGGCTCTGTGCAATTGCACAATGTTCTGCGCGCGGTGCATGCGTATTCTGTTTCTCCCCCCTCTTTTCAGGAGTAATGGATGGCTACCTATCACCTTGATGCCCGGCTGGCCCAGGATATCGTGGCGCGCACCATGAAAATTATTGACAGCAATGTCAACGTGATGGATGCGCGCGGCCGGATTATTGGCAGCGGTGACCGGGAACGCATTGGGGAGTTGCACGAAGGTGCGCTGCTGGTGCTGTCACAGGGGCGCATCGTCGACATCGATGAGGCGGTGGCGAAACATCTTCATGGCGTGCGGCCTGGCATTAATCTGCCGCTGCGTATTGATGGTGACATCGTGGGGGTGATAGGTCTGACCGGCGAGCCGCTGGCGCTGCGGCACTATGGCGAGCTGGTCTGCATGACCGCAGAGATGATGCTGGAGCAGGCGCGGCTGCTGCATATGCTGGCGCAGGACAGTCGTCTGCGTGAAGAGCTGGTGCTGAATCTGATCCGCAGCGATACCCTGTCGCCACAGCTGACCGAATGGGCACAGCGGCTAGGCATCGATCTTAACCAGCCGCGTGTGGTCGCCGTAGTAGAGGTGGATAGCGGTCAGCTCGGCGTCGACAGTGCGATGTCAGAGTTACAGCAGCTGCAGACGCTGCTGACCACGCCGGAGCGCGATAATCTGATCGCGATTGTGTCACTGACCGAAATGGTGGTGCTGAAACCGGCCCTGAACGGGCACGGACGTTACGATCAGGATGATCATCGCCGCCGCGTCGAGCAGTTGCTGCAGCGGATGAAAGAGAGCGGTCATCTGCGGATGCGAATCGCGCTGGGTAACTTCTTTACCGGGCCAGGCAGCATCGCTCGCTCATACCGGACGGCGCGCACCACGATGATGGTGGGCAAGCAGCGGATGCCGGAGGTGCGCAGCTATTTTTATCAGGATCTGGTGCTGCCTGTGTTGCTCGACAGCCTGCGGGGTGGCTGGCAGGCCAATGAACTCGCCCGGCCGCTGGCGAAGCTTAAGAGCATGGATAACAACGGCCTGCTGCGGCGCACGCTAATCGCCTGGTTCACCCACAACGTCCAGCCGAGCGCCACCGCGCGTGCGCTGTTTATCCATCGCAATACGCTGGAGTACCGGCTGAACCGGATCTCTGAACTGACGGGGCTGAATCTGGGTCATTTTGATGACAGGCTGTTGCTCTATGTGGCTTTGCAGCTGGATGAGCAGGGGTAGCGGGTAGATTTTTGGCATAAAAAAGGCCAGCAACGCTGGCCTCTCTCATCGGGCAGGAAATTAACGGCTGTTACGGGTTAATTTTTCCAGATCCGATTCAATTTCAGTGATCTTGTGGGAAACCACGCTTTCCAGATGACGCAGGTCATCCAGAATTTTGCGTTTCAGATCCACTTCAACCTGGTCGCGCTGGCAAATCTGGTCCAGTTCATCGATGACATAACGCAGATTCGGGCTGATTTCCTGAACTTCTTTGTAGCCCTGCGTCGCGTGATCGGCAACAACGGTTTTGCGCTGACGCGGATATTTGAATTTAACGCTCTTCGCGAAAAACTCGCCTTTATCTTTGCGGAAGTAGATCTTCAGAATGTCGTTATTGGCTTCCTGACGCAGGCTGTAGCGGTCAATGTCGTCCGGGTTACTGATACCTAAGCTTTTCAGATTGTCATACATAGCGTTGTTTCCATCAAAAGTGAGAAGCGCGCAGACTTGTTCATGACGTCCGTCAACTGTAGACATAAATAAGCGGGATGAACATTGCGCGACAGGATTTAACTGGCGCGGATTATGACCTGGATGAAAACTAAACGCACCAGTTAATTCGCGGCGCGAAGCATGTTATTTGAGAATCACTGTAAAGAAAAGATGACGGGCTGGAAACCAGCCCGTCATCTAAATCAGTCGATGGTGCGCAGCAGTTCGTTGATACCGGTTTTGCCGAGCGTCTTCGCATCCACTTTCTTCACGATCACGGCGCAGTAGAGGCTGTAGCTGCCATCTTTAGACGGCAGGTTACCGGAGACCACGACGGAACCGGCAGGAACACGGCCGTAATGCACTTCGCCGGTCTCGCGGTCATAGATTTTGGTGCTCTGACCGATGTAAACGCCCATTGAGATCACTGAGCCTTCTTCAACAATCACGCCTTCAACGATTTCAGAACGTGCGCCGATGAAGCAGTTGTCTTCGATAATGGTCGGGTTGGCCTGCAGCGGCTCCAGCACGCCACCGATACCCACGCCGCCGGAAAGGTGAACGTTTTTACCAATCTGCGCACAGGAACCGACGGTCGCCCAGGTGTCCACCATGGTGCCTTCATCCACGAAGGCGCCGATGTTGACGTAAGAAGGCATCAGCACCGTGTTGCGGGCGATATAGGCACCCTGACGCACAGCCGCAGGCGGCACGACGCGGAAACCGGCTTCTTTGAAACGCGCGTCATCCCAGCCGGCAAATTTCATCGGCACTTTGTCGTAAAAGCGGGTTTCTGAACCTTCCATTACCTGATTGTCATTGATGCGGAAAGAGAGCAGCACTGCTTTCTTCAGCCACTGATGCGTTACCCACTCGCCGTCGATCTTCTCAGAAACACGCAGCTCACCGCTGTCCAGCAGGGAGATCACCTTGTTGATGGCATCACGGGTTTCGCTGTCAACGCTGGCAGGGGTAATGTCAGCGCGACGTTCGAAGGCGGATTCAATAACGCTCTGTAACTGTTGCATATTTTTTTCCTGATCTGTCATGTGCGATGCCGGGCAATCGCCCGACACAAGTAAAGAGATTAATGTTTACAAATCGAGTCTGGTCACACTTTATCGTTTGGATTAAGGGCCTCTGTCAACCGTTGTTGCAACGCTTTGCGCATTTCTTCGTCCAGCGCCTGACGTTCACTGTTGGCCAGAATAAACAAATCTTCGACCCGCTCGCCGATAGTGCTGATGCGTGCGCCGTGCAGTGAAACACCTAAGTCGGCAAAGACTTCGCCGACCCTTGCCAGCAGGCCCGGCTGATCCAGCGCCACCAGTTCCAGGTAGCTGCGACGGTCGGTATGTGTTGGCAGGAAATTGACCTCGGTATCCACGCTGAAATGCCGCAGTTTGGCCGACGGACGACGGGTACGCGGCGGCACCCAGTCTGACTGAGTAATCGCCTGTTCCAGCGCCTGAATGATCATCGGATGGCGATCCGGGGAGAGCGGGCTGCCATCCGGTTCCAGCACAATAAAGGTATCCATGGCCATGCCGTCGCGGCTGGTGAAGATCTGCGCGTCGTGAACGCTGAGATTGCGGCGGTCGAGTTCTCCGGCGACGGCGGCAAACAGATGCGGGCGATCGGGACTCCAGATAAATATTTCGGTCCCGCCGCGCGTGGCCTGCGGGCTGACCAGCACCAGCGGCTTTGTCAGATCGTGAACCAGCAGGTGGCGGGCATGCCACGCGATCTGATTTGGCGTATGGCGCAGGAAGTAGTCGGCGCGGCAGCGATTCCAGATTTGATGCAGACGCTCTTCATCAATGTTGTCCATCCGCAGCAGCGCCAGCGCCTGCAGACGGTGATGACGCACCCGCTCACGCAGATCCGGACTGTTTTCCATGCCGCGTCGCAGCTGCTTCTCGGTGGCGAAAAACAGCTCGCGCAACAGGCTCTGCTTCCAGCTGTTCCACAGGCTTTCGTTGGTGGCGCAGATGTCGGCTACGGTCAGACAAACCAGATAGCGCAGCCGGTTCTCATTCTGCATCACTTCGGCGAACTGCTGGATCACCGTCGGGTCCTGAATATCGCGCCGCTGCGCCGTTACCGACATCAGCAGATGATGACGAACCAGCCAGGCCACCAGCTGCGTTTCACGCGAATTCAGGCCATGCATTTCAGCGAAATCGAGTGCATCCTGCGCGCCGAGAATAGAGTGATCGCCGCCGCGTCCTTTGGCAATGTCGTGCAGCAGCGCGGCCATCAGCAGCAGCTCCTGCTGCGGCAGGCGCGGCCATAACTCGACGCACAGCGGGTGCTGCGGACGGGTGCTTTCATTGGCAAAGCTTTCCAGCTTCTGCAGCACGCGAATGGTGTGCTCATCCACGGTGTAGGCGTGAAACAGATCGAACTGCATCTGTCCGACGATATGGCCCCACAGCGGCGTGTAAGCCCACAGCACACTATAGCGATGCATCGGCACCAGCGCCCGGCTGACCGCGCCCGGATGGCGCAGAATCGACATAAAGGTGCGACGCGCCTCCGGGATCTGACACAGCGGCTGTTTGAGGTGACGACGCGCATGGCGCAGATGACGCAGGGTGGTGGAGTAGATCCCTTTGATGCTGTCGTTCCGCACCATGACGTAGAACATGCGCAGAATCGCCTGCGGTTCGCGTGTAAACAGCGTCTCGTCGCGCAGGTCGATTAAATCGCCACGCAGCTGGAAATCGTCATCAACAGGCCGGGGCTTCTCGCTGGTGGAGAGCGCCAGAATCGCCTCATCAAACAGCTGC
Organism: Pantoea sp. Lij88; assembly: GCF_030062155.1. Lineage (NCBI taxonomy): Bacteria > Pseudomonadati > Pseudomonadota > Gammaproteobacteria > Enterobacterales > Erwiniaceae > Pantoea > Pantoea sp. Lij88. The sequence continues at coordinate 3,217,845 of NZ_CP118269.1, read as the reverse complement.
AGCAGCATCTGGTTCAGTTCGCCGATACGCCGGGTGACGCGATAGAAATCTTTCATCATTCGCTCGACCGGCTCATTGCCTTCGCCCTGGTAATTCAGGCGCTGCGCCACGCTGAGCTGGCGATCGAACAGCAGGCGGTTATCGTAGCGGGGCAGGGAGAGGTGCAGGGCAAAGCGGATGCGCCAGAGAAACTCCTGACATTCGTTGAGTTCGCCGCGCTCTGCGTCGGTGAGGAAACCAAAGCCGACCATCTCATCCAGCGTGGTGGCACCAAAATGGCGTCGGGCAACCCATTGCAGCGTATGGATGTCGCGCAGGCCACCGGGGCTGCTTTTAATGTCCGGCTCCAGGTTATAGCTGGTGCCATGGTAACGCGTGTGACGCTCCTGCTGCTCTTCAATTTTGGCGGCGAAGAAGACGGATGAGGGCCAGAAACCGTCGCTGAAGATGTTTTTCTGTAATTCCAGAAACAGCGCTACGTCGCCGGTCAGCATCCGTGACTCAATCAGGTTGGTGGCCACGGTCAGATCAGACAGCCCCTCCAGCAGACACTCTTCCAGCGTGCGGACGCTGTGGCCCACTTCCAGCTTGAGGTCCCACATCAGCGTTAACAGATCGCTGGTACGCTGCGCCGCCTGTTCATTCAGCGGCTGGCGGCTGAGGATCAGGACATCAATATCAGAGAGGGGATGCAGTTCGGCACGGCCATAGCCGCCCACGGCGACCAGCGCGATAGACGGCATCTCATCAAAGCCAAAGAAGCGCCACAGGCGACGCAGCAGCCGATCGATAAACAGCGTGCGGGCATCTATCAGCGGCTCAACGGGTTCACCGGCATCAAATGCGGCAGCCAGATGCTGCTGAAACTGCTCCAGCCGCGGCTTCAGAATGTCGCGGGTCAGTTGATCGTCGCCCCATTCGGCTGGCGAATCGACCAGACCGTTCTTCACATCTTCCGACAGACTCACGCTCATGCAGCTCTTCTCTTTTTTAGCCAAAAAAAGCCGGCTCAGCGCCGGCTTGATCTGTTTTGGGGAATTACCCTTCGGCGACGAGCACAGCAGGCAGCGTGTCGTCTTTGCGCAGGGTTAAAATCTCACAGCCGTTTTCCGTCACCACAATAGTATGCTCATACTGCGCGGACAAGCTGCGATCTTTGGTTTTTACCGTCCAGCCATCTTTCATGGTACGGATGCGGTAATCCCCGGCATTGACCATCGGTTCTACCGTGAAGGTCATGCCCGCCTGCAGCACAACGCCGCTGTCATCGGCATCGTAATGCAGCACCTGCGGCTCTTCGTGGAAACCTTTGCCGATGCCGTGACCGCAATATTCACGTACGACAGAGAAGTCGTTCGCTTCAACATACTTCTGGATAGCACGCCCCAGCTCACGCAGGCGGATGCCGGGCTTAATCAGACGCAGGGAAAGATAGAGGCTCTCCTGCGTAACGCGGCACAGACGTTCGCCCTGAATAGTGGGTTTGCCGACGATAAACATCTTTGAGGTATCGCCGTGGTACTCGTCTTTGATGACGGTGACATCGACATTAACGATATCGCCATCTTTTAACGGGCGATCATCGCTGGGAATTCCGTGGCACACCACTTCGTTAACGGAGATGCAGACCGACTTCGGAAAACCGTGATAGCCGAGGCAGGCGGAGACGGCCTGTTGCTTCTGCGTGATGTGTTCGTGGCAGATGCGGTCCAGTTCACCGGTGGTCACACCCGGTTTAACATGAGGCTCGATCATCTCCAGCACGTCGGCGGCGAGGCGGCCCGCGACGCGCATTTTTTCGATTTCTTCAGGGGTTTTAATTGAAATTGCCATTAAATTAATCCGCAGTTGTCGAAATTTTCGACAATAATAAGTTCTGTGCTGTCATGTTAGCAGCCAGCAAATGGGCTGCCAAATAGAGAACGCGCAGGCGCTCGTCAGCGATCATTTATTGGCGTACCTGGGCGGTTTGTGATATAAAGCGCGCCGACGATTCTCTGTATGGCCGGTTCGGTCAGCAGGAAACGCATAACTCTCATTATGTGTAATAAAACACACATGTATCGACACATACGCCGGGGTGCCTTGAAAGAGGTCGGTCGTATGGGATACATGGAGGCCCAACCCCAATCAAACTTTAGAGGTTTTATCATGGCAACTGTTTCCATGCGCGACATGCTCCAGGCTGGTGTTCACTTCGGTCACCAGACCCGTTACTGGAACCCAAAAATGAAGCCATTCATCTTTGGTGCACGTAACAAGGTTCACATCATCAACCTGGAAAAAACTGTACCTATGTTCAACGAAGCTCTGGCTGAACTGAACAAGATCTCTTCCCGTAAAGGTAAGATCCTGATGGTCGGTACTAAGCGCGCTGCTGCCCAGGCAGTAAAAGAGTCTGCACTGAGCTGCGACCAGTTCTTCGTAAACCACCGCTGGTTGGGTGGCATGCTGACTAACTGGAAAACCGTGCGTCAGTCAATCAAGCGTCTGAAAGATCTGGAGATTCAGTCTCAGGATGGTACTTTCGACAAACTTACCAAAAAAGAAGCGCTGATGCGTGCGCGTGAGCTGGCCAAGCTGGAAAACAGCCTGGGCGGTATCAAAGACATGGGCGGTTTGCCAGACGCACTGTTTGTTGTTGATGCTGACCACGAACACATCGCAATCAAAGAAGCAAACAACCTGGGTATCCCGGTATTTGCTATCGTTGATACCAACTCAGATCCAGATGGCGTTGATTTCGTTATCCCAGGTAACGACGATGCGATCCGTGCTGTAAACCTGTACCTGACTGCCGTTGCGACTACCGTTCGCGAAGGCCGCTCTCAGGACCTGGCTGAGCAAGCTGAAGAAGCGTCTTTAGAAAACGCTTAATAAGGTTTGCTCTGCATAAGAGCCCTTAGCATTCAGATGTGATCTGTAAGGGGCCTATACTGGCCCCTTTATTTTATCTAAGTCTGTCACGCCCCCCAACCGGACGGCGGGACAGAGTAAATTTTCCGCAAATAAGTGTCTGCTGGTGCAAACGTACACAGGCACGAACCGAGGATTCTGGAATGGCTGACATTACCGCTGCATTGGTAAAAGAACTGCGCGAGCGTACTGGCGCTGGCATGATGGATTGCAAAAAAGCGCTGACTGAAGCGAACGGCGACATTGAGCTGGCGATTGAGAACATGCGTAAGTCTGGCGCAATCAAAGCAGCGAAAAAAGCAGGCAACGTTGCTGCTGATGGCGTAATCAAAACCAAGATCGTTGGCGACTACGGCGTGATTCTGGAAGTTAACTGCCAGACTGACTTCGTAGCAAAAGATGGCGGTTTCCAGGCGTTCGCAGACAAAGTTCTGGAAGCGGCTGCAGCAAATCGCGTAACCGACGTTGACGTTCTGAAAGCGCAGTTCGAAGAAGAGCGCGTTGCCCTGGTTGCTAAAATCGGTGAGAACATCAACATCCGTCGCGTTGCAATCCTGGAAGGCGCAGAGCTGGGCAGCTACCTGCACGGCGCACGTATCGGCGTTCTGGTTTCAGCGAAAGGCGCTAACGAAGATCTGATCAAACAGATCGCTATGCACGTTGCCGCAAGCAAGCCTGAATTCGTTAAGCCAGAAGACGTTTCTGCAGAAGTGGTTGATAAAGAGTACCAGGTTCAGCTGGACATCGCGATGCAGTCTGGCAAGCCTAAAGAGATCGCAGAGAAGATGGTTGAAGGCCGCATGAAGAAATTCACCGGCGAAGTTTCTCTGACAGGTCAGGCTTTCGTTATCGATCCAAGCAAAACCGTTGGCCAGGCTCTGAAAGAGCAGGGCGCTGACGTAATCAACTTCATCCGCTTCGAAGTGGGTGAAGGCATCGAGAAAGTTGAGTCTGACTTCGCTGCAGAAGTTGCAGCAATGTCCAAACAGTCTTAATGCTCTGAAAGAACCGCCAGATGGCGGTTCTTTTTTGTCTGTGAATCGCAACAGACGACACGTTTTCAGTTTCATCCCAATAGCATTTTCTTTGCGGTAAGCGGATGATCGATCAGAATTTACTTCTCCTTTACACCCAATCTTCCAGGAAGAACTGACCATGGCGACCAACGCAAAACCTGTTTATCAACGTATCCTGCTTAAACTCAGCGGCGAAGCCCTGCAAGGCGCTGAAGGTTTTGGTATCGACGCGAGTGTGCTTGACCGCATGGCACAAGAGGTAAAAGAGCTGGTTGAACTGGGCATCCAGGTTGGCGTAGTGATTGGCGGAGGGAACCTGTTCCGTGGCGCGAGCCTGCAGCAGGCGGGTATGAACCGCGTCGTGGGTGACCACATGGGTATGCTGGCGACCGTGATGAATGGCCTGGCGATGCGTGATGCACTGCACCGCGCCTATGTGAATGCACGCCTGATGTCAGCGATTCCACTGAATGGCGTCTGTGACAACTACAGCTGGGCAGAAGCGATCAGCCTGCTGCGTAACAACCGCGTGGTGATCTTCTCTGCCGGTACCGGCAACCCGTTCTTCACCACCGACTCTGCGGCGTGTCTGCGCGGCATTGAGATCGAAGCGGACGTGGTGCTGAAAGCGACCAAAGTTGATGGCGTCTACTCTGCCGATCCGGTGAAAAGCCCGGACGCGACGCTGTATGATCAGCTGACCTATGCTGAAGTCCTGGATAAAGAGCTGAAAGTGATGGATCTGGCGGCCTTTACCCTGGCACGAGACCACAAATTACCTATCCGTGTTTTCAACATGAATAAACCTGGCGCACTGCGTCGCGTAGTGATGGGTGAAAAAGAAGGCACCCTGATTACGCATTAATACCCGAGGCGAGATAAAATAAGGTATATTCTGTCAGCGCGATGATAATGCATCGCGCACCAGTCAGGATTATCGATGATTATCGATCCCGCTTCCGGTTATGCCGGAACTGGCCAGGTCAAACCGAATCCAAGGGTTTCAACGTGATTAACGACATCAAAAAAGATGCTGACACGCGCATGGAAAAATGCGTTGAAGCATTCAAAACTACCATCAGCAAAGTGCGCACCGGTCGTGCTTCACCTTCGCTGCTTGACGGCATCGTCGTCGAATATTACGGCACGCCGACGCCACTGCGTCAGCTGGCTTCTGTCACTGTGGAAGATTCACGCACGCTGAAAATCAACGTGTTTGATCGTTCACTGAGTGCGGCAGTTGAAAAAGCGATCATGAAGTCCGATCTCGGTCTGAACCCAAGTTCAGCCGGTACCGACATTCGTGTTCCGCTGCCTGCGCTGACAGAAGAGCGTCGTAAAGATCTGATTAAAATCGTGCGCGGCGAAGCCGAGCAGGGCCGTGTGTCGGTACGTAACGTCCGTCGCGATGCCAACGATAAAATCAAAGCGCTGCTGAAAGATAAAGAGATCAGCGAAGACGACGAACGTCGTGCGCAGGATGAAGTACAAAAAATGACTGATGCGTACATCAAGAAAGTTGATGCTGCACTGTCAGAAAAAGAGACGGAGCTGATGGATTTCTAATCCCATCACTGCCGGACAAAACGCCGTACAGAGAGGTATTCGTATGAATGCGACATCTGGCGGCGTTTTACATTGTGCCTGTCGGCACGCTGACTTCACACGGATAGCCTCATGAAGCGATTAACTCTGCTGGGATCCACCGGCTCGATCGGCACCAGTACGCTGGCGGTGGTTCGCGCCAACCCGGCGCTTTATCAGATTACGGCGCTGGTCGCCGGCCATAACGTGGCGCTGATGGCCGAACAGTGTGCGGTCTTTACGCCGCGCTACGCCTGTATGGCAGACGAGGCATCCGCCGCTGCGCTGCGTGAGCGACTGAGAGCAATCAGCGTCAATACTGAAGTGCTCTCCGGCGTTCAGGCAGCCTGTGAGCTGGCCGCACTGGATGAAGTGGATCAGGTGATGGCGGCCATTGTCGGCGCGTCAGGGTTGCTGCCGACGCTGGCGGCGATTCGCGCCGGCAAAACGGTGCTGCTGGCCAACAAAGAATCGCTTGTCACCTGCGGCCGTTTGTTTATGGAGGCGGTGCGTCATCATAACGCTCAGTTACTACCGGTCGACAGCGAGCATAACGCCATTTTTCAGAGTTTACCCGCTACCATCCAGCATCAGTTAGGTTACGCTGACCTGCGGGATAATGGCATTGAGTCGATTATCCTTACGGGATCGGGTGGTCCTTTTCGTGACACAGATTTAGCGGATCTTAGCGCCATGTCGCCGGATCAGGCCTGTGCGCATCCGAACTGGTCGATGGGGAGAAAAATCTCTGTCGATTCGGCCACCATGATGAATAAAGGTCTTGAGTACATTGAAGCCCGTTGGTTGTTTAATGCCAGCGCAGCGCAGATGGAAGTGATCCTTCACCCGCAGTCGGTGATTCACTCCATGGTGCGATACTGCGATGGCAGCGTGCTGGCTCAGTTAGGTTCTCCCGATATGCGTACGCCCATTGCCCACAGCATGGCCTGGCCTGCGCGGATCAATGCAGGTGTGACGCCGCTTGATTTTACCCGCATGTCGGCGCTCTCTTTTGCAGAACCTGATTTTAGTCGCTACCCCTGTCTGAAACTGGCCATCGATGCCTGTGACGCAGGGCAGGCGGCGACCACCACGCTGAATGCTGCCAATGAGGTTGCCGTCGCGGCTTTCCTGAATCACCAGATCCGCTTCACCGACATTGCCTCGCTTAATAGTGCGGTGATGGCGGCACAAGTGTGTCCGGAGCCGGATTCGGTGGACGCTGTCCTTGAAATCGATCGCACTGCGCGCGCGCTGGCGACAGAAATGTTGCCCCGCTTCACGTCATGATGTCGATCGTTATGAGGCCATTTGTTCGCTTCAGGTGAAAATGGTATAGTCGCTGGCTCGCGTTTCACGGTCTGTCACCGAATTCGGTGTGGCCCGGCACTGAGAGTGTGTCGGGATTTGAATCGGGCGCAATGTATTCAGAAACCACAGCATTTCTGATGAAAGGAATTGGTTAAGCGTTATGTCGTCTAACAATCAAAACAACACTGATGACCAGCAGGGAAACGGTCCGCGCCACGTCGCTATCATCATGGATGGCAATGGTCGCTGGGCCAAAAATCAGGGAAAATTGCGAATTTCAGGCCACAGAGCGGGCGTTAAATCGGTACGCCGTGCCGTCAGCTTTGCGGTCAGTAACAATCTTGAAGCCCTGACGCTTTACGCCTTCAGCAGTGAAAACTGGAGCCGTCCGGCGCAGGAAGTCACCGCGTTAATGGAACTGTTTGTCTGGGCACTGGATAGTGAAGTGAAGAGCCTGCACAAACACAATGTTCGCTTACGCGTCATTGGCGATACCAGCCGTTTCAGCCCGCGTATTCAGGAACGTATTCGCCGTTCTGAGACGCTGACCGCAAATAATAGTGGCCTGACGCTCAACATTGCTGCCAACTATGGCGGCCGTTGGGATATTATCGAAGGCGTGAAAAAACTGGCTGAACAGGTTCAGGAAGGATTACTGCGACCTGATCAGATTACCGAAGAGAGCCTGACGTCGCAGCTCTGTATGCAGGAGCTGGCGCCAGTGGATTTAGTGATAAGGACCGGGGGAGAGCATCGGATTAGCAACTTCCTGCTGTGGCAGATTGCCTATGCTGAATTCTATTTTACCGATGTGCTCTGGCCGGATTTCGATGAACACGTTTTTGAAGGTGCACTGAATGCATTCTCTCTGCGGGAGCGTCGTTTTGGCGGCGCTGCACCAGGCGGCGCCTGAGCAATCTGGGGGTAACCTTTGCTGAAGTCTCGTCTGATTACCGCGTTGATATTAATTCCGCTGGTAATAGCTGCACTGTTCTGGTTACCGCCTGTTGGCTTTGCCCTTACAACCATCGTTATCTGCATGCTGGCAGCCTGGGAATGGGGTCAGTTTGCAGGTATGGCATCACGGCAACAGCGCGTCTGGCTGGCTGTACTTTGTGGTCTGCTGCTGGCGCTGATGCAGTTTACGCTGCCACCTTATCAACACACGGTGCATCTGCCACAGATCGCGATATCGCTTTGGGCGTCGCTGGTGTGGTGGGTCGTTGCACTGCTGCTGGTGCTCACCTATCCCGCTTCTGCGGCCTTCTGGCGCCATTCGCGTCCACTTCGCTTACTCTTTGGCGTATTAACGCTGGTGCCCTTTTTCTGGGGCATGGTGGCGCTGCGCCAGTATCACTATGAAACCGACCACTTCGCCGGTGCCTGGTGGCTGCTGTTTGTATTGCTGCTGGTGTGGGGCGCGGATTCCGGTGCCTATATGTTTGGCAAGATGTTCGGCAAGCACAAGCTGGCACCGAAGGTCTCACCAGGCAAAACCTGGGAAGGCTTCCTGGGCGGTCTGGTCTCTTCAGCGCTGATTGCGCTGCTGTTTGCCTCGCTGGCTCCGCTGACGGTCTCAACCGGCACGCTGGTGATTTGCGCGGTTATCGCAACACTGGCTTCCGTGCTGGGTGATCTCACTGAGAGTATGTTTAAACGTGAAGCGGGCATCAAAGACAGTGGCAATCTGATCCCCGGTCATGGCGGCATGCTTGATCGCATTGATAGTCTGACTGCGGCGGTGCCGGTGTTTGCCTGTTTATTGCTGCTGGTGTTCCGCACCCTTTAAGGACAGGCAAAGATGTTGAGCATAATCTGGAGTTTCTTCGCCTTTATCATTGCGCTGGGCGTGTTGATTACCGTTCATGAGTTTGGCCACTTCTGGGTCGCGCGTCGCTGCGGCGTCAAAGTTGAGCGCTTTTCCATTGGTTTTGGTAAGTCGCTCTGGCAGCGCCGTGACCGCCACGGCACCGAATTTGTCATCGCACTGATTCCCCTCGGCGGCTACGTTAAGATGCTTGATGAACGCGTCGAAAGCGTGCCCGCGGAGCTGCGTCATCAGGCTTTTAATAACAAAGCCGTCTGGCAGCGCGCCTCAATCATTGCGGCAGGTCCTGTCGCAAACTTCATCTTTGCCATCTTCGCCTACTGGGTTGTATTTATTCACGGCGTGCCCGGTGTGCGCCCGGTAATCGGTGAAATTTTAAACGGTTCGGTTGCTGCAGAAGCTCAAATTACGCCCGGCATGGAACTTAAGGCTGTTGACGGTATCGAAACGCCTGACTGGGATGCTGTGCGTATGGCGCTGGTGGGTAAAATCGGCGACAGCAGCACCACGTTAACCGTGGCCCGATTTGGCGAGGACGCGACCCAGCAGAAACAGCTGGATTTGCGGAACTGGCAGTTTGAGCCTGATAAGCAGGATCCGGTCGTCGCATTAGGGATTCAGCCACGCGGTCCGCAAATTGAGACCACACTGGCAGAAGTGCAGGCGAACTCGCCAGCCAGTGAAGCCGGTTTGCAAGCAGGCGACAGGATCGTTAAAGTCGATGGTCAGCCATTATCGCAGTGGCAGACTTTTGTCACGCAGGTCCGGGATAACCCCGGCAAAAGCATGGCGCTTGAGGTAGATCGCGGCGGTGATTCCATTGCGCTGACGATGACGCCAGAAGCGAAAGATGGCGGTAAAGCGGGCTTTGCGGGAGTGATTCCGCGTATTGTTCCGCTGCCTGAAGAGTACAAGACGGTAAGACAGTATGGCGCGTTTGCGGCAATCGGTGAGGCCAGTGTAAAAACCTGGCAGCTGATGAAGCTCACCGTTTCCATGCTGGGCAAGTTAATAACCGGTGATGTGAAGCTGAACAACCTGAGCGGGCCAATTTCGATTGCGCAGGGTGCAGGGTTGTCAGCAGAGTACGGGTTGATTTACTACCTGATGTTCCTGGCGTTGATTAGCGTCAACCTGGGCATCATCAACCTGTTCCCTCTGCCGGTTTTAGATGGTGGGCACTTGCTCTTCCTTGCGATCGAAAAGATCAAAGGGGGACCGGTGTCCGAGCGAGTTCAGGACTTTAGTTATCGCATCGGCTCGATTTTGCTGGTGCTGTTAATGGGGCTTGCACTTTTCAATGATTTCTCACGTTTGTAACCGCTGGAACGCGAACATTCGAGGGATGTGTTAGGAAAACGCATAACAACGATGGCGATGAAAAAGTTGCTCATAGCGTCGCTGCTGTTTAGCAGCGCCACCGTTTACGGTGCAGACGATTTCGTGGTGAAGGATATTCATTTCGAAGGGCTGCAGCGAGTCGCCGTCGGCGCGGCTCTGCTGAGCATGCCAGTACGGGTTGGCGATACGGTGAATGACGATGATGTCAGAAATACCATTCGCTCGCTGTTCGCTACTGGCAACTTTGAGGATGTTCAGGTCCTGCGAGACGGTACAACGCTGATTGTCCAGGTCAAAGAACGTCCTACCATTGCCAGCATTACCTTCACCGGTAACAAAGCGGTGAAAGAGGATCAGCTCAAACAAAATCTGGAAGCCTCAGGCGTGCGGGTCGGCGAAGCGCTGGACCGAACCACTATCTCTTCTATCGAGAAGGGACTTGAGGATTTCTACTACAGCGTAGGTAAATATACCGCTAACGTGAAAGCCGTGGTCACGCCACTGCCACGTAACCGTGTTGATCTGAAGCTGGTCTTTACTGAGGGTGTCTCTGCCAAAATTCAGCAGATCAACATCGTCGGTAATAAAGCCTTCAGCTCCGATGAACTGATTTCCCGTTTCCAGCTGCGCGATGAAGTGCCATGGTGGAACGTCGTCGGCGATCGTAAATATCAGAAACAGAAACTGGCGGGTGACCTCGAAACCCTGCGCAGCTTCTATCTGGATCGCGGCTATGCACGTTTCAACATCGATTCGACGCAGGTCAGCCTGACGCCTGATAAAAAAGGCATCTACATCACGGTAAATATCACCGAAGGTGACCAGTACAAAATCGCTGGCGTGATCGTCAATGGCAGCATGGCGGGCCATTCCGCAGAAATTGAACATCTGACCAAAATTCCGGCAGGCGAGCTCTATAACGGCGCCAAAGTCACGAAGATGGAAGATGACATCAAGAAACTGCTGGGCCGCTACGGCTATGCCTATCCGCGTGTCGCAACGCAGCCAGAAATCAACGACGCCGACAAAACCGTAAAACTGCACATCAACGTGGATGCGGGTAACCGCTACTACGTGCGTAACGTCCGTTTCGAAGGTAATGACACCTCTAAAGACTCGGTGTTACGTCGCGAAATGCGTCAGATGGAAGGCGCGTGGCTGGGCAGCGATCTGGTTGAACAGGGTAAAGAGCGTCTGAACCGCACCGGCTACTTTGAAACCGTCGATGTGGATACGCAGCGTGTGCCAGGTTCACCGGACCAGGTTGATGTGGTCTACAAGGTTAAAGAGCGTAACACCGGTACCTTCAACTTCGGCGTCGGCTACGGCACCGAAAGTGGTGTGAGCTTCCAGGTTGGGGTAACGCAGGATAACTGGCTGGGCACCGGTAATACCGTGGGCATCAGCGGGACCAAAAACGATTACCAGACCTATGCTGAATTCTCGCTTACTGACCCTTACTTCACCGTTGACGGTGTGAGTCTGGGTGGTCGTCTGTTCTACAACGACTTTAAAGCGGATAATGCGGACCTCTCTGACTATACCAACAAAAGTTATGGTCTGGATGGCACGCTTGGCTTCCCGGTTAACGAAAACAACACCCTGCGTGTGGGTCTGGGCTATGTCCACAATGACCTGTCAAACATGCAGCCGCAGGTTGCGATGTGGCGTTATCTTGACTCGGTTGGTAAGCCGCAGCAGATCGATGATAAAGGCGAGTTCTCAGCAGATGACTTCACCTTTAACTACGGCTGGACTTACAACACTCTGGACCGCGGCTTCTTCCCGACATCCGGTAACCGCACCAACCTGAATGGTAAGGTGACGATTCCAGGTTCGGATAACAGCTTCTATAAGGCCACGCTGGATACTCAGCAATATGTGCCGATTAACCAGGATCGGACCTGGGTGCTGTTGGGTCGTGGTCGCGTCGGTTATGGCGATGGACTCGGCGGCAAAGAGATGCCGTTCTATGAGAACTTCTACGCCGGTGGTTCAAGCACGGTTCGTGGCTTCCAGTCCAATACCATTGGACCGAAAGCAGCCTACCTGAATAACAACTCGTCGAACTGCCGGATTGCTGATCCAAATGGCGTCTGTAAGTCTGACGATGCGGTGGGCGGTAACGCCATGGCGATTGCCAGCCTTGAGCTGATCACGCCAACGCCGTTCCTGAGCGAGAAGTATGCTAACTCCGTTCGTACCTCGGTGTTTGTCGATGCCGGTACCGCGTGGGATACCCATTGGGAAAATACGGCGGAAACGCGTGCGGCAGGCATTCCTGACTACAGCGATCCAAACAACATTCGTGTATCAAGCGGTGTTGCGCTGCAGTGGATGTCACCGCTCGGCCCGCTGGTGTTCTCTTACGCCCAGCCGTTTAAGAAAGTCGATGGAGACAAGTCAGAGCAGTTCCAGTTTAACATTGGTAAAACCTGGTAATGTTCTGAGCAAGGATGCATAGCTGAAGTATTGCTGCCGGGCAGCACCTGTTGCTGTTCCGGGGCAAACACTGTGTCGCTGACACAAACGTTGATGGTAAGGAGTTTATAGTGAAAAAGTTGTTGTGTGCCGCAGGTCTGGGTCTTGCTTTAGCGGTTTCCGCTGGTGTTCAGGCTGCCGACAAAATTGCAGTGGTAAACGTGTCCAGCATTTTCCAACAGTTACCGCAACGTGCGACTGTTGCTAAACAGCTGGAAAACGAGTTCAAAGGCCGTGCAACTGAGTTGCAGAGCCAGGAGCGCGATCTGCAGACTAAAATGCAGCGTCTGCAGCGTGACGGTTCTACCATGAAGGCTAGCGAACGCAGCCGTATGGAAAAAGATGTCATGTCTCAGCGTGAAGCTTTCTCTTCAAAAGCGCAGGCTTTTGAGCAGGATAATCGCCGTCGTCAGATGGAAGAGCGTAACAAGCTGCTGAGCCGTATTCAGGATGCCGTTAAGAAAGTCGCTGACAGCGATGGTTATGACGTCGTGATCGACGCTAACGCGGTGGCTTATGCTTCAAACGCAAAAGACATCACTGCTGACGTGCTGAAACAGGTTAAATAATTCATGTCATCTATTCGACTGGCTGATTTAGCCCAGCAGTTGGATGCAGAATTGCACGGAGATGGCGATATCGTCATCTCCGGCATTGCTTCTATGCAATCCGCCACAACTGGTCAAATCACTTTTCTTGCAAACAGCCGTTACCGCGAGCAACTCGCCCTGATTAAGGCCTCAGCCGTGGTGCTGACGGAAGCGGATCTGGAGTGGTGCAATACCGCAGCGCTGGTGGTGAAAAACCCCTACCTGACCTATGCGCGTATGGCACAAATACTCGATACCACCCCACAGCCAGCGCAAAATATCGCCCCAAGCGCGGTGATCGACCCCTCAGCCCGACTCGGGAGCAACGTCGCCATTGGCGCCAATGCCGTGATCGAAGCGGACGTTGAGCTGGGCGACAACGTGGTGATTGGTGCAGGATGTTTTGTTGGCAAAAAAACCCGTATCGGCAGCGGAACCCGTCTCTGGGCCAACGTCTCGGTTTATCATGAGATCGAAATCGGCCAGGATTGTCTGATTCAGTCAGGTACCGTGATCGGTTCTGATGGTTTCGGTTATGCCAACGATCGCGGTAACTGGGTGAAAATCCCGCAGTTAGGCGCGGTAATTATCGGCGATCGCGTCGAAATAGGTGCCTGCACCACCATCGATCGCGGTGCGCTTGATAACACTCTGATCGGCAATGGTGTTATCATAGACAACCAGTGCCAGATCGCTCACAACGTAGTTATTGGTGACAATACTGCGGTTGCAGGCGGTGTGATCATGGCGGGTAGTTTGAAAATTGGACGTTACTGTATGATTGGCGGTGCCAGCGTCATTAACGGCCATATGGAAATCTGTGACAAAGTAACGGTGACCGGTATGGGTATGGTCATGCGTCCTATCACAGAGCCAGGCGTTTATTCGTCAGGCATTCCGCTGCAACCCAACAAAACCTGGCGTAAAACTGCAGCGCTGGTGATGAACATCGATGATATGAGCAAACGCTTAAAAGCCATCGAGCGCAAGGTCGGCAAAGACGACTAACCGCCATCCCAAAACTGACCGGCTTTCATAATAAAAATGTTAAGCAGGGAAGCCCGGCGCCACAGTACCTATTTGCGGCCTGCGGAAGATCATTTTGATCTGTGCAGGCCGTGTTATTGATGTCATCAGATTTTTAGGACAGGAAGAGTATTTTGACTACTGAAACTCATACTCTGAAAATTGAAGAGATTTTAGAGCTGCTGCCGCACCGCTATCCGTTTCTGCTGGTAGATCGCGTGCTCGAATTTGAAGAGCACAAATACCTGCGTGCAGTGAAGAACGTTTCTGTTAATGAACCGTTTTTCCAGGGGCACTTCCCTGGTAAACCGATTTTTCCTGGCGTTCTGATCCTGGAAGCGATGGCGCAGGCCACCGGTATTCTGGCGTTTAAAAGCGTAGGTAAACTGGAGCCAGGCGAACTCTATTACTTTGCCGGTATCGACAGTGCCCGCTTCAAGCGCCCTGTGGTACCAGGCGACCAAATGATCATGGAAGTCACTTTCGAGAAAACCCGCCGTGGTCTGACCCGCTTTAAAGGCGTGGCGACTGTGGACGGTAAAATCGTTTGTGAAGCGACCATGATGTGTGCCCGCAGCCGGGAGGCATAATTCGTGATTGATCCAACCGCCACTATCCATCCCAGTTCTGTCATCGAAGAGGGCGCTATCATTGGCGCCCGCGTTCACATTGGCCCGTTTTGCTTTATTGGCGCGAATGTAGAGATCGGTGAAGGAACAGTACTGAAGTCACACGTTGTGGTGAACGGCCACACGCGTATCGGTAAAGATAATCAGATCTATCAGTTCGCCTCCATTGGCGAAGTGAATCAGGATCTGAAATATGCCGGTGAGCCAACACGGGTTGAGATCGGTGATCGCAACCGCATCCGTGAAAGCGTGACGATTCATCGCGGCACCACGCAGGGTGGCCATGTCACCACCGTGGGCAGCGATAATCTGCTGATGGTGAATGTCCACATTGCGCATGACTGCGTGATTGGCAACCGCTGTATCTTCGCCAACAACGCCACCCTGGGTGGTCACGTGACGGTCGATGATTTCGCCATTATTGGCGGCATGACAGCGGTACATCAGTGGTGCATCATCGGTGCTCACGTGATGGTAGGTGGCTGTTCCGGCGTGGCGCAGGATGTGCCGCCTTACGTTATTGCGCAGGGCAACCACGCGACGCCGTTCGGGATCAATATTGAAGGTCTTAAGCGCCGTGGCTTCAGCAAAGAGTCGTTGCACGCCATTCGCAATGCCTACAAGCTGCTCTATCGCAGCGGCAGAACGCTGGAAGAAGTGAAGCCGGAAATCGAAGCCATCGCGCAGCAGCACAGCGAAGTGCAGCCTTTCTACGACTTCTTCACCCGTTCAACCCGTGGATTAATTCGTTAATCCATGTCAGCGCGTCCTTTAACGATTGCCCTGGTCGCCGGAGAAACCTCCGGCGATATTCTTGGTGCAGGTCTCATTCGTGCCCTGAAAGCCCGTCATCCTGATGCACGCTTTGTCGGCGTGGCGGGACCACTGATGCAGGCTGAAGGGTGCGAAGCCTGGTATGAGATGGAAGAGCTGGCAGTGATGGGCATCGTCGAGGTGCTGGGTCGCCTGCGACGTCTGCTGACAATCCGCCGCGATCTCACCCGGCGCTTTACCGAACTCAGGCCCGATGTCTTTGTCGGCATTGATGCACCCGATTTCAATATCACGCTGGAAGGCAATCTCAAACGCACGGGCATTCGCACTATCCACTATGTCAGCCCTTCGGTGTGGGCATGGCGGCAAAAGCGCGTGTTTAAGATTGGTCGTAACACCGATCTGGTGCTGGCCTTCCTGCCGTTTGAAAAAGCCTTCTACGATCGCTATAACGTTCCCTGTCGCTTTATCGGCCACACCATGGCGGATGCCATGCCGCTGCAACCCGATAAACTGGCTGCGCGCCGTCATCTCGGCATTGCCGATGATGCGCTCTGTCTGGCCCTGCTGCCCGGCAGCCGTGGTGCGGAAGTGGAAATGCTTAGCGCTGATTTCCTGAAAACAGCTCAACTGTTGCGTCGTCACTATCCGGCGCTGGAAATCGTGGTGCCGCTGGTTAATGCCCGTCGCCGCGAACAGTTTGAGAAGATCAAAGCCGACGTCGCTCCTGAACTGCCGATGCATCTGCTGGATGGTCAGGGACGTGAAGCGATGATTGCGAGCGATGCCGCACTCCTGGCGTCAGGTACTGCCGCACTGGAGTGCATGCTGGCAAAATGCCCTATGGTCGTCGGTTATCGCATGAAGCCGGCCACTTTCTGGCTGGCGAAACGGCTGGTGAAAACCCCCTACGTTTCGCTGCCAAACCTGCTGGCAGGGCGGGAGCTGGTCAAAGAGTTACTGCAGGATGAGTGTCAGCCTGAAGCCCTGGCAGCGGCGTTAGATCCGCTGCTGCATGCCGGACCTGAGCGCGAAACCCTGCTGCAGACGTTTCATGAATTACATCAACAGATCCGCTGGAACGCCGATGAGCAGGCAGCGGATGCGGTACTGGAGCTGGTGAATGCCTGATTTTATCTATCCTGTCGCCAGCCTGATTGCCGGTGTGGACGAAGTCGGTCGCGGTCCGCTGGTTGGCGCGGTGGTGACTGCTGCCGTGATCCTCGACCCGGCGAACCCGATTACCGGTCTTGCTGACTCGAAGAAACTGTCGGAGAAGCGCCGCCTGGCGTTGTATGACGAAATCAAAGAGAAGGCGCTGGCATGGAGTCTGGGACGTGCAGAACCTGAAGAGATCGATCAGCTCAACATCCTGCACGCCACCATGCTGGCGATGCAGCGCGCGGTCGCTGGCCTGAGTATTCAGCCCGACTATGTACTGATTGATGGTAATCGTTGCCCGGCGCTGCCCATGCCTTCACTGGCCGTCGTTAAAGGGGATAGCCTGGTTGCCGAAATCAGTGCGGCATCGATCATCGCCAAAGTATCGCGGGATCGTGAGATGGCCGAACTGGACCTGCTGTTCCCGCAGTATGGCTTTGCGCAGCACAAAGGTTATCCGACGGCGCTGCATATGGAAAAACTGACGCAATATGGCGCCACGCCGCACCACCGTCGCAGTTTTGCGCCCGTACGCAATGCGCTGCTTGATGCTGAAGTACTGGCTGCACGCCAGACCCTTACGCTTTAATAGCCTGACGCTGTTTTAACCGGAAACTGATATGGCTGAACCCCGTTTTATACATCTGCGTGTCCACAGTGACTATTCGATGGTTGATGGCCTGGCGAAAACCGGGCCGTTGATCAAGAAAGCGGCTGCCCTTGGCATGCCTGCTATCGCGATAACCGACTTCACTAACCTCTGTGGTCTGGTGAAATTTTACGGTGGCGCACACAGCGCAGGGATAAAGCCGGTCATTGGTGCCGATTTCAACGTTGCCAGTGAGCTGATGGGGGATGAACTGACACAGCTTACCGTGCTGGCGTCCAGTAACACCGGCTATCAGAACCTGACGCTGCTGATCTCCCGCGCCTATCAGCGTGGTTATGGCGTGGACGGGCCCATCATCGATCGCGACTGGCTGATTGAATTGCAGGAAGGATTAATCCTGCTGTCCGGCGGACGCCGTGGTGATGTGGGTCGCAGCCTGCTGCGTGGCAACAGTGCCCTGGTGTCGCAGTGCCTGTCGTTTTATCAGCAGCATTTCCCCGATCGTTACTACCTTGAGCTGATTCGTACGGGCCGTCAGGACGAAGAGAGCTATCTGCATGCCGCAGTGGAACTGGCGATTGCAGAGGGAATACCGGTCGTCGCCACCAATGAAGTCTGCTTTATCAATGCAGAAGATTTCGATGCGCACGAAATTCGCGTTGCCATTCATGACGGCTATACGCTGGATGATCCCAAGCGTCCACGCAACTACAGTCCTCAGCAATATATGCGCAGCGAAGAGGAGATGTGCGAGCTGTTTTCGGACATCCCGGAAGCGCTGGAAAACAGCGTAGAGATTGCTAAGCGTTGTAACGTCACGGTGCGGCTGGGTGAGTACTTCCTGCCGCAGTTCCCGACCGGTGACATGACCACGGAAGATTATCTGGTGGTGAAATCCCGTGAGGGCCTGGAAGAGCGTCTTGAATTCCTCTTCCCGGACGAAGCCGAACGTCTGGAGAAACGCCCGGAATATGATGAGCGTCTGGAGATTGAGCTTACCGTTATTAACCAGATGGGCTTCCCCGGTTACTTCCTGATCGTAATGGAGTTCATCCAGTGGTCCAAGGATAACGGCGTGCCGGTCGGACCCGGCCGTGGTTCGGGTGCCGGTTCGCTGGTGGCCTATGCGCTGAAAATCACGGATATCGATCCGCTGGAATTTGACCTGCTGTTCGAACGCTTCCTGAACCCGGAACGTGTCTCGATGCCCGACTTCGACGTCGACTTCTGCATGGAGAAACGCGATCAGGTGATCGAACACGTCGCAGATATGTACGGACGTGAAGCGGTTTCCCAGATTATCACCTTCGGTACCATGGCGGCCAAAGCGGTTATCCGCGATGTGGGCCGCGTGCTGGGTCATCCGTATGGTTTTGTCGATCGTATTTCAAAACTGATCCCACCCGATCCCGGTATGACGCTGGAAAAAGCCTTTATCGCTGAACCGCAGCTTCCTGCGATGTATGACGCCGATGAAGAGGTGAAAGCGCTAATCGACATGGCGCGCAAGCTGGAAGGGGTCACGCGTAACGCCGGTAAACATGCGGGTGGCGTGGTCATCGCGCCCACGAAGATCACCGATTTTGCGCCGCTCTATTGTGATGAGCATGGACAGTTCCCGGTCACGCAGTTCGATAAAAACGATGTGGAATATGCCGGCCTGGTGAAGTTCGACTTCCTGGGTCTGCGTACGCTGACGATCATCGACTGGGCGCTGAAGATGATCAACCCGCGCCGGGAAAAGCAGGGGCTGGAGCCGATCGATATCGCCTCTATCCCGCTGGATGATAAGAAAAGCTTCGATATGCTGCAGCGTTCGGAAACCACCGCGGTGTTCCAGCTTGAATCGCGCGGCATGAAAGATCTGATTAAGCGCCTGAAGCCCGACTGCTTCGAAGATATGATCGCACTGGTGGCACTGTTCCGTCCGGGTCCGCTGCAGTCCGGCATGGTAGATAACTTCATCGACCGTAAGCATGGCCGTGAAGCGATCTCTTACCCGGATATCCAGTGGCAGCACGAAAGCCTGAAACCGGTACTGGAGCCGACCTACGGCATCATCCTCTATCAGGAACAGGTGATGCAGATCGCCCAGGTTCTCTCCGGCTATACCCTGGGCGGTGCAGATATGCTGCGTCGTGCAATGGGTAAAAAGAAACCCGAGGAGATGGCCAAACAGCGTTCAGTCTTCCGTGACGGCGCTGAAAGTATGGGCATCGACGGCGAACTGTCGATGAAGATCTTCGATCTGGTCGAAAAATTTGCAGGCTATGGCTTTAACAAGTCACACTCTGCGGCTTACGCGCTGGTCTCCTATCAGACCCTGTGGCTGAAAGCGCACTATCCGGCTGAGTTCATGGCGGCGGTAATGACTGCCGATATGGATAACACCGAGAAAGTGGTGGGCCTGGTCGATGAGTGCTGGCGTATGGGGCTGAAAGTTCTGCCGCCCGATATCAACTCTGGTCTTTATCCGTTCCACGTCAATGAAGCGGGCGAGATCGTTTACGGTATCGGCGCGATCAAAGGCGTGGGTGAAGGCCCGATCGAAGCGATCATCGATGCCCGTAACGAAGGCGGATATTTCCGCGAACTGTTTGATCTCTGCGCCCGTACCGACACCAAAAAGATCAACCGTCGGGTGATGGAAAAACTGATCATGTCCGGGGCTTTCGATCGCCTCGGACCGCATCGCGCCGCGCTGATGAGTTCACTCAGCGACGCGTTAAAAGCCGCCGATCAGCATGCGAAAGCGGAAGCGATTGGTCAGGCCGATATGTTTGGCGTGCTGGCCGAAGAGCCGGAGCAGGTGGAGAAATCCTACGCCAGCGTCACGCCCTGGCCTGAGCAGGTGCAGCTGGAGGGTGAACGGGAAACGCTCGGGCTATACCTGACCGGCCACCCGATTAATCAGTATCTGAAAGAAATTGAGCGTTACGTTGGCGGGGTGCGACTGAAAGATATGCATCCTACCGATCGGGGAAAAATTACCGTGGCGGCCGGTCTGGTGATCGCCGCACGCGTAATGGTCACCAAGCGCGGCAACCGAATTGGTATCTGTACTCTGGACGATCGCTCCGGTCGTCTTGAGGTGATGTTATTTACCGATGCGTTAGATAAATACCAGCAGCTGCTGGAGAAAGACCGAATCCTGATCGTCAGCGGACAGGTCAGCTTTGATGACTTCAGTGGCGGGCTTAAAATGACCGCTCGTGAAGTCATGGACATCGACGAAGCTCGCGAAAAATACGCGCGCGGACTTGCTATCTCGCTGACGGACAGGCAAATTGATGACCAGCTATTAAACCGACTCCGTCAGTCCCTGGAACCCCATCGATCAGGGACTATTCCGGTGCATCTCTACTATCAGAGAGCCGACGCGCGAGCGAAGCTGCGCTTTGGTGCAGCGTGGCGAATTTCGCCCAGCGATCGTTTACTTAACGATCTGCGCTCGTTGATTGGATCGGAGCAGGTGGAACTGGAGTTTGACTAGAACAGGAACATTATGAGTCTTAATTACCTGGATTTTGAACAGCCAATTGCAGAACTGGAAGCGAAGATTGATTCGCTGACTTCGATTGGTCGTCAGGATGATAAACACGTTAATCTGGATGAAGAAGTTCAGCGTCTGCGTGAGAAAAGCGTTGAGCTGACCCGTAAAATCTTCGCTGATTTGGGCGCATGGCAGATCGCTCAACTGGCGCGTCATCCGTTACGTCCTTACACCTTTGACTACGTTCGCAATGCTTTCGACGATTTCGATGAGCTGGCGGGCGACCGTGCTTACGCGGATGACAAAGCGATTGTGGGCGGGATTGCGCGTCTGGATGGACGTCCGGTGATGATCATCGGGCACCAGAAAGGCCGTGAAACCAAAGAGAAGATTCGCCGTAACTTCGGCATGCCAGCACCGGAAGGCTATCGCAAAGCGCTGCGCCTGATGGAGATGGCTGAGCGTTTCAAAATGCCAATCATCACCTTCATCGACACACCGGGTGCGTATCCGGGCGTGGGCGCGGAAGAGCGTGGGCAGTCTGAAGCGATCGCCCGTAACCTGCGTGAAATGTCTGGCCTGAAAGTACCGGTAATCTGTACGGTCATCGGTGAGGGCGGTTCTGGTGGTGCGCTGGCGATTGGCGTGGGCGATAAAGTGAATATGCTGCAGTACAGCACCTATTCAGTCATCTCGCCGGAAGGCTGTGCCTCAATTCTGTGGAAAAGCGCTGACAAAGCGCCGCTGGCCGCTGAAGCGATGGGCATTACCGCTCACCGCCTGAAAGAGCTGAAGCTGATTGACTCCGTGATCCCTGAGCCGCTGGGGGGCGCACATCGCCGTCCGGTTGATATGGCGCAGTCACTGAAGCAGCAGCTGCTGGCTGACCTGGCCGATCTCGATGGACTCAGCACTGAAGAGTTGCTGGATCGTCGTTATCAGCGCCTGATGAGCTACGGCTACGCCTGATTTAGCTTCATCAATAAAAGCGGACTCCGGTCCGCTTTTTTTATGTCGCCGGTTTATCGCCACTCCCCATCCGACGCCTTTCAGCCTCATCTGATCGTCCCCTTGCTACACCTTCCCTGGGTTAGCGGTTATGCTTGTCCGGTTGCACAACAATCACGGAGATGGGCATTGAATATTCTGGCGATCATGGGCGCGCACGGCGTGTTTTATAAAGATGAACCGTTACGCGAACTCGACGCGGCGTTAAATCTGCAAGGCTTCCAGCTGCTTTACCCGAAAAACAGTGACGATCTGCTGAAACTGATCGAACACAATCCGCGTATTAGCGGCGTCATCTTCGACTGGGATGCACACAACAGTCCGGAACTGTGCGGTGAGATTAATCAGCTCAACGAATATCTGCCACTGTATGCCTTTATCAACACCCACTCGCAGATGGACATCAGCATCAATGAGATGCGTATGCCGCTGCATTTCTTTGAGTATGCGCTGAATGCCGCCGACGATATCGCGCTGCATATCCGGCAATATACCGATGACTATCTCGACCACATTACGCCGCCGCTGACTAAAGCGCTGTTCACCTATGTGAAAGAGGGCAAGTACACTTTCTGCACGCCAGGCCATATGGCGGGCACCGCCTTTCAGAAAAGCCCGGTCGGCTGCCTGTTTTACGATTTCTTCGGGGCTAATACCCTGAAATCAGACATCTCAATTTCCGTTACCGAGCTGGGTTCGCTGCTGGATCACACCGGCCCGCACCTTGAAGCGGAAGAGTATATCGCCCGCACTTTTGGCGCCGAGCAGAGTTACATGGTGACCAACGGCACTTCAACGTCGAACAAAATTGTCGGCATGTATGCCGCCCCGGCCGGCAGCACCGTGCTGATTGACCGTAACTGCCACAAGTCTCTGACGCATCTGCTGATGATGAGCGATCTGATTCCGATCTGGCTGAAGCCGACCCGCAATGCGCTGGGGATTCTCGGCGGTATTCCGAAGCATGAGTTCACCCGCGAGAGCATTACGCAGAAGGTGGCGACCACCGATCGCGCCACCTGGCCGGTTCATGCGGTGATCACGAACTCGACTTACGATGGTCTGCTCTACAGCACCCAGTACATCAAAGAGACGCTGGATGTGCCGTCGATTCATTTCGATTCGGCCTGGGTGCCTTACACCAATTTCCACCCGATCTACGCCGGTAAAAGCGGCATGAGTGGCGACCGTGTCCCGGGCAAAGTGGTATATGAAACGCAGTCGACCCACAAACTGCTGGCGGCGTTTTCGCAGGCGTCCATGATTCACATTAAAGGCGACTACGACGAACAGACGTTTAACGAAGCCTACATGATGCACACCACCACTTCGCCGAATTACGCCATCGTCTCTTCGATTGAAACTGCCGCCGCGATGCTGCGCGGTAATCCCGGCAAGCGACTGATTAATCGCTCGGTGGAGCGGGCGTTGCACTTCCGTCGTGAGATTCAGCGCCTGCGTGAAGAGTCCGACAGCTGGTTCTTTGATATCTGGCAGCCGGAACAGATCGACGAAGCGCAGTGCTGGGCGATCCAGCCCGGTGAAGAAGAGTGGCACGGATTCACTCAGGCCGATCGCGATCACATGTACCTCGATCCGATCAAAGTTACTATCCTGACGCCGGGCATGAGCGAGCTGGGTGAGATGGCAGACGAGGGGATCCCGGCGGCGCTGGTGGCTAAGTTCCTTGATGAGCGCGGCATCGTGGTGGAAAAAACCGGCCCCTACAACCTGCTGTTCCTGTTCAGCATCGGCATCGACAAAACCAAAGCGATGAGCGTGCTGCGCGGTCTGACCGAGTTTAAACGCGCCTACGATCTCAATCTGCGGGTGAAGAACATGCTGCCGGATCTCTACGCCGAAGATCCCGACTTCTATCGCAATATGCGCATTCAGACGCTGGCGCAGGGGATCCATCAGCTGATCCGCCATCATGACCTGCCGCGTCTGATGCTGCAGGCGTTCGATGTGCTGCCAGAAATGAAGATGACGCCGCATCAGGCGTTTCAGCAGCAGGTGAAGGGCAACATCGAAACGGTGGATCTCAGCGAACTGGTCGGGCGGGTGTCGGCCAACATGATTCTGCCTTATCCGCCAGGCGTTCCACTGGTGATGCCGGGCGAGATGATTACCGAGAAGAGCCGTGCCGTGCTCGACTTCCTGCTGATGCTCTGCAGCATTGGCCGGCATTATCCAGGCTTCGAAACCGATATTCATGGTGCCAGCCTGACGGAAGAGGGCGAGTACCGCGTCCGCGTGCTGAAAAACGATCCCGCTTAACTCTTAAACCACTCACAGCGGCAGGGTGTCTGCGGACAGCCTGCCCGAATCAGGACATTCACTATGTTGCAGTTAACCGCTATTCACCACATCGCCATCATCGCGTCCGACTATCAGCGCAGCAAAGCGTTCTATTGTGACGTGCTGGGCTTTCGCCTGATGGGCGAATATTACCGCGAGGCGCGCGATTCCTGGAAAGGCGACCTGGCCTTACAGGATCGCTATACCATTGAGCTGTTCTCTTTCCCTGAGCCGCCGGCGCGGGTCAGCCATCCCGAAGCCTGTGGCCTGCGTCACCTGGCCTTTACCGTGCCGGATGTGGCCGCTGCTGTCGCCACGCTGGCCGATAAAGGTGTTATCTGCGAGCCGATTCGCATCGATGAACTGACCGGTAAACAGTGTACGTTCTTTGCGGATCCGGATGGTTTGCCGCTGGAGCTGTATCAGGCGTAAAATAGCGTGCTCAGCGGGCGACATTCAGTGGCCCGACTTTCTGGATTTTGCCATGTCTCTGCCCGCTTTTGACGCCCTGTTGCAACCCGATGCCGCGCTGGTGGTGGCATTCAGTGGCGGACTCGATTCGACCGTGCTGCTGCACCAGCTTCGCGCCTGGCAACAGCAGCATCCCGAATCGCACCTGCGGGCGTTGCATGTTCACCACGGGCTCAGCCCGAATGCCGATTGCTGGGCAGCACATTGCCTGTCGGTATGCGAGCAGTGGCAGCTGTCGTGTGAGGTACTGCGCGTGACCGTGGATGGCAGAGAAAACGGCCTTGAAGCGGCGGCCCGCACCGTCCGTTATCAGGCGCTGAGTGCGGCACTGCTGCCGGGTGAAGTGTTACTCACCGCGCAGCACCTCGACGATCAGTGTGAAACTTTTATGCTGGCACTGAAGCGCGGCAGCGGTCCGGCCGGTCTGGCGGCGATGCCCGCTGCGCGCGCGCTGGGTTCCCATCAGCTGGTGCGTCCGTTGCTAAATCAGTCGCGTCAGTCGCTGGAAGCCTATGCCAGCGCCCATCAGCTGGTGTGGATCGAAGATGAGAGCAATCAGGATCAACGCTATGACCGTAACTTCCTCCGTCAGCGGTTGCTGCCGGTGCTTTACCAGCGCTGGCCCCATTTTGCCGAGGCAACAGCCCGAAGTGCGGCGTTGTGCAGTGAGCAGGAGCAGTTGCTGGATGAACTGCTCGCCGGGCAACTGGCTGAGCTCATCCAGCCAGATGGCAGCCTGCACTTTCCGCCTTTAATGGCCATGAGTGAGCTGCGAGCTAATGCGTTACTGCGTCGCTGGATTGCCGGGCAGGGCGGGGTGATGCCGTCCCGGGAGGCGCTGAAACGCATCCACGATGAAGTGATGGCGAGCCGGGAGGATGCGCAGCCGCGGCTGCGATTCGGTCAGGCTGAACTTCGCCGTTACCGTCAGCAGCTCTACTGGCTGCCGTTGCTGAACTCACTGCGTGACACCACGCTGGCATGGCCCGATCTCAGCCAGCCGCTGGCGTTACCGCAGCATCTCGGCACGTTGCGTGCCAGTCAGTCTCAGAGCCTGTTGCGCTATCCTCAGCCGGATGAGCAGGTCAGCGTGCGGTTTCATGCGCAGGGTCACGTTCATCTGGTGGGTCGTCACGGCGGAAGGGAAATGAAAAAGCTGTGGCAGGAGTTACAGATACCACCGTGGCAGCGGGAACGGCTGCCGTTAATTTTTTATAACCAGACGCTGATCTGTGTTCCGAACCTGTTTGTCACCCATGCTGGCGCGGCCAGCGATCGGCAGGGCTGGCAGATTGTCTGGGACGGGGCATCCAGTGCAGGAGAGCAACAATAATGAAGCAATGGCTTATCGCCTGTTTAGTGGCCGCCGTGTTACCGGCATGGGCAGCGGGGGATGCGCAGCGTGGCGCGCAGAAAGCAGGGAGTTGCATGGCCTGTCATGGTGCAGCCGGTAAAGCTGCGGTGCCACTTTACCCGAACCTGGCCGGGCAACACGCACCTTATCTGGAACATGCCCTGCAGGCCTATAAAAAGGGCGAGCGCAGTGGCGGTCAGGCTGAGGTGATGAAGGCGTTTGTGGCGGGATTGAGTGACGACGATATGGCGGATCTGGCGGCGTATTACAGTTCGTTGCAGCCCTGAGATTTAACAGGGCGGGAAGGTCCCGCCCGTGATGCGTGGATTACTCAGCGCTGACAACGACCGTACCCAGCTCGGGATGGGTAAAGCTGGCGATATGGTCGAGACGTAATTCGCGATGTTCACCAGAAAGATCGATAGCCAGATATTCCACATTCTTGCGTGAGAAGATCTCTTTAGCCTTTGCCTTAAGCTGCTCGCCATCTTTCATTTCCAGCGACAGCATCCAGTTGTTCTGGCAGGCGAGTTCCAGGTTATCGTAATCATCGCAATTGATAGGTTGGTACGCTTCATTAATCAACATAGTCGCTCACCAATAAGTTAGCAGCGGCGTAGGCCGCCTGTTCCCTGACAGAAGAGTTTAGCTCAGTATTTGCGGCAACATCATTAAGCGCCTTCAATGCGCAGCCAATCGCATCCGGTATGTAACCTAAATCCCCGCTGCCGATTTCGGCATATTTCCGGCGAACTAACTCACAATAATTTTGCACGTGGCCCTCCTCGGCAGAGCGTAAATACTCTGGTTAACTGGCGACTATATCATAGCCATTTAGAGGAAATCAGCCTGCGTAAAGCAGGAACAGTGCGCGAATCACTGCTAAAGTGACAGATTCCGCTGTCTGAGGCGGAATGAATCAGCGCACAAAAGGTTAATTTGATGAACAGGTTATCGGAGGTCAACGTGATTAAGGTGTGGGGAGCGAGTCAATGATTATGCTATCCCGTTCGGTTGAGATTCCGGAGAGTGAGATCGAGCTGACGGCGATTCGTGCTCAGGGCGCTGGCGGACAACATGTCAACAAAGCCAGCACCGCCATTCATCTGCGCTTCGATATTTCGGCCTCTTCACTGCCCGCGTTTTACAAAGAGCGGTTACTGACCGCCAGTCATCATCTGATTACCGGTGATGGCGTCGTGGTGATTAAGGCGCAGGAGTATCGCAGTCAGGAGATGAATCGTGAAGCGGCGCTGCAACGTCTGGTGAATCTGATCCAGGAGCTGAGTACCGTAGAAAAAGCCCGGCGCGCCACGCGGCCGACCCGCGCCTCGAAAGAGCGACGCCTGGAAGGAAAAGCCCGCCGCAGTTCGACGAAATCGATGCGCGGCAAGGTGCAATAAAAAACGCCCCGCAGGCGGGGCGTTTGTTTCCTGAGTTTGCCCGGTTTCAAAGCAACCGGGCAAACTCTTCAGCTGTCAAACGTCCCACAAGCGAGGCATCTGACCGTTCCTTCAAAGCTTACTTATTCAGAGCCTTCAGCAGGAAATCAACGATTTCATCCTGCTTAATCATCTGCTTCTCACCGGCGCGACGTGATTTGTATTCAATCTCCTGATTATCGAGATTGCGATCGCCGATGACGATGGTGTGTGGCACACCGATCAGTTCCATATCTGCGAACATCACGCCCGGACGCTCTTTACGGTCATCCAGGATAACTTCAACACCTTTGGCACGCAGAGTGGCATACAGCTCTTCCGCCAGCTCTTTAACGCGGAACGATTTCTGCATATTCATCGGCAGAATCGCCACCTCGAAAGGTGCCAGTGCGGCTGGCCAGATGATGCCGCGATCGTCATGGTTCTGCTCAATGGCTGCGGCCACCACGCGGGTGATGCCAATGCCGTAGCAGCCCATGCTCATCACCTGATTACGGCCATCTTCACCCTGAACGGAGGCTTTCAGCGCGTCAGAATACTTGGTGCCGAGCTGGAAGATGTGACCCACTTCGATGCCGCGTTTAATCTGCAGCGTACCTTTGCCATCCGGGCTTAAATCGCCTTCGACGACATTACGGATATCCGCAACGCTGGCCAGCGGCAGATCGCGCTCCCAGTTAATGCCGAAGTAGTGTTTACCATCGACATTGGCACCGGCGCTGAAATCGCTCATCTTCGCCACGGTACGGTCGGCAATGATCGGCATCTGCAGACCTACGGGTCCGATTGAACCCGGACCGGCGCCTACAGCAGCACGAATCTCTTCTTCCGTCGCGAACACCAGCGGTGATGCAACGATTGCTGATTTCTCTGCTTTGATCTCATTCAGCTGATGATCGCCGCGAACCAGCAGGGCAACCAGCGCATGGCCGCTCTCTTCGGCACCTTTAACAATCAGCGTTTTCACTGTCTTTTCAACAGGCACACTGAATTGCTCAACCAGCTCTGCGATAGTTTTTGCATCTGGCGTCTCGACCAGCTGCATTTCCTGCGACGGCGCGGGACGTTCACCGGCGGGTGCAACGGCTTCGGCCAGCTCAATGTTCGCGGCGTAATCAGAATCGGTAGAGAAGATCACATCATCTTCACCGCTCTGCGCCAGCACCTGGAACTCATGTGATGCGCTGCCGCCAATGGAGCCGGTGTCGGCCTGCACAGCACGGAAATCCAGTCCCATACGGCTGAAGATCTGGCTATAGGCGCGATACATCGCGTCATACGTTTCCTGCAGCGACTCCTGCGACGTGTGGAACGAGTAAGCATCTTTCATGATGAACTCGCGTGAACGCATCACGCCAAAACGCGGACGCACTTCATCGCGGAATTTGGTCTGAATCTGATACAGGTTGAGTGGCAATTGCTTGTAAGAGCTCAGCTCATTGCGGATCAGGTCAGTGACCACCTCTTCATGCGTCGGACCCAGCACGAACGGACGCTCGTGGCGATCGGCAATACGCAACAGTTCCGGGCCGTACTCCTCCCAGCGACCGCTCTCCTGCCACAGGTCGGCGGGCTGCACAACCGGCATTAAAATCTCAACCGCGCCCGCGTTGTTCATCTCTTCACGAACGATGTTTTCGACTTTTTTCAGCACGCGAACACCGGTCGGTAACCAGGTGTACAAGCCCGAAGCCAGTTTGCGGATCATACCGGCGCGCAGCATCAGCTGGTGGCTGATCACTTCAGCGTCGGAAGGCGTCTCTTTCTGAGTAGAGAGCAGATATTGAGTAGTACGCATTGATTACGGTTCCAGTTGATCGGAAAGTCACAGACAGAATTTTGCTGGCGGCTAGTGTACCAGTGAGATCACCGGCTCAAAAGCGGGTTTTAACGCGGGTCGATAGCGATCACTTCAGTACCGGCATCGTCAATGCGCCAGCGTACATTAAAATCCATCAGCCAGGCCGCATATTCCCGCTCCTGCGTTTCGCCCTGACGGTAAGCGGGACGGGGATCCTGTGCCAGTACTTCACTGATAAAGCGTGCCAGATTGGGGTAGCGCGACAGCTGATGAAGCTGCTGTTGGGCCAGTGCGGAAAAGCGAACCGGCATATCAGCGGCAGGGGCCGCCTGAGCAAAACCCGCCTGGGCATGAGGCAGCGCTTCGGCAAAGGGCAGATAAGGTTTGATATCCACCACCGGCGTGCCATCGACCAGATCCAGACTGCCAAGCTGCAGGATCACCTGCTGTTTTTCAATCCTGATACCTTTGAGTTCAACCAGCGACATCCCAATGGGATTGGGACGGAACGTTGAACGTGTCGCGAAGACACCCATGCGCGCATTGCCGCCCAGCCGGGGAGGGCGAACGGTGGGACGCCATCCGCCCTCCATCGTCTGATGGAAGACAAACAGCAGCCATAGGTGGCTGAACGCTTCCAGTCCGCGTACCGCTTCCGGCTGATTGTAAGGTGGCTGCAGGTGAAGCTCGCCGCCGCCATCCTGCACCAGGCCAGGCTGACGCGGTACGGCAAACTTCTCCTTCCACGGCGAACGGATTACGCCAATCTGCGCAAAGGTGAATTCACTCATTGACTGCTGACTTTCAGCGCTGAGCCCTGACAGACAGCCTGACGATAACAGCCCGGTGTACCGGTGACGATTTCACACTGATGCAGCAGTACGGCATTGGCCTTCATCTGTGACGCTTTGATCTGCAGACGTTTACGTGCCGTGGCGATGTTTGCCGGGGAATTCTGATTGCTCATCTGGCAATCTTCAGCGGAGACTTCACCCAGATCGCGGAACGGCTTGCTGACCAGATCGGCGGCATCGGTATAAAGCTTAACCGGGGCAGGGCGTGCAACAGGCTTGCGGGTCGGTTCACTGGATTGCTGCGGCCGGGACGGTGCGCTGCTTATCGGGTGATACTCATGAACACACCCTGTCAGCATCAATGCTAACAAGCAGAGCGGTAAAAAACGCATGGCAACATCCTCAGGTTTCAAAAAGTGGCGTTATTGAAACAAGGACAAGAATAAATAACAAGTCGGGCAGGGCACCCAATAACAGAAAGGGCGGCATAGCGCCGCCCTTCAGGAGATGAACCGCTGAATTACCAGCCTTTAACTGCGCCGCCGTTAAAGACTTTGTTAGCTGCTTCGTTTACTTCGTCAGACTGGTAAGCCTTGACGAACTTCTTCACGTTTTCCGCATCTTTATTATCTTCGCGCGCAACAATCAGGTTCACATAAGGTGAATCTTTATCTTCAACGAAGATGCCATCTTTGGCTGGCGTCAGGCCAATCTGGCTGGCGTAGGTGGTGTTGATCACCGCCAGCGCAATCTGCTGATCGTCCAGTGAGCGTGGCAACTGCGGCGCTTCCAGCTCAACAATTTTCAGATGCTTAGGGTTCTCAGTGATATCCAGTGAGGTTGGCAGCAAGCCCACGCCATCTTTCAGTTTGATCAGACCCACTTTCTGCAGCAGCAGCAGTGTACGGCCCAGGTTGGTTGGATCGTTTGGAATAGCAACCTGCGCACCATCCTGCAGCTCATCCAGTGATTTGATCTTCTTCGAATAGCCCGCGATTGGGTAGACGAAAGAGTTACCTACTGAAACCAGCTTGTAGCCACGATCTTTGATCTGCTGATCAAGGTAAGGTTTGTGCTGGAAGGCGTTAACGTCGATATCGCCTTTGCTCAGCGCTTCATTCGGCAGCACGTAATCGTTGAAAGTGACCAGCTCAACGTCCAGACCATATTTCTCTTTGGCAACTTTCTGCGCTGCTTCAGCAACCTGCTGCTCAGCACCGACAATCACACCCACTTTGATGTGGTTAGGGTCTTTCTCTTTTTGATCGCATCCTGCCAGCGCAATCGCGCCAATCAGTGCACCCACAGCGGCAATTTTCTTGAATCTGAAAGACATATCCTTTCCTTCTTAATAATGTGATATTGCTTGCTTATTTATGGGACACAGCACGCACGATGCGGTCGCCACAGAATTGAATGAGATACACCAAAACCACTAACAACACCAATACCGTATTCATCACAGTGGCGTTATATCCGATATAACCATACTGATAACCGATCTGGCCCAGACCACCGGCGCCCACCGCGCCACCCATGGCGGAGTAACCGACCAGGGTAATCAGAGTAATCGTCGCGGCGTTCACCAGCCCCGGCATCGCTTCCGGCAGCAGAACTTTACGGATGATCTGCATTGGCGTGGCGCCCATGGCACGTGACGCTTCAATCAGACCGGTGGGCAGTTCCAGCAGGGCGTTCTCAACCATACGCGCAATAAACGGTGCCGCGCCGACGGTCAACGGCACGATGGCCGCCTGCAGTCCGATTGAGGTGCCAACAATTATGCGGGTAAAGGGAATCATCCAGACCAGCAGGATAATGAAAGGAATCGAGCGGAAGATATTCACCATCGCGGAGAGCACGCGATAAAGTCCCTGATTCTGCAGAATCTGCCCCGGACGAGTCACATAGAGTAAAACGCCGACCGGCAGGCCCAGTACAAAACCGAAAAAGCCCGAGACGAAGGTCATCATCAGCGTTTCCCACACGCCCCGTCCCAGCAACCACATCATCGCTTCAGACATAACCTAACACCTCTACTTTCACATGATTCTCCTTCAGCCAGACTATCGCCTCGCGGGTATCGCTTTCTGCGCCGTGCATTTCGGCCAGCATAATGCCGAACTTCACGCCACCGGCGTAATCCATCTGGGCACTGATAATGTTGTTATTCACGTTGTAACGGCGGGCCGCTTCGGAAAGCAGTGGTGCATCAACCGATTTACCGGTGAATTCCAGTCGCAGCAGCGGCACGGTGCCTTCAGCGGCGGTGGCAGAAAGACGCTGCTGGTAATCATCCGGGATATCCAGATGCAGCGTGGACTGAATAAACTGCTGCGCCAGAGGCGTCTTCGGATGAGAGAACACTTCACTGACGCTATCTTTCTCAATCAGCTCACCGTGACTGATGACCGCAACCTGATCGCAGATACGTTTCACCACATCCATCTCATGGGTGATGAGCAGAATCGTCAGCCCAAGCCGGCGGTTGATATCTTTAAGCAATTCCAGAATTGAGCGCGTCGTCGCAGGATCCAGTGCGCTGGTGGCTTCATCACATAGCAGAACCTTGGGATTGCTGGCCAGAGCACGGGCAATCGCGACACGCTGCTTCTGTCCGCCCGACAGATTGGCGGGCCAGGCATCATGCTTATCTGATAATCCCACCAGTTCCAGCAGCTCCGTGACGCGAGCATTGATCTGAGCGCGGGAGAGATTACCGAGTTCCAGTGGAAGAGAGACGTTGCCCGCGACGGTGCGTGAGTTCATCAGGTTAAAGTGCTGGAAGATCATGCCGATCTGGCGGCGTGCCTGCGTTAACTGACGTTCGTTGAGTGCGGTTAGATCAGCGCCGTCGACCAGTACACGGCCCGAAGTCGGGCGCTCCAGCAGGTTAACGCAACGAATCAGCGTACTTTTACCGGCACCGGAAGCGCCGATAACGCCATAAATCTGTCCGGCAGGCACATGCAGGCTCACATCCGTCAATGCCGGAATGGACCGTGTGCCCTGCTGAAACACCTTGGTGATATTTTCTAGTTTAATCATTATGTTATTTATTATCGTGTTGCGTTGTCCGTGGTGTGGGAGGCCTCGTCACTTCTATACATAATAAAAGCTGGATGGATGTTAAGGCATCCAGACGTCTAAATCAATGGAAGTGATTCAATCTGACATTCTCCCTTTTATAGCAATCATGCGATACTGATCGGCAATTTTTACAGCAGGAGTTTCTACGTGGCGAATAAAGTCCCCGCTATTTTTCTTGATCGTGATGGCACCCTTAATGTCGACAATGGCTATGTCCATGAGATCGATGACTTCCAGTTTATTGACGGCACCATTGAAGCGCTGCAACAACTGAAGGCAATGGGATATGCGCTGGTGGTTGTGACCAATCAGTCTGGCATAGCGCGCGGTATGTTTACCGAAGATACCTTTATGCGTCTGACAGAATGGATGGACTGGTCGCTGGCCGATCGCGATGTTGATCTTGATGGCATCTATTTCTGTCCTCACCATCCGGAAGCAACGGTCGAAGCGTTCCGTCAGGAATGTGACTGCCGTAAGCCGCAGCCAGGCATGCTGCTGACAGCTCAGGAAGAACTGCATATTGATATGGCGGCTTCTTATATGGTGGGTGACAAGCTGGAGGATATGCTGGCCGGGAAAGCTGCCGGTGTCGGCACCAAAGTATTGGTGCGCAGCGGCAAACCGGTTACGGCTGAAGGCGAAGCGGCAGCAGATTGGGTAATTAATAGCCTTGCAGAGCTGCCAGGACGCATTAAAAAGGGTTAAAACGGCGCTTTTGTGCAAATTTCAGGCGAACAGCAAAAAAGTCTTAATTTGCACTTGCGCTATCTCAGCCGTTCCCTATAATGCGCCTCCACTGACACGGCAAACCGGCAACGGGAAAACGGGTTGGGAGGCACAGGAGACTGCGCCGCCGGAGAAAAACTTCTGAAATAGAGGTTGACTCTGCAGGAGGAAAGCGTAATATACGCCACCTCGCGACAGGACGCTAACGCACTGTTCGCACTGCTCTTTAACAATTTATCAGACAATCTGTGTGGGCACTCGCAGGATTGATATCAGCGTCTCCGGACGCAACAAAATATCAAGTCTCACGAGTGAACACATAATGAAATTCATTATGACGTTTTACAGATGAGCACCGCTTAACTTGTTTAAGCAAATCAAACTTAAATTGAAGAGTTTGATCATGGCTCAGATTGAACGCTGGCGGCAGGCCTAACACATGCAAGTCGGACGGTAGCACAGAGGAGCTTGCTCCTTGGGTGACGAGTGGCGGACGGGTGAGTAATGTCTGGGGATCTGCCCGATAGAGGGGGATAACCACTGGAAACGGTGGCTAATACCGCATAACGTCGCAAGACCAAAGAGGGGGACCTTCGGGCCTCTCACTATCGGATGAACCCAGATGG
The DNA here is from genome assembly GCF_030062155.1 of Pantoea sp. Lij88. Lineage (NCBI taxonomy): Bacteria > Pseudomonadati > Pseudomonadota > Gammaproteobacteria > Enterobacterales > Erwiniaceae > Pantoea > Pantoea sp. Lij88. Next base: position 3,183,469 of record NZ_CP118269.1, on the reverse strand, counting down.
GATTAGCTAGTAGGCGGGGTAATGGCCCACCTAGGCGACGATCCCTAGCTGGTCTGAGAGGATGACCAGCCACACTGGAACTGAGACACGGTCCAGACTCCTACGGGAGGCAGCAGTGGGGAATATTGCACAATGGGCGCAAGCCTGATGCAGCCATGCCGCGTGTATGAAGAAGGCCTTCGGGTTGTAAAGTACTTTCAGCGGGGAGGAAGGCGACGCGGTTAATAACCGTGTCGATTGACGTTACCCGCAGAAGAAGCACCGGCTAACTCCGTGCCAGCAGCCGCGGTAATACGGAGGGTGCAAGCGTTAATCGGAATTACTGGGCGTAAAGCGCACGCAGGCGGTCTGTTAAGTCAGATGTGAAATCCCCGGGCTTAACCTGGGAACTGCATTTGAAACTGGCAGGCTTGAGTCTTGTAGAGGGGGGTAGAATTCCAGGTGTAGCGGTGAAATGCGTAGAGATCTGGAGGAATACCGGTGGCGAAGGCGGCCCCCTGGACAAAGACTGACGCTCAGGTGCGAAAGCGTGGGGAGCAAACAGGATTAGATACCCTGGTAGTCCACGCCGTAAACGATGTCGACTTGGAGGTTGTTCCCTTGAGGAGTGGCTTCCGGAGCTAACGCGTTAAGTCGACCGCCTGGGGAGTACGGCCGCAAGGTTAAAACTCAAATGAATTGACGGGGGCCCGCACAAGCGGTGGAGCATGTGGTTTAATTCGATGCAACGCGAAGAACCTTACCTACTCTTGACATCCAGCGAACTTGGCAGAGATGCCTTGGTGCCTTCGGGAACGCTGAGACAGGTGCTGCATGGCTGTCGTCAGCTCGTGTTGTGAAATGTTGGGTTAAGTCCCGCAACGAGCGCAACCCTTATCCTTTGTTGCCAGCACGTAATGGTGGGAACTCAAAGGAGACTGCCGGTGATAAACCGGAGGAAGGTGGGGATGACGTCAAGTCATCATGGCCCTTACGAGTAGGGCTACACACGTGCTACAATGGCGCATACAAAGAGAAGCGACCTCGCGAGAGCAAGCGGACCTCACAAAGTGCGTCGTAGTCCGGATCGGAGTCTGCAACTCGACTCCGTGAAGTCGGAATCGCTAGTAATCGTGGATCAGAATGCCACGGTGAATACGTTCCCGGGCCTTGTACACACCGCCCGTCACACCATGGGAGTGGGTTGCAAAAGAAGTAGGTAGCTTAACCTTCGGGAGGGCGCTTACCACTTTGTGATTCATGACTGGGGTGAAGTCGTAACAAGGTAACCGTAGGGGAACCTGCGGTTGGATCACCTCCTTACCTGAAGATACCTTCCCGCGCAGTGTCCACACAGATTGTCTGATAAAAAGTAACGAGCAGAAAAAACCTCTACAGGCTTGTAGCTCAGGTGGTTAGAGCGCACCCCTGATAAGGGTGAGGTCGGTGGTTCAAGTCCACTCAGGCCTACCAAATTCGCACTCACGCTGCGTTATGTTCCCGGCTTGCATAGTTCACTATGCTTCGCGGAAACATGCCTTGCCTGAGCACGAATTACATTTCTCACGAAGTGTACTCGGTTGAGTGGTAGTAGTGGTCTCTGCAGTAACTGTATGGGGCTATAGCTCAGCTGGGAGAGCGCCTGCCTTGCACGCAGGAGGTCAGCGGTTCGATCCCGCTTAGCTCCACCATACCGTTTATCTGTTTTTTCTGAATACTTCAGAGCGTACCGGCAACGGTGTGCTGCGAAGTATTATGCTCTTTAACAATCCGGAACAAGCTGAAAATTGAAACGACATGTCGTTTTCATTCTCCGTAATAAGAATGAAAAACACGACATGTTCGAGTCTCTCAAATGCTTGCAATTCGCAGCGTTGTAAAACGCCTGTGGGTTGTGAGGTTAAGCGACTAAGCGTACACGGTGGATGCCCAGGCAGTCAGAGGCGATGAAGGACGTGCTAATCTGCGTAAAGCGACGGTAAGGTGATATGAACCGCTACAGCCGTCGATGTCCGAATGGGGAAACCCGGTGCACTCTGTGCATCATTGCAGCATGAATACATAGTGCTGCAAGGCGAACCGGGGGAACTGAAACATCTAAGTACCCCGAGGAAAAGAAATCAACCGAGATTCCCCCAGTAGCGGCGAGCGAACGGGGAGCAGCCCAGAGCCTGAATCAGCTTGTGTGTTAGTGGAAGCGTCTGGAAAGTCGCAGGGTACAGGGTGATACTCCCGTACACAAAAACACACATGCTGTGAGCTCGATGAGTAAGGCGGGACACGTGGTATCCTGTCTGAATATGGGGGGACCATCCTCCAAGGCTAAATACTCCTGACTGACCGATAGTGAACCAGTACCGTGAGGGAAAGGCGAAAAGAACCCCGGCGAGGGGAGTGAAACAGAACCTGAAACCGTGTACGTACAAGCAGTGGGAGCCTTGATTTATCAGGGTGACTGCGTACCTTTTGTATAATGGGTCAGCGACTTATATTCTGTAGCAAGGTTAACCGTATAGGGGAGCCGCAGGGAAACCGAGTCTTAACTGGGCGTTAAGTTGCAGGGTATAGACCCGAAACCCGGTGATCTAGCCATGGGCAGGTTGAAGGTTGGGTAACACTAACTGGAGGACCGAACCGACTAATGTTGAAAAATTAGCGGATGACCTGTGGCTGGGGGTGAAAGGCCAATCAAACCGGGAGATAGCTGGTTCTCCCCGAAAGCTATTTAGGTAGCGCCTCGTGAACTCATCTTCGGGGGTAGAGCACTGTTTCGGCTAGGGGGCCATCCCGGCTTACCAACCCGATGCAAACTGCGAATACCGAAGAATGTTATCACGGGAGACACACGGCGGGTGCTAACGTCCGTCGTGAAGAGGGAAACAACCCAGACCGCCAGCTAAGGTCCCAAAGTCATGGTTAAGTGGGAAACGATGTGGGAAGGCACAGACAGCCAGGATGTTGGCTTAGAAGCAGCCATCATTTAAAGAAAGCGTAATAGCTCACTGGTCGAGTCGGCCTGCGCGGAAGATGTAACGGGGCTAAACCATGCACCGAAGCTGCGGCAGCGACGCTTAGGCGTTGTTGGGTAGGGGAGCGTTCTGTAAGCCGTCGAAGGTGGCCTGTGAGGGCTGCTGGAGGTATCAGAAGTGCGAATGCTGACATAAGTAACGATAAAGCGGGTGAAAAGCCCGCTCGCCGGAAGACCAAGGGTTCCTGTTCAACGTTAATCGGAGCAGGGTGAGTCGACCCCTAAGGCGAGGCCGAAAGGCGTAGTCGATGGGAAACAGGTTAATATTCCTGTACTCGGTGTTACTGCGAAGGGGGGACGGAGAAGGCTATATCAGCCGGGCGACGGTTGTCCCGGTTTAAGCGTGTAGGCGGAGAGTTTAGGTAAATCCGGACTCTTGTTAACGCTGAGGCGTGACGACGAGGCACTACGGTGCTGAAGTGATAAATGCCCAGCTTCCAGGAAAAGCCTCTAAGCATCAGGTAACACAGAATCGTACCCCAAACCGACACAGGTGGTCAGGTAGAGAATACCAAGGCGCTTGAGAGAACTCGGGTGAAGGAACTAGGCAAAATGGTGCCGTAACTTCGGGAGAAGGCACGCTGGCGCGTAGGTGGAGGGACTTGCTCCCCGAGCTGAAGCCAGTCGAAGATACCAGCTGGCTGCAACTGTTTATTAAAAACACAGCACTGTGCAAACACGAAAGTGGACGTATACGGTGTGACGCCTGCCCGGTGCCGGAAGGTTAATTGATGGGGTTATCCGCAAGGAGAAGCTCTTGATCGAAGCCCCGGTAAACGGCGGCCGTAACTATAACGGTCCTAAGGTAGCGAAATTCCTTGTCGGGTAAGTTCCGACCTGCACGAATGGCGTAATGATGGCCAGGCTGTCTCCACCCGAGACTCAGTGAAATTGAACTCGCTGTGAAGATGCAGTGTACCCGCGGCAAGACGGAAAGACCCCGTGAACCTTTACTACAGCTTGACACTGAACATTGAGCCTTGATGTGTAGGATAGGTGGGAGGCTTTGAAGCGCGGACGCCAGTTCGCGTGGAGCCAACCTTGAAATACCACCCTTTAATGTTTGATGTTCTAACGTAGGCCCGTAATCCGGGCTGCGGACAGTGTCTGGTGGGTAGTTTGACTGGGGCGGTCTCCTCCTAAAGAGTAACGGAGGAGCACGAAGGTCAGCTAATCACGGTCGGACATCGTGAGGTTAGTGCAATGGCATAAGCTGGCTTGACTGCGAGAGTGACGGCTCGAGCAGGTGCGAAAGCAGGTCATAGTGATCCGGTGGTTCTGAATGGAAGGGCCATCGCTCAACGGATAAAAGGTACTCCGGGGATAACAGGCTGATACCGCCCAAGAGTTCATATCGACGGCGGTGTTTGGCACCTCGATGTCGGCTCATCACATCCTGGGGCTGAAGTAGGTCCCAAGGGTACGGCTGTTCGCCGTTTAAAGTGGTACGCGAGCTGGGTTTAGAACGTCGTGAGACAGTTCGGTCCCTATCTGCCGTGGGCGCTGGAGAATTGAGGGGGGTTGCTCCTAGTACGAGAGGACCGGAGTGAACGCACCACTGGTGTTCGGGTTGTCATGCCAATGGCATTGCCCGGTAGCTAAGTGCGGAAAAGATAAGTGCTGAAAGCATCTAAGCACGAAACTTGCCCCGAGATGAGTTCTCCCTGACTCCTTTGAGAGTCCTGAAGGGACGTTGAAGACTACGACGTTGATAGGCCGGGTGTGTAAGCGCAGCGATGCGTTGAGCTAACCGGTACTAATGACCCGTGAGGCTTAACCTTACAACGCCAGAGGCGTTTTTGAGAGACACGATTTTCAGCTTGTGACGGATAAAATTAGCGGAAACGAAAGATTCTGTGCTGATGCAAGGCGGCCAGTGCCGCAGCGGAAGGAGCATACTGAAGTATGTGACTGAGGCTGCAAGCGCAGGTAACGCAGGAGCAGCGCAGAAGATTCGTTTCGTGCACCAAGATTTGCCTGGCGGCTGTAGCGCGGTGGTCCCACCTGACCCCATGCCGAACTCAGAAGTGAAACGCCGTAGCGCCGATGGTAGTGTGGGGTCTCCCCATGCGAGAGTAGGGAACTGCCAGGCATCAAATTCGTTCCTTTTCCCCTGACAAGGAAAGCAACAGGAACAGACGGCTCTCAGCCAGTTGCTGAGAGCTGTGAAAGAATCGGTGGAGCGGTAGTTCAGTTGGTTAGAATACCTGCCTGTCACGCAGGGGGTCGCGGGTTCGAGCCCCGTCCGTTCCGCCACTTAATTGGAAAGCCCTGACTTAACGGTCAGGGCTTTTTCCATTGGAGTAAATTCAACCCGGAAAAGCGCTCCGCGTTGATTCTCTTCGATCTCCAGGATCCTGTTGTAGCAACAGATCCCGACAAGGCCTGCTGCTACAGAGTTCAGGTGCGCCACGGCTGCTCAGCTGTCCACTCACTGAGAAAATCGATAAAAGCCCGCACACGCTGACTCACACCAGTATCGCTGTAGTAAACCGCATTGAAGGGCATCTTCACCGGCAGACGCTGATCGGCCAGCACTTCCACCAGTGTTCCCTCCGCCACCTCACGATCGATCATATAGTCCGACAGACAGGCAATACCATTACCGGTAAGGCAGAGCTGCTTAATCGTCTCACCGCTGTTCGAAGAAAGAGCCCAGTTGATATCATAGAGTTCACCGCTTTCACGGGCGACGGGCCAGCGATTGAGTTTTGGAGAGTCATCAAAACCTAGACAATAATGGTTATCCAGCTCAGCCACCGTTTGCGGTATCCCATGCTCACGAAGATAGGCGGGTGAGGCAACTACCCTGCGAAAGCTATTGAACAGCAGCCGGGCGCGCAGCGTTGAGTCGGTCAGATTGCCGGCGCGAATGGCGATATCGACTTTTCGCTCAATCAGGTTGATGAAACTCTCTGAGGAGATTAAAGAAATAGTCACTTCAGGATAGCGCTGACGAAAGGGCTTAATCATCGGCATCAGTAGATGCAGAATAACCGGTGTCGCGGCATCCACCCGCAACAGGCCTTTCGGCGCCTGCAGACTTTCGATCAAATCACTTTCCGCTGTGGTCATCTCCTGCAAAAAACGCTGAACGTGGCGGAAATAGCGTTCACCTTCCTGCGTCAGTGCCAACTGCCGCGTTGTGCGGGTCAGCAGGGCGATACCCAGCTTGCTCTCCAGCTTTTTAATGGTCCTGCTGACGGCAGAGTTCGCCATCTTTAACTGTTCAGCAGCGCGACTGAAACTTCCACTCTCTACTACGCTGACAAACACCTTTAGTTCGTCAGAAGATGCCTTCATTCTTCCTCCCTGCAGTGACGTGGCTGGTAAGTCAGTTTATAGCCGATAATGTTGTGATAACCAGTTCAGAGTCCCCGATGATGACAACCGCTATGTCACTTCCGATCTGCCTCGTTTTGCTTAGCGAACTTAAAAGAGCTGCTTTATGCTGCAAAAGCGCGATGAATTCTGACATTCACCTGCATCCATTGAAACCCCGGTCTAGAATCCCTATAACAGACAGGTGTTAACTGTATTTTTTTGAATCATCAGCCAGGCGGGAAAGTGCGCAAAAAAACTTATGCAATGCGATATGTAGCAGGACAACCAGTGGAACAGATCTTTCCACCTGGCGCGATGCTCCATCTCGGTCAGGCACTGCCTCCCGGCGCGCCATTGCCTGCGCATCCAAACCTTAAAGTTCTGGTATGGAACATCTTCAAACAGCAACGCGCAGACTGGATGTCGGTACTGGAAGGATTTGGCAAGGATGCGCACCTGGTATTGCTGCAGGAAGCGCAGACCACGCCCGAACTGGTGGAGTTTGCCACCAGTAACTATCTGGCTGCCGATCAGGTACCTGCCTTTGTGCTGCCTCAGCATCCCTCTGGGGTGATGACGCTCGCCTCTGCACACCCGGTCTATTGTTGCCCGTTGCGGGAGCGTGAGCCACTACTGAGGCTCTCTAAATCGGCGCTGGTCACGGCCTATCCTCTGCCGGCCGGTGAAATGCTGATGGTCGTCAACATCCATGCGGTTAATTTCAGTCTGGGTGTCGACGTCTACAGTAGACAGCTGGGGCCAATCGGCGAGCAGATCATGCATCACCAGGGGCCAGTGATTATGGCCGGGGATTTCAATGCCTGGAGCCGTCAGCGCATTAATGCGCTCTACCGGTTTGCACAGCGCATGAAGCTGGAAGAGGTGATGTTCACTGCCGACCACCGTCGCAAAGCGTTTGGCCGCCCGCTGGACTTCGTCTTTTATCGCGATCTCAGAGTGAGTGAGGCATCCGTACTGGTCACGCGCGCATCCGATCACAACCCTTTACTGGTGGAGTTCAGTTCAGGAAGCTAGTCCGGCGTATTGAATGTGCCTGCAGAAGAAGAGGCGGGCAGGGTGATGAGTAAATCGGGGCAGATGAATAAAAGAAAAAGGCTGACAATTGTCAGCCTTTTCAACGTATCAGGTATCAGGTGTTGCGTTATTATTCACAAACAGCGTTAAGTTATCGCCGGGTTGAATATCTTTCGCACTGTCCAGCACACTGTTCCAGCGCATCACGTCTTTAATATTGACGCCGTGATGACGGGCAATACTGTCAAGAGAATCACCCTTACGAACACGGTAGGTGATGCTGTTGCCGTTATCAGCCAGTCGGGTGCCATTCGAACCGATGGTCAGAGTCTGACCCGGTCGGATATCAGCACCGCGCAGGTTGTTTTCCTGCCTCAGTGTCGAGACGCTAACGCCAAGTTTAGAGGCGATACCAGAGAGCGTATCACCACGTCGCACTTTGTACCCGCCACTCGCGCTGGCTTTCGCAAGCTGCGTAGGCTGTACCGCTGCGATGTCACCGGAAGCCAGTGAGTTACGCAGTTTCGCGACGTTCGACTTCGGCACCATAATGTAGTGCGGGCCGTTTGGCGCTGTTGCACCGCCTTTGTAGCCGGTATTGAAGCTCTTCAGTTTCGTGAGCGACATACCCGCCATTTCGGCAGCCTGCGTCAGCTGTATCTGCTGACCCACTTCCACTCGTGCCAGAGCACGACTTTCATTAGGTGTCGGCAGTTTGATACCGTAACGCTTGTTATTTTTGAGCAGTTCACTCAGAGCTAACATTTTAGGGACATACACGGTCGTTTCACGTGGCAGCGATAAATGCCAGAAGTCAGTCGGCTTACCGCGCGCCTTGTTCTGCTTAATCGCTTTGAGCACACGTCCTTCACCACTGTTGTATGCGGCGATGGTTAATAACCAGTCTCCGTCAAACATGGTGTTAAGACGCTGCATCATGTCCAGCGCAACTTTCGTGGATGCGACCACATCACGTCGCCCATCGTAATACTGGTTTTGTTTCAAACCATAGTTTCGACCCGTAGCCGCAACGATCTGCCAGATACCTGCGGCATTGGCGGATGAGGTTGCATGGGGGTCAAAAGCGCTCTCCACTATGGGTAGCAGTACCAGTTCCATCGGCATTTTACGTTTCTGTATCTGCTCGACTATCCAGTACATGTACGGCTCTGCCCGTAATGTTACATCGTGGAGATAGCTCTTATTTTTTAGAAATTTACTTTTTTGTTCGCGGATTGCCGGGTTTTCCGGAATCCCCATCTTCAACTCGTCACTAATGAAACTCCAGAGATCTGCGTCTGCTGCGAGGCCAGTTCCATCTTCCTGCCAACGCGGCGACAAAAACTCGTCTCCGTACTTTTCATTTTCACCTTGACCAGCTGAAGACAGACTCTGTGCATGCTGTACCGGAATATTGGCATCGTTCCTGGACGCCTGACATCCCACCAGCAAGACTGAGGCGAGTAATATCGCTTTAGCCTTCATATGTGTGTCAATAGTTCGCTTAAAAGACGAGCAACTATACTTGACGACTTTTGACAACACAACCCGAAAAATCAAAAAGCGTCTTTCTTCTCGCGTAGAACGGCAAATGTATGCCATACCGGTTCATCAGAAACATTAACGTTTAAAGCCCGTTGCAAATCAATGTCTTGCGAACGCAGAAATAAATTAATTGACCGTTCGTGCGCCAGTTTTGTAGGCAGACTAATGCCATTTTCAGCGCGTAAGTCCTTAATTTTCTGATATTCGGCCATTATTTGAGGGTCGTGGGGCAGAATAGCCGCAGCAAACTTCAGATTGGATAAAGTATATTCATGCGCGCAGCAGACTAAGGTTTCTCCTGGAAGCTGATTAAGCTTTTGAAAGGAATCATACATCTGCTCTGCGGTGCCTTCAAAAAGACGTCCGCAACCCCCCGAAAAGAGGGTGTCGCCGCAGAAAAGATAAGGCGCACTGTAATATGAGATATGTCCTAAAGTGTGACCAGGGGTGTGGATCACCTCGAAAGTCAGGCCCAGAACCGTGACGTTATCGCCTTCGCTGACGACCGTTCTGGCCCCTTTGGTCTCGGTTTCCTGAGGGCCGTAGACCGCCAGTTGCGGGAAATGCTCACACAGCGTTTTCACGCCGCCGGTGTGGTCGTTATGGTGGTGAGTCAGCAGAATCGCGACCGGCTCCCAGCCGTTAGATGCCATTTTTTCTAACACCGGTTGGGCTTCGCCAGGATCGACAATCAGGCATTTCCCTTCATCATCGTTCAGCGTCCAGATGTAGTTGTCCTGCAACGCAGGAATACTGGTAAGATTCATCATCACCTCTCGCAGGTCGTTGTAAAAGGAAGAGCGTAAAGCATGAAGCCCGCGAAAACACGCAAGATTCTGAACGCACCGCTGTCCTGGCACGATATGCCGTGGGGAGATTATTTCCGCGACGCACTGACGCAGCAGCTTCAGCCTTACCTCGGAAAGCTTTATGGCTTTCATATGCTTAAGCTTGGCAACCTCAGCGCAGAAATCAACACTGAAAACTGTTCTATTTCACATCAGGTTAATGTGGGCAGCCAGGGTGAGCTGTTACAGGTGCAGGCTGACCCGATGCAATTGCCGTTTGAGTCGAAGTCGATTGATGCCTGCCTGCTGGCCCATACGCTCGCCTGGAGCCAGGATCCTCACCGTGTATTGCGCGAAGTGGACAGGGTGTTAATTGACGATGGCTGGATGATCATCAGCGGCTTCAATCCCTTCAGTCTGCTTGGCGTCAGTAAAATTGTGCCGGGATTAACCCGCAAAGCGCCGTGGAGCGGAAGAATGTTCAGTCAGATGCGGTTGCTCGACTGGCTGGGACTGCTGAATTATGAAGTGGTCTATCGCACCCGATTTCAGGTGCTGCCGTGGCACCGGCAGGGCGGGAAACTGATCAGCGCCCACTTGCCGGCGCTGGGCTGTCTGAATATTGTGGTAGCGCGTAAACGCACCTTCCCGCTGCTGCCGACCCGGGCAAAGAAAAGCTTGAGTACCAGTAAGATCCGGCAGACGGTCAATGCCACGCGTCAGTTCCGGAAAGCAAAGGATCAGGACTCGGCTTTATAGCCGATATCCTCAAAAGCAGGATTTTCTGCCGCGCTGCGGGCCAGCACGTCGCAGCGTTCATTCTCCGGATGTCCGGCATGCCCTTTCACCCACTCCCACTGAATTTTGTGGGTGCTGAGTGCTAAGTCGAGACGCTGCCAGAGATCGACATTCTTCACCGGTTTTTTATCAGCGGTTTTCCAGCCACGCTTTTTCCAGTTATGGATCCAGCTGGTGATCCCCTGGCGCACATACTGACTGTCGGTGCTCAGCACCACATCGCACGGCTGGGTCAGCGCTTCAAGCGAGACAATCGCCGCCATCAGCTCCATCCGGTTATTGGTGGTAAGGTAATAGCCCGCGCTGAAGGTTTTCTCATGCTGACCGTAGCGTAAAATCGCCCCATAACCGCCGGGACCGGGATTTCCAAGACAGGATCCATCGGTGAATATTTCTACCTGTTTGCGCATCTCTGGTAGACTTCCTCTCAAAAACGTCAAGTCTGACATAAAACGGGTCTTATGAGCACTGCAAATAACCGCCAGATCGTTCTCGATACTGAAACCACCGGCATGAACATGATCGGGGTACATTATGAGGGGCACCGCATCATTGAGATTGGTGCGGTGGAGGTGATTAACCGTCGCCTGACCGGTAACAATTTCCATATGTATCTCAAGCCCGATCGGCTGGTCGACCCCGAAGCCTTTGGCGTCCACGGCATTGCCGATGAGTTCCTGGCCGACAAGCCCGCCTTCAGCGAAATCGCCGATGAGTTTCTCGACTACATTCGCGGTGCGGAATTAGTCATCCATAACGCGCCGTTTGATATTGGCTTTATGGACTACGAGTTTTCAAAGCTGAACCGCGGCATTGAGAAAACCGAAACCTTCTGCAAAATTACCGACAGCCTGGCGCTGGCACGTCGTATGTTTCCCGGCAAGCGCAACAGCCTGGATGCACTCTGCTCGCGTTACGAAATAGACAACACCAAACGAACCCTGCACGGCGCACTGCTCGATGCCGAGATTCTGGCTGAAGTCTTCCTGACCATGACCGGCGGTCAGACGTCACTCTCCTTCTTATCGGAAAGTGAAAGCGCCCGTCAGGCCCAGGGTGAGAGCATTCAGCGCATCGTGCGTCCCACGTCTGCACTGCGCGTGGTCACGGCCAGTGAAGAAGAAGTGGTTGCTCATGAGTCCCGTCTGGATCTGGTGATGAAAAAGGGTGGCAGCTGCCTGTGGCGTGGCTGAATGGTCTGTTTTTGTGGATAAAATCAACGGCAAGCTGAAAAAAACAGCAAACGAATGAATTCCCTGGAAAAAGCGTTGACGCGGTAACGGCCTGCCATTACTATGCGCCTCGTTCCCGACGGGGAACAAAGCGCGGAGCGGTAGTTCAGTTGGTTAGAATACCTGCCTGTCACGCAGGGGGTCGCGGGTTCGAGCCCCGTCCGTTCCGCCAATCTCTTTAAAAAAGCCGATTCAGAAATGAATCGGCTTTTTGCTGTCTGCTATTCAGCGACGGCTTGATTCTTCTGCGCCATCACCTCGCCATGCGAGTGGGTCACTTCCTCCGCCTCACGATCTTCACGGGCGATTAAGCGATAGCAGCCCGCCGCCAGACCTGCACCAATAAACCAGCTGAAGTTCGCCACCTGATGCAGGGAAGGGATAAAGCTAATCACCAGACAGATCGCCACCGACGGCAGCAGCGCGCCAATCGCTTTCGGGTTAAAGCCCCCGCGATACCAGTAACGGCCTGATGGCGTGTCGTTGAACAGATCGTCGACCGAAATGCGTCCACGTTTAATCAGATAGAAATCGGTCAGCAGAATCCCGAATAGCGGCCCGATAAACGATCCCAGCACATCCAGGGTGTAGTGAATCAGTTCGGGCGACTGGAACAGGTTCCACGGTGTTAACAGCACTGAACCAACGGCAGCGATCATTCCGCCGGTGCGGAAACTGATTTTCTGCGGGGAACAGTTCGAGAAGTCAAAAGCCGGTGAGACGAAGTTCGCCACGATATTGATGCCGATAGTGGCGGTAATCATGGTCAGCAGACCAATCGCGACGGCCAGATCGTTGCCGACCATGCTCACGGTTTCGATAGGATCGGTAATCATTTTGCCAAACAGCGACTGCGTGCCTGACACGATGACCACGGTCACTACCGAAAACAGCAGGAAGTTAAACGGCAGGCCCCAGCGGTTGCCGCGACGGATCTCGGACATGTTTTTGCCGTAGCGTGAAAAGTCACCGAAGTTCAGCAGCGGCCCGGAGAAGTAAGAAACCACCAGCGCGGTCGCCGTAATCATCTGCCATGTCTGCTCGCCTGCGGTCAGCGATTTGCTGGCGAGGGTAAAGGAGATCCCGTCAAAGCCAGTCTTGTATACAATCCAGCCCGCCAGCGCCACCATCACCACATAGACCGCCGGTCCTGCGACATCGATAAACCGTTTAATGGCGTTCATGCCGTGCCAGAACACCATCGCCTGCAGCACCCACATAATGCCGAAACAGCACCAGCCCAGCAGCGACAGGCCCAGCCAGTGCGGCACGGTCATCGACGTCAGCGAAGGCACGAACTTCAGCAGCACCAGCATCAGGGCGTTCGCCGCCAGATAAGTCTGGATGCCATACCAGGCGAACGCGATCAGGCCGCGGATCACCGCCGGGATATTGGCACCAAAGACGCCGAACGCCTGACGGCAGATCACCGCATAAGGGACACCCGCCATCTGGCTCGGTTTCGCCACCAGATTCGCACAGATCTGCACGATGCAGATCCCGGCCAGCAGGCAAAGCAACACCTGCCAGCTGGCTAATCCCAGCGTGAAGAAACTGGCGGCCACCACATAGCCGCCCATACTGTGCACATCGGACATCCAGAAAGAGAAAATGTTGTACCACGACCAGTTCTGATCGCGAGTCGGGGCCAGGTCGTCGTTACAGAGCCGTGGGCTGTAACGGGCGTTGGCTTCAGAGGCCGTGCTGGCCACCGTTGATTGATTTGGCATGAAACCTGCTCCTCTAACCGAAAGTGGAATGAATAATCTGGGAAGAGGTATTGCAGGATTCAGGCCAGATCTGTTTTCTTGTATACAATATTTTATTTTCACGTATACGATATGTGGCACACAGCGAGCGACCGGAGCAGGTAATGACGAGTAAAACAGGCCAGCAAGACGCCACCCATCTGCAGGACAAAGATGAAGGGATTTACCAGGCGCTAATGAACGCCATTGTTGAGCACCAGCTGCCGCCGGGCAGTAAATTGCCGGAAGAGGCCCTTTCCGGGGTCTTTGGGGTGAGCCGCACCGGCATCCGCAAAGTGCTGCAGCGCCTCGCGGCGGTGCAGATGGTCACCCTGACGCCCAAACGTGGTGCGCAGGTGGCGACACCCGGCGTTGAAGAGGCGCGTGACATCTTCTCAACCCGCAGTTTAATGGAGTGCGCCAATCTGCCTGCAGTACTGGCGCATCTGCAGCCTCCCCATCTGGTGGCGCTGGAGCAGCTCATCACACAGGAAAACCAGGCGCACGCCGATCATGATGGCCCGGCAGCGATCCGTCTCTCAGCGGCGTTTCATATTCAGCTACAGGCGATCTCCGGTAATCAGGTCCTCACCGGCATGGTCACCAGCCTGACGCAGCGCTCCTCACTGGTGATTGCCGCCTATGGCGCGCCCTGGCAGCGCGGCTGCCGCTGTGACGATCACACGAATCTGCTGACGTTACTGCGCGCACGTGCGCTGGAGCCGCTGACCCACGCGCTACAGCATCACTTTGAGCACATCGTCTCCAGCCTGCACTTTGAGCGCAGCGGGGAAACCCTGCCCGATTTTTCCCGACTGTTTGCCGCAGGCTCTGGAGCTGCCTCATGAGTCTGATTCAGGTCATTAACCCCAACACCAGCCTGGCGATGACCGAAACCATCGCTCAGGCCGCGCGTGCCGTCGCCGCGCCGGGTACCGAAATTCTGGCGGTTTCACCGTCGCAGGGTGTCCCCTCCATTGAAGGCCACTTCGATGAGGCGATCGCCGCCATCGGCGTGCTGGAACAGATCAGGCTCGGCAGGGAGCAGGGCGTCAGCGGGCACGTTATTGCCTGCTTTGGCGATCCGGGATTACTGGCGGCTCGCGAGCTGGCCAGCGGACCGGTGATCGGCATTGCGGAAGCGGCGATGCATACCGCCACAATGCTGGCGACGCGTTTCTCCATTGTCACTACGCTGCCGCGCACCCTGGTGATTGCACGTCACCTGCTGCAGCAGTATGGCTTTACCCATCACTGTGCCGCGCTGCACGCCATCGATCTGCCGGTACTGGCGCTGGAAGATGGCAGCGGCGTGGCGCAGGAAAAAGTGCGGCAGCGCTGCATTCAGGCGAAACGGGAAGATGGCAGCGGGGCGATTGTGCTGGGCTGTGGCGGGATGGCGACGCTGGCCGCCTCGCTGACCCAGGAGCTGGGCCTGCCGGTGATCGATGGCGTCAGTGCGGCAGTAAAAATGGTCGAGTCGCTGGTGGCGCTTGGCTTTGGTACCAGCAAACATGGCGATCTGGCCTGGCCTTTGCAGAAACCTCTCTCAGGTGCGTTTCAGCATCTAAACTAACGGAACTTTCCCGAATCCAGAAAGGAAGCCAGTGATGACTGACGCTGCAGAGAAGAAAGAGTACAGCTTTAACAAAAACTACCCGCGCGATTTAATCGGTTATGGCGCCAATCCGCCGCACGCCGCCTGGCCCAACAACGCCCGTGTGGCGGTGCAGTTTGTTCTGAATTACGAAGAGGGCGCTGAAAACAGCGTGCTGCATGGCGATGCTGGCTCAGAGCAGTTCCTCTCCGACATCATCGGCGCAGCCAGCTATGCCGATCGTCACATGTCGATGGAGTCGCTGTATGAATATGGCTCCCGCGCCGGATTCTGGCGCATTCACAATGAATTTCAGAAACGCGGTCTGCCATTAACCGTGTTTGGCGTGGCGATGGCGCTGGCGCGTCATCCGGAAATTGTCGGGGCGATCAAACAGGCGGATTACGATGTGGTCAGCCACGGCTGGCGCTGGATCCACTATCAGGGCATGGATGCAAAAACCGAACGTCAGCATATGCAGCAGGCGGTTGATGTGCTGGTGGATCTGTTTGGTAAAGCACCAACCGGCTGGTACACCGGTCGCGACAGCCCGAACACCCGTCGGCTGGTGGTGGAGCAGGGTGGTTTCAGCTACGACAGTGACTACTACGGCGACGATCTGCCGTTCTGGACCCAGGTCACCTGTCAGGATGGCACGGTGAAGCCGCACCTGATTATTCCTTACACCCTGGAGTGCAACGACATGCGCTTCGCCTCGCCGCAGGGATTTAACACCGCCGAGCAGTTCTTCACCTATCTGCGCGACAGCTTCGATGTATTGTATGAAGAGGGCGAAACGGCGCCGAAGATGATGTCGATCGGTATGCATTGCCGCCTGCTGGGGCGTCCTGGCAAATTCCGCGCGCTGCAGAACTTCCTTGACCACATTCAGCAGCACGACGATGTCTGGATCTGCACCCGCCAGCAGATTGCTGACCACTGGATCAAAACGCATCCGGCACCTTAAGCCGGTTCCGGCGCTTGCCTGACGTTGATCGGGCGAAGCGCCGGATGCCGTCAGCTCATCAGACTGACCTGCGCCGCCACGATGCACCAGCCGTGGGGCATTCGCACCCAGGTCTGCTGCTGACGGCCAATCTTATCGCTGCCGGTGCGGGTAAATTCAGTGCTGCAGACCGCATAATCCTCACCGAAAGTCGTAATCACGGTGTTTCGCAGCGTCCTGTCCAGCCCGGCTGAAGGGCGCGCGGCACGGAAGGCCCGAATCTCGTCAATGCCATACAGATTCTCACCCGCGCCGAGGCGCACGGTTCGCGGATCGTGCCAGAACAGCGCATCCAGTTCGTCCACGTCATTGCTGACCAGCGCCTGCTCGTAGCGATAAAACTGCGCCGTCACCTCGCTGAGCACCTGCGGTAAATTAATCTCTCTGTTCATCAGGCTCCTGCCATATTCATTTGCGGTATCGTAATACCCTGTTGTTCCAGTGCCCAGGCGGCGCGTAATACCGCCTCTTCGTTAAACGGACGGGCGATAAGCTGTAAACCAATCGGCAGGCCACTTCGGGTCGCCAGCGGCACGGTACAGACCGGCAATCCCAGGAAGGAGATTGGCTGCGTCAGCATCCCCATACTTGCTTTAGCGGGCAGCGATTCACCCTGAATCGTCAGGGTTTGCTGGCCGATGGTAATCGCGCTGCAGGGCGTCGCCGGGGCGATCAGCACATCGAACCGATCAAACAGCGGTAACACCTGCTGCTGGAAATGGCGACGGAAACGCTGGGCCTGCACATACCAGGCACCTGGCATCATGGCGCCGGCCAGCAGACGCTCGCGGGAGTTCGGTTCAAACTGTTCCGGCATCTGACGCAGAGCGGGCAGATAGTGATTGCCGCCCTCAGCGGCGGTCATGATAAACGCAGCTGAGCGAGCCAGCTCCGCCTCCGGCATCAGCACCTCTTCCTGTGCCTCAAGCGCTGCCGCAACCACCGCGACGGCAGCGCGGGCATCCTCATCACACCAGCGGGCAAAAAAGCCGCCCAGCACGCCGCAGCGTAATCCTTCGCGGCCCTGTGACAGCCCCGGCAGCGTCGCGGCCGGCGGACGGTCAGCCTGAAACGCATCGGCGTGGTCTGCGCCCTGCAACAGGTCATACACCAGTGCCAGGTCTTCAACCCGCCGTGCCAGCGGACCGATGTGGTCAAGACTGGCGACAAACGGATGGCTGCCGCTGCGTGACAGACGGCCAAAGGTCGGCTTGAGACCAAAAATACCGCACAGCGACGCGGGCACCCGAATCGAACCGTTGGTGTCGGTGCCCAGCGAAAAGTGAACCAGCCCGGCGGCCACGGCGGCGGCCGACCCCCCTGACGAGCCGCCCGCCACGCGGCTCAAATCGCGCGGATTGTGCGTCGCGCCATAGTGGCTGTTTTCAGTGGTAAAACCGTAGGCGTAGGCATCCATGTTCAGCATGCCCGAGAGCAGCGCACCCGCCTGGCGCAGTTTCCCGACGGCAAACGCATCTGCCTGTGCCGCAGGGCGATCGCGGAACAGGCTGGCACCGGCCAGCGTGCTGTGACCCGCCACATCGAACAGGTTTTTCACCGCATACGGGATGCCCGCCAGCGGTGGCAGGGTTTCGCCACGCTGCCGCTGCGTATCAATCGCGCTGGCCTCTTTTAACATGCGCGGCCCGGTCACTTCCGTCCAGGCATTCAGCACCGGATTATGCTGCTCAACCGCCTGCAATGTGCTTTTCGCCACTTCCAGCGCGCTGATCTCACCCTGCTGGATCGCCCGTTGCAGGGTCTGAATCGAAACGTCACCTAATCTCATGCCTGGTATACTCCTGCCACTTCCAGCCGGTCATCCAGCGGAAACGCCATCAGCGGCGCAGCCATCTCCGCGATGCGCGACAGCTGGATCAGCAGTTCAGCGCGGCGGGCGTCATCCAGTTCCAGTTGCAGGATCTGCTCCATATGGCCGATGTAACTGGCCCAGTCGTGTTGATTCATGATTCGCTCCTGTTAAAAACCGGCGGCGCTGCCGTTACTGCGCGGGTCGCTTGCGCCCTCAAACATGCCGTTGCTGTGACGCACAATCGCGCCCGCATGGCCCACGGATTCGCTGAAGTCCGGCAGCAGCTCCACCTCATGGCCCCACAGACGCAGCATCAATACCGTTTCATCGTCAAAGCGGCCTTCCAGTTTCAGCGAGTCTGACAATTGCCCCCAGGTCCGGCCCAGTAGCCAGCGCGGCGCACTGACCGCCTGTTGCAGCGGCAGGCCCTGAATGACATGGCGGGTAAAAATCGCGGCCTGGGTCTGCGGCTGCCCATCGCCGCCCATCGCGCCATACACCATTGTCCGGCCATCTTTCAGCCGTGCGGCGGCGGGATTGAGGGTATGAAACGGCTGCTTGCCGGGCGCCAGCGCCAGCAGATGTTCAGGGTCGAGGCTGAACGCCGCGCCCCGGT
Source organism: Pantoea sp. Lij88 (assembly GCF_030062155.1). NCBI lineage: Bacteria > Pseudomonadati > Pseudomonadota > Gammaproteobacteria > Enterobacterales > Erwiniaceae > Pantoea > Pantoea sp. Lij88. Next base: position 3,164,960 of record NZ_CP118269.1, on the reverse strand, counting down.
TCTGCCAGGTAATGCCCGTGCCGGGCAGCACCACACCGCTGCCAAACTCGTGGTAGATGCTCTGAATAAAGGAGACCGCCAGACCGCTGCTGTCCATCACGCCCATCCAGACCGTATCGCCCGGTCCGCGTCCGTTTCCCCAGGCTGCCGCTTCTCCGTCGGTGATCTGGCTGGCGAGCGTGGCAAGGTGATCGCTATCCAGCAGCGCCTGCAAATCTTCGGTGACGTGACGCGGATCGGTGATGTGTTTGTCGCGCAGGGCAAAGGCTTTCTTGGTGGCTTCAACGATGCGGTGCACCGTCTGCGCGTCGTCAGCCTCCGCCATCTCCAGACGATCGGTGATGCCGAGGATCGCCAGCGACACCATGCCCTGTGTCGGCGGGGCGATATTCCAGATGTCACCTTCGCTGTGGGAGAGATGCAGCGGCGTCGTGCGGCGGGCGCGATGCTGCTGCAGATCGGCCAGCGTAACCGGCATGCCGAGCGTCGCCATCTCATCGGCCATATGGTGAGCCAGCGCACCGCGATAAAAGCTATCGAGTCCCTCTTCGGTGAGCTGACTCAGGGTGTTCGCCAGTGAGGGCTGGGTAAAACGGCTGCCCGGCTGCGGCACATCGCCGTCGGGCATAAAATTAGCGCTGAAGCCGGGCTGATGCTGCAGTTCACTGCGGAACGTCGCGGTGGCGGCGCTCTGTGAAGCGGTTACCGGAATGCCGTCGGCGGCGTAGCGAATCGCATCACGCAGCAGGCGATCCAGCGGCAGCGGCGGGGTGCCCATCTCCGCAGAGAGCGTCAGGGCCTCCTGCCAGCCGCTGACCGTTCCGGCCACGGTTAACGCTGCTTTCGGCCCACGATGCGGGATCTTCGGGTGATCGGTGTAGAAATCGCGGTGCGCCAGCGAACCGGCTGCGCCGCTGGCGTCGATAGCGACGGGCTCGCCGCCGGGCGGCAGAATCAGCCAGAAACCATCGCCGCCCAGTCCATTCATGTGCGGGTAAACCACGGCGATCGTCGCGGCAGCGGCCACCATCGCTTCAATGGCATTACCGCCATCACGCAGCACGGCGAGTGCGCTTTCACTCGCCAGATGGTGTGGCGTCACCGCCATCCCCTGCGGGGCCATATTGCTTTGAATCATCTTTTTCTCGTTATCCGGGTGACAGAACCCATAACAAAGCAAGAGCTGTTCCAGTTTTCACCCTGCGATGACAATGCGCCGGTTAACCTGGCGTAAATTGTGCTAGCTTCTGCTGAAACAAAAGTTACAGGGCGCCTTATGAAACAGCTTGATGAACGACTCAGAAGTCACTATCCCCAGCTCTCTCCGCAGGAGCAGCGCATTGCCGACTTCGTGTTTGACCACTTCGATGACCTGATCAGCTACAACAGCGCCGAGCTGGCGCGGCTCAGTGGCGTGTCGAAAGCCACGGTCAGTCGGCTGTTTAAACGTCTGGGCTACGAGAAGTACAAGGATATGCGTGATGAGTTACGCATCCTGCGCCAGAGCGGCATGCCGCTGACCGATAACCGGGATGCGGTGCAGGGCAATACGCTGCTGGCGCGCCACTACAAGCAGGAGATGGCAAACCTGACGCAGTGGGTAAACAGCCTGGATGCCCGGCACTTTAGTGAGGTTATCCAGCAGCTGGCGCAGGCTAAGCGCGTGTTTATCATCGGCATGCGCAACGCCTATCCGGTGGCGCTCCATCTGCGGCAACAGCTGGTGCAGGCGCGTTCGCAGGTGCATATCCTGCCGCAGCCGGGCCAGACGCTGGCTGAGGAGCTGGTGGATATCACGCCAGACGACATGGTGATTGTGATGGCGTTTCGTCGTCGTCCGCGCATCATTCGTCCGCTGATGCAGCAGCTGCAGACTGCCGGTATCCCGCTGCTGGCGCTGTGTGAGCCGCAGGCGCAGACGGTGATTGCACTGGCGCGCTGGCAGCTCTGTACGCCGCTGGACAGCGTCTCCGCCTTTGACAGTTACAGTGCGGCCATGAGTCTGGTTAACCTGATTGCCAATGCCCTGCTGCATGAAATGCTGGCTCAGGGACGTCAGCGTATTCATCAGATCGCCGACCTTTACCAGCAGTTCGACGAGCTGGAGCACCGTTAACAGGCACCGTTTTGGTGCTTTGCCCCATTTCAGAACACGCTCTTCACGGCGTAGTCGCTCCGGTTACGCCCGATTTCTGCTGAACTCTCTGCTGCTTAACCCTTTTTCTGTCGCCGTCCGCATTGGCACATTAGTTGCAGATTGCATGTCAAAGAATCTTTTGTTTCACGTTAATCTCACCGGGGTGCATAATGAAAAAAGTTTTAATGGCGGTTGCGACAGCGGCATTACTGATGGCACAAGCGGGAAGCGCGCTGGCCGATCAACTGCAGGACATCCAGAAACGCGGCGTCATCCGCGTCGCCGTGCCGCAGGATTTTCCGCCGTTTGGTTCGGTCGGCACGGACCTGCAGCCGCAGGGGTATGACATCGACACGGCAAAGTATCTGGCAAAACAGATGAAACTTAAGTTGCAGCTGGTGCCGGTCAGCAGTGCCAACCGCGTGCCTTATCTGCAAACCGACAAGGTCGATCTGGTCATCTCCAGCATGGGTAAAAATGCCGAGCGTGAGAAAGTGATCGACTTTACCCGCGCCTATGCGCCGTTCTTCCTGGGCGTGTTTGGTCCGAAGGGCGATGAAATCAAAGCGGCCTCAGCCCTGAGCGGCAAGTCGATTGGCGTGACGCGCGGTGCGGTAGAGGACATGGTGCTCAGCGAAGTGGCCCCGAAAGATGCGCAGGTGAAACGCTATGAAGACAACAACACCACACTGTCTGCGTATCTCTCCGGTCAGGTGCAGTATGTCGCAACCGGTAACCTGGTCGTCGCCGCCATTGCGCGCCAGAATCCGGCCAAAGCGCCCGTCGCGCAGTTCATGCTGAAAGATTCACCCTGCTTTATCGGCCTGAAGAAAGATGAGCCAGCGTTGAAAGCCAAAGTGAATGAGCTGATTGAGCAGGGCATCAAAGATGGCACCCTGAATAAACTGTCAGAAGAGTGGCTGAAAGCGCCGCTGCCCGCCAACCTCGGCGCCTGAGGACGGATTCATGACCGGGCAACTTAACTTTCCCGCCCTGTGGCCCTACTGGCCGGAGCTGCTCTCCGGCCTGTGGGTCACCATCCAGCTGACGGTGCTGGCGACCACCGGTGGTGTGGCGCTGGGTATTGCGGGCGCGGCGCTGCGCAGCGGCAAACCCAGCTGGATGAGCCGCCTGTGGGGCATCTATGTCGAGCTGATCCGCAATACGCCGTTTGTGGTGCAACTGTTCTTTATCGTTTTCGGTCTGCCTGCGCTGGGGATGAAACTCACTGCGGGTGAGGCGGCGCTGCTGGCGATGCTGATCAACCTCGGCGCCTACAGCACCGAGATTATCCGCGCCGGGATTCAGGTGACACCGAAAGGGCAGTGGGAAGCGGGACGTGTGCTGGGATTAACCCGTAGTCAGACGTTTCTGCGGGTGGTGCTGCCGCCCGCACTGCAGCGCATTTATCCGGCGCTGGTGAGTCAGTGCATCATCGTCATGCTGGGGTCGTCGGTGGTGTCGCAGGTCTCCTATGAGGAGCTGACCTTCGCCGCCAACCTGATCCAGTCGCGCACCTTCTTAAGTTTTGAGGTCTATCTGGTGACCACGCTGATCTACCTGGCGTTGTCGATAGCGATGCGCCATCTGCTGCTGGCGATTGGCCGTAAATGGTTTGGAGTGCAGGCATCATGATGACGACCTTTACCGACTGGGACATCCTGCGCAACCTGCTGCTGGCGGCGCGCTGGACCCTGTTACTGTCGCTGGTGGCCTTTGCTGGCGGAACGCTGGTGACGCTGCCGCTGCTGTTTCTGCGTCTGCTGCAACGTAAGTGGCTGACGCGCGTGATACGCGGTTACACCGCGCTGTTTCAGGGCACGCCGCTGCTGATGCAGCTGTTCCTGGCGTTTTTCGGCGTCGGCCTGTTTGGTATTGATGTCGCGCCCTGGACCGCGGCCTCACTGGCGCTGACTTTTTACACCAGCGCCTTTCTGGTGGACATCTGGTACGGCAGCATCCGTGCCCTGCCGAAAGGGCAGTGGGAAGCGTCGCGCTGCCTCGGCCTGACCTTTGGCCAGACGCTGTGGCGGGTGGTGGCACCGCAGGCGATCCGCATCGGTATCGCGCCGACCGTAGGATTCGCGGTGCAGGTGATCAAGGGCACCGCGCTGGCGTCGATTATCGGGTTCATCGAGCTGACGAAAGCCGGCACCATTCTGAACAACGTGACCTATCAGCCATTTAAAGTCTTTGGGCTGGTAGCGCTGGGCTACTTCCTGATGTGTTATCCGCTGTCTCGCTACAGCCAGTATCTGGAGAAAAAATTCAATGCCGCTCATCACCATTAATCAGGTGCAAAAATATTACGGCGACAACCATGTGTTGAAAGGCGTGGATCTGGATATCGACATGGGCGAGGTGATCTCGATCATTGGTCGTAGCGGATCGGGCAAAAGCACGCTGCTGCGCTGCATGAACGGGCTGGAAGGCTATCAGGAGGGCAGCATCAAGCTCGGCGGAATGACAATCACCGACCGCGATTCGCAGGCGCGTGAAATCAGCCGCTCGGTCGGGATGGTGTTTCAGAGCTTCAACCTGTTCCCGCACATGACGGCGCTGGAGAACGTCATGCTGGCGCCACGCCGGGTGCTGAAGAAAAGCGAAGACGAGTGCCGGGCGCTGGCCGCGCAGATGCTGGAGAAGGTCGGACTGGGCGAACGTCTTAACTACTATCCTGCCAGCCTCTCCGGCGGTCAGCAGCAGCGGGTGGCGATTGCCCGTGCGCTGGCGATGACGCCGAAAGTTTTACTCTGTGATGAGATCACCTCCGCGCTCGATCCTGAACTGGTGGGCGAAGTGCTCAAAGTTCTGGAGCAGCTGGCGGCAGAGGGAATGACGCTGATCCTCGTCACCCATGAAATGAGCTTCGCCCGCGACGTGGGCGATCGTGTGGTCTTTATGCATCAGGGGCGCGTCTGGGAGCAGGGCGACAGTAAAACGCTGTTCGCCCAGCCGCAGACGCCGGAGCTGAAGCAGTTTATCTCTTCAGTTCGTCTCTAATCGCTTGGTCTGACAGGCAAATAAAATAGCCTGTCAGGCATCAGAAAAGGAAATGATGATGGATATTACGCAATACCCGCAACTCAATCCGCCACAGCGTCTGCTGATGGGACCGGGTCCGATCAACGCCGATCCCCGCGTGCTGCGCGCCATGTCGAGTCAGCTGCTGGGTCAGTACGATCCCGCGATGACTCACTACATGAATGAAGTGATGGCGCTTTATCGCGGCGTGTTCCGCACCGAAAACCGCTGGACGCTGCTGATTGATGGCACCTCACGTGCCGGTATCGAATCGATTCTGCTCTCCTCTATCCGTCCTGGCGACAAAGTGCTGGTGCCGGTGTTTGGCCGCTTCGGTCATCTGCTGTGCGAAATTGCCCGCCGCTGTCGTGCGGAAGTGCACACCATTGAAGTGCCGTGGGGCGAAGTCTTTACCCCCGACCAGATCGAAGATGCGATCAAAAAGGTGCGACCGCGCCTGCTGCTGACCGTGCAGGGCGACACCTCGACCACCATGCTGCAGCCGCTGGAGCAGCTGGGTGCGATCTGCAAACAGTATGGCGTGCTGTTCTACACCGATGCCACCGCGTCGCTGGCGGGAAACGCGCTGGAAACGGACGCCTGGGGACTGGATGCGGTGTCGGCGGGAATGCAGAAATGTCTGGGCGGCCCATCGGGTACCTCGCCGATCACCCTGAGCGCAGAGATGGAAGCAGTGATCCGCAAACGCAAATGCGTTGAGCAGGGGATCCGCACCGAGGCGCATCAGGATGGCGAAGAGGAGATGATCTACTCCAACTATTTTGATCTCGGCATGATCATGGATTACTGGGGACCGGAGCGGCTCAACCATCATACCGAAGCCACCAGTGCGCTGTTTGGCGCGCGCGAGTGCGCCCGCCTGATCCTGCAGGAGGGGCTGGATAACGGCATCACCCGTCACAAACTGCATGGCGAAGCGATGCTGAAAGGCATCCAGGGGATGGGGCTGGAGACTTTCGGCGACCTGAAAAACAAAATGAACAACGTGCTGGGCGTGATGATCCCATCCGGCGTGAATGGCGATCAGGTGCGTAAGCTGATGCTGGAAGATTTCGGCATTGAGATTGGCACCTCGTTTGGCCCGCTGCATGGCAAAGTGTGGCGCATCGGCACCATGGGGTATAACGCGCGTAAAGATTGCGTGATGCAGACGCTGTCGGCGCTGGAAACGGTGCTGACCTATGTCGGTTATCGCACGCCGCAGGGTGCGGGCGCACAGGCTGCCTGGGATCACTACGGGAGCCAGGCATGATGATGAGCGCCAGCGAAGCCCAGGCCGCTGCACAGCGCGTTATGGCGCGCTGTGATGCGCTGGCAGCGATCAGCGAAACGGCTGAGGGGCTGACCCGCGTCTACCTCTCGCCAGAACATCTGCGCGCCAACGCCTGCGTCGGTGAGTGGATGCAGGCGGCGGGGATGCAGGTGTGGCAGGATGAAGTCGGCAATATCTGCGGGCGCTACGAGGCGGCAGAGGCGGGTGCGCCTGCGCTGCTGCTCGGCTCACATCTCGACACGGTGCGCAACGCCGGTCGCTACGACGGGATGCTGGGCGTGCTCAGCGCCATTGAAACGGTGCAGTGGCTCAACGAACATCAGCGCCGCCTGCCGCTGGCGATTGAGGTGATTGGCTTTGGCGACGAAGAGGGCACCCGTTTTGGTATTACGCTGCTCGGCAGTCGCGGGATTACCGGCAGCTGGCCGCAAAGCTGGGTGACGCATCCTGACGGCAACGGCATCACCGTAGCCCAGGCGATGGCCGATGTCGGGCTTGATAGCGACAGGATCGCCTCTGCGGCGCGGCGGGTTGAGGATATCGTCGGATATCTTGAGCTGCACATCGAACAGGGCCCCTGCCTGGAGCAGGAGGATCTGGCGCTGGGCGTGGTCACGGCGATCAACGGCGCGCGTCGCCTCAACTGCCGTTTCACCGGAGAAGCGGGCCATGCGGGCACGGTGCCGATGACTCACCGCAAAGATGCGCTGGCCGCCGCTGCTGAGTGGATGGTGTTTATCGAGCAGACAACCCGTGAGCACGATCCGCAGCTGGTCGCCACCGTCGGCACCATTAACTGTGCGCCGGGTGCGGTCAATGTGATCCCTGGCGAGGTGTCACTGTCGCTGGATGTGCGCGGTCCGCTGGATAATCCGCTGGAAACGCTGCTCTCCAGCCTGTTAACGCAGGCCGAGGCGATTGCGCTTCGCCGTGGACTTTGCTTCGAGTCGAACGAATATTATCGCATCGGTGCCACCGCCTGTGACTCCGCGCTGCAACAGGCGCTGAGCCATGCGGTGGAAACGGTGCAGGGCCGCAGCCTGTCGCTGCCAAGCGGTGCCGGGCACGACGCCATCGCCATCGCTGAACGCTGGCCGGTCGGCATGTTATTTGTGCGTAACCATCGCGGCATCAGCCATCACCCGGCGGAGTCGGTAGCAGTGGACGATGTGGCACCTGCGCTGCAGGCTTATTCAGCGGCGGTCTCGCTGATTGCCGGACGGAGCTGAAGATGGAATTAGCCGCATTCAATCAACTGGCAGCTGACGAGGCGCAGGCGGCTATCCGTCACTGCGTGGCGATCCCGCACTGGCAGCAGTCGCTGGTGGCGGCCCGGCCTTTCGCCAGCACTGAGTCGCTGCTGGCCACCGCCGATGCGCTGGCGCGCCAGTGGCAGCAGCCCGAGCTGGAGGCGGCATTGTCGGCCCATCCCCGCATCGGCGAACGCGCGAGCGGCGCGGATAAAGAGTCTGTGCTGTCGCGCGGCGAACAGTCCGCGATGCAGCAGGCTGATGACGCTCTGCAACAGGCGATGCAAAAGGGGAATGAGGCGTATGAAGCGCGCTTTGGCCGGGTGTTTCTGATCCGCGCCAAAGGGCGGAGCGGCGAGCAGATGCTGGCAGAGTTGCAGCGTCGGTTGCAGAATGACGATATTGCCGAGCAGCAGGAGGCGCTGGATCAGCTGCGTGAAATTACCCTGTTACGCCTTAAGGAGACGATTCAATGAGCACCGTTACCACCCATATTCTCGACACGGCGCTGGGTAAACCGGCCAGCGGCGTGGCAATTTCACTGGAGCAGAACAGCCCGGAAGGCTGGTTTCCGATTTCGCAGGGTGAAACGGACAGTGACGGGCGTCTGAAAGATCTGACGCCGGAGCCGCTGACGCCGGGCCACTACCGTTTAACGGCGGAAATCGGCGACTATTTTGCCGTCGCCGGTCGGGATGCGCTCTACGTCAGCGCGCAGATCGATTTTGTTATTGCCGAGGCGGGCAGCCACTTCCATCTGCCGTTTCTGATTTCACCCTGGTCGTGGTCAACCTATCGCGGCAGCTAACCGGCAGCGATTCACAGCGAAAAGCGATCCGCATCCTGCCAGGCCGGGAAGCGCTCACGGTAAGCATTCAGCGTGTCCAGCGACAGTTCGGCATCCAGCCGGGCGCGCTGATGCGGCTCGGCGGCACTGAGGATCTCACCCTGCGGCGAAATAATCTGACTGTCGCCGCTATATTGATGCTGATTGCCGTCACTGCCGACGCGGTTACAGCCTGCCACATAAGCCTGATTTTCAATCGCCCGCGCTAACAGCAGCGCCTGCCAGTGCAGCGCACGTGGCGCTGGCCAGTTGGCGACATAGAGCGCCAGATCATAATCATTGCGGTTGCGCGAGAAGACCGGAAAGCGCAGGTCGTAACAGATTTGCGGCAGGATGCGCCAGCCGCGCCACTCAAACACCTGACGCTGTTCGCCTGGCAGATAGTGGTGATGCTCGTCCGCCATGCGGAACAGGTGACGCTTGTCATACTGATGCAGCGTGCCGTCCGGCTCGACCAGCAGGAAGCGGTTTACCGCGCCATGTTCTGTCTGGATCGCCGCGCTGCCGCCGACCAGGGCATCGGTGCGACGGGCATGGTGATGCAGCCACTCAATGACCTGCGCCTCTGGCAGCGAACTTTTCGCTGCTTCCATCGCAAAGCCGGTGGTAAACATCTCTGGCAGGATAATCAGATCGCGTCCGGTGAGTCCGGCCAGCTGCGCGTCAAAATGGCGCAGATTGGCCTCGCCATCCATCCAGCTCAGCGTCTCCTGCAGTAGCGTGATTTTCAAAGCTGACATAAGCGCTCCGCGGCGGCATCTAATGTCGCCGGCTGTTTGGCAAAACAGAGGCGAATCAGTTTATAGGGGAAAGCATCGGCGCAGAACACCGACAGGGGAATCGCGGCGACGCCGACTTCGCGGGTCAGCCACTGGCAGAAACTGACATCATCCAGATCGGAGATGGCGCTGTAATCGACCAGCAAAAAGTAGGTGCCTTCGCAGGGAAGCACCTTAAAGCGGCTGTTGCTCAGCGCCGTTGCCAGCCGATCGCGGCGATCGCGATAGAACGCTGGCAGCTCAAGATAGTGTTCCGGATGCTCACGCAGCATATCGGCGATCGCCAGCTGCGCCGGGGTATTCACCGAGAAGGTCAGGTACTGATGCACCTTGCGCAGTTCAGCGCTGATCGCCGCAGGGGCAATGCAGTAACCCACTTTCCAGCCGGTCATGTGGAACGTCTTACCAAACGACGACACGGCGATAGCGCGCTGGCGTAGCTCGGGATGTGCCAGCACGCTGGCGTGGCCTGCCTCATCGAAGCAGATGTGCTCATAGACTTCGTCGCTCAGCACATAGATTGGGTGCGCCGCAATCGCCTGCCACAGCGCGGCGAAATCCTGCTGCTGCCAGACGGTCGCCGAAGGATTGTGCGGCGTATTCAGGATCACCAGACGGGTTTTGTCACTCAGCAGCGCAGCGAACGCCTGCCAGTCCACCCGGAAAGCGGGCGGCTGCAGCGTAATGCGTTTCATCACGCCGCCCGACAACACCACCGCAGGCGCATAGCTGTCGTAGCTGGGATCAAAGCAGATGACCTCATCGCCTGGCCGCACCAGCGCGGTAATGGCCGCATAAAGCGCTTCGGTTGCGCCCGCCGTCACCGTGATTTCCGCATCAACATCCGGACGATAGTCATAAAGTCGCGCGGTTTTCTCTGCTATCGCCTCACGCAACGGCAGCGCACCGGTCATCGGCGCATACTGATTCGCGCCCTGGCTGACGTGATACGCCAGCCGCTGCTGCAGATAGTCCGGCCCGCTGAAATCAGGAAAGCCCTGAGACAAATTGATGGCGTTATGCTGCTGCGCCAGCGCACTCATCTGGCTGAAAATCGTGGTGCCGAGCAAAGGGAGTTTACTCTCGGGGATCAGGTTGTGCTGCGTCATGGTGTCAGGCCTTAAGCGCGAAGATTGATGCGGTGTCACCCGGTGTTTGTGCCACTATAAACAGGATGGTAGTATTTGGCAATCAAGACGCTTAGACGGCTAAATGCTTCATGCTCCGCGCGTCAGCTTCGTTGGCTTCGTTTGCTTACCCCGGTCACTGACAGGTGTCAGCTCCCGGGGATGCGCGCACTTGCCGCCTTGCTGACACACGGATCATTTCGCATTTACATGAGTCATGCTCCGCGCGTCAGCGGCGTTGACGGCGCTTGCTTACCCCGGTCACTGACAGGTGTCAGCTCCCGGGGATGCGCGCACTTGCTGCCTTGCTGAGATGCGGATCATTTAGCATTTACATGCGTCATGCTCCGCGTGTCAGCGGCGCGTACTTATCCGGGATTACATTTCACCGCAAGGAACCTTTATGTCGCAGAGTCTTCCGTTAGATCAGCTGGTCGCCGCCTGTCACTGGATTGGCGAGAAAGGCTGGGCACCGGCCACCGGCGGCAATATGTCCGTGCGCCGCGATGAACATGTCTGCCTGCTGAGTGAATCGGGCAAAGATAAAGGCACGCTGACGCGGGATGACTTTATCGAGGTCGATATCGCCACCAGCCAGTCGCTTTCTGGCCGTAAGCCGTCGGCAGAAACCGGGCTGCACACGATGATCTATCGTCTCTTTCCCGAGGCGGGCGCGGTGCTGCATACCCACACGGTCAATTCGACCGTGCTGTCGCGGGTGGAGCAGGGTGCGGCGCTGCTGCTGCACGGCTATGAGATGCAGAAATCATTAACCGGCCAGCACACCCATCTGGATACGCTGGCGATTCCCGTGTTCGACAACAGCCAGGACATCGCGGCGCTGGCGTCAGAAATTGAAGATTACGCCGCCCGCTTTCCACTACGTTACGGCTTCCTGCTGCGCGGCCACGGCTTAACCTGCTGGGGCCGGGATGTCAGCGAAGCGCGCCGTCATCTGGAAGGTCTGGAATTTTTATTCGAATGTGAACGTCAACGTCGCCTGCTGGAGAAAGCATGATTCGCGCCATTGTTACTGATATCGAAGGCACCACCAGCGATATCCGCTTTGTACATAACATCCTGTTTCCCTATGCCCGCACGCATCTGCCGGACTTCGTGCGTGACAATGCGCAGCAGCCCGACGTGGCGGCGGCGCTGCAGTCGGTGCGTGAAGAGGCCGGTCAGCCGCAGGCCGATCTGGCCGGCGTGACAGAGATTCTGCTGGGCTTTATGGACCAGGATCGCAAATCAACCGGGCTGAAAGCGCTGCAGGGCATGATCTGGCGCGACGGCTACGTGAACGGCAGTTTTACCGGCCATCTCTATCCCGACGTCCTGCCTGCGCTGCGCCACTGGAAGGCGCAGGGTATTGAACTCTATGTATATTCCTCCGGCTCGGTTGCGGCGCAGAAATTGTTATTTGGCTACAGCGACGAAGGTGATATTACTGGCCTGTTCAGCGGCTATTTTGACACCCACGTCGGGGCCAAACGCGAAGTCGCGGCTTATCGCGCTATCGCCGCTGAAATGGGTCAGCCAGCGGAGCAGCTGCTGTTTCTCTCTGATATTCATCAGGAGCTGGATGCCGCCGCAGAGGCGGGCTGGCAGACGGTGCAATTACTGCGTGGCGATGCGGACAACGAGAGCCGCCATCGTCAGGTGACGGATTTTTCCCAGATTAACCCGGAGTCGATTTAGGATGAGCGCACTGACTATTTTTACCGACTACGAAGCCAGCCAGCCGGTGTGGCACAGCACTGATGCGGAAGCGATTCGTGACCGCCTCAACGCCAAAGGCGTCCGTTTTGAGCGCTGGGAAGCCGATCGCGATTTGGGGAAAAACCCGGATCCCGAAACGGTGATCAACGCCTATCAGCATGCGATCGATCGGCTGGTGGCGGAAAAAGGCTATCAGAGCTGGGACGTGATCAGCATGCGCGCCGATAACCCGCAGAAAACCGTGCTGCGCGAGAAGTTTCTCAATGAGCATACGCATGGCGAAGATGAGGTGCGTTTCTTTGTCGAGGGTGCCGGACTGTTCTGTCTGCATCTGGATGGCGAGATCCTGCAGATCCTGTGTGAAAAAAACGATCTGATCTCGGTGCCTGCGGGAACGCCGCACTGGTTTGATATGGGATCGTCACCGCACTTCACGGCAATCCGGATTTTCGATAATCAGGAAGGCTGGGTAGCGAACTTTACCGGCGATAAGATCGCGGATGCCTATCCGCGTCTGGCGTAATCTGCAGCCGATGTGCGAGGCGTCTGCCCTAGCGGCAAACGCCCCGCAGAGCATTACTGCGGCTGGAAGATGCCGCTCTGCACCTGGTCAGGCGTCACCACGCCGGTGTCCAGCACCCAGCCGCTGATCAGGGCGGCGGGCGTGACATCAAACGCCGGGTTATAAACATTTGCCGCTTCTGGTGCCCACTGCACGCTGCCAAAACTGCCGGCAACGCCCGTCACTTCGCTGGCGGCGCGCTGCTCAATAGGAATCGCTGCGCCATCAGGACAGCTGCGATCCAGCGTGGTGTGCGGAGCCGCTACGTAAAACGGAATCTGATGATAATGCGCCAGCACCGCCAGGCTGTAGGTGCCGATCTTATTCGCCACATCGCCGTTGGCGGCAATGCGGTCAGCGCCAACCCACACCGCATCTACTTCCCCACGGGCCATCAGGCTGGCGGCCATGGAGTCGGTAATCAGGGTGTAGGGAACCGCCAGTTCACCCAGCTCCCAGGCGGTTAAGCGGCCGCCCTGTAACAGCGGTCGGGTCTCATCAACCCAGACATTCTTAATCAGCGCCTGCTGGTGAGCGCGGGCAATGACGCCCAGCGCGGTGCCCACCCCGGCGGTGGCCAGCCCACCGGTATTGCAGTGGGTCAGCAACTGGCTGTTGGGTTTCACCAGCGTGCAACCCGCGTCAGCGATGGCGTCACACAGTTGCTTATCTTCCTGCACCAGCCGCCAGGCTTCCTGAGCCAGTGCCGGGGCAAAGTCCGGCTGAGCCAGCGCCACTTTCATCCGGTCAAGATTGTTCATCAGGTTGACGGCGGTAGGGCGGGCGGCGCGCAGGGTCTCCAGCGCCTGCGCCAGTTCAGCGCGCGTTTGCCCCTGTTCTGCCAGCAGCGCCAGCAGCAGCGAGGCGGAGAGGCCGATCAGCGGCGCACCACGCACCCGCAGCGCATGAATATGTTCAACCAGCTGAGGCACGCTGTGCGCGGGCAGCCAGTTCTTCTGCTGCGGCAATGCCTGCTGATCCAGAATCCAGAGCTGATTGTCACGAACCTGTAAGCTGGTGGTTTGAAGTGTCTGCATTGTGGGTGAAATCCATGTTGCGTTAATGATGCGTATTGTGCCAACATGCTGAGCGGATGTATAGACGTCTGAACGGCTTATTACACCTGAGTGACCCCCTTCGAATGATGAGGAACAGGCAATGTCGCAATACCGTACCTTTACTGCTGCTGATGCTGTGGAATATGCCCGACAATTTGGCGGCGTGGACAATCCTGCCGCGCTGAGCAGCGCTGAAGAGATTGGTGATGGCAACCTCAACCTGGTGTTTAAGATTTATGACGATCAGGGCAATAGTCGCGTTATCGTCAAGCAGGCACTGCCGTATGTGCGCTGCGTGGGGGAGTCCTGGCCGCTGACGCTGGATCGGGCGCGGCTGGAAGCGCAGACGCTGGTCGAGCACTACAAACATTGTCCGCAGCACACGGTGAAGATTACCCATTATGATGCGGATCTGGCGGTGATGGTGATGGAAGATCTTTCCAGTCATCGCATCTGGCGCGGCGAGCTGGTAAAGGGCGCGTATTACCCGGAAGCGGCGCAGCAGTTAGGCGATTATCTGGCACAAACCCTGTTTCATACTTCCGATTTCATCCTGCATCCGCATCAGAAAAAAGCGGAAGTGGCGCGTTTCATTAATCCGGAAATGTGTGAAATCACCGAAGACCTTTTCTTCAACGATCCCTACACCAATCATGAGCGCAACAGCTATCCCTCTGCGCTTGAACCGCTGGTCGCCAGCCTGCGCAATGACGATGCACTGCGCATTGCAGTGGGCGGTCTTAAGCATCGCTTCTTTGCCCACGCCGAAGCGCTGCTGCATGGGGATATTCACAGCGGCTCGATTTTCGTGGCGGACGGCAGCCTGAAAGCGATTGATGCGGAATTTGGTTATTTTGGCCCCATCGGTTTTGATGTCGGTACTGCCATCGGTAATCTGCTGATTAACTACTGCGGCCTGCCGGGGCTGCTGGCTCCGCGTGAGGCTGCCGATGCACGCGAGCAGCGCCTCAGCGATGTGCATACGCTCTGGACGACTTTTGCTTCAGGCTTCCTGGCGCTGGCGGCAGAGAAGACCTGCGATGAGGCGCTGGCTTATCCTGGCTATGCGCAAGCGTTTCTCCGTAAAGTGTGGGCCGATACCATCGGTTACTGCGGCACAGAGCTGATTCGCCGCACGGTGGGGATGTCACATGTGGCGGATATGAAGCTGATTGCCGATCCAGCGATGCGCACCGACTGCATCCGTAATGCGATTAACCTGGGACGCACGCTGATTCTGGCAGCCGATCACGTAGAGGATGTGGATGCGCTGATTGCCCGCATCCGTCAGGCAGGATAAAAAAGGCCGACATGATGTCGGCCTGTAAACAGTACTGGCTCAGGGAGCATACGCCCTGCGTAAAGACGCCAAAAACGCCATCCCTGGCTGGCTCAGCGCGGGCGATTACGCACCTCATCCCTGAGGTGCACCCGTTGCCGGGCCAACGCGTTGCGTTGTTCAAAAACACTCCCGGCGTTTTTGTCCCTGGCCCGCTATGCTTTACTCCGGGCGTATGCTCCCATCGCTTTAAGTTCAGTACCCGATGCTGATATCACAACGTTGCTGAATCTTATGCCGCCTCACTCGCCCGTGATGCAGGCTGAGGGGCTTTCTCTGGCACCGGCACTGCCAGTGCCTCCGGCTCAAACTCATCGACGTTAATCGAACGCAGACGACTGGCTTCAGCACGCTTCAGCACGTCAGCCTCTTTAGCATCAATCCAGCCCTGCTCCAGCGCACGCTTCGCCAGCGCGTCCAGGCGGGTAAAGGAAAGATGCTGCTTCGTCTGTTTGCACAGCCTGTCATGAATCACTTCTGCCGCCATCACATCCTGCAGCGCCTGTTCCAGCTGTCCGGCAGGGTTGTGCTCGCTCGGCGTCAGGTACATGCCACGGCCCAGACGGCTGCGGGTGGCTGACGGCTGTTGCAGCATTTTTGCCAGCTGATGATCCAGGCGGTCAGACGGAGCAGGGCAGTGATGACCGCCGGCAAAAATCGTCATCCGCAATGCACCCGCCACCAGACGGTTCGGGAAGTTGCGCAGCAGATCGTCGATGGCTACTTCTGCCTGATGCAGCGCATCCTGAACGCCCCAGTGAACCAGCGGCATATCGGCTTCGTTGCGGCCCTCATCGTCATAGCGTTTCAGCGTCGCCGAGGCGAGATAGAGCTGGCTCAGCACATCGCCCAGACGCGCCGAGATACGCTCACGACGTTTCAGGCTGCCGCCCAGTACCGCCATCGACACATCAGAGAGCAACGCCAGGTTGGCACTGATGCGGTTCAGGTGCTGGTAATAACGACGGGTGCCATCGCGGGTCGGGCTGGCGCTGGTGCGTCCGGCGGTTAAGCCCAGCCACAGGCTGCGCAGGGTGCTGCTGCCCACGTGACCGATATGGCTGAACAGCGCCTGATCGAACGCATTAACATCGTTGCTGGCTGCGGCCGCCATCTCCTGCAGCACATACGGATGGCAGCGAATCGCGCCCTGTCCGAAGATAATCATGCTGCGCGTCAGAATGTTCGCGCCTTCCACGGTAATCGCGATGGGTGCACCCTGATAAGCACGGGCCAGGAAGTTGCTGTTGCCGAGCATAATGCCTTTACCACCGGCAATGTCCATGGCGTCGATAATGGCGCGCTGACCGCGATGGGTGCAGTGATATTTAACAATCGCCGACAGCACCGCCGGTTTTTCACCCTGCATAATCCCGGCGGTAATCAGCGTGGCCGCCGCATCCATTACGTAAGCGTTACCGGCGATGCGCGCCAGCGGCTCTTCAATCCCTTCCATCTTACCGATAGAGACGCGGAACTGACGGCGGATATGGGCATACGCGCCCGTCGCCAGCGCCACACTTTTCAGGCTGCCGGTCGAGTTCGAAGGCAGCGTAATGCCGCGACCTACTGACAGACATTCCACCAGCATCCGCCAGCCCTGACCGGCCATTTCCGGGCCGCCAATAATATAGTCAATCGGCACAAAGATATCGTTGCCGCGCGTCGGTCCGTTCTGGAATGGCACGTTAAGCGGGAAGTGGCGATGACCGATTTCCACGCCGGGGGTATTCGTTGGGATCAGCGCACAGGTAATGCCAGGATTTTCATTGTCGCTGAGCAGATGATCCGGGTCGGAAAGTTTAAACGCCAGGCCCAGCACGGTAGCGATCGGAGCCAGTGTAATGTAGCGCTTGTTCCAGGTCAGGCGCATGCCCAGCACCTGCTGACCCTTCCATTCGCCCATGCAGACGACGCCGGTATCGGGGATCGCGCCAGCATCTGAACCCGCTTCCGGGCTGGTCAGCGCAAAGCAGGGGATCTCGTCGCCGCGTGCCAGCCGGGGTAAATAGTGATTTTTCTGCTCTTCGGTGCCGTAATGCTGCAGCAGCTCGCCCGGACCCAGTGAGTTAGGCACACCGACGGTTATCGCCAGAATCCCGGAGACGCCCGACAGTTTTTGCAGCACGCAGGCCTGCGCATAGGCGGAGAAATCGAGTCCGCCATACTCTTTTTTGATGATCATCGCGAAGAAACGATGCTCTTTCAGGTATGCCCAGAGTTCCGGCGGCATATCGGCCAGCTCATGGGTGATCTGGAAATCGTTGGCCATGCGGCACGCTTCTTCAACCGGGCCATCGAGAAAAGCCTGCTCTTCGGCGGTCAGGCGCGGCTGCGGATAGTTGTGCAGCTTCTGCCAGTCCGGTTTGCCCTGAAACAGATCGCCTTCCCACCAGGTGGTGCCCGCATCGATCGCTTCTTTCTCGGTGCGCGACATCGGCGGCATCACCTTCTGGAAGCGCTGAAAGATCGGCGCTGAAAACAGGCTGCGACGCAGCGATGGCAGGTTAAACGGCAGCAGGATGATCGCCAGCGGCAGCAGCAGCCACGGCGTCCACAGATGAGCAACAGCCATCGCCGCAGTCCACAGCAACAGGATTGCGCTGCTGAGCCGTAACGACAGGCGGTGATAGAACAGGGCGCCAATCAGCGCCACCGTGGCAAGTATTGAGAGAACCATCATAATTAACTGCTCCAGGAAGTAAGAGGTCTGACCTGTTGTGTAGAGAGGTTTAGAGCAGTTGGCAGGATTTATCAATTTGTTTACATCGCAATTACAACCTGCCTCACAAAAACCGTTTTTCGCCCATTTTTGCAGCACCTGCGGCAATGATAATTGCCGTCACGACCTGGCCCTGCGTGGCATGACGCTTTGCGCTTACCGGCCATTCCGTTAAACTTGCTGCGATTAACCTCTCCTAAAAAAGGACATCCCTATGTACCAGGACATCATCCGCTCTGAGCTTAATGAAGCTGCTGATACGCTGACTAAATTCCTCAGCGACGACGCCAATATCCATGCGATCCAACGTGCTGCGGTGCTGCTGGCTGACAGCTTTAAGGCAGGCGGCAAGGTGCTTTCCTGTGGTAATGGCGGTTCACATTGTGATGCGATGCATTTCGCCGAAGAGCTGACCGGTCGCTACCGTGAAAATCGTCCTGGCTATCCGGCAATTGCTATCTCGGATGTCAGCCATCTCTCCTGCGTCAGTAATGACTTTGGTTATGACTATGTCTTCTCACGTTATGTGGAAGCAGTGGGGCGTCCGGGCGATGTGCTGCTGGGTCTCTCAACCTCCGGTAACTCTGCCAACATTATTAAAGCAATTGAAGCCGCCCGTGCGCAGGGGATGAAAGTGATCACCCTGACCGGTAAAGATGGCGGTAAGATGGCAGGCAGTGCCGACATTGAAATCCGGGTGCCACACTTTGGTTATGCCGATCGCATCCAGGAGATCCACATTAAAGTGATCCACATCCTGATGTTGCTGATCGAAAAAGAGATGGTGAAATAACAGCGCTGGCCTCCTGCCTGACGGGAGGCCGCAAAATCAGAGGCGGTGGCTATGTGCGAATTGCTCGGGATGAGCGCCAATGTTCCCACGGATATCTGTTTCAGCTTTACCGGACTGGTTCAGCGTGGCGGTGGAACCGGGCCTCACAAAGATGGCTGGGGCATTACCTTTTACGAAGATAAAGGTTGTCGTACGTTTAAAGATCCGCTGCCGAGCTTTAACTCGCCGATTGCGCGTCTGGTGCAGGAGTATCCGATCAAATCGCATTCGGTGGTGGCGCATATCCGCCAGGCGAATCGCGGTCAGGTGTCGCTGGAAAATACCCATCCGTTTACCCGCGAGCTGTGGGGCCGTAACTGGACCTATGCGCACAACGGTCAGCTTAAGGGCTACCGGCAACTGGAGACCGGCACATTCCGGCCGGTAGGCGAAACGGACAGCGAGAAGGCGTTCTGCTGGATCCTGCATCAGCTGGCGACACGCTATCCGCGCACGCCGGGCAACTGGCCTGCGGTGTTTCGTTTTATCGGGGAGCTGGCCGTCACGTTGCGGCAGAAGGGCGTGTTTAACATGCTGCTCTCAGATGGCCGGTATCTGATGGCCTTCTGCTCCACTAACCTGTTCTGGATCACCCGCCGCGCACCGTTTGGCCGGGCGCAGTTACTGGATCAGGATGTGGAGGTCGATTTTCAGCAGCACACCACGCCGCATGACGTGGTGACGGTGATTGCTACGCAGCCACTGACGGCCAATGAAACCTGGCAGCGGATTGCGCCAGGTGAATGGGCGTTATTCTGCCTTGGAGAGCGCCAGGAATGAACGTGAAGCAGCTTCGGGACTGGCTAAAACCGGTGCCGGGCTGCTGTTCATCACATATTTACCGCTGGCGACATTGACCATTGGCGGCTGGTGATATTTAGCGAAGTAGGCGTATCCCGGCTGCAGCTGCTGCCAGAAGCTGGCATCGCTGGAGTAGCGGTGACGCTGCATGTTGCTGTCGGTCATGCGGAACGGATAGATGCTGATGCTGACATCCTGCTGGCCATTACGCAGCGCCGCGTTCACATAAGTAAAAATCTCATCCATATAGGCGTTAGTCATGGCATAGCAGCCAATTGACTTACAGTCGCCATGAATCATCAGGTAGTTGCCGCTGTAGCCCTGATTACGATCGAACTGATTCGGGAAACCAATGTTGATCGCGCGATAAAAACGGCTATCCGGCTTCAGCTGATTCAGCTTCACGTTGTAAAAACCTTCTGGGCTTTTGAAATCGCCTTCACGGCGTTTCGGGCCGAGGCCGCCAGAAAAGTTACAGATGCGGTAGGTATCCAGCAGGCGGTATTCGTTACCGATTTTGCCGTAAAGTTCGAGTGTGCGTTCTTCCTTGAAGATCTGGATATAGACCGGGGTACCGAGTAACTGTTTCTTTAATTCTTTGCTGACCGGTGCCGTTGAGACGGGTTCGGGTGTCATTGCCATGCTGAGGGCTGGCAGTAAAATCATCGCAAACAGGAGTGCGATTTTGCCCATGCTGTGTATACCTTGAGGTGAAGAGAACATGACGCAAATTGTGCGTCTCTGTTTGCATTATCGGAACTGTCCGCTACCGCAGCGCAACATTAAACATTGTCTGTTTTTTTAGCAAGACGCTGGCAGCCAGATTCGCGATTTACTGAAGGATATTCGGCCACAAATTTGTAAACTTTAATTGTGGGCGCGACAAATATTGCAGTTACCCCTGCCAACTGTATACTTATCCAGTGCCGGAGGGGGTATGCGTAAAATCATTCATGTCGATATGGACTGCTTCTATGCCGCGGTGGAGATGCGTGATAATCCCCAGCTGCGCGACATCCCGATCGCCATTGGTGGCAGCCGCGAACGTCGTGGCGTGATCAGCACCGCCAACTATCCGGCCCGCAAATTTGGCGTGCGCAGCGCGATGCCAACCGGCATGGCCCTGAAGTTATGCCCGCATCTGCGTCTGCTGCCCGGACGCTTCGACGCCTACAAAGAAGCCTCCGCACAAATCCGCGACATCTTTACCCGCTACACCCCGCTGATCGAACCGCTCTCCCTTGATGAAGCCTATCTGGATGTCACCGACAGCCCGCACTGTCACGGCTCTGCCACGCTGATGGCGCAGGCGATCCGCGCCACCATCTACCGTGAAACCGGGCTGACCGCCTCAGCGGGCATCGCGCCGATTAAATTCCTGGCAAAGATCGCCTCCGATCTGAATAAGCCCGATGGGCAATTCGTCATTACCCCGCCGGAGATGGCCGGTTTTCTGCTGACGCTGCCGCTGGCGAAGATCCCAGGCGTCGGCAAGGTCTCGGCCAAAAAGCTTGAGGAGATGGGGCTGGTGACCTGCGGTGACGTGCAGAAGGCCGATCTGGCGCTGCTGTTAAAGCGCTTTGGGAAGTTTGGCCGGGTGCTGTGGGAGCGCAGCAATGGCATTGATGACCGTGACGTCATCGTGGAGCGTGAGCGTAAATCGCTGGGAGTAGAACGCACGCTGGCGGAAGATATCAGCGACTGGGATGCCTGCCTGGAGATTATCGATTTTCTCTATGCCGAACTGGATCGTCGTCTGACGCAGATCCGACCCGACAAGCAGGTGGCGCGTCAGGGCGTCAAACTCAAGTTCAGTGATTTTCAGCAGACGACCCAGGAGCATATCTGGCCGGTGCTGAATAAAGAGGACATGATTGCCATCGCCCGGAAAACCTGGGATGAGCGTCGTGCCGGGCGCGGCGTGCGGCTGGTGGGACTGCACGTCACCATGGTGGATCCCCAGCTTGAGCGTCAGCTGCTGCTGGGTCTGTAACGGTCAGCCTTGCCGCCCGGCAAGGCTGACGCCGGATTACTTCTTATATTTCGCCTCAAGGGTAGCAAACCACGGTGCGACGAAATCCTCATTACTGCCCCAGCCCGGAATGATCTTGTTCAGCGACGCGACGTTTACCGCGCCAGGCTGGCTGTTAAGCTGCTGCTGAGAGATTGACGCCGCTTTAAACTGATATGTCGCGGGTGTCTCTTCACCGGCAATCTTCTTCGCCACCAGACGCATATTCACCGCACCGATGGTTTTAGGATCGACCGCGACGGTCTGCACCCACGGACTGTCCTTCTGGCGCATCAGCTGCAAATCCTGGTTCGAAACATCAATGCTGTAGAGCTTGATCTCGGTTCGGCCATTCTCCTGCAGCGCTTTGTAAGCGCCCTGGCTGAAGGCATCCCAGGCACCCCAGATCGCATCGATTTTGCCTTTCGGGTATTTCGCCAGAATCGCACCAATCTTATTGGCGGTGTCGCCCTGAACGTCAGTTGACACTGCACCAATCGACTCCAGCTGATGAATGCCCGGATTCTCTTTCAGCAGTTTTTCATACACCACCTGACGGCGTTCCATCGGCGGGAAACCGGCGACCCACAGCTTGACGATATTCGCCTTGCCGTTGAAATCATGGATGAGCTGGCCGAGCGACAGCTGTGCCAGCGAAGCGTCATCCTGCGCGGTGACGGTGACGCCCGGAATCGGGCTATCCACCGGCGTATCAAACACCGACAGCTTGATGCCCGCATCGGCAATGCGCTTCACCAGTCCGCTGGCGTAGGGCGCTTTACCGTGCGACAGCACGATGCCGTCATATTTCTGGCTGATCGCCTGATTCACGAAATCCTGGAAGCGTGCATCGTCGCCGTTGCTCAGGAAGGTGCTGACTTTGAAGCCCAGCTGGCGACCCTGCTGAATCGCACCGGCAACAAACTGGGTGGTGTTGTCATCAGAGCCGAGGTTGCGGATCACCGCAATACGGATCGGGCCGTTATGGCTGGCGATAGCCGCAGGCACCGGGGTGACGGTCTCTGCGAAAGCGGCGCTGGCGTTCAGCAGGCTCAGGGCCAGCAGCGAGAGTGTTATTTTTTGCATTGTTATTAACTCCGGTAAACGCGCCTCAGCGGCGCTGGATATAGGTGATCGCCAGTGCTAAAGCCAGCACCAGCCCTTTAATAATGTCCATGGCGTAGTAGGGAACAGAGAGCATCACCAGGCCGTTCTGCAGCACGCCGAGAATGACCGCGCCGACCAGTGTGCCCAGCGCATTCGGTTTGCCGGAGCCCGCCAGTGAGAAGCCAATCCATGCCGCCGCGACGGCATCCATCAGGTAGCCGCTTCCGGCGTTGACCTGCGATGAACCGATACGTGAGGCGAGCAGGATGCCGCCCAGACCGGCCAGCAGTGAGGCGATCACATAAGCCAGCACCCGGTAGCGGGTGGTGCGGATGCCGGAGAGGCGCGCCGCTTCCGGATTGCCGCCCAGCGCATACATCCTGCGACCATGTTTAGTCAGCGACAGCGCCAGCTGCGCCGCGACGGTCACGACCAGCATAATGATGACGATGGTCGGCACCTGCCCGAGCAGACCAAAGGTTGCCGGAATCGTGCCTTCCGCCATATCACCGCTTGGCAGCACCATGTTCTCGGTGATCGATCCGCCAAAGCTGTAAGTCATCGCCACACCCTGAATCACGAAGAGTGTCGCCAGCGTCGCCAGCATGTCGGGGATACGCAGGATCACAATCAGGAAGGCGTTAAACAGTCCGACCAGGGTGCAGAGCGCCAGGGTGAGAAGGATTGCGGTCGTCGTGCCGAAGCCGTACCAGACAAACAGCGAAATCACTAACGCATTGGCCAGCGAGGCGGTTGAGCCGACCGACAGATCAAAGCCGCCTACGGTCAGCGAGATCGAGACGCCGATCGCAATCACCGTCACGATGGCAATCGAGCGCAGAATATTGATGATGTTGTTGGGTTCAAGGAAGCTGTCGGAGGCCAGGCCAAAGGCAGCGATCAGGATCACCACCGTGAGCAACATGCCCCATTTATAAAGAAAGTCGAACAACTGGTGACGCCACGGCGAGGGGGTCAGGTTCAGGCTGGTTTCTTTGCTGCTCACGCAGGGGTTCCTCCGGTGGAATAGAGCAAAAGCGTCTCTTCGGTGACGTCGCGCGCAGCCAGTTCGGCCACGATGCGTCCATCCCAGAGCACGCAAATCCGGTCGCATAAACCGACCAGTTCAGAAAATTCACCTGACGCGTAGATGATGCCTTTACCCTCGCGCGCCAGGTTGTCGATCAGAGTGAACAGCTCGGTTTTGGCTTTGATATCGACGCCTTTGGTCGGCTCATCGAAAATCAGCACGTCAGCGTTGTTGCGCAGCCATTTGCCAATCGCCACCTTCTGCTGGTTACCGCCGGAGAGGCGGCGCAGTGTCTGTGCCGGGCCGGTGGTGCGCACCTGCAACTGCTGAATCACCTGCTCCGCCCAGCGCCACGCCTGGCGATGCCCGAACAGGCTCCAGCGCGAAAAGCTGTCGTCCGCGCTGACGCTGAGGTTCATCGCCACCGATTCATCAATAAAGATCCCCTCTTTGCGCCGCTCTTCCGGCACCAGCGCCATGCGGCGACTGACGGAGTCGTGCGGCGAACGGGGCTGCCACGGCTGACCATGCAGTTCACCGCGACTGACGCGGCTTTTGCTGGCCCCAAACAGCGCTTTGCAGAGTTCGGTTTTACCGGCACCGGCCAGTCCTGCAATCCCCAGAATTTCGCCTTTATGCAGCCGCAGCGAGATATCCTGCAGCAGCTGCTCATCGTGCAGGCCTTCCACCGTCAGCAGCAGCGGCTGTGTCTGCTGCGCACGGCGGGCCGGGAAGATATCGGTCAGCTGATGGCCCAGCATCTTCTCTACGATCTGTTCGCCGCTCAGCGCCGCCATCGGGCCGGTTTCAATCAGACGGCCATCACGCAACACCGTCAGCTGATCGCAGATCGCTTTGAGTTCATGGATACGGTGAGAGATAAAGACCACGCCGATGCCGCTGGCCTTCAGGCGACGCACCACTGCAAACAGTCGTTCGCTTTCGTGCTGATCCAGCGGGGCAGTGGGTTCATCCAGAATCAGGAAGCGGCAGTGATGCGACAGCGCCCGCGCCAGCAGAATTTGCTGTTTCTCCGCCAGGGTGCAGCGCTCCACCAGCCGGTTGACGTCCAGCGCCACGTCGAGCTGCGCCAGCAAGGCCCGCGCCTGGCGGCGGATCTCACCCCAGCGATAGCGGTGGCCGGGCTCTGCGAGCCGATCCAGCAGAATGTTTTCCGCCACGCTGAGCTGCGGCACCAGGGCGACATCCACTTCCTGCTGAACCAGATGGATACCCAGCTGTTTCGCATCACGCGGTGTGCGGATAGAGACCGGCTCACCATCCAGCAGGATCTCGCCGCTGTAGTGGCTGTGCGCGCCGGAAAGGATCGCCATCAGTGTGGACTTGCCCGCGCCGTTAGCGCCGGTCAGCGCATGAACCGAATGGCCCTCACTGCGGAAATCCACCGACGATAGCGCGGCAAACCCGCCAAAAGCGATGGAGATGTTACGCATCTCAAGGCAGTTTAACCCCGGCATGTGATGACTCTCCTGAAGAAACACTGGCCGCATTTTTTCCTGAACCTTCAGGCGCGGCAACAGCCGAAAGCGCATAAGCTAGCACGAAATCTTATTAGCCATCCAGACATCTGGACATAACGGCGGCTGTGACCAGCGAAGCGCGGGAAAGTGGCGGAATAGTGGGGGAAAGCGCAGAAAAGGCAGCGAATTATGCTGGTGAAAAGTCGCAGGCATAAAAAAACCAGGCCGGAGCCTGGTGTATTTTTTTGTGACAGAATTACTTTTCTGGCACCACATTCAGCAGGGTGGTCAGCAGTTTCCAGTAAAGGCCAACGCTTTCGATGTGAACCTGCTCATCAGGCGAGTGCGGCCCGGTGATGGTCGGCCCGATCGATACCATATCCATGTCCGGATAAGGCTTTTTGAACAGACCACACTCCAGACCGGCGTGAATCACCTGAATGTTCGGAGTCTTGTCAAACAGCGCGATATAGGTCTGACGGGTCAGCGCCATGATGGCGGAGTCCGCATCCGGCTGCCAGCCTGGGTAGCCACCTTTCGCTTTGGTCTGCGCGCCGGCCAGCTGGCCCAGCGAGGTCAGCATCTGCACCACATAATCGCGGCCGGTGTCGATCAGGGAACGGATCAGGCAGTTGATCTCTGCGTGATCGTCTTCCATCGTTACCACACCGATGTTCAGTGAGGTTTCGACCACGCCTTTCGCCACGTCTGAATTGCGAATCACGCCGTTTGGCGAGCTGTTCAGCAGGTTCAGGAAGCGGTCGCGGCTGTCAGTGCTCAGGGCATCACCCTGATGCGCCAGCGGCTCGGTGACCAGAGCGATGTTTGGCTCTTTAACGCCGTGCTCGTTTTTGATGGCGCTCAGGAAGTGCGCCGCCGCTGATTTCAGCGCATCCGCTTTGTGGCTTTCGACCGCCACGGTTGCGAAGGCTTCACGCGGGATCGCATTGCGCAGCGTTCCGCCGCTGAAGGCCAGCAGACGCAGATCCAGTTCAGCCGCATGGGCCGCCAGGAAGCGCGCCAGCAGTTTGTTGGCGTTGCCCAGGCCCATATGAATATCGGCACCGGAGTGACCGCCACGCAGGCCTTTCAGCGTCAGCTTCAGGGTCTGGAACTCAGCAGGCACGGCTTCACGGGTCAGCGGCAGGGAGGAGACGAAGTCGATACCGCCTGCACAACCCATGTAGATCTCACCTTCTTCTTCGGAGTCGGTGTTGATCAGGATTTCAGCCTGCAGCCAGTTAGGTTGCAGACCGAAAGCGCCATCCATGCCGGTCTCTTCAGTCATGGTCAGCAGGACTTCCAGCGGGCCATGCGTCAGGCTGTTGTCAGCCAGTACCGCCAGCGCAGAAGCCATACCGATGCCGTTGTCCGCGCCCAGCGTGGTGCCGCGCGCTTTCACCCACTCGCCGTCAATCCACGGCTGAATCGGATCTTTGGTGAAGTCATGAACGGTGTCGTTATTTTTCTGCGGCACCATGTCCAGATGCGCCTGCAGCGCGACCGGGGTACGGTTTTCCATGCCTGCGGTGGCAGGCTTACGAATCAGGATGTTGCCGACCTGATCGCGCTCACACCAGAAGCCCTGCTCTTTAGCCCAGCCAGTGATGTAGTTCGCCAGCGCTTCTTCGTGAAAAGAGGGATGGGGAATCGAGCAGATCTTAGCGAAAATATCCCACAGCGGCTGTGGAGAGAGTTGAGACAATTCAGACACGACAGGTCTCCTGTGTCAGTGTACCGGCGAGGCCGGACATCGCGAGTTTCCAGTGAAAAATCGCCGTCAGAGAATCTGACGAGCCAGGCCTGAGAATATCACTGTTTTTTACCGGGTGCGCTCTCAGACGCGCTAAAAAGCCGCAACCAGCGCGCGGGTGCTGGTTTTTAGTGCGTCAACTCCTTATAATCTCGCGCAACCTTTTCCCCGTTGCACATTTTTACGCCACCTCGGTTGGCTGGGATTTCTATTTATGAGCGAAAAATACGTCGTTACCTGGGACATGCTTCAGATCCATGCCCGCAAACTGGCCCAGCGCCTGCTTCCTGTTGAACAGTGGAAAGGCATTATCGCGGTGAGCCGCGGCGGTCTGGTACCGGCTTCGCTGCTGGCACGTGAACTGGGTATCCGCTACGTTGATACCGTCTGCATCTCCAGCTATGACCACGATCATCAGCGCGAAATGAAAGTCCTGAAGCGCGCAGAAGGCGACGGTGAAGGCTTTATCGTGATCGATGACCTGGTGGATACCGGCGGCACCGCTCAGGCCATCCGCGAGATGTACCCGAAAGCGCGTTTCTGCACCATTTTCGCTAAGCCAGCCGGTCGCTCACTGGTTGATGATTACATCGTCGATATTCCGCAGGATACCTGGATCGAGCAGCCGTGGGATATGGGCGTGGTCTACATCCCGCCGATTGTAAAAAACTGATTGATACACATCAGACAACGCCCGGTTTTCCGGGCGTTGTGCTTTCTGAGCCTCGCACCCCGAATTGCCGTACAGTACACTTAGCCATCGCCGTTCTGTTGCAGGAGAAGTGAGTATGTCGAGCAAAAATCTCAGCGAGGAGCTATTCAAGCCGCGCTTTAAACATCCTGAAACCTCTTCCCTGGTTCGCCGCCATCATCACGCTACCCCGGATGTCCACTCTGCCCTGGATGGTGACAGCCAGCGTGGCTGGTATCGCATGCTGAATAAGCTGATGTGGACATGGCGCGGCCTGACGCCGCAGGAGATCAGCGAAGTGCTGGCGCGTATCGCCATCAGTAACGTTGAGCATACCGATGAGGCGCTGCTCGACACCGTGATCGGTTTCCGCGGCGGTAACTGGCATTTCGAATGGTGCAAACAGGCAGGCATCTGGCAGCAGAAAGCGCTGGAGACCACCGACGACAGCGAGGCGGGCGACTACTGGCTGCACGCGGCGCATCTCTATAGCGTTGCCGCCTATCCCTACATCAAAGGGGAC
The DNA here is from genome assembly GCF_030062155.1 of Pantoea sp. Lij88. Lineage (NCBI taxonomy): Bacteria > Pseudomonadati > Pseudomonadota > Gammaproteobacteria > Enterobacterales > Erwiniaceae > Pantoea > Pantoea sp. Lij88. Next base: position 3,136,873 of record NZ_CP118269.1, on the reverse strand, counting down.
GAGCTGGCCGACCAGGCACAGACGCTGGCGAACCGCGCCTATGAAGAGGCCACACAACGGCTGCCAGGCGAGCTGAAACCGCTGACGTTTGCTATCCCCGGCGGCAGCCCGGTCAGTGGCTTCCTGCATATGCCGCCTGACGTGGAAGCCCCGTATCCCACCGTGCTGTTCTGCGGCGCGCTTGACTCGTTACAGAGCGATCACTATCGCCTGTTCCATGACTACCTCGCCCCGCGCGGCATTGCGATGCTGACCATTGATGTGCCATCCGTCGGTAACTCGGTGAAATGGACGCTGAATCAGGACACCAGTTTTCTGCATCAGCAGGTGTTGCGCGATCTGACCAATGTGCCCTGGGTTGATCATACCCGCGTGGCGGCGTTTGGTTATCGCTTTGGCGCAAACGTGGCGGTGCGGCTGGCCTATCTGGAATCGCAGCGGCTGCGTGGCGTGGCCTGCCTTGGTCCGATTGTGCATGCGCTGCTGACCCAGACTGCGTTGCAGGATGAGATCCCGGATATGTACATGGATATGCTGGCGAGCCGGCTGGGCATGGCAACCGCCTCCGACAGCGCGCTGCGCACCGAGCTCAACCGATATTCGCTTAAAACCCAGGGCTTGCTGGGCCGCCGGACGCCAACGCCGATGCTGTCGGGCTACTGGCAGAATGATCTCTTCAGCCCGGAAGAGGAGAGCAAGCTGATTGCGAACTCTTCGTCAGACGGCAAAGCGTTGCTGATTCCGGTGAAGCCGATGATGGTCAGTTTCGACAAGGCGCTGAATGAAATTTGCGACTGGCTGGAGAAGCGTTTAAAAAGGTAACTGGCAAAATTTACAGTATTTGCTACAACTAGTAGCGGAATTCTTCCGGGCTGCCCGATAAAGGCTTATGACGCAATCAGGCCGTCCGGAAATCAGGGCTGTATAGCGGTCAAAACCTATGGAGAATCAGCATGACGTTACCAAGTGGTCATCCCCGCAGTCGCCTGCTTAAGCGCTTTACGGAGCTTGGGCCTTATATTCGCGATGGGAAATGTGGCGAAACCCGGTTCTTCTTCGACTGCCTGGCTGCCTGCGTCAATGTGAAACCTGCACCGGAGCTGCGTGAGTTCTGGGGCTGGTGGATGGAGCTGGAAGCGCAGGCTGACCACTTTACCTATGTCTACCATATCGGTCTGTTCGATAAAGAGGGTGACTGGTCGGTGGCAAATATCAAAGGCAAAGAGAACACGGCGCGCGTGGAAGAGACCTTACGGAATTTTCATACCCGTCTGAAAGCGATGCTGAAAGAGTTCGAGCTGGATCTGATCCCAGCCAGCGATTTCGATGAGAAACCGGTGAAGCTGAGCGCCTGATAGGGTAGTGCAGTGAAATAAAGACGAAAAAAATGGCGAGTTTAAAAACTCGCCATTTTTGTTGAAGTCTGACCCGCTGTTGGATCGAGCCTTCGCAGAGAACACGGTCAGATCGGAAAGACGCAAAAGCCGCCATCCATGGCACGCTCGGCCCGCGCCGTCCTGGCGCGGGACGCTTTCCTCTTCTGACCGTGTTCCCTGCGTGTTGCGTTTATGCGTTGCTGCCAGCTCCAAATCTGCCCGGTTTGCGAGCCTGACATCAGAACTGGTAAGTCACACCCATCGCGACAACGTCATCGTTGTTAAGCGACAGCGCGTTGTCGTCAGGCAGCTGGTTGATTTTGTAATCAACGAAGGCTGACATATTTTTGTTGAAGTAGTAGGTCGCGCCCACATCGATATATTTCACCAGATCCGCATCGCCGATACCGTTTTCGATATCTTTGCCCTTGGTCTGTACGTAGCCGATTGACGGACGCAGGCCGAAATCAAACTGATACTGCGCTACCAGCTCGATGTTCTGCGCTTTGTTGGCTGCGCCCGCGACGGCAGCGCCAGTGGTACGGTTGGTGCCGCTGATTGGCGTCATGTTGCGGGTATCGGTATAAATTGCGGCCAGGTAAACGCTGTTGGCATCATACTTCACGCCTGCGCCCCAGGAATCCGCACGGTCACCGCCGCCATAGGCGCGCGCCTGCTGCTGGTTGGTACGGTCAGATGACGTAATGGCACTCATCAGGCTTACACCGGAATCGCCCAGGGCATAGCCCAGTGAGGCACCGTAACCGTCGCCATTCTGACGGTTAAGGTCAGTACGGGCGTTGGCGCTGGTCGCGTCATTTTTACCCTGATACTGCAGCGCAAACTTCAGGCCATCAACCAGACCAAAGAAGTTGTTGTTGCGGTAAGTCGCAACGCCGGTGGCGCGCTGAGTCATAAAGTTATCAGTACGGGCTGTACCGTCACCGCCGAATTCCGGGAACACGTCGGTCCAGGCTTCCACGTCATACAGCACGCCGTAGTTACGACCGTAATCTACCGAACCGTACTGCGAGAATTTCAGACCGGCAAAACCAAGACGGGTTTTGTTGCCGTTGTTGGCGTCACTGCCTTCGGAGTTGTTAACGTTGTACTGATATTCCCACTGACCATAACCGGTCATCAGGTCGTTAATCTGTGTCTGTCCCTTAAAGCCGATACGGGTATAAGACTTGTCACCATCTGCGCTGGCATTATCGCTGATGTAGTGCTCAGCTTTAACTTTGCCGTACAGGTCCAGTTTGTTGCCATCTTTGTTATAGATTTCGGCAGCCTGCGCGGCGGAAGCCAGCGTCAGCGTGGAGAGGAGCAGTGCCAGTGTGCTTTTCTTCATTTGCTATCAATCCCAATGTGAACGCCGTAAAAAAATGAAAGTTTTTGTAAAACACGGACTTTTTACCCGCTGGCGATGAACTTTTTATGACACTTTTCGTGATTTCTTGTTAAGCCTGAACTTTTGGTCTACGCCCTTGTCCGCGTAATTTCGTGCTTTTCCCCCGCTGGCTGTTGGCTTCCTTATCGACTCCTGTTAAAACGTCCTTTCGTAAAAATTTTTCACTACGGCAGGAAATATGAGTGGCAGTCAGACCTTAGTGGTCAAGTTGGGTACCAGCGTTCTCACCGGCGGCTCTCGCCGGTTGAATCGGGCGCATATGGTGGAACTGGTTCGTCAGTGCGCGCAGCAGCATGCCGCAGGCCACCGCATTGTGATCGTTACGTCTGGGGCAATGGCCGCCGGACGTGAACATCTGGGCTACCCCGAACTACCACCGACCATCGCCTCAAAGCAGCTGCTGGCTGCGGTGGGGCAGAGCCGTCTGATTCAGCTGTGGGAACAGCTCTTCTCCATCTACGGTATCCATATTGGTCAGATGTTGCTGACCCGTGCCGACATGGAAGATCGCGAACGTTTCCTGAATGCCCGCGACACGCTGCGTGCGCTGCTGGATAACCACATTGTGCCGGTCATCAATGAGAACGATGCTGTCGCTACCGCTGAAATCAAAGTGGGCGACAACGACAATCTCTCGGCGCTGGCGGCGATGCTCGGCGGGGCCGATAAGCTGCTGCTGCTGACCGATCAGCAGGGCCTCTTCACCGCCGATCCGCGTAACAATCCTGAGGCTGAGCTGATCAGTGACGTGCATGTGATTGATGATGCGTTACGCGCCCTGGCGGGCGACAGCGTATCGGGTCTCGGCACCGGCGGGATGTCCACCAAGCTTCAGGCGGCGGATGTTGCGTGTCGCGCCGGTATCGACGTGATCATCGCCTCCGGCAGTCGCAGTGGCGTGATCAGTGATGTGATTGACGGCAAGCCGGTCGGCACACGCTTCCATGCGCAGCAATCGCCGCTGGAGAACCGCAAACGCTGGATTTTCGGGGCGCCACCGGCGGGTGAGCTCACCGTCGATGACGGTGCGCTGGCGGCCATCATCGAACGCGGCAGTTCGCTGCTGCCGAAAGGGATCCGGGCGATCCAGGGGAATTTCTCGCGCGGTGAAGTGATCCGTATCCGCAGCCTGCAGGGCCGGGATATTGCTCACGGCGTCTCTCGCTACAACAGCGACGCGATGCGGATGATTGCCGGTCATCACAGCCAGCAGATCAGCGAGATTCTGGGATATGAATATGGCCCGGTGGCGGTTCACCGCGACGACATGATCGTCAGTTAAGGAGCGGACAATGCTTGAAGAGATGGGAAAAGCGGCGCGTGCCGCAGCTTACACCGTGGCCGATCTGTCGACGGCAGAAAAAAATCAGGTTCTGATGACCCTCGCCGACCGTCTTGAGGCGGAGAGCGCAGACATACTGGCGGCTAACGAGCTGGATTTAGCCGATGCGCGTCAGAACGGCATGAGCGCTGCGCTGTTAGATCGGCTGACACTTAATCCGCAACGTCTCAGCAGCATCGCCAGCGATGTGCGCCAGGTCTGTCAGCTGGCCGATCCGGTAGGGCAGTTAATCGACGGCGGGCAGCTCGACAGCGGCCTGCGCATTGAACGCCGTCGCGTGCCGCTGGGCGTGGTTGCGGTGATTTACGAGGCGCGTCCTAACGTCACGGTTGATGTCGCCAGCCTGTGCCTGAAAACCGGTAACGCCGCCATTCTGCGCGGCGGCAAAGAGACCTGGCGCACCAATGCGGCCACCGTGCGGGTCATTCAGAACGCCCTGAAGCAGCACGGTTTACCGGCGGCTATTGTGCAGGCGATTGAAAACCCGGATCGCGAACTGGTGAATCAGCTGCTGAAGCTGGATCGCTACGTCGATATGCTGATCCCGCGTGGCGGAGCCGGGCTGCACAAGCTGTGCCGTGAAAACTCCACCATTCCGGTGATTACCGGCGGCATCGGCGTCTGTCATATCTACATCGATGAGACGATGGAGATCGAACCGGCACTTGATCTGATCGTCAACGCCAAGAAACAGCGTCCCAGCGCCTGTAACTCACTGGAGACGCTGCTGGTGGATCAGGCCATGGCCGAACGTTTCCTGCCGGCCTTCAGCGCACGTATGGCGCAGGAAGGGATCGCGCTGCATGCTGACAGCAACGTACTGGCGCAGCTGCAGCAAGGTCCGGCCCCGGTCAAAGCGGTTAATCCGGAGCAGTACAATGATGAGTGGCTGTCGCTGGATCTCAACGTCAAATTAGTGGCGGATATGGATGAGGCGATCGATCACATCCGTACGCACGGCACCCAGCACTCGGATGCGATCCTGACACGTAACACCCGCAACGCCGCGCGTTTTGTCCGTCAGGTCGACTCCTCCGCAGTCTATGTTAACGCCAGTACCCGCTTTACCGATGGCGGACAGTTCGGTCTGGGCGCTGAAGTGGCGGTCAGTACCCAGAAACTGCACGCCCGCGGACCGATGGGATTAGAGGCGCTGACCACCTACAAATGGATAGCGTGGGGCGACGATACGCTCCGCCCATAACGACGATAATTTTTAACAAAGCGGGAGTCTTTCACAGACTCCCGCTTTTTTTTAGCACCATTTTCCGGACCAGTGAAAGATAGAGTTTTCTGCGCATCAGATTCATTTCCGTTCAACACCGGCCACCGCTGGCCATTATGCTGGCTGATATTCACGCAATTTCTTACGGAACATTCCTGAAATCCGGGGCGGTAAGCGGCCTGAGGCAATATTTTTTGGTCAGTCGCAGGCTGAAGCGGATAATGATAATTAGATATGCTTGATAAAGCGGTTAGGTAGTAAACGAGCGGTAATATAAAATGAACTGGTAGCAATAATGAAAATAACATCCAGTATCTCTTCTATGGCTGATTATTAACTAATGGTTAAAAAAGAAAGTACAAGACAAGCTTTCACCGCCAGGCTGATAGCGGCCTGTGAGAGTGCCGGCATTGTCGGACATGGACGAAACAAACAGGTTGCCAGGGCCCTCCAGCAGCAAGGCTGTAAAATTTCAACGCCAGGAGTGTGGAAGTGGTTTAACGCGCAGTCAGTCCCTGATGGTGGCAATTTACTGGCTCTCAGCCAGCTGCTTGGCGTCAGGGTAGAGTGGCTGCAGTACGGTATGGAACAACCTGCTGAGCCGGTGATGTTAAGTCCACTCACCGGGCATAAGAATGTGTTTCGGGTTGATAGTCTCGACATTGGTCAGCGCAGTGCTGCGGGCCTGCCCGCACGTGATGAGTTTGTCGAGACCATCCAGGCGATCGAATATGGTCTGGATGAGGCGCGGGTGCTGTTCAATGGTCGCCCGGCAGAAAACATCCGGTTAATCGCCATTAACAGCGACTCTATGGCTGACACCTTTGCACCGCGCGATCAGCTGTTTGTGGATATCAGCGTGCGGATGTTCGACGGTGACGGCATCTATATTTTTACCCTCGATGAGCAACTCTACCTCAAGCGCCTGCAGCTGCAGCATAAGAAAATTGCTGTAATATCAGACAATAAACGCTATGAAACTTGGTATCTTAATCATGATGACGTCACCAGCCTGAAGGTACTGGCAAAAGTCATCATGAGCCAGGCGCGCCACTATCAAATCCTCGGCTAAGGCCGCTTCTGGCGCTTTTCGCAGAAGGCCTGCAAAAAAATAATCGGCATAAATTCATAAATTTAACCAGCGGTAAATAAAAAATTAACCAACAGTGTTTGATAAAGCATAAGAACCTGTTAATAATTTGAACATGGATGAACGAAGCAGTTCTTTCAGGGATGAGCCGCTCTTAAACAATTGAGGCGCTGCACAAGCGCGAATCATACCACCCAAAAGTCAGTGAACTTTGGGATGGGGTGGATGCGCAAAATGCAGCGTCGTCAGATGCCGTTTATTTCCCCTCGCTTACTTTCCACCTGACTGCTGATGCAGTCGGGCGGCGAGCGTGCGATCGCAATATGCGACATTCGGGCCCGTTCGGTTCGCCGAAAGCTCGCGCCTGCCACCCCATCGCCAAATACTCATTCACAGGAGGAGTTATGGCGATAATTCACTATGGCAAAAGCGTTTTTATGGGCAACGCACGTACTCGTCGCCATCGGCGGCGCCAACCTCTCAGCAGCCTGAAACAGAGTATCGACCAGGCCCTGAACTTCCCAACTGAAACACCGGTCCTGAGACGTGCAGAGCAAATCTGCCAGCGTCAGGTCGCCCCGCGCGTTGATCGCGCAATCACAGCACCCCGCGTTACCAGTCAGGAAACACCCAGTTTCGACAATTGCTGTCTTCCGCATGTTCACCTCTACGCGGTGAGCTGAAACGCGAAGAAAGCGCTTTTTTCCGTTCCGGCTAACTCTTCGTTATCTCCAGCTACTACTGGGCGCAATCTGCTGAATTACTGTTCAGTTTTGCTGCAGGGTCAGTAAGGCCTCCTGCTGCCCCTGGCAGGGTAATGATCAGCAGGCGTTATGTATTTCTTTTCACAAGGCTGAATTGCCTTAATTCGTCATTGAGGAGTCGTTATGAGCCAGATCATCGCAGTACTGAATTTTGAAGAGGGATATGTGGATACGCCCTATCTCGACACGCTGGGCTTTCCCACGGTGGCGGGGGGCATTCGCATCGGGCCAAAGGGGGCGTCGCTGAGTAATTACACCTTCCGCGTGCCACGGCGCGTCGGTGATGTCTGGAAGCAGTGCATTCTTGAAAACAAAGTTCAGGAGATGCAGAGCAGAGACCTGCTGCGCAATGCGCTGACGAAGTGCAACGACGCCCGCACCGATGTGTTGCTGAGCATGACCTATCAGCTGGGCGTCGAGGGCGTTCTGCAGTTTAAAAACATGCTCACTGCCATCGCCGCTGAGCAGTTTAATGATGCGGCTGACGCGATGATGAACAGCCTCTGGGCCCGACAGACGCCGGGCCGCGCCCGTCGTCACGCGGAGATGATGCGCACCGGAACCTATGCGATTTACAGGGGGCTGCTATGAGATGGCTCATGTTTCTCGTCGCCGTGCTGACGGCAATCATCATTCTGCTGCTGTTGCAGCGCTTTACCACCCTGCAGTTTGTCTCTCATGCCCGCCTGCTTTTCAAAACCTGGTCTGTCTGGCTCGCGTCGCTGGGTTCCATGCTCAGCGCCTGGGCGCAGTCGTTTCCTTCGGCCGCTGTTGATGCCTGGAATGTGCTACCGGAGGACGTGAAATCGATTCTGCCGCACAACTACCTGGGGCTGGTGGGCGCGTTCATGGTGGCGATGGGGGTGATTGCTCAATTTGTTCGACAGAAAAACCTGCTCAATGCGAAGGAGCAGGCGGAAGGAGCGAAACCATGACTCTGATTACCACCTTACTGGGCGGCAGCTGGCACTGGCTGGCCGCACTGGCTGGCATCCTTGCGGCGCTGGGCGCCAGTTATTTCGGCGGCAAGAAAATCGGCAAAGTGCAGCAAAAAGCGCGTTCCGACGTGGATAACGCGCAACAGGAAGCGTCCCGCGTTAGCGCGGTGGCGCAACAGCAACAACACAACCGCGAGGAGGCTACCCGTGTGGCGACCGACAACCATAGCCTTGATGACGCTGCTGCTCGCGACAAGCTGCAGCAGTCGAAATACAACAAACCCTGAGCCGGTAGCAATCACCGACTCTGCCTGTGTCCTTTTTTCCCCTCTTTATACCTACGGCGATGACGCGAAAAAAATGGACGTTCGTACGGTGCGCGCCATCAACACCCACAACGACATGTGGGATTCCCTTTGCGGCCATCCGGCTGCGGCTAAGTAGTGCGCTGATTTCAGCGCGATATCTCTGTGATCCTGAGGAGGATTCTATGATTGAAGTTAACTCTTTTGCTGAGCTGCGTACCACTGTCCCACCAAAATCAGGTGAGGTCGCGATCCTTAAACGCTATTACGACAAAGATTCCGGCTTCCGTGGCGGCGCTAACTTTGTCGGTTTTATCAGCACCACCACGCTGAAGGATGATGGCGGTACGGTGGCGGTGGGCAACGGTTTCTACTGGAAGCGCACCATTAACGATCCTGCCGAAGTGAATGTCCTGCACTTTGGCGCGAAAGGGGATGGCGTGACCGATGATACGGATGCCTTTAAGCGGATGCTGGCATGGACGCAGACCTACAACACCTATGCGAAAGCGATGCCGGTGCGTTTTCCGGGTGGCCGCTTCCTGATTTCACCCATCGATCTCACCGATACGGAGTTGCCGTTCTTTGGTATCGCAGGGGATGATATCGAGCTCGGATCGTCACCGCGCACCACCATTGTCTCTGACAAAAGCGCCAATACGGTGTTTAAAGTTAATGCGCGCAAAATCGTCATTAAAGGCATCTGCTGGCACGGACAGGCTAACGCCGGGACTGTCGATACCACGCAAAAAGTGACCGTCACGCCTGAACAGTGCAGCAACGTTCAGCCGTTCTTTGAAAATACGATTGTTGGCGGCCAGATCGTCAATATCTTCTGTTTCAAAGCGCAAAGTACCGGGGGCACGGTCTTTAAGCTGCAGGATACGCTCGACAGTAAATTCGATCAGATCTACAGCTCCAGCACCTATTCCCGCGTATTTGATGTTGGCTGGTCAAACACACCGAAGGGGAACTGGGACCACTCAACCGCCATTGAGTTGTGTAATGCCAACTTCCAGTCGGGCTATGGCGACGCCACGCTCTACATGCCGCGCGTTACACAGGGGGTCATGCGCAACGTCTGGATTGAACACACCACTAACCCGGGTGATCTGTCGGACGGCGGCTGGAACATTGAAACGCTCAACATTGAAGATTGCGCCACGCCGCTCAATCTCAACAATGCCCGCGTGGTGATGCGTCATATCAACCTGCAGGCGGGGGCGAAAATCACCAATGATGTGGCCGGAAACAAATGGTTATCGACCTTTGAATATGGCTATCGTCGGGATGAGAACTACGGCACGTTCATGACCGGTTCGCTGCGGGCTGGCTATTACAGCGGCTATAAAGTGGTGAACAACACCGCGACCGATAACTGGTATCGGTTGGGGCAGCTCTATTTCCCGGCGCCTAACCAGCAGTGGGTGATGGAGTTGATCGGTAAAGCGGATGCCACCACGCCGTCCGGCACCGCCGGTTCACCGGTCAATATGCCAGCGACCGGTAAAACGCTGATCAACCTGCAGCGACTGGAGACGGTCTGGGCCGATGCTTACCACATGGGGCAGCCTTCCGTGCTGGACATCCGTTATGGCCGGGTAGGGACCACCTATGCCGTCATCTGGGTCAAGCTGAAAGCCAACAGCGGCGAGACCATGTTCAACCTGAAGACAACCGGCCCGACCCGCTTCGATACCGGTTCCTGTTCGCTGTTCCAGGCTGATATGTCAGTGGTGACGGACATCACTAATATCAGCAACCTCAAACCCGCTGCACGTTTCGGCATGCACAATGGACTGGCGGGTATCGGTGCTAACGAGAAAGGGGTGGTGACGCTCGCGACTGCTGCGGGCACACCGACCAACAAGACCGCTCCGACCGGCTTTGTGCTGATCAATATCAACGGCGTGGACCGCAAGGTCCCTTACTACGATTGATGGCCGGCATGTTTTGGGCGAGGCTCCTGCCTCGCCCTTTTTTGATCGGAGGTGATCTCCGCTTCTCGCGATGCCGTAAGCCAGCCAGGGGGCACGGTTAAGCCGGACTGCCTCCCTGACACCGTTTTCGTCGTTCATCTTCTGCGGAGAGCTCGTTGTGATTAATTTGAATTAGGAGTTGCGTCACTGTGAGAAGTGTGGCCTAATGAATCGTCGGTTTGATTAACAGACACTATCAAAGTAAGTAACCAAAGCAGTTCTCATCTCTAAGTTTGTCGCGAGACATCCCTTCTTTTTGAGTCTTCTCTTACGTTCTGATTAAACTCTGTTCTCAGGCCATTACGCCGGAAGGCTCGATATATTAAGGATTTAAGCATGTCTAACAAAATTCGCGGTACCGTTAAATGGTTTAACGCAGAGAAAGGCTTCGGTTTCATTTCTCCTGCAGACGGCAGCAAAGATGTATTCGTACATTTCTCTGCAATCCAGGGCACCGATTTCCGTTCATTAGATGAAGGTCAGCAAGTTGAATTCACAGTAGAAAATGGCGCCAAAGGCCCAGCTGCTGCGAACGTTGTTGGTCTCTAAGGACTGAAAATTACTTTTAAATGTCCTCACTGTAATGGCTCACAGTTTCGTACATCACATTTTGATGTTACAAGAGCCAACCCGCATGGAGCGAAATGCATTTTCTGCAAATCTGCTGTGATTCAGGTGAATCTGGCAAGGATTGCAATTCAGAGCCAGCCTCGCGCTCTCTGATAAAGGCTAGTGAGCTTTATAGCGTTGTTGCATTTACAGTAATGAAAGGTCGCCTCTGGCGGCCTTTTTTGTTTCTGCGTTTCCTGTGCTCCATCCTCAATCCTCTCCCTATTACCCGCCTGTATCCTTCTGCTTTCCCCTGTTACTCCCACTATGCGCGCCCTGTAGTTTCTCCACTCTCTGGCATCAGGCAAAAAAAGGCCCGCCGAAGCGGGCCGTTGAAAGAGATTAGCGAAGAACCGGTTGCAGTGAGAGCTTGCCGGTATTAAACACGCTCATCGCCTGTGCCATACGCTCTGCCTGATCCTGCAGCGCCTGAGAGGCGGCTGATGCTTCCTGAACCAGCGCGGCGTTCTGCTGCGTTACCGCTTCCATCTGAGTAATCGCCTGATTGATTTCATTGATGCCGCTGCTCTGTTCGCTGCTGGCAATGGTGATTTCGCTCATGATGTTCGCCACGCTCTGCACGCTGTTCACCACTTCACCGATCGTTGAACCGGCATGTGTCACCAGTTTGCTGCCTTCATCCACTTTAGCGACAGAATCTTCAATCAGAACCTTAATCTCTTTGGCTGCTGACGCTGAGCGCTGCGCCAGATTACGCACTTCGCTCGCCACGACGGCAAAGCCGCGACCCTGTTCGCCCGCACGCGCCGCTTCAACGGCGGCGTTCAGGGACAGAATATTGGTCTGGAAGGCGATGGAGTCGATAACGCTGATGATATCGACAATTTTGCGGGAGGAGAGGGCGATCGCTTCCATCTTCTCAATCACCTTCTCCATCACCACACCCCCTTCACGCGCCACGCTGGTGGTTGTCGACACCAGGTGATTCGCTTCACGGGCGTTATCGGCGTTATGTTTCACGGTCGACGTCATCTGCTCCATGGCAGAGGCCGTCTCTTCCAGTGAACTGGCCTGCTGTTCAGTGCGGGTTGAGAGATCGAGGTTACCGCTGGAGATCTGATTCGACGCCACCGCGATGGTGTCGGAACCGGTACGCACTTCGGTCACAATCGACAGCAGGTTATCGTTCATTCGCTGCAGCGCCTGCATCAGGACACCGGTTTCATCGCGCGAGGTCACCTGCATCTGCGTGCTCAGATCGCCTGCGGCAACGCGTTCAGCCACATTAACTGCGGCAACCAGCGGACGGACAATAGAGCGGGTCAGGAAGTAGCCCAGCATGATAGAGGCCAGAATCGCCAGGGCGGAAAAAATCAGCGTGATGGAGATGGCAGACTGACCATTATCCACAATACCCTGACCTTCAGTGCGCAGCTGTGCGTCCTGAGAGTTGGCAAAATCCACGGCATCCTGCAGGAATTTATTCTGGGTAGCCGTCATCGATTTCAGCACATAGGTGCTGGCGGCATCAAAGTTGCCCGCTTTGATCAGGGTAATCAGCTCGGTTTTCACCTGCTCAAATGCCTGAGACGAAGCCAGCAGACCGGCGATCTTTTTCTTACCAATCGGCGTAACCTGAATGTCTTCGATCTTTTTCATCGCGCGGTTGGTGCGTTGCGTGGCTTCATCCAGCTGGGCATAACGCTTCACGTTCATTTCCGGACGGTTCGTGTCGATCACCATGCCGCGCAGGTATTTGATCTGATCGTTGACGCCATCGCGCACATCAAATGCCAGTCGTACTTTCACATAGCGATCGTCAACGATCGAGGAGATCGCCGTATTAATACTGTTAATTCTGGTAATGGATGTCACGCCAATCACTATCAGTAACGCCACAATAATACCGAAGGCTGCTGCGAGCCGCATTCCGACCTTCATATTCTTGATACTGACCATGTTCTCTTCCCCGTTTTATTATTAATCAATTTGTTAGCAACGTTCAGGTTTCCTGCTGTTGTGCGCAGTGCCTTGCTGATGTCTGTGGTCACAGCCGCAGGCAAAAAGGTGATCTCGCGCATACAGTTATCGGAGCACGGACTTGTACCTTTAATAATTTTTAAGTAATAACGCTGCGTGAATAAATAGTCAGTGAAAAGCATCAGAAAGGATTAACAAATGAACGCAGGGGAAATGCAGGCAAAAAAAAGGGCCGTCAGCAGTGATGCTGACAGCCCGATCCAGACAAACATGAATGGATTCAGAAAACTAAGAAGTAGAGGCCTACCCAGAATGCGATGCTTAAACTGACGGCGCTAATCCAGGCCAGCTGGCGTAAACGGCCACGCAATACCTTTTGAGGCGAAGGCGTAGCAGGTGCGGGCGTAACGGGTAAAGTTTCAATGTGCATAGTCGGTTCCTGGTCAGGTCAGCGATTCCGCTGTCAAAAAAGTAAAAGCGCGGCGGGCATTCTTAACGGCCCGCATTCGCTTAGCGGGCAGTCTCAAGAACGTTGAAAATCACGTCTGAAAGTTCATTCAACTCAAACTTCGCCACATAGCCATCGGCACCGACTTTGCGCACGTGGTCTTCGTTGGCGCTGCCTGAGAGTGAGGAGTGGATCACGACCGGCAGCGTTTTCAGAATCGGGTCACGCTTAATGTTGCGGGTCAGCGTAAAGCCATCCATCTCGGGCATTTCCAGATCGGTCAGAACCAGGGCAATTCTGTCGTGAATCGACTCGCCTGCAGCCTGCACTTCCTGGCTTATCAGCTTAACTTTTTCCCAGGCATCCAGGCCGGTGTTAAACATCAGCGTCGGAATGCCCATGCTCTTCAGACCCTGCTCCAGCAGCTGGCGCGCAACTTTGGAATCTTCAGCCACAATCGCGACCGCACCGGGGCGATAGTTGAAGGCGCGCGGTTTGGCCGCTTCAGGTTCGACGCCACGCGATGACGGGATGATGTCATACAGGATTTGCTCAACGTCCAGCACCATCGCCAGCTCGCTGCCCTGCTTATCTGTGTCCAGGCAGGCGATGCTGGTAATGTTGCGACCGCCGATACCGGCTTCAGCGGTATGGACCTGGCTCCAGTCGAGGCGCACGATGTTATCCACGGATTCCACGGCAAACGCCTGGGTGTTACGGGCATACTCGGTGACCAGCAGCAGGTTAAGGCCGGTTTCCGGCACACAACCCGCCACAGCAGGCAGGTCGATGACCGGAATGAACTGACCACGGATACTGGCCATACCCAGCAGCGGCGAACTCATACCTGCCGCTTTGGTGATGGTCTGCATCGGCACAATTTCACGCAGCTTGAAGACGTTAATGCCAAACAGTTCAGACTTGCCTTTCAGCTGATCGGAACCTAAGCGAAACAGCAGCAGCTCAAACTTGTTCGATAATGCGAGGTTCGCTCTCTCATCGATCTCTTTCTGAAAATTATCCATGGTTGCCTCTGCATTAACGCAGCTGGTGAAATAGGGTGTGAACAGGTTATCGGCAGCAAGTGGAAAAAGGTGAGAAGAGAAGGGTGAAATAAAACGGACGCCAATTATTGTGCCAGGCTTAACCCTGAAGGTTCAACATGGACACCTTTCCAATAAAGGAGTGTGAAATGAAAAAAGTGATTTTAGCGTCGTTGCTGGTGATGATGAGTGCGGGTGTGTCGGCTGAAGAGGGCGGATACAAAGCGGGCGATACGCCACCGCCACAGCACAAGCAGGATGCTGGCTATAAAGGCTCTGAAGATACCGGTCAGACGCATATTGATCAGATCCGCGATTTCCGTCAGGGCGGGTATGTGACGCTGGAAGGTTACATCGTGAAGAAAGAGCAGGGCGAGCGCTACCAGTTCCGCGACAACACCGGTACATTACCGATCATCGCACCGAAGAAGACCTTTGATGGTAAAACCTATACCGCAGAAGACAAAGTACGCGTCAGTGGCAAGGTACAGGGCAAAGGGGATAAAACCATTCTGCATGTGACGCAAATCGAAGAGCCATAAGAAACCGGGCGAGGTGATATCCTCGCCCGTTTTTATTCAGTCTTTCAGCAGAATCGCCCGGCAGGTTTTGCCTTTGATTTTGCCCTGCTTGAGTTTCACCAGCGCCGCTTTGGCGTGGTTCGCTTCAATCGCCACGTAGGCATGCGTAGGTGTCAGAACAATTTTGCCGATCTGATCCGCGCGATAACCCGCTTCACCCGTCAGCGCACCCAGAATATCTCCCGGACGAATCTTGGCTTTACGGCCACCATCAATGCACAGCGTCATCATGGCGGCTGGCAGCGGCTTGCTGCTGCCTTTTTTCAGCGTGCTGGCCGAGACCCACGGCAGCTTCTGCTGCAGGAAGTCTTCCAGCGCATGGGCGCGCGCCATCTCATCGGCAGCGACCAGGCTGACGGCAACGCCATGTTCGCCTGCACGGGCGGTACGACCGATGCGGTGCAGGTGAATTTCAGGATCCCAGGCGAGCTGGTAGTTGACCACCATCGCCAGCGATTTGATGTCGAGTCCGCGTGCGGCGACATCGGTGGCAACCAGCACGCGACCGCTGCCGTTTGCGAAGCGGATCAGTACGCGTTCGCGATCGCGCTGCTCCAGGTCGCCATGCAGTGGCAGAGCGCTGATATCACGCGCGTTAAGCGCCGCAGCGACATCGTCACATTCGCGTTTGGTGTTGCAAAAGACCACGCAGGATGAAGGCTGACGATCGCCGAGCAGTGCGATGAGCAGACCCAGCTTTTCATTGTGGCTGGCTTCAAAGAACTGCTGATCGATTGAAGGCAGTTCGCTGACATCTTCGGTCACGACGCTCAGTGCATCGCGCTGGAAGCGGGTGCTGATGGCGGTGATGCCGTCGGGCCAGGTGGCGGAAAAGAGCAGCGTCTGGCGCGAGGCGGGCGTCGCTTCAATGATTGTTTCCATATCATTGAGGAAGCCCATCTCCAGCATCCGATCCGCTTCATCCAGTACCAGCGTGTTGAGCTGGTCCAGCTTAAGGTTTTCGCGGTTGATGTGATCGAGGATACGACCCGGCGTGCCGACCACGATATGCGGTGGATGTACCAGCGAATCACGCTGTGCGCTCATCGGCTGTCCGCCACACAGGGTGAGGACTTTGATGTTACGGGTGAAGCGCGCCAGCTGGCGCAGCACGTTACCCACCTGATCCGCCAGTTCGCGGGTCGGACAGAGGATCAATGCCTGCGTCTGAAAGCGGGTGCTGTCGATATGGTGCAGTAGACCAATACCAAAGGCAGCCGTTTTACCGCTGCCGGTTTTCGCCTGCGCGCGCACGTCGCGTCCCTGCAGAATGGCGGGCAGCGTAGCGGCCTGCACGGGCGTCATGCTGGTGTAGCCCATCTCGCGCAGGTTATCGAGCTGGCTGTCGGGAAGCGAATTGAGGGTAGAAAAAGCGGTCACGGGCGCGGCCTCTGAGGCTGAAAGTGTAGGGCATTATTGCGGGGCAAGTCTGGCAGAAAGCACGCCTGACAGCAACGGGAACCTCGAAGGTTAACGGGATGAAACTATCTCTGCCGGTACGCTTAGGAATAGACTGAAGTTTACTGTTGAAAGGTGGTTTTTTTTTAACGTTTAGCTGACCGGAAAGGTTTTTATATCATAGGGATAACTTATCAATGCCATTCTTTATTTTATAAGTGCACGTTTTTAAATATTTATTTCATTGTTAATCAGATGATTCCTTAATAATCACTCCAGTAATAGAATTAATCATTAAAAAATATCACTCTCCGTGCCGATAAAAATCCTGAGCTAATTGCTTTATATTTAGCGCGCCATATTCCTGGTACAACGACCGGTAGAGGGTATTTGCATTGAGTAATCGCATCCAGGGACCACATGAAAATGTGCTTAAAATAGTAGGCCGCGCCGTACTGACACTGCATATTCATGGAGAGAGCTTATCTGCTGATAAGATCGCTTCGATGATTGCGTGTTATGCGGAAGATGAGCCCTGTGATCAGGAAGATCGTCGCTTATACGCGCTGGCAATGGAACTAATGTCGAACGATAAATGGGCCAAAAGCGCATAACACGCACTCCGCTCAGGTAAATGCAGAGCCTCCCTTGTGGAGGCTCTGTTGTTTTTGGGGATAGATGCCTCGCGGCCCGTTGAGTAGGGTGCGGTGGAACGGGCGCAGGCTCCCATCGCTTCACGTCAGGTGGCCCTCTGTGCACCCCTGTGCGGTTTTGCTGTGTCAGACCGGGGCCAGCGCAAAGACCGGTTTACCGCGCGAGAAGGTCGCGACGACGGGCGAGATACGCGCCACGGCCTCGGCGGAACAGCTGGCCGCCACCAGCATCATGCTGGCTTCATCGCCTGGCGCGGGCCACTGGCGTTCACCCTGGGCGGAGAGCGGCAGCCGATCGTCGGTGGCAATCGCCAGCGCCCGCGACAGCGAGAACTCATCGGAGCCGCGGTAGAGCTGCGCATAGAGATTCGCTTTTTCCAGCATGCTGCCGGTGCCAAATGGGGACCAGTGATCGATGACGCTGTCAGTGCCGGTCATCACCTTTATGCCCGCCGCCTGCAATTGCGGAATCGGCATGGTGAGCTTGCCGATCGGCAGTGTGGAGGCGACGCTGAACTGCTGCTCCGCCAGCCCTTCGATCATCCTATCCAGCGCACTGCCGCTCAGGGTCGCCAGCGCGAAACCGTGGCTGAGGGTGACTTTGCCTTTCAGCTCCGGATTCTTCGCTACGGTATCAATCATGTACTGAATCGCCGCCACGCCAGCCGGGGAGGTCTCATGCAGGTGAATATCCACGCCGCGCTGGTAGTCGAGCGCAATCCGGAACATCGCATCCAGCGACTTCTCCATCGCACCATCGACATGAGTGGGATCCAGTCCGCCGACATACTCAACGCCGTGCTGCATCGCCTCACGCATTAACCCATCGACCTGCGAGTGCAGCAGGCCGTGCTGCGGAAAAGCGACGATCTCGCAGGGAAAGTCCGGGTAACGGGCTAACGCCGCCTGCAGGTGTTCCAGGCTTTTCAGTCCGCTGACCGGATCGATATTGCAGTGGCTGCGGGCGCGGGTGGTGCCTTTGGCGTGCAGCAGGGCGATCAACCCTTCGGCGCGCGCCTGGGAGTGCGGCAGCAGTTGAGGAATCAGCACCTGTTCGCGCGCAATCATATCCATGATGGTTTTGCCCTGACGCGGACGCGGCGCCTGCCACGGGCCACCGTAGAAGGTTTTATCAAGGTGGATGTGCATATCCTGAGTGGCGGGCAGCAGCAGGGCATCCTGCGCATCCCAGGACGGCAGCGAGCTGTCGCCCTGGCCTGCCGGTGTCAGCTGGTCAATTTTACCGTCGCGCACGCTGATGTCGTAACGTCCGGTCCGGGTCGCGACAATCTCCTCATCCTCACGGATAAAACCCTCTTCCAGCCGCACATTGCGCAGCAGGTAGTGATCCTGCTGTGGCAGGGCAGCGGGCGGGTCGGGATTGAGGGCGGGCAACGATGAAGAGATGGCGGCACTGGCCTGACCGAGACCGGCGGCCAGCAGGCCGCCAGCGGCGGTCCAGCGAACGCTTTGTCCCAGAAAATCACGGCGGCTCGGCGAAGAGGAAATAGGCATCAGAGGCTCCTGCAAAATGAACAAGCGCTTAATCTGACAAACGCGGGGTCAGCCTGCTGCGTTATTTTCCACTGACGACTATTCGATATCTCACTGCCAGCGCAGCTGACCAAATGCCGCCAGTGACGCCGCCAGTTCACGCTGCAGCGGATCCTGCGGATGACGGCAGAACAGCGCCAGTTCAAAGGTATCAATCACCGGCAGCCCCTGTTCCGGGCCCAGCACCCGGTGCTGCGGCAGGCGGCAGCTGGCGGGCAGTAATGTGAGTCCCAGCCCCTGAGCACTGGCGGCGGCCAGCGCGACCAGGCTGGCGCTGCTGTAGCTGATGCGCCAGCTTCGGCCCAGCGCGTCGAGCGTCTGACAGACTTCATCGCGATAGAGCCCCTGCTGGGGAAACAGCACCAGCGGCACCGGCGTCTGCTCAAAGCAGGGCCACTCTGCGCTGTCGAGCCACAGCAGCGGTTCAGGACGTGATGCCAGCGGACGCTCGCCAGCGGGCTGTTTAATCAGCATGATGTCCAGCTCTTCACGCTGCCAGGCGCGACGCAGTTCCACCTGCATGCCGCTCATCACATCCAGCCGCAGCTGGGGATGGTCGCGACTGAAGTGCGCCAGCAGACCGGCAGTGGGGGCGGCGAAATCTTCCGGTACGCCGAGACGCAGCACGCCGTCGCGCCACTGGTCACTCAGGACATCGTGCGCTTCGCCATTCAGGGCGATAATCCGCCGGGCGTAGCCTAAAAGTTTTTCGCCCTCTTCGGTGATCTGCACCTGATGGGAGGAGCGAACCAGCAGTTCTTTGCCTACCATCTCCTCCAGTCGCCGCACCTGCTGGCTGACGGTGGACTGCGACAGATGCACCCGGTCGGCGGCGCGGGTAAAGCTGGCGGTTTCGCACACCGCCACAAAGCTGAGCAGCTGCTGTGGGGTGAACATCGGCTGACGATTCATTTTTCCACTACCTGGCAGAGTAATATTTCATTTCCAGATAGTAGCGACTGCTGCCAGGCTGGCAACTTTTAACTGCGTGGATCTCAGATGAAAAGAGAGAACAACCTGCTGCTGGTGGCGCTGGTGCTGGCCGGACTCAACATGCGACCGCTGATGACGTCGGTCAGTCCGTTACTCGGCCAGCTGCGACAGAGCATCGGTCTGTCACCGCTGGCGGCCTCGCTGCTGCCTGCGGTGCCGATGATGATGATGGGCGCTATTGCGTTAATCAGCGCCCCGCTGATGCAGCGTTTTGCAGTGCGCAGACTGCTGCTGGGCGGGTTGCTGCTGCTGTTGCTGGCGCTGGTGAGTCGGCTGTTTGTCACTGACGGCCGCTGGCTGGTGCTGACTGCCGTGCCGGGCGGGGCAGGGATTGGCATCGTACAGATGGCGATGCCGGGATTGATCCGTCAGCGCTTTGGCAGCCGCAGTGCAGGCGTAACCGGATTGTGGGCAGCGGCGCTGATGGGCGGCGGCGGGATTGGCGCGGCGATCTCGCCGTGGCTGAGTGCGCAGGCTGGCTGGCAGGGCGCGCTGAGCAGCTGGGCGGTGCCGGTGGTGCTGGCTATCCTGCTGTGGCTGTTTATCACCACCGCACCCGCAGCCCGGACAGCGGCCGCCGCGATGCCTTCGCTGTGGCGAAAAACCCGCGCCTGGACGCTGGCGTTAAGCTTTGGTCTGGTGAATGGCGGTTACGCCATCTGCGTCGCCTGGCTGCCCGATTTCTACCATCAGCTTGGCTGGAGCGCGCAGGCGGGCGGTTCACTGCTGGGCATGATGATCGGCTGTCAGGTTACGGGTGCGCTGCTGCTGCCCTTGCTGGCGCGGGGGCGCGATCGCCGTCCGCTGCTGCTGCTGACCCTGGCGATGCAGTTCAGCGGCATGCTCGGCTTCCTGTTCGCGCCACAGCTGGCGCCGTGGCTCTGGGCGGCGATCGCGGGCTTTGGACTGGGCGGGGCGTTTCCGCTGGCACTGGTGCTGGCGCTGGATCATCTGGAGCAGCCTCAGGCTGGCGCGCGGCTGGTCGCCTTTATGCAGGGCGTCGGTTTTATTATCGCGGGCAGCATGCCGTTTATCGCCGGACAGCTGCATGCGCTCACCGGTCATTTCACCAGCGTCTGGATTCTGCAGGCGGCGGTCACGCTGCTGCTGATCGGATTGAATCTGCGTTTCCATCCGCGCAGCTATCAGCACGCCTTTCCCGGGGTAAAACGCTGATTTTGGT
The DNA here is from genome assembly GCF_030062155.1 of Pantoea sp. Lij88. Lineage (NCBI taxonomy): Bacteria > Pseudomonadati > Pseudomonadota > Gammaproteobacteria > Enterobacterales > Erwiniaceae > Pantoea > Pantoea sp. Lij88. The sequence goes on along the minus strand of NZ_CP118269.1, from coordinate 3,116,040 downwards.
CCGACCAATCCCGGCAATATTTTTCTCTGGTTCACACTCCGGGAAAATTCGCGCAACTTCTGTTGCCATAGATTAACAATGCATTAACTATCTGTTGCCATAAGCCCCGGGACAGCGGTTTGGTCTGACCAATCCAGGGGCGGATGGCATGCAGTTTCACGGTTGCGTGCCACGTTACCTCTTCCTCTGGAGATACTGGCATGCCGATCTGGCAACAAAACTACGATCCGCTGGGTAATATCTGGCTCTCAAGTCTGGTCGCACTGATCCCGATTCTCTTTTTCTTCTTTGCGCTGATTAAGCTGAAGATGAAAGGCTACCTGGCGGCCACCACCACCGTGGTACTGGCGCTGCTGGTGGCGCTGTTTCTCTATCAGATGCCCGCTGCACAGGCGCTGACTGCCGTGGTGTACGGCTTCCTCTATGGATTGTGGCCGATTGCCTGGATTATTGTTGCCGCCGTCTTCGTCTACAAAATCTCGGTCAAAACCGGCCAGTTCGACATTATCCGCGCCTCAATCCTGTCGATTACGCCCGATCAGCGTCTGCAGATGCTGATTGTCGGCTTCTCGTTCGGGGCTTTCCTGGAGGGCGCGGCAGGCTTTGGTGCGCCGGTGGCGATTACGGCCGCGCTGCTGGTGGGACTCGGCTTTAATCCGCTCTACGCCGCCGGGCTCTGCCTGATTGTGAACACCGCACCCGTGGCTTTTGGCGCGATGGGCATTCCGATTATTGTGGCGGGCCAGGTTACCGGGCTGGACAGTTTTGCTATCGGCCAGATGGCCGGACGCCAGCTGCCGCTGCTGACCCTGATTGTGCTGTTCTGGATTATGGCGATTATGGATGGCTGGCGCGGGGTGAAAGAGACGTGGCCGGCGGTCGTTGTCGCGGGCGGATCCTTTGCCATCGCCCAGTTCCTCAGCTCCAACTTCCTGGGGCCGGAGCTGCCCGATATTATCTCGTCGCTCGCCTCGCTGATTTCGCTGACGCTGTTCCTGCGGGTCTGGAAACCGGTGCGCATTTTCCGCTTTGCCGATGCAGAGGCGAAGCAGGGCGATCCGTTGCTGCCCACGCAGAAGTATCGGCTGGGGCAGGTTATCCGCGCCTGGATGCCGTTCCTGTTTCTGACCGCCACCGTCACGCTCTGGAGCATCCCGCCGTTTAAAGCGCTGTTCGCCAAAGGCGGTGCGCTCTATGACTGGGTGCTGGCTGTGCCGGTGCCGATGCTGAATGAGCTGGTGGCGCGGATGCCGCCGGTGGTCAGCAATGCAACACCTTATCCGGCGATCTATAAACTGGATCTGGTCTCCGCGACCGGCACCGCGATTTTGATTGCGGCGATCATGGCTATTCTGTTCCTGCGCATGAAGCCAAAGGCGGCGCTGCAGACCTTTGGTGAAACGCTGAAAGAGCTGGCGCTGCCGATCTACTCCATCGGGATGGTGCTGGCCTTTGCGTTTATCTCCAACTACTCCGGTCTCTCTGCGACGCTGGCGCTGGCGCTGGCCCACACCGGTCACGCGTTTACCTTCTTCTCGCCGTTCCTCGGCTGGCTGGGCGTGTTCCTGACCGGATCTGATACCTCATCGAATGCGCTGTTTGCCGCGTTACAGGCGACGACCGCACAGCAGATCGGCGTCTCCGATATTCTGCTGGTGGCGGCCAACACCACCGGTGGCGTGACCGGTAAGATGATCTCGCCGCAGTCGATCGCCATCGCCTGTGCGGCGGTCGGACTGGTAGGGAAAGAGTCCGACCTGTTCCGGTTTACCGTAAAGCACAGCCTGATTTTCACCTGTATGGTCGGTGTGATTACCACGCTTCAGGCCTACGTCTTCCCGTGGATGATTCCATGAGCAGCCATGCCGATCCGCTGGTGACACGCCTCCGGGCATACATCACCGACCATCAGCTTGAGCCGGGTATGCGCCTGCCCGCCGAGCGTCAGCTCTCGGCGGAACTCGGCGTCTCCCGCTCCTCGCTGCGGGAAGCGATACAGCAGCTGATCAGCAGCGGAATGCTGATCAGCCGACGCGGCGGCGGCACCTGGATGCGTCAGCAGCTGGCGCCCTGGTCTGAACAGCGCATCGTCGAGCCGATTCGCCAGCTGCTGCGCGACGATCCCGACTACCGCTACGACATTCTGGAAGCGCGGCATGCCATTGAGGCCAGCACGGCCTGGCATGCCGCACTGCGCGCCACCGACGCCGACAAAGAGAAGCTGCAATACGCTTTCGACGCTACCCTGAAGCTGAAAGAGAGCGACGATCCCGATCTCGCCGCCCAGGCAGATGTCCGCTTCCACCTGGCGATTGCCGAGGCGTCGCACAACGTGGTGCTGCTGCAGACGATGCGTGGCTTTTTTGAGCTGCTGCAATCGTCGGTGATGCAGACCCGTCAGCGCATGTACACCCAGCCAGCGATTTTCGCCCGTCTGACGGAACAGCATCAGGCGCTGCTCGATGCGATCCTGGCGGGCGACGCCGAAGCGGCCCGTCAGGCAGCGATGCAGCATCTGGGCTTTGTGCACACCACCATGAAAAGCCTGCATGAAGATGAAGCGCGTCAGGCGCGCATCACCCGCTTACCGGATAACGACACACGCAACTCTAAGGAATCTGACTGATGATTATCTCAGCTGCCAGTGACTATCGCGCCGCCGCGCAACGTATCCTGCCGCCGTTCCTGTTTCACTATCTTGATGGCGGGGCCTACGCCGAGCACACCCTGCGACGTAACGTGGAAGACCTCTCTGACGTGGCGCTGCGCCAGCGGATTCTGAAGAACATGTCGGAACTGAGCCTTGAGACAAAATTATTCAATGAGACCCTGTCGATGCCGGTTGCGCTGGCGCCGGTCGGCCTGTGCGGCATGTATGCCCGCCGGGGTGAAGTGCAGGCCGCGCGCGCGGCGGCCCTGAAAGGCATTCCGTTTACCCTGTCGACGGTCTCGGTCTGCCCGATTGAAGAGGTGGCGCCACAGATCAACCGTCCGATGTGGTTCCAGCTCTATGTGCTGCGTGACCGCGGTTTTATGCGCAATGCGCTGGAGCGCGCCAAAGCCGCCGGTTGTTCAACGCTGGTGTTTACCGTGGATATGCCAACGCCAGGCGCGCGCTATCGCGATGCGCACTCCGGGATGAGCGGCAATCACGCTGCGCTGCGTCGTTACTGGCAGGCGGTCACCCATCCACAATGGGCGCTGGATGTGGGTCTGCAGGGGCGTCCACACGATCTGGGGAATATCTCCGCCTATCTCGGCAAGCCGACCGGGCTGGAAGATTATATCGGCTGGCTGGCGAACAACTTCGATCCCTCGATCAGCTGGAAAGATCTGGAGTGGATCCGCGAGTTCTGGGACGGGCCGATGGTGATCAAGGGCATTCTCGATCCGGAAGATGCGCGGGATGCGGTGCGTTTCGGTGCCGATGGCATCGTGGTGTCGAATCATGGCGGACGTCAGCTGGATGGCGTGCTCTCCTCGGCACGTGCGCTGCCAGCGATTGCCGATGCGGTCAAAGGCGACATCACCATTCTGGCGGACAGTGGCATCCGTAACGGGCTGGATGTGGTGCGGATGATCGCGCTGGGCGCAGACAGCGTGCTGCTGGGACGGGCATTTATCTATGCGCTGGCGACTCACGGTCAGCGCGGCGTCGAAAACCTGCTGGACCTGATTGAGAAAGAGATGCGCGTCGCCATGACGCTGACCGGCACAAAATCCATTAGTGAAATCACCCGCGATTCACTGGTGCAGGCGGAGGCGTTGCTGGCACCAGCAGGCACAACGCCACGTCCCCGCGCGGTGAGTTAGCCTGCGAAATTGAATGTGTTGTCTATACTTAACTTTTTTACCAACAGGAGGAATGACATGACCATTCATAAGAAAGGTTCGGCGCACTGGGAAGGCGATATCAAAGGCAAAGGCACCGTCAGCACCGAGAGTGGCGTGCTGAGCCAGCAGCCTTATGGCTTTAACACCCGTTTTGAAGGCGGCAAAGGCACCAACCCGGAAGAACTGATTGGTGCAGCACATGCAGCCTGTTTCTCTATGGCGCTGTCACTGATGCTGGGTAATGCGGGTCATCCGCCAGAAAGCATCGACACCACGGCTGACGTCTCGCTGGACAAAAAAGGCGACGGCTTTGCCATCACCAAAGTGGCGCTGACCAGCACCATCTCTCTTCCTGGCATTGATGAGTCAACGTTCGACGAGATCATCAATAAAGCCAAAGCGGGCTGCCCGGTTTCTCAGGTTCTGAATGCGGAAATTACGCTGGATTACACCCTGAACAACTGATGCCGGCAACGGGTCGCCTTTTGGTGGCCCGGACGTTATGCTATGCCTCCCGGTCCTGTTACTGACCGGAACAGATGCGCCTTCTGGCGCATCTTCGCTTTCTGACGAGAGGAAACCGAGGTGACAAAATACCGGGCGGCTAAAAAGTACTGGAAGATGGTGCTGGTTCTGCTGTGCATTTGCGGCGCGCTGCTGCTGATCCGCTGGGCTGCCATGATCTGGGCCTGAGCCGATGAAGGGGGTTGGCCGTCACACGCTGGGCGTACTACTGATGGTGATTATCGTGCTGGAGGTGGTGCTTTATCTGCTCACAGCCTCATGGCTGCCGTGGCGGTAAACGCGTTCAGACAAAGGCATCTTCGCGCCGCTGTTTAGTGCGCACGTCGCTGCGCGCAATGCGATACGCCTTGCGGGGATCGCCCACCACAAACTCAAAGGTTGGCGTGTAGTAAAATGGCAACCAGCCGCCATAGCTGCTCTCCCACTCCCATCGGACGGGGCAGGGCCACAGAATGCCATCATACAAAAGATAGTAAACCCAGCGTCCACCAGGACGACGGGGGCGTGATGTTTTCATGGGATTCACAACGGTAATGGTTAACAACAGCTTATATTTTGTACGCTAAAGCGCCAGCTTGCAATGTTGCAGCGCGGCTTTATTGTCCCTGGCCCTGAATCAGCGATGAACCTCACCACAAAGCAGTACCACATTCGGCCGGACTTTATGAATGCGGTTTGCCATCGTTTCGCAGTCAACCTTCGTCGGATAAATGCGCTCCGAGACCGGCAGCGCTTCGCAGGCATCGTAGCCACACGCGCTCACTAACAACACAAATCCTATCAACATAGTTCCTCTCCTTTGCACGGTCTGGTGGTCCGGACTGCGGTGCTATTTATCCCTTTTTAACATCCAGTATAGACAAACGTGACGGGGTGGCATTGTCAGTGTGAGCTATGGCCCGCCAGCCGGGTAGGGCGGCGGTCTGTCAGGCATCAGAAACGGAGGAGTGTCAGGAACTAGCCAGCGAAATACCAGGCGGGCAGCAGCGCAATCAGGTTATTCAGGGTGTGCAGGAAGATGGGCAGCGCCAGACTGTTACTCCGCAGCCGGGCATAGCAGAGCAACAGCGAAAACAGCGTCAGGGCGATAAGCGTCTGCCAGTGCACATACTGCGTATGCATCACCGCAAACAGCAGTGAGGTCAGCAGCATGCAGGCGAAGCGACTGCGCGGTGCCCACAGCAGAAAGCCCTGCAACAGGAAACCGCGGAACAGCACCTCTTCAAATACCGGGGCCAGCAGCACGGCGGTGAGCAGCAGGATCAGCAGCGAATTACGTCCCTGCTGCGCCTGCATCACCAGCCAGCCTTCGGGCTGCATAAACTGCATCTGTCCCGCCATCAGCACAAACAGCGCGCCGGTAAACAGCAGGGTTTGCAGCGTGCCGAGTTCACCCAGCGGCAAATCGGTGCGACGCTGGCAATAGAAGCGGTAGAGCGGGTAGATCACGGCAAATTCAAACAGGCAGAGTACCGGCACCAGCAGGCCGTCATTACGCAGCACGCCGTAATTAGGGAACAGCGTGATCAGCATGGTAACCAGGTAATAGACCACAAAGCTGCCGACGTAGAACAGCGTCAGGGTCACTCTGTCGGAATTGGTATTCATAGGCGACTCTGCCATCGAAGGTAAGCGCATAGTAGCAATGCACCCGATCGCTGTCGAGTCAGCCTGTAACACAATATTTAAGCGCAAAATGTTAACTGCAGGCTAAACACCAGGACGCGCGAGCCGATAACTGAGGAAACTAATCTGGTCAGCACCGCAGGTTGTATTGCAGGCCCGTCATCTCAAACTCTGGCTGTGTAGTGAGCACTCTTAATGACTTTTAACCCACCGGCGCCACCCTTGCCTCCATTCAGACATGTCGCTGAAGACCGCACTGTCCGCTTTACGAGGCGCAGCCTGCGCACGCTTTCGCTGCTGCTGTTTGGTGTGCTGGTGCTCTCGATGCTGATGGTGCTGACGATTGCGCAGCGTCAGAACAGCGAATCGGTCGATCATGACCGGATGCTGGTGCAGCAGGCGTGGAAAAATCGTCAGAATGCCATGATCACAGATATCCGGGACTATGCGTTCTGGGGTGAGGCCTGGCGCAATCTTCATGTCAGGGTTAACAAAGTCTGGGCTTTTGACGAAGAGAACTTCGGACCGGGCCTCTACGAAGAGTATCACTACGAGGGGGTGTTCGTCGTCGACGGCCAGGGCCACACGTCTTACAGCGTGATCAATGGACAGCTGGTGGATATGCCGCTGGAAAGCTGGCTGGGCAAAGAGACCCCGGCGCTGATTGCGGCGGCACGCAAGCTTAACAATAAGGCGATTACCCGCGATGCGCTGATCAATCATCGGCCCGCCATTGTGGTTGCCGCCCCGATCAGCAGTGGCAAAGTGACGACGGTGCCGCCCGTAGCGGGCCCCGCATCCATCATGGTGTTTGTGAATCTGTTTACGCCGGCCAAATTGCAGGCGCTGGGCACCACGCTGGATGTGCGTGAACTGCGTCTGCCCCTCAATCAGGAGGATGCCCTGCGTGAACCCCGGCTGGTGCAGCCGTTGCCAGGCGGCGATCCGATTGTGCTGCGCTGGACGCCGAAGATGCCTGGCATGGGCCTGATCTGGTTTCTGCTGCCGCTGCTGATGATGATGGCGATCATCATCGGCATGATTACGCATCGCGTCAGCCGCCATGCGCTCTCTAATGCGATTCTCTCTGACCGGCGCTTTGCCCTGCTGGCGATCAGTCAGCAGGAGCTTGCGAGCAGCGAAGCGCGTTTTCGCGATCTGGCTGAGGCAGCGTCAGACTGGATCTGGGAAACGGATGAAGAGGGCCGTCTGATCTACCTCTCCGCGCGCTTTCACACCGTGACCGGCCACGATATTGCCCACTGGCTGGGACGTCACATCGATCATCTGCTGACGCATCCCAGCCATTCGCTGGTCGCCTGGCTGCTGCGTCAGGAAGAGGACGGCCAGCAGATGCCGCTGCGCTGCCAGTTTATGTCCGCACATGGCAACCGCCGCATCGGTCAGCTGGTGGCGAAAACCATCTGGCATGATGAGCGACGCATCGGGTTTCGCGGCACGGTATCGGACATCACGCAGGGCATGGAAGCGGAGGCGCGCATTCAGTTTCTGTCGCGTCACGACGTCTTAACCGGCCTGTCGAACCGCGTGCAGCTGCTGGAGTTTCTGACGCTGCACCTTGAGCTGCCGGATGGCGCGGCGCCGCTGACGCTGGTCACCCTCGACCTCGATCAGTTCCGGCCAATCAATGAAACCTGGGGCCATGCGGCGGGTGATGAGGTGCTGAGCCAGATCGCGCAGCGTCTCAAGCACTGTATCGGGCCGCAGGAGCTGGTTGCGCGGCTGAGTGGGGATGAGTTTGTGCTGGTATTGCGTGAAACGAACCGTGAGCGGATCGATCAGCGTTGTGCTCAACTGGTGCATGAGGTTCAGCAACCCATCAGCACCGGCCAGCATGTCCATTATCTCACCATCAGCATGGGTATTGCCTGTGCGCCACAGGATGCCAGCCATCCGGAAGCGCTGCTGCAAATGGCGGATATCGCGCTGAATGAAGCGCGTGACGCGGGACGCAACCAGTGGGTCTGGTATGCCAATGAGATGGCCAGCCAGCGTGAAGATAAACGTGAAATGGCGCGACGGATTGAGAAAGCGCTCAGGAACAATGAATTTCGCCTGCACTATCAGCCACGCTATCAGCTGCTGACCGGGCAGCTGGCGGGAGCCGAGGCGCTGATTCGCTGGCAGATTGCCCCGGATCAGTGGATTACGCCTGACCACTTTATTCCGCTGGCCGAGGAGAGCGGTCTGATCGCCACTATCAGCGACTGGGTGCTGATGCGCGCCTGTGAGGATGCGCTGGGATGGGGCGGTGAACGCTATGTCTCGGTCAATATCTCGCCCATGGAGTTTCGCACCAGCGACCTGGTGCAGCGCGTGGCGCATGCGCTGGAGAAAAGTGGTCTGCCTGCGACGCGGCTGGAGCTGGAGATCACCGAGAACGTGACGTTTGAACATCCCCAGCATGCGCTGGAGGTGATGCAGGGATTACGGTCGCTGGGTGTCAGGTTGACCGTGGATGATTTCGGCACCGGCTATGCCGCGCTGGGCTACCTGAAAACCTTCCCGTTTAATGGCCTGAAGATCGATCGCTCCTGGATGAAAGATTTCCCGGAGTCGCAGCAGGCGCAATCGGTGGTGGCGGGGATTATTGCGCTGGCACGCGCCTTTGCCCTGACCATTACGGCAGAAGGAATAGAGACAGAAGCGCAGCTGAATCAGCTAAAACTGCTTTCGTGCGAAGAGGGGCAAGGCTACTTCCTCGGTCGTCCGATGCCGCTGGCTGCATTCAGTACGCTTCTGGAAAGAACCGCGCAAAATCAGACTGAACCGGCTTAACGCACTTTGACCGCCACGGCGGTCATCAGCATGGCGCAGACAACAAAAATAATCAGTTCCATAATGACCTCCAAAGAGTGATGAATCTTCTGTAAGGGTAGTAGCAGGCTGTCTGTTTTTTAGCCAGGTTGTGCGATTAATCTTAAAGCGTGACCGGTACCGCTCTCATTTTCATCGCGCTGTAACAACTTTACTTTTCAGGGCTTCAGGTCAGCAGGCGCGCTTTGCTACTCTTGGGCGGGGTTTTACACGTCCAACAGGAGAATAAACGTGAAATTTTATGGAAAAGGGCTGCTGGTAGTCGGCCTGTTCGCCTTAACCGCCTGCCAGTCTGCCTCGAAACCCGACACCGCCCGTGTGGCGCAGGATCCCGACGCTGACCGCTGCGGGGCCTCTCAGTTTCAGAACTATGTTGGCAAACCGCTAACCGCGCTGCAGGGTCAGCACTTCGAACAGAAGGTGCGTCCAATCCCCTATGATTCTGCCGTCACCATGGACTTCAATCTCAACCGGCTTAACTTCCTGGCCGACAAAAATGGCAATATCAGTTCCGTTTATTGTGGCTGACGGCCAGTCTGTCATAGGCTTGTCATAACGGCAGGCGAGGATAACAGCGCGCTTCAGCACTTCCTCGTAACACAATAGATAGTGCTCGTCTTGTTTATTCCCGCCCCGGCGGGAATTTTTTTAGCGCCTTCGGCGCCGGAACAGGAGTGGAGAAGATGAAACGCATAATCGGGGTGCTCTTACCCACGTTGTTACTCAGCAGCACGCTGGCGCACGCGTCCAGTGATGAGGCCTGGAAAAAGAGCCGTGAGGTGATGGTGCAGGCATGCATCAACGCCAGTCACCTGAGCAAAGTCAGGGTGCAGGGCGAGCCGATCGAGTATGACGACAACACAGGTTACAGTGCACTGTTGCTGGAGGGACGATATCCTCAGCAGCACATGAGAAATAAGCGTGGACGGGAGCTCTGCCTGTTTCAGCGCAGCAGCGGGCGTGCCAGCGTCAGTGAAGCGGATAAATTGCGCTGGGTGAAGTAGGCGGCGGTTTACGCCTCCGGCTGCGTGTCGATTAACTCAGCCAGCAGGGTACGGTAACGCTGTAACTGCATCTCGTCGCCTTCCACTTCCAGCTTGTCGATGACCCGCGTAATCAGCGCCTTACTGGTCGCGGGCTCGCCCGCTTCCATTAATTCGCGCAGAATCACCGCCAGCAGATCGGACTCTGGCGGTGTTCTCCAGTTCGGGCCTTTGAAATAGTCGTTGATAGCACGGCTGGCGCTGTCAGGTTGTACTCTCATATCCCCACCTCCGCTGAAACACTTCCTCGTCCCTTACGGCTGAGTAAGGGCGTCTCTGCATGAAATAAGCTGGTCTGCCTCAGCGTAGCCGGAAAGTCTGTACCGTTTTTTTGCGGAGGACGTCGCACCGATCAGAAAGATCGCCACACCGCCGCGGCTGGCGGTTTTTTAAACATAGAAGCGGGGCAGAGGGTTGTCAGTAACAGAATGACCTATTTTTCCATATTGATGAGGGTGGGTTGAGTCAGCGCGCGTCCGGACAGCCCGCTGCCCGCATTATTCGCGCTATAAACCTTTGCGTCGGGAAAATTTGCGCCGGTCATTGCCCGGAATCAAAGAGGAATCCGGTCTTTTGCCGTTTGTGCCATGTTTTGTCGGTCATGCTGAGAAGGCGCGCGTTAGACTGAGCTTTCCCTTTCTTTAAATCATCTGCTCATGCCACGCACTATAGAACCCTGGAAGATAAACCTGATCTCGGTCTGGTTTGGCTGTTTTTTTACCGGACTGGCCATCAGTCAGATCATCCCGTTTCTGCCGCTCTACCTTGAGCAGCTTGGCGTTACCGGTGGCGAATCACTCAGCCTCTGGTCGGGTCTCACCTTCAGTATCACCTTTGTGATCTCGGCAGCGGTCGCTCCCCCTGTGGGGCAGCCTGGCCGATCGCAAAGGCCGTAAACTGATGCTGCTGCGTGCGGCTTTTGGCATGGGCGTGGTGATCCTGCTACAGGCGTTTGTCACCGAAGCCTGGCAGTTGCTGCTGCTGCGCGCTCTGATGGGGCTGACCTCCGGCTATATCCCCAACGCGATGGCGCTGGTGGCGGCTCAGGTTCCGCGTGAACGCAGTGGCTGGGCACTGAGCTGTGTCTCAACCGGTCAGATTGGTGGCGTGATTCTGGGGCCGATGCTGGGCGGGCTGCTGGCCGACTGGGTCGGGTTGCGCACGGTCTTTATCGTCACTGCGGTTCTGCTGATGGTCAGCTTTCTGGTGACGCTGTTTCTGATTAAAGAGACCGGTTATGTCCCGGTCAGTAAAAAAGATAAGCTCAGCGGACGCGAGGTTTTCCGTTCGCTGGATAACCCAAAGCTGATGCTCTGCCTGTTTTTCACGACCATGGTGATCCAGATGTGCAACGGATCGGTGAACCCGATCCTGACGCTGTTTGTGCGTGAGCTGGCTCCGACTGCGGAGAATATCGCGTTTCTGAGCGGGGTGATCGCCGCGCTGCCTGGCGTCTCTGCGCTGCTGGCCGCGCCCCGGCTGGGACGACTCGGCGATCGCATCGGCACGCAGCGTATCCTGCTGGCGACGATGATCATCTCGCTACTGCTGTTTGTGGCGATGTCCTTTGTTACCAGCACCACGCAGCTGGGCGTATTGCGTTTTCTGCTCGGCTTCGCCGATGGCGCGATGATGCCTGCGGTGCAGACGCTGCTGGTGCGTCACTCGCGCGACAACATCACCGGCCGGATCTTCGGCTATAACCAGTCGTTTATGTATCTCGGCAATGTGGCGGGTCCGCTGTTAGGGGCCGCCGTGTCGGCGGTGGCAGGATTCCGCTGGGTCTTTTTTGCCACCGCCGTTGTCGTGCTGATTAACGTGCTGTTTCTGAAGCGTTTTTACCAGCGGCCAAAGACCGTGCTACCCGCGTCGGCTGAGAAATCGTCAGTTCAGCCTGCCAGCGCTGCTGAGTCAGTAAAAACTCAGGACTGACGCTGGGGCTCCAGGAGTCATCGCCGCCCACGCCCATGTGGAAGGCATCGAGGTGCAACCAGCAGCCCGCCTCCGGACTCAGCTGGTGGCGGTGTGATGTCTCCCGCAGCTGCTCCAGGCTGAAGCGGCTCAGTGAGAAAGCGAAATCGCCGCTGACCTGCCAGCTGCCGCTGTCGAGCTGACGGGTGCCGCCACGCTGACCGTTCTCGCTGGGGAAAACATAGGGCGTTGACAGCTGTTCCAGCGGCAGCTGCCAGCGTGAAAACTGCGCGGCCAGCTGGCGATCGGGATAGTTTTCATGCGGACCCAGGCCGAGCCAGCTCACCTGCTGCGGGATGTGCGCCAGCTCGCAGCGTAATCCGATGCGCGCAGGCGGCGGCAATCCGCGCGACTGCTCAACGGAAAGCTGCAACTGCAACTCCCCCTGCGCATTGATCAGATAACGTTTCCGGCTGATAAAAGCGAGCTGGCCGTTGGCGAGCCAGCTGTGCAGCGTCTCAATCTGCACCGCCTGCGACAACGCATTCGCCGTAATCGATACCAACTGGCTGTGCATCTGGTCATAGCCTGCCGCTTTCCAGCGCTCAACCCAGGCATTGGGATCAACCCGTTCCGCTTCGCTGGTGCCGATATCATTGTCCAGCGGGGCGCGGATAAAGCAGTCCTGGAGAGGCGAGAGCAGCGTCGGCTCGCCGTCAACAAACCACTGCGTCAGTTCGCCGCTGTGGCGTGAGAAATGCCAGCGTTGCTGCTGATGCGTGACGACAATCTCTCCGGCCTCATCCTGCAGCATTGGTGCTTCACCGATCTCCGGCTGTGACGGCAGCGCCATCGCCGAGGGCAGTGCCCACTGGTGCCAGGCAACGCACCAGTCGGCGGCGCTCCAGCGGGTCGGGTGAGTCTGATGAACCGCGACGTTAAGCCAGCATTCGCCGTGTAACGCGGGCGGTGATGGCAGCGTGATCCGCTGCTGGCCCTGCGGGCCGATATCCAGCAGGACTTCACCTTCCGTCACCACCTGGCCCTCCTGCTCGATGCGCCAGCGCAGCACTTCATTGTCACTGTGGCGGAACAGATAGTCGCTGCTGACCGTAAAGCTCAGCGGATCGCCGGGATCGACCGTGAACTGCCAGAACTGCTGGGCGCGCTGCGCCTCATACAGCGCCGGATGCGGCGTGCGATCGGCAAACACCAGTCCGTTCATACAGAACTGACGATCGTTGGGTTTATCGCCAAAATCGCCGCCATAGGCCTGCCAGGATTTGCCCTGATCGTCATAGCGGGTCAGGCTCTGATCCACCCAGTCCCAGACAAAGCCACCCTGCAAACGCGGGAACTGGCGGAAGGCTTCCCAGTATTTTGCGAAACCGCCGAAGCTGTTACCCATGGCATGCGCGTACTCACACAGGATTAGCGGGCGGGTTTCGCCCGGCAGACCAATCCACTTTTTCAGTGACCATTTCGGCACCGCCGGGAACGGCTGATCTTCATCAACTCTGGCGTACATCGGGCAGATAATATCGGTCGCGGCGGTATCGGCGCCGCCGCCTTCATACTGCACCGGACGGGTAGGGTCGCTGCTTTTCACCCAGCGGTAGAGCGCATCGTGTGTGGCGCCATGTCCTGACTCATTGCCGAGTGACCAGATAATAATGCTGCAGTGATTACGATCGCGCTGCACCATGCGCGTCACGCGTTCGCTATAGGCGGCGAACCAGCGGGGATCGTCGGAGAGCCGGTTCATCGGCTGCATGCCGTGGGTTTCGATGTTCGCCTCGTCCACCACATAAAGCCCGTACTGGTCGCACAACCGATACCAGAGCGGATGATTAGGGTAGTGCGAACAACGTACCGCATTGAAATTGTGCTGTTTCATCAGCCCGATGTCGCGGCGCATCATCGCCTCATCCACCACCTGACCGTGCTCCGGATGGTGTTCGTGACGGTTGGTGCCACGGATCAGCAGGGGTTTGCCGTTGAGACAGAGCAGGCCGTTGTCGATGGTGACCTGGCGGAAGCCGACATCATAGGCTTCCACCTCGATCAGCTGCTGATCCCCATCCAGCAGCGCCAGCGTAGCGCGATAGAGGTGGGGCGTTTCGGCGCTCCAAAGCGCGGGCTGTTCCACCGGCAGGCTGATCAGGGCGCGTTCAGGATAGTGACCCCGTTCGTCAATGATGGCGCTGCCCAGCGGCTGCTGACACTGCGCAACCTGCTGTTCACCCTGCCACAGCGTCAGGCGCAGCTGATAACGTGAGGTGACATCAGGCGGCAGGGCGACGCGGACCTGGGCGCGCAGCTCGGCACGGGTAAACTCCGGGCTGAGCCGGGTTTCCAGCTGAACGTCAGCCAGATGCACCTGCGGTTTATGCAGTAACGTGACATCGCGGAAAATGCCGCTCATCCGCCACATATCCTGATCTTCCAGATAGCTGCCGTCGCTCCAGCGAAGCACCATTACCGCCAGCCGGTTTTTGCCCGGTTGCAGATGGGGAGTCAGGTCAAATTCGGCGGGCAGGCGGCTGTCCTGAGAGTAGCCAATCCAGCGTCCGTTGCACCACAGGTGAAAAGCCGAGTTAACGCCGTCGAAGATGATGCGTGTCTGTCCCGCATTGAGCCAGACTGCGTCAGTACTGAATGTGAGCGAGTAACATCCGGTGGGGTTTTCTGCGGGAACCCGTGGCGGATTGACCGGAATCGGATACTGCACGTTAGTGTAAATGGGCGCATCAAAGCCGTGCATCTGCCAGTTAGCGGGTACCGGAAGCGTCGTGGCGTCCGGCAGATCCTGCAGTAACCAGCTGGCGGGGACCGCTTCAGGCTGGGGAAAGTAACTGAAACCCCACTCTCCGTTGAGACTCTGCAGTGACACCGAAGGCGCGTCATCGCGCGCCGCCGCTTCATCGCGCCAGCTGGCGAAGGGCGGGTGCGCATCCAGCCGATGAAGCGAAGTTACAACCGGGTTTTCCCAGTCGCGCCGGGAGAGGATGTCACTGAAAGCAGCCTGAGAGAGAGTCATGGTGTTATCCTGTAAATGTAATGCGCTCACAATGCGCAAAATTTTTCAGGCTGTAAAGAGCCCGCCATCCCGATTTACACAAATAGTTTGCGCCACAAACCGGCCGGGATGTTGAGAATGTGGCGGCATTCTGACGGTAAAACGTTAAGCCTGGTCAGCAAAGATGAATAGCGGCCGGATGCGGAGGAATCTCACTTGTCGTCATGCAGGAGGCTTCATACACTCAGCCCGATTTCTTCACCCTGAGGTAGATATGGTACGAATCGTTAAGCTGGCTGCCGTTGTGGCATTAGTGACTGCATTAAGCGGATGTATTTTCCCGCCGCCTGGCGGTGGTGGTGGCTGGGGCGGACATGGCGGCGGACCGGGCCGCGGATTTGTCGATCCGCGTTAACCCCTCTCTGGCAGGCGAAACGTTTAACAGCGGTGATATCTGCCCGCAAAACGTTTCGCCTGTAAAGTTAGCCGTAAACCGCTGCGAAAAGGGCGGAGATGTGGGCTAACTCACTGAAAAAAAGGCCGTTGCCCTCTGTTTTTTTAGCCAGCGTGATGTTAATTTCAGCTTTTCTACACCGCTGAGACAACAGCATGAAAAACCTGATTGCTGAATTACTGGTAAAGCTGGCTGAAAAAGAGGCGACAGCGAAAGAGCATATGGCGCAGATCGAAGCGCTGGAGATTGTTGTTACCGCGCTGGTTCGCAAGCTGGAGCCGCAACAACATCTGGCGATCACTTCCAGTATTGAAAATGCCATGGATAATGTGGCCGGTGCCGATGAAGACGATGCGCTGCTGCTGCGCAATTACATCGACAAGCTGCTCCGGCATCCCCGCCAGTAACACCGCCCAGTGCCGATATGGAATGGGATCTTCACATCACTTTGACCTTAAACATTTTCCGCTTTGCTTATTCGCTGCCAGAATAATAAAGGACAATCCACTGTGGAGATAACAAGATGAAAGTCGGTTTAATGGCGATGATGATGGCGGGCCTGCTGGTCAGCGGGCTGGCAGGTGCGGCGGAGAAGACCCCGCAGCAGGAGAAGATGACGATGTGTAACCAGCATGCCAAATCTCAGGATCTCAAAGGGGATGCGCGCAAAACCTTTATGAGTGAATGCCTGAAAAAGGACAGCAAGCTGTCGCAGATGTCACCGCAGCAGATGAAAATGAAGAGCTGTAATGGTGAAGCTGGCGATAAAAAGCTGGCAGGCGATGCGCGTAAAACCTTTATGAGCCAGTGCCTGAAAAAAAGCGCATGATTCCCCCGGCCACGCAGGTGGCCGCTTCTCCCTGCCGCCCGATGCGGATTCATTCCCCCCTCAATGCCGATTAAATTACCTGCCATAACAGCAGGTTATCTTTCTGAAACAGATTCCTCGTCAGGCTTCCCGGTTCCTTTGCCACACTTACTGTTTGTGGGGATTTGCGCCGCGCACTGTTTTGCCGCGCAGCATCAGACCAGAATCAGTTAAAGGAGCCATGCCGTGAACTATCAATTTACCGCCGACCTGAACGATCTGCCCCAGCGACAGCCGGTTAAAAAAACGCTCGGCGATGTGGATGTGTTACTGATCCGCGAGGGTGAGAACGTCCGCGCTTACCAGGCGAAATGCCCGCACGCGGGCGCGCCGCTGGAGCAGGGCGCGATCTGCGGCGACCGGCTGGTCTGTCCCTGGCACAAAGCCGCGTTTACTCTCGCCGATGGCAAAATGTGTGAACCGCTGGCGTTAGCCGATCTCAAACAGTATCCGCTGCGCATTGAAGAAGGCCGGGTGCTGGTTAACCCGAAAGCGATGTCACCTGCGGCACCGATTGGCAGCGGGGCAGCTGCGCCGGTCTATGTGGTGCTGGGTGGTGGTGCGGCGGGCAGTGCCGCGCTGTGGCGTCTGCGCCATGACGGCTTTAAAGGCCGCCTGATTCTGGTCGAGCGGGAAGCGGACGCGCCTTATGACCGCACCGCGCTGACCAAGTTTGTGCCGTCGGGCAAAATGGATATCAGCGAGGTTCCGCAGCTGCTGAAAGCGGATGTGATGGATCACGTTGAACGTCTTCAGGCTACCGTGAGCCGCCTCGATGCGCAGCAGCAGCAGTTAATCTTTGAGGATGGCGGGACGCTCGCCTTCGACAAACTGCTGATCGCCAGCGGCGCGACGCCTGTTCTTCCCGATTTGCCGGGCAGCGATCTGGACGGGGTTTATCTGCTGCGCAGCAAAGCGCAGACCGATGAGCTGCTTAAGGCGGTGGATGCCAGCCATAAAATCGTGATTATCGGCAACAGTTTTATCGGCACCGAACTGGCGTCGGCACTGCGTAATCGCGACATCGACGTGACGGTGATTGCCCGTCAGGCGCTGCCATTTGCTAAACGGTTTGGCGATCAGATTGGCCGCTATTTTTACCAGCTGCATGAGCAAAACGGCGTGAAGTGGGTGCAGGGCGAGATCGAATCACTGCAGGGCGACCAGCAGGTGAATGGTGTGCAGCTGAAGGGCGGACGGAAGCTGGATGCGACTGTTGTGCTGTTTGCTACCGGGGTTGAACCGGCCACCGGCTTTATTCACGATCTGCCGCTGGCAGAGGATGGCAGCCTGCAGGCGGATGAGCAGCTACGGGTCGCTGACAATATCTGGGTGGCGGGGGATATCGCCACGTATCCGGCGGCACAGGGGCCGCTGCGTATTGAGCACTATCGCGTTGCGCATCAGCAGGGACAGACCGCCGCATGGAATATGCTGGATCAGAACGTCGCCTTTGATCGTGTGCCGTTCTTCTGGACGACCCAGTATGGCACCCGTTATGAGTATGTTGGCCACGCGGCAGAATGGGATGACTTCCAGCTAATCGGTTCGCTGGAGGATAAAAAGTTTATGGCGTTTTATGGTCAGCAGGGGCAACTGGCGGCGATCTGCTCATGCGGCATGTATACGCTGACCGCTGAGCTGGTGGAGCGGATGCAGCAACCGATGACGCTTGCCGACGCGGTGGCGCGCGGTCAGGCGCACATCAGTTAAGCAGCACGCAAGGCGGGCCAGCATGCCGGGCCGCCTTGCGCAATGAGTGTGGGTTAGCTGCGGCTCAGTTTCTCTGACTTCGCCATGCACTGCTGCATCGCTTCCATCACCGCCGAGCGCATCCCTTTTTCTTCCAGCACTTTCACCGCCTCAATAGTGGTGCCGCCAGGTGAGCAGACCATATCTTTGAGTTCAGCCGGATGTTTACCGGTGGTCAGCACCATCTGCGCGGCCCCTTTTACCGCCTGCGCAGCAAACTGATAGGCCTGAGCGCGCGGCATCCCACCCAGCACGGCCGCATCCGCCATCGCTTCGATAAACATAAACACGTAGGCCGGTGCAGAACCGCTGACGCCCACTACGGCGTGAATCAGATATTCATCCACCACGGCCGCTTTGCCGAAGCTCTCAAAAATCGCCACGACCTCGTCGATCTCTGCCTGCTCAACCAGCACGTTGGGCGTTACCGAGGTCATGCCTTCACTCACCAGCGAAGGGGTATTCGGCATCGCGCGGACAATTTTACGATCGTAACCCAGCACGGATGAGAGCGAGTCCAGCGTCACGCCAGCCGCAATCGACACCACCAGCGCCTCTTTTTTCAGGCTGCCCGACAGCTCTTTTAATACTTTCAGGATGACATTGGGTTTTACCGCGCCGAACAGGATGTCCACTTCGC
Source organism: Pantoea sp. Lij88 (assembly GCF_030062155.1). Taxonomy (NCBI): domain Bacteria; kingdom Pseudomonadati; phylum Pseudomonadota; class Gammaproteobacteria; order Enterobacterales; family Erwiniaceae; genus Pantoea; species Pantoea sp. Lij88. The sequence goes on along the minus strand of NZ_CP118269.1, from coordinate 3,097,530 downwards.
GCGCCAGCGCATCCGCGCTCTCTGCGGCGTTGATGCCATACTGCTCTGCCATCGCCTGGTTGGTTTCTGCTTTGCGATCGTAAACGAAGATATCAGACGGGGCGATTTTGCCGCTGTTGACCAGTCCGCCGATAATGGCTTTCGCCATGTTTCCCCCGCCGATAAACCCGATTTTCTTAGCCAGCATCGCCATCTCCTTAGGACATTATTCGTTTTTCTCAGTGAGCTAGCTTACTTCAGCCAGCCCGAATAACAAGTCAGCTGCAAGTACGCTGGAAAGCGTGCCGCAAATAAAATTTGCCATTTAAGAGGAACCCGGCAAGATCTCAGGCTTCTCTGACTGTAAGGAATCATGATGTTTATCTGGGTCGATGCCGATGCCTGTCCGAATGTGATCAAAGAGGTGCTCTACCGTGCGGCGGACCGTACCGCGACCACGGTCACTTTTGTAGCGAACCAGTTTTTGCGTGTGCCGCCATCGCCTTATCTGCGCACGCTGCAGGTGCCTGCTGGCTTTGATGTGGCGGACAATGAGATCGTCAGACGTTGTCAGCCCGGCGATCTGGTGATCACCGCCGATATTCCGCTGGCGGCTGAGGTGATTGAGAAGGGAGCGGCGGCGCTGAATCCGCGCGGCGAGCGTTACTCACCGGCGACGATTCGTGAACGCCTGACGATGCGTGATTTTATGGATACGCTGCGGTCAAGCGGCGTGCAGACCGGCGGCCCCGCGACGATGAGTCCGCGTGACCGCCAGCAGTTTGCGAATGAACTGGATAGCTGGCTCACCCAGCAGAAACGCTCAACTTAAACGAAGCTGTCGTCGTCGTCGAAATCGTTGCCGCCAAAATCGTTGAGATCGCTGTTGTCGGCATAATTGCTGTCCCAGCCCGTGTTCTGGTCGAGGAAAGCGCTGTCGTTACCGCCGTTGAAGTTATCGGCATTGTCATCGCCACCGTTAAAGGTGTTGAGATTATCATTCACCTCCGGCAGCGGCGGCTCATTGATGATATTCACAATCTCTTCCGGCTGTGAATGATGGAACATGCTGGTCAGCATGTCGGCCATCACGACACCCCCCGCTACGCCCACGGCAGTCTGCAGTGCGCCGCCAAGGAAACCGGTGCCACGTGGCGCGGGTGCCTGGGCAGGGGCATACTGCTGCTGTGCCGGTTGCTGCGGCGCACTGTTCCACGGCGACTGTTGCTGTTGTTGCTGCTGCTGTTGAACGGGCGGCTGCTGACGCGAACCGCTGCCAAACAGTCCCGACAGGAAGCCGCCGCTGCTCTGTGCAGGCTGCTGCTGTTGCTGCTGCAACTGTGCCACCTGGCTTTCCAGTGCTGACACTTTCTCATTGAGTTTTTTCAGCGCCGCTTCCTGAATCAGGATCGCCTGCGCCATGTAGTAAGGCGCGCCTGGCTGCGCCTGAAGATGCTGGTTAATCAATTGTTCGGCAGCGGCATCGCGTGCCACGGTCTGGCTTTCGGCCTGTTTCAGACGGCTGAACAGCCCTTCAATCAGTTGTTGTTCTTCGCGTTGCATGATGACTCTCCTGTGGCGATGGTTATCAGTATATGGGGGCGTCAACACGAAAAGTAAAATCCGGGCGGTAAGCAAATATTGCCAGCCCATTTTAGCCGCCGTTTTATGCGTTTTTTAGCGCCCGGTTACCCGCCTGATGCACAAAACGTGCATGCATTTCCCCTTGAAAATAGAGAGATTATCGCTGTTCAGGTGAGGAAAATGCGTAAATCATGCCTGACAGGTGGAGGCCATAATAATTTCCAGTTATTATGCGTCGCATTAATCAGCTAACCATGCAGCCGCATCGCGCGGTCAGGCGGAGGAACGGCCCTGATGTCACTACCCATCTTTTTGATTGGCGCTCGCGGTTGCGGCAAAACCACGGTCGGCGAGGCGTTATCGCAGGCGCTGGGCTACGCCTTTACGGATACCGATCACCATCTGCAACTCAGCACGCAACGCAGCGTGACGGAGATTGTCGAGGCGGAAGGCTGGGAAGGTTTCCGCGCCCGTGAAACGGAATCGCTGAAAGCGGTGACGGCTCCCCGGACGGTCATTGCGACGGGCGGTGGCATGATCCTGGCTGAAGAGAACTGCCGCTTTATGCAGGAGCAGGGTCAGGTGATCTGGCTCAGCGCGTCACCCGAAGTGCTGGCAGAGCGACTGGAAAGTGAGCCGGAAGCGGCTCAGCGTCCGACCTTAACCGGACGTCCGATTGCCGACGAGATGAGTGATGTGCTGCGTGAACGCGCACACCTTTACCAGGCGGCGGCCCATCATCAGGTGAATGCCATGCAGGCACCGGAGTGTGTGGTGGAAGAGATTCTGCTGTCCCTCTCTCTGGCCCGCGCCAGCTAACCCTCGGATTTTTCCCGCTTTGATCCCGCTTCAGATGTCATTGTCTATACTGATCCTATGACAGGCAGCAGCCTGTCCTGTGGATTGTTATTCAGATAAGAGGGACACAGTATGCCGAGCAGACCACCGTACCCACGTGAAGCCAAAGTTGTGCCTGTCGAAAAGGGCCCTGAAGGTAATAAAGTAACCTCTTACGAACTGCGTGCTGATCATCCCAAACCAAATTCATTAATCAGTGAGCACGAGACGGAAGAAGAAGCGCGCGATGCTAAAGAGCGCTACGAAGACGTCGAAAAAGAGTAAAGCATTGCGGCTGGCAGGGAGGCCAGCCTGATATTCAGCGTCATTTCGCCGTCTGTCAGTCAGTTGCCCGAGTTATGCCCATCACGCCTTCACCTCCGACCTCCCCCTTGCCGAATCAAAACAACGCTGCCAGAACCGACAGCTGAGTGCGCGCTCCCTGCGCGTCTGACCTCTCCCCCGGAAGAGATCACAAACGACCATCATTTCGCGTGACAGATCAGCGGGTTCCCTTCTACACTGCCAGACACACAACATGTGCTCTGGAGAACTATTATGCTCAACGTTAGTGAGTATTTTGACGGAAAAGTTAAATCTATCGGTTTTGACAGTGCGAGCACCGGTCGTGCCAGCGTTGGCGTGATGTCAGAAGGTGAATACACATTTGGAACCGGCCAGCCGGAAGAGATGACCGTCGTCAGCGGTTCGCTTAAGGTGTTACTGCCGGGTGAGACCGAGTGGAAATGGTTTGAAGCGGGATCGGTGTTTAACGTGCCGGGTCACAGCGAATTTCATCTGCAGGTTGGCGAGCCAAGTTCCTATCTCTGCCGCTACCTGAAAGATAAAGATTAAAAAAAGGGCCGCTAAGCGGCCCTTTTTATGGGCAAAAAACCGTTTTTTCAGGCACTTTGCCTGTTGAATTAACGCTGGGCTTCGCCGCCTAGCGCTTCCACCAGATTACTGGTGAGTGCCGCCAGTTCGCTGGTCATCAGAATAAAGTCCGCATCGAAGCGCTGCGCAAAATCTTCACGGTCGATATCGTCGTTCTGGTCGCGCAGGGTGTCGCTGAACTTCAGACGCTTCACTGAACCGTCATCGGCCAGCACGAACTGAATACGCTCCTGCCAGTCGAGTGCCAGTTTAGTCACTACCTTGCCGGCTTCGATATGGTTGGCGATCTCATCGCACACCAGATCCTGCTTCTTGCAGCGGATGACGCCGCCATCTTCCAGCAGGGCTTTCAGCTCCGCTTCATCCATCAGCGCAAACCCGGCTGGGAGGTCGCCTGAACGTACCCATTGGGTCAGCGTCAGTTCAATCGGATTTTCCAGCGTCAGCGGTACCACCGGCAGTGAACCCAGGCTTTTGCGCAGCAGCGCCAGGGTATCTTCCGCTTTTTTCGCGCTGGCACAGTCCACCATAATCAGGTTGTTGACCGTGTCGATCCAGAGGTAGGTCTGGCTGAAACGGCTGAAGGCGCGCGGCAGCAGGCTATGCAGTACTTCATCTTTCAGCGAATCTTTTTCGGTCTTTTTGAGCTTGCGGCTCTGCTCAGATTCCAGCTTGTCGATTTTTGCTTCCAGCGCCTGTTTTACGACCGGCGAAGGCAGAATTTTCTCTTCTTTGCGGGCGCAAATCACAATCTGGCCTTTGTTCTCGTGGGTCAGCGCGTCGCTGCGGTTACCCATCGGCGAGACCCAGCCGGTCTTGCTCATATCCTGACTGCCACACGGTGAAAAAGTGAAGGCGTCGAGCTGTTTTTCCATCTCATCTGCGGACAGCGGAATGTCACGATTCAGACGATAAACCATCATATTTTTAAACCACAACATCGGGATTCCTTACCGTGGCGCGATCGGGCGCACAAGTCTGCGAGAGTCAGCGCGCATGATAGCGAAACATCGGAGTGGTTTCATTGCCTTTAAGGCAGCCGCCTTCTACTGTATCTCTCACCTGAACGAATAACGAGGAAGTAACCTTGCGCATAGGCATAGATCTGGGTGGCACCAAGACAGAAGTGATCGCATTGTCAGATAAGGGACAGGAGCTGTTCCGCCACCGGGTGAATACCCCGCGTGATGACTATCAGGCAACGGTACAGGCGATTGTCGATCTGGTCACACTGGCGGAGCAGAAAACCGGCGAGACCGGCACGGTCGGCCTGGGCATTCCCGGCTCGCTTTCGCCTTTCAGTAAGCGGGTTAAGAATGCGAACTCCACCTGGCTTAACGGCCAGCCGCTGGATAAAGATCTGGCTCAGGCGCTGAATCGTGAAGTGCGCATTGCCAACGACGCTAACTGCCTGGCGGTGTCGGAAGCGGTCGATGGAGCCGGTGCCGGACAGTCGCTGGTGTTTGCCGTGATCATTGGCACCGGATCCGGTGCGGGTGTGGCAATTAACGGTGAGTCGCGCATCGGTGGCAACGGTAATGCCGGTGAGTGGGGCCACAATCCGCTGCCGTGGATGGATGAAGATGAGCTGCGCTACCGCCAGGAAGTGCCCTGTTATTGCGGGCAGCAGGGCTGCATCGAGACTTTTGTTTCAGGCACCGGTTTTGGTATCGACTATCAGCGGCTGAGCGGCGTGCATCGCAAGGGCGCGGAGATCGTCTCGCTGCTGGCGCAGCAGGATCCGATCGCCGAACTGGCGATGAGTCGCTATGAGCTGCGGCTGGCAAAATCGCTGGCGCAGGTCGTGAACCTGATCGATCCCGATGTGATCGTGCTGGGCGGCGGGATGAGCAATGTGGATCGTCTCTATCAGACCGTGCCGGTGCTGATGAAGAAGTGGGTATTTGGCGGGGAGTGTGAAACGCCGGTGCTGAAGGCGCAGCATGGCGACTCCAGTGGCGTGCGTGGTGCGGCGTGGCTCTGGCCGCTTAACGGCTGAGTGTCCCGCACATCCGCTGACGGTTAAGCGCCTGGGTTTCAGGCGCTGATTTAACCCACGACGCAGCATGCTGCCGCGCCACGTTTATTCGCCGACCAGCATCGTGTCCTGTGGTGCACGGTCGCGCTGCGCTTTGGTGGCGAGGAAGTAGATATAGCCGACCAGCATAATGGCGAAGAACAGCGCGCCAATCACCGGGTTGAACCACAGCATCGCCAGCAGACAGATTACCGACAGCAGCAGGGCGATACCCGGAACAATCGGATAACCCGGCGCGCGGAAACTGCGGGGCATGTCCGGCGCGCTGCGGCGCAGTTTAAACAGGCTCAGCATACTCATGATGTACATCACAATCGCGCCGAAGACCGCCATGGTGATCATCGCCGCCGTCAGCGTCATTCCCTGCAGATTAATCACGCCATCGCTGTAAATCGCTGCGATACCCAGCAGGCCGCCCAGAATAATCGCCCGATGCGGGGTCTGGAAGCGTGACAGTTTTGCCAGAGAAGGTGGCAGGTAGCCCGCGCGTGCCAGGGCAAAAAACTGCCGTGAATAGCCGAGAATGATGCCATGGAAGCTGGCAATCAGGCCAAACAGACCAATCCACACCAGCATATGCATCCAGTTAGAGTGTTCACCGACGATCATTTTCATCGCCTGCGGCAATGGATCGTTAATGTCGGCGAGTTTGCGCCAGTCGCCCGCGCCGCCAGCCATCAGCATCACGCCAATCGCCAGCACCACCAGCGTCAGGATCCCGCTGATATAGGCGCGGGGAATGGTCCGGGTCGGATCTTTTGCCTCTTCGGCCGCCATCGCGGCGCCTTCAATGGCCAGGAAAAACCAGATGGCGAAAGGAATGGCGGCGAAAATGCCGGAGAAGGCGGGCAGTCCGAAGCTGTCGCTGCCTGCCCAGCCGTGCGCCGCAAAGTTTGCCAGGCTGAAGCCGGGTGAGACCACGCCCATAAACACCAGCAGTTCAATAACGGCCAGCACGGTGACAACCAGTTCGAACATCGCCGCCAGTTTTACGCCGAGAATATTCAGCGTCATAAACACCAGGTAAGCCCCGACCGCCGCGGTTTTCGGGTTGAGCGCGGGATACTGCACATTAAGATAAGCCCCGATCGCCATGGCGATCGCCGGGGGCGCAAAGACAAACTCAATCAGCGTCGCCAGACCGGCAATCAGTCCGCCGGTTTCGCCAAAGGCGCGACGACTATAGGCAAACGGCCCGCCCGCATGGGGGATCGCGGTGGTCAGCTCGGTGAAGCTAAAGATAAAGCAGGTGTAGAGGGTGGCGATCAGCGCGGTCGTCACCAGAAATCCCAGCGTGCCCGCCACAGCCCAGCCGTAACTCCAGCCAAAGTATTCGCCTGAGATGACCAGGCCAACCGCAATCCCCCACAGATGCAGGGTGCCCAGAGTGGGCTTGAGTCTGTTTGTCATACTGTTATCCCCGTCGTTGTTGGTCACGCGGCGTTACACCGCCATTACTACTAAAGTAAGGGGATAATGCCGTTGCCTGACGCGCCGCGACTTGACGCGGGCGCAGTGACTTCTGTCCTCCAGGGTCAACTCACAGGCAACAACCGGGCCGGATGCACGCTGCGGTCAACTTTGTCTCTTCTGAAGTCAAGCAGCTCACCTTCCGGCAACGCATGCTGAGATAACGCAAGTGAAAAGGAGCCGGACTGATGAGCGCTAAACAATATGACAACCTGACTGATTCCCAACTCACCCTGATGGCGCAGCAGGCGCTGGCCAGTTATCCCGCCGCCCTGCAGGGACAGCTCAGCCTGCTGTGCCGATCAGAGAACGCCACGTTCCTGCTGCAGGCGGCAGGACGGCGTTATGCGCTGCGGCTGCATCGCGGCGATTACCATCAAAAAGCGGACATCGTCAGCGAACTGCTGTGGCTCGACGCGCTGCGCGAAACCGGCATTATGGTGCCGGAAGCGGTGCCGGACAAAACGGGCGAAACCGTGCTGACGCTGCGGCTGCCGGATGGCGGTGAACGCTACGTGGTGCTGTTTCACTGGATCGAGGGGGAGATGCCTACCACCGACGTCGATCCCCGCGCTTTTCAGCAGCTGGGCCAGATTACCGCGCGGCTGCATCAGCACAGTAAACAGTGGCAGGCACCTGCGGGTTTTCAGCGGATTATCTGGGATCACCACACCATGACCAGTAGTGAGAGTCACTGGGGACGCTGGCAGGACGCGCCGAATCTGAACCCCGCCGATCACGGCGTGGTGGAGCAGGCGATAAGCCAGGTCGGTGCGGCGATGGCGCAGTTTGGCAAGGGATCGGATCGCTATGGCCTGATCCACGCCGATCTGCGGCTGACCAATCTGCTGCTGCACAAGGGCGAAACGCGGGTGATCGACTTTGATGACTGCGGGCTTGGCTGGTATCTGCACGATCTGGCGGCGGCGATCAGTTTTGTTGAGCATCATCCACGCGCGCCAGAGTGGATCGATCACTGGATCCGCGGTTATGAAAAGGTGGCACATATCAGCGATGCGGAGATGGCCATGCTGCCCGCGCTGCTGATCCAGCGGCGCATCCAGCTCACCGCATGGGTGGGATCGCATGCCGAAACTGAAATGGCGCACAGCCTCGGTCCGGAGTGGGCCAGCCACTCGGTCCGTCTCTGTCGCCGTTATCTGGAAGGTCAGCAGCTGCCGGTCGGCGTCTGATGCACCAGCGGCGGGCGTCACTGCGCCGCCGCAGTGCCGGATCCGATGCCCGCGCGCATTCTGGCCCGCCCGCAGGCGGCGCGGCGGGCATCCGGGACCTGGTATGGAATTTGCTCTGATCTCAGGGACGGGTGATCCACCCGAATTCTGACTGAGGCGACCATGAATCCGACACTGATAAAGCCTGATGCGTTTGCGGCCTGCTCGGCAGCGGCGGGGGCAGGCAATCACGGCGTGCTGGCGGCGGCGGCGACCGGCCTGAGCGACTTTATCCATACCCAGGGTGGCGATGTTGATCGCATCTTCGGCATCAGCGGCATCGATCCGGAACGCCTGGCCAGCCCGACGCTGAGCCTGGGTCTGGTTAACTACTGTCGGGTGCTGGAAGAGGCGGCGCGTCACTCCGGTTTTGATAACTTCGGTTTGCACTACGGCAGGCAGTTTAAACCGCAGTCATTAGGCCTGATCGGCTACATCGGCTTGTGCTCCGACACGCTGGAACAGGCGTTGCACAATGTGGTCAATGCCTTTCCATGGCATCAGCACGACACCTTAACCCGGCTGGTGGATAAGGGAGAGTGCTGGCGGCTCGACTATCAGGTGCGGCACGGCGCGATCCTGTCGCGCCGTCAGGATGCCGAGCTGACGCTGGGGATGTTTATGAATCTGATCCGCCATGTGGCGGGCAGGCACTGGGCACCGCGCGAAGTCCATTTTGAACATCCGCGTCCCGGCCAGTGGCACGATCACTGCAAAGTGTTTGATGCGCCGGTCTGGTTCGATCAGCCGTTTAATTCGCTGGTGATCCCGAAACGCGATCTGCTGCGTGCGATGCCGGAGAGCGATCCGATCCTGTTGATGGTGATGCAGGATGCGATCCGGCGGCTCAACCGCGGGACGTCTCAGCAGAGCATGATCGAGCAGGCACGTTCTCAGGTTAATTTATCGCTGATGCAGGGTGAGCCGGTGCTGGAAGAAGTGGCCGATAAACTCGGGCTGTCGAGCTGGTCACTGCAGCGACGGCTGCGCGAAGAGGGCAGCAGCTTTACCGCGCTGGTGGATCAGGTGCGCTGCGAAATGGCGACACACTATCTGCAGCAGAAGCAGCTGCCGATTTCAGAGATGGCGCTGCTGCTGGGCTACTCCGAAGTCAGCGCGTTCTCACGCGCGTTTCGCCGCTGGTTTGGCATCAGTCCGCGCCAGTGGCGTCAGGAAGGTCTCGCCAGCTAACCGCGCGGCGCAAAGCCGAACCACGCCGGTTGCCCCGGCTCCGGTGGCGGCGGCAGATCGCGGGTCTGCGCCACCAGTTGCCAGGCGCGCAGGCAGAGCGCTTCATCCCCCTGAGTCTGCGTCACCGCATAATGTCGGCTGTGCTCCTGCCACTCCATCCGGACCAGACATTGCTGACCGGCATAACGCGCCGCATCAGTAAACTGCCTGTTCAGCACCGGCTGCATTTGATAAGTCCAGTGACAGGATTTGCTGTCAGGGTCTTTCGCGGGCTGACACAGGTTTGCCACGCTATCCCGTTGCTTAGTCACAGGTTGCTGACAGGCGCTGAGCGAAAACCCAATAATCACCCCCAGCAATATTCTCATCTTTATATTAATTAAATTCATTTAACTGGCCAACTTTCCTTAAAGTTCTTCCGGTCTGCTGCCGACAGTCTACAGACCGGCATCATGAATGCTATGGCATTACTCCGACTGTCGACAGAACCAGAATTTACCGCCCTTGCGCGGATGACGTCTCTTTCACTTCATGGATTAGAAATGCAGAAAAAATATGCCTTTGCGGCACTCTCCCTGTTAACGGCGTTGCTGACCAGCGGCTGTGCCACCGAATCGTCCCATGCTATTCAGGCCCCGCAGGTTCGCGCGGCCAGTCAGCCGGTTTACCAGGGCGTTCGCAGCCCGATTGCGGTGGGTCAGTTTGATAACCGCTCCTCGTACATGAACGGCATCTTCTCTGATGGCGTCGATCGGCTGGGCAATCAGTCTAAAACCATTCTGATTACTCATCTGCAGCAGACCAGCCGTTTCAGCGTACTGGATCGCAGCAACCTGAAAGAGTTACAGCAGGAGTCGGACTTTAAACGCAGCCAGCAGAATATCAAAGGCGCGAACTACATCATCACCGGTGATATCACCGAGTTTGGCCGCAAAGAAGTGGGCGATCAGCAGCTGTGGGGCATTCTGGGCCGCGGCAAAACGCAGGTCGCCTATGCCAAAGTGAATCTGAACGTGGTGGATGTCACCACTTCAGAAGTGGTCTACAGCGCCCAGGGTGCAGGCGAGTACCAGCTTTCGGCGCGTGAAGTCATCGGCTTTGGCGGCACCAGCAGCTATGACTCAACCCTGAACGGCAAAGTTATGGATCTGGCGATTCGCGAAGCGGTCGATCATTTAGTGGATGGAATCAACAACGGCGCATGGCGTCCGGCTAAATAAGGAAGCAGTAAATGAAGATGATGACACTGAGCAGCCTGCTGATTGCAGCGGCGCTGCTGGCCGGCTGTGCGCCAAAAGCGCCGAAGACGATCTACTACTGGGGCGATTATCAGCAGCAGGTTTATAGCTACTATCAGCCAGGCAGCGATCCGCTGAAGCAGATCGATGCGCTGAATCTGGATATCGAAAAAGCCCGTGCCGTTAACCAGCCGGTTGCGCCTGGCCTGCATGCCCAGCTGGGTCTGCTCTTTGCCAAAACCGGCGACACCAATAAAGCCTTTGATCAGTTCGCCATCGAGAAGCAGCTGTTTCCCGAATCGGCACCTTACATGGATTTTCTGATGAGTAAAAAACAAGGAGTGGTTCAGTGAACAAACTGATTGCCCTGAGCGGCGTGCTGATGGTGTTGCTGCTGACCGGCTGTGCGCACCCGAAAAAACCTTATGACTACAGCGCGTTCCGTGCCAGCAAGCCCGCCTCGATTCTGGTGTTGCCTGCGGATAATAAATCCCCGGATATCAACGCCGCTCATAGCCTGAACTCGCTGGTGACGCGTCCGCTGGCCGAAGCCGGTTACTACGTCTTCCCGGTGGCGGTCGTTGAAGAGACCTTTCAGCAGAATGGCGTGACCAGCGCCACTGACGCCCAGGCTGTCAGCGCGAAGCGTCTGAATGAGATCTTCCACGCCGACAGCGCGCTCTATATCTCGATCAGTGAATATGGCAGCAGCTATCGGGTCATTGACAGCGTGACGACCGTGACGGCCCAGGCACGGCTGGTGGATCTCCGCAGCGGCAAAGAGATCTGGCAGGGTAAGGCCACTGCCAGCGACAGTGAAGAGAACAACAATAATAATGGCGGACTGGTGGGGATGCTGGTGAACGCGGCGATCAAACAGATTGCCAGCAACGTCACGGATAAAGCGCACACCGTGGCCGGACTGACCAGCGATCGTATGCTGGCCCAGAACGAGCAGGGCGGGTTACTGACCGGCCCACGCTACACGCTGGTTAGCGCCCGCTGATCAGACTCAGACGGGCGCTCTGGCGCCCGTTATCCCTGCGGCAGTTCCAGCTGGCTGTAACCTAATCCATTCATTTTGCGCACTTTGATCTGCACCGGGATGCGCTCTTTCATCGCTTCCACATGGCTAATCACCCCGATGGTTTTGCCGCTGGCGTTAAGCGCGTCCAGGGCATCCAGCGCGGTGTCCAGCGTCTGAGCATCCAGCGTGCCGAACCCCTCATCCAGAAACAGCGATTCGATGCGCGTTTTATGGCTGACCAGATCCGATAACGCCAGCGCCAGCGCCAGACTCACCAGGAAGCTCTCGCCACCTGACAGCGTTCGGGTATCGCGCGCCGCATCGGCCTGCCAGGTATCCACCACATCCAGCTCCAGCAGATCCTGCGCCCGGCGCTGCAGCAGATAACGGCCATGCAGCCGATCGAGCTGACGGTTTGCGAGCGCCACCAGGTGATCCAGCGTTAAGCCCTGGGCGAAGCGCCGGAATTTATCGCCGGTTGCGGAGCCGATCAGGTCGTTGAGCCGACTCCACTGTGCCAGCACCACAACATCCTGTTCAATCTGCGTCATCAGGCTCTGCTGCCGCGCACGCAGGCTGGCATCGCTGTGCAGCTGCTGCTGAATCTGACCCTGCTGACTGGCGTTGTCGCGCAGCGCCAGCCGTAACTGTTCCAGCTGCTGCGCCAGTGCGTCTGCGGATTCCGGCATCGCGTCGGGTTTCGCCTGCTGATGGGTACTGAGCCGCTGACGCAGATCTGTCAGACGGGCCTGCTGCTGCTGGCATTGCTGATCGAGCTGCTGCAGCTGCTGACGCAGTTGCAGCGCGGTCTGCTCATCCAGCAGCGCCGCGCGCAGGCTGGCTTCATCCGCGAATCCGGCGCTCTCCAGTGTCTGCTGCAGGGCGCTTTCCGCCTCAGCCAGTTTGCCGCTGAGCGTCTGCCGCTGATTGTCCAGCCCCGACAGCTCACCCTGCAGGCGACTGACCTCGGCCTGCGCCTGCTGCAGGGCAGTGAGCTGCTGCGCCAGCTGTTCATCTGACTGCTGAACGCGGGCCTGCATCTGCTGACGGGCGAGAGTGACCTCGCGATCGCCAAACAGCGCCAGACGGGCACGACGCATTTCGTTGAGCTGTGTCTGGCTCTGCTGTTGCTGCTGTTGACGGGTCGCGAGCTGCTGCTGTTCCTGCTCTGCCTGCTGTTGCAGGGCGGTGAGCTGGGTTTCACCTTTTAACAGCTGCGGCTGCAGGTTAGCGAGCAATTGCTCACTCTCCTGCCAGCGCTGCCAGCGCCGCTGCTGTTCCGCCAGCCAGGTATCGCGATCGGCGGCATCCGGTAACGTCAGGTTGTGGTCGCTGAACTGCTGCGCCAGACGACTCTGCAATTGCGCCATGGCCTGCTGTTCCTGCTGCTGACGCTGCTGCAGCGCATCCAGCGCCTGCTGCAGGCTGGTCAGCGACTGCTGCGCCAGTTGCTCTTCCTGCAGATGTTGCTGCCAGGCCTGCGACTGCTGAAGATGGTGATCTTTCGCGGCCTGACGCGCCTGTTCGGCAGCTTCCTGTGCCTGGCGCTGCTGCTCAAGCTGGCTTTCACGTTCGTTTTGCTGCTGCTGCCACGCGGCTAACGCCTCACGATCGGCGATGGAGAAGGTAAGTGCCAGCTCACCGCTCAGCCCCTGCCATTGCTGCTCAAGCTGGTCGAGCTGACGCTGCGTCTCGACGATTTCATCGCGCAGGGTCTGCTGCTGCACCAGGGACTGCTTCAGCTGTTCGCCTTTTGCCGTGCCCGCTTCGCGCAACGCGTCTGTCTGCTGTTGCAGGGCCGCCCGGCGCTGCTGGTTAGCACTCACTTCCAGTGTGCTGTAGGCCTCGACGGCGGGATGGGTGCAGGAGCCGCACAGCGGGCAGGGCTGATCGGCGGTGAGCCGGGCGCGATAATCGCTGAGAGCGACAATCTGCTGCTCCAGCGCACAGATTTTTTCGACGTCATCCAGCTGCTGCTTTTCGCGTTTCCACGTCTCGCGCAGGCTCTGGAGTTCCGCTTCACTCTGCTGATGCGCTTTTTCCAGCGCAGTGAGCCGCTGCTGGCGCTGGCCCAGCTGCTGGTGCAGCGGCTGCCACTGCGTTGAGAGCAGCAGCAGTTGCTGACGCGCCGGACGGCTGCTCTGCAGCTGGCTTAATGCCTGCCGCAGTGCAGCAGGTGGATGCTGTTCATGAAGCGAAGTAAGCGCCTGCTCCGCCTGCAACAGCGCCTGGCGGGCCTGTTGCTCTGCCAGCTGGCGCGGTTGTGCCTGCTGTGCCTGCTGTTGCTGTTTCGCCCGCTGCGCGTCGATCTGTTGCTGCTGCTGTTCGCATTGCTGTGTCAGTCCCGCCAGCGTCGCCTCACGCTGTGCCAGCAGGGAAAAGTTCTCCTGCCATACCGGCAGTGAAGCCCCCCAGTGCGCCAGATCGGCAAGCTGCTCACGTAACCGATGCTGTTCAGCCATCGCCTGCTGCCAGGCCGTGACCTGCCGTTTCTGCTCCGTCAGGCTGGCCTGTGTCTGGCGGGCATGCTGCTGGAGACGGCTGTTCTCCTGCTGCTGCTCCGCAAGGTGCTGCTGCAACGTACTGATTCGCTGATCCAGCGGCAGCACCTGTTCCGTCAGCAGGTTCTCCTGCTGCTGCTGTTCCTGCAGCGCCTGCTGGCGAGCCGTCTGGCTGGCGGCGTAATTCTGCTGATGCTGCTGCTGTTGGTTCTGCGCCTGCTGCGCCGCCGCGGTAAGCTGCTGACAGCGGCTCTCAACCTGCTGCTGTTCGGTGCGCAACGCGTCGCGCTGCTGCAGTCTGACCCGCAGCTTTTCAGCCGGTTCGCTGCGAGCCAGCCGCTGGCGATCCGTCTCTGCCGCCTGCGATGCGGCGTGGGCCTGCTGTAGTGCCGCTTCAGCCTGCTCACTCTCCTGCTGTAGCTGCTGCGCCTGCTGCTGCCACTGTTGCTGTTGCTGCGCCTGTTGATAGTGGGCGCTGAGCTGCTGTTCCGCGTCGGTCAGATCGGTGAGCTGCTGATGCAGCGCATCGCGCGCGTCGCTCTCCAGCAGCGCCATCGCACCCGCCTGGCTGCGCAGCAGATCCAGCTGGGTTTTTGCCTCTTTGTGGCGCTCGTAGATAGCGGCGGAAATCAGGCCGTAAATTTCGGTGCCGGTCAGCTCCTCCAGCAGTTCGGCGCGCTCACTGGCTTTGGCGTTGAGGAAGGCGGCAAACTGGCCCTGTGACAGCATCATCGAGCGGGTAAAGCGTTCGAAATCAAGCCCGGAGAGGGTTTCGATCATCTTCAGCTTGTCACCGACTTTATCGGCAACAATGAGGTTGTCGGCGCAGCGTGCCAGCTCAACGCGCGGTGCCTGCAGCTTGCCGTCGGCGGTGCCGCGCGCACGGTTCTGGCTCCAGAAGGCCCGCCAGGCTTCGCCTTTGATCTCAAATTCGACTTCCGCCAGACATTCGGCGCAGTCGCGGGTCATCAGCGCATTCTGGCTCTGGGAAATGGCGCCCAGGCGCGGCGTCTGGTGATAGAGGGCCAGGCAGATCGCGTCCAGCAGGGTGGTTTTACCGGCCCCGGTGGCCCCGGTTATAGCGAACAGGCCGTTGCTGGCAAAAGGCTCGGCGCGGAAGTCGATGAACCATTCACCGCGCAGGGCGTTGAGGTTTTTGAACCGTAGCGTGAGGATCTTCATTGGGTCTCTTCCATGGCGGCCAGCGTCTGGCGGAACAGGGTGGTCATCTCGTCGATTTGCGCCGGTTGCAGCTCCTCATCCAGCGCCAGCCGGCGGGCAAAGACCTCCTCCACCTTCAGTTCACTCAGGGTCTCGTTGTCGAGGCGCGCCAGGCTCTGCTGCCGCTGTTCACGGCTGCGGCGCAGCAGCAGGACTTCGACCGGCAGCGTGGCGGTCAGGGTTTCGACCTGGCGCTGCAGATCGCTGAGGTACTCCTGGGTAGTGACTTCGATATCGAGCCAGGTCGGCTTCTCCTGCTCTGTCGTGCTGAAGGCGGTTAACTGCGCCGCAATCTGCGCCAGCGATCCTTTCAGCACCTGCATGGGTTGCGACTGCGGCACGACCAGCGGCGTGACCGATTGCAGGCCGCTGGCCGCCAGCTCCAGCAGGAAGACGCTCTTTTCGGTGCCCAGCTCATCAAAGCTCAGTGGAATCGGCGAGCCGCTGTAGCGGATATGCTCGCTGCCCGCGACGCGCTGGGCGCGGTGAATATGGCCCAGCGCAATATAATCCGCCGCCGGAAAGGCGCTGGCCGGAAAGGCATCCAGCGTGCCGATATAGATGTCGCGCACCGAATCGCTCTGGCTGACGCCGACGGTGGTGAGATGACCGGTGGCGATAATCGGCAGCGCATAGTCCAGCGCCTGGGCGGCGGCGAAACGCTGCTGATAGTGATGGGCAATGGCCTCCAGCAGCGAAGTCTGTTTGTCGCGTCCCGACTGACCTGCCCGGCTGCGCAGGATGTCGCGCGGCCGCAGATAGGGAATGGCGCACAGCAGCGCGCCCGGTTCACCCTGACGGGTGCTGAGCAGCAGCACATCTTCCTGCTCCTGCGGGGTGGCGATCACCCGGGTGTTGAGACAGGCGAGCAGCTCGCGCGACTCATTCAGCGTCGCCACGGAATCGTGGTTTCCCGCCAGCACAATCAGCTGACAGCCGGTGGGCTGCAGCGCCACCACAAAGCGGTTAAACATCTCGCGGGCGTAGCTGGGCGGCGTGCCGGTATCAAACAGATCGCCTGCAATAATCAACGCATCCACCTGATGCTGTTCAATCTGGATCAACAGCCAGTCGAGAAACGCCTGATGTTCGGCTGCCCGACTTTTGTTGTAAAAGAACTGCCCCAGATGCCAGTCCGCAGTATGAATGATGCGCATGATGAGTCCCTGCCGTTGTGATTCGCCCGGCGATTATACTGGCTCTGCCGCCAAAGCAAAAAATTGTCGCTGCGCTGTCATAAATGATTACCAACGGCGTTACAGGCAGGTTATGTTTTTCATAAAAGTGTCACAAATCTGACGCATAATGGCGCCGCGAATCTCAGTGACAGCCGTCATAATCAGCAGGAGTAATAATGGCTAAGCGCATTTTGGTTGTGGAGGATGAAGCCCCCATCCGTGAAATGTTGTGTTTTGTTCTGGAGCAGAACGACTATCAGCCAATCGAGGCGGAAGATTATGACAGCGCCGTTGGCAAGCTGATTGAACCCTGGCCCGATCTGATTTTACTGGACTGGATGTTACCCGGTGGCAGCGGCATTCAGTTTATCAAACATCTGAAACGCGAGGCGATGACCCGCGATATTCCGGTGATGATGCTTACTGCGCGCGGTGAAGAGGAAGATCGGGTGCGCGGCCTGGAAGTGGGCGCCGACGATTACATTACCAAGCCGTTCTCACCCAAAGAGCTGATGGCGCGGATTAAAGCGGTGATGCGCCGTATTTCGCCGATGGCAGTGGAAGAGGTGATTGAGATGCAGGGACTGAGTCTGGATCCCTCCTCACATCGCGTGATGTCCGAAACCACGCCGCTGGAGATGGGCCCTACCGAATATAAGCTGCTGCACTTCTTTATGACTCACCCGGAACGCGTTTACAGCCGCGAACAGCTGCTGAACCACGTCTGGGGCACCAATGTATATGTGGAAGATCGCACTGTCGATGTTCACATTCGCCGTTTACGTAAAGCGCTGGAAGTCTCCGGCCACGATCGCATGGTACAAACCGTCCGTGGAACAGGGTATCGTTTCTCTGCCCGCTACTAAACGGAGCCTTTACCGTGCTGGAACGCCTCTCCTGGAAGAGATTACTGACAGAACTGCTGCTGGCCTGTCTGCCTGCGGCGCTGCTGGGCCTGCTGTTTGGCGGCTTGCCCTGGTGGCTGCTGCTGAGCGTGGTCATCGTGCTGTTATGGCATTTCCACAATCTGATGCGGCTGTCGCACTGGCTGTGGCTCGACCGCACCATGACGCCACCGACCGGGCGTGCCAGCTGGGAGCCGCTGTTTTATGGTCTTTACCAGATGCAGCTGCGCAACCGGCGTCGGCGGCGTGAACTCGGTAATCTGATTAAGCGTTTCCGCAGCGGTGCCGAGTCGCTGCCGGATGCGGTGATCCTGACCACGGAAGAGGGCACCATTTTCTGGTGTAACGGCCTGGCGCAGCAGCACCTGGGTCTGCGCTGGCCGGAAGATAATGGCCAGAACATCCTCAATTTGCTGCGGTATCCGGAGTTCTCCCGCTATCTGCGCCAGCGCGATTTCGACAAGCCGCTGACGCTGGTGCTGAATAACAAACTTCATATGGAATTTCGCGTCATGCCCTACAGCGAGGGGCAGTGGCTGCTGGTGGCGCGTGACGTAACGCAGATGCATCAGCTGGAAGGGGCACGCCGCAACTTCTTTGCCAACGTCAGCCATGAGTTACGCACACCGCTCACGGTGCTGCAGGGCTATCTGGAGATGATGAACGACTCGGTGATGAGCGAGCCTTCGCGCAGCAAAGCGCTGCACACGATGTCGGAGCAGACCCGCCGCATGGACAGCCTGGTGAAACAGCTGCTGACGCTGTCGCGCATCGAAGCCGCACCGGCGATCGATCTGAAAGAGAAGGTCGATGTGCCGGTGATGCTGAAGCTGCTGCAGCATGAGGCGGCGACGCTGAGTGGCGGTCGTCACGATATCCATTTCCACACCGATCCCCATCTGAAAGTGTTCGGCAACGATGAACAGCTGCGCAGCGCCATCTCCAATCTGGTTTACAACGCGGTGAATCATACGCCGGACGGCACCCGCATCGATATCAGCTGGCTGCGCGGCAAACAGGGTGCCACCTTCCGGGTGTGCGATAACGGGCCGGGTATCGCCTTAGAACATATTCCGCGTCTCACCGAGCGTTTCTACCGCGTCGATAAAGCGCGTTCGCGCGCCACCGGCGGCAGCGGACTGGGGCTGGCGATTGTGAAACATGCCCTGAGCCACCATAACGCGCGGCTGGATATCACCAGCGTGCCGCATAAAGAGACCTGTTTTACCTTTACGCTCCCCGCAAGGTTGATTGTCAGCAGCGTGATGCAGGAGAATGCCGTTCATTAATCGCTGCCGGATCTCCCTGATGCGCCTCCTTCTTTTGTTGATCGTCTCTCTGCTGCCGGGCCTGGCTCTGGCCCAGCCCGGCACACTCTCCGGCAATCTCAGCAGCGTCGGATCCGATACCCTCGGCTATCTCATGACCCTGTGGGGCGAAGATTTCAGTCGCCAGGCACCGGGCGTGAATGTGCAGGTTCAGGCCTCCGGTTCGTCTACCGCGCCCACCGCGCTGGCGGCAGGCGCCGCACAGCTCGGGCCGATGAGCCGCCCGATGCAGGCCGATGAACGGCAGGCGTTTGAGGCGCGCTACGGCTATCCGCCGCTGGCGGTGCCGGTAGCAATGGATGCCCTGGTGGTGGTGGTGAATCAGCGCAATCCGCTGCAGCAGATTGAACCGCGTCAGCTCGACGCCATCTTCTCTATTACCCGCCTGTGTGGCGTACATAGCGTGCCGCTGCGCTGGGGCGATCTCGGTTTAACCGGCGCGCAGTGGAACAAACGCCCCATTCAGCGCTATGGCCGTAACTCCGCCTCCGGCACCTGGGGTTTCTTCAAACAGCAGGTGCTGTGCAAAGGCGATTTCCGCAGCGACGTGGCGGAGTTTCCTGGCTCGGCCGCAGTGGTGCAGGCGGTGGCCGGTAATGCGCGCAGCATCGGCTACGCCAGTTTTGGCTTTCATCTCAGCGGCGTAAAAATGCTGGCGGTGATGAACGATCAGGGCCAGGCGATTGCTCCGGATGCGGATGCCATCCGCAGCGGCCGCTATCCCTGGGCGCGTCCGCTCTATCTGTATGTCAATAAAGCGCCGGGCAAACCGCTGCAACCGCTGGTCGCCGCGTTTCTGCAGCAGGTGCTCTCTCCACAAGGACAGCGTCGGGTCAGCGAAGCCGGCTATCTGCCGCTCTCAGACAGCCAGATGGCGCAGGCGCGCGCCGCGCTGCGCTAATCCCGAAGTTGAATTTTTTTCATCATCGCTGAATTTTCTTCAGTTGCAGATGAGCGCGGCGCATGCCACTCTGTGCCCAGACATGTAGCCATCCAGATGGCTATTTATATCAGGATGCAATTATTTCCTGCCGTCATTACCGGCAGGAGAGACAGGAGTGATCATGCAAAGAGAAACCGCCCCGTTCCGTGCCGATACCGTTGGCAGCTTCCTGCGTCCCGCTGCGATTAAGCAGGCGCGTGAACAGTTTGCTGCCGGAGAGATTGATGCGGCTGCCCTGAAGCAGGTTGAAGATGATGCGATTCGCGATGTGGTGGCGAAGCAGCGTGAAAATGGCCTGAAAGTGGTCACTGACGGCGAGTTTCGTCGCGGCTGGTGGCACTTCGACTTCTTCTATGGCCTTGACGGTGTAGAAAGCTATGAAGCGGAGCAGGGCATCCAGTTCAATGGCGTGCAGACCAAAGCGCATGGCGTGAAAGTGGTGAGCAAACTCGGTTTCCCGGCGGATCACCCGATGCTGGCGCATTTCCGCTTCCTGCAGAGTATTGCCGGTGATGCGGTGCCGAAGATGACGATTCCCAGCCCCAGCGTGCTGCACTTCCGCGGTGGCCGCAAAGTAATCGATTCGGAGGTCTATCCCGATCTGGCGGACTACTTTGACGATCTGGCGCAGACCTATAAAGCGGCGATTAAGGCGTTTTATGACGCGGGCTGCCGCTATCTGCAGCTGGATGACACCGTGTGGGCTTACCTCTGCTCGGAAGATCAGAAGCGCGATATCCGCGCTCGCGGCGACGATCCGGATCAGCTGGCACAGACTTACGCCCTGGTGCTGAATAAAGCGCTGGAGGATAAACCTGCCGATCTGACTGTGGGTCTGCATGTCTGTCGCGGAAACTTTCGCTCAACGTGGATCTCTGAGGGTGGCTACGGCCCGGTGGCAGAGATCCTGTTCGGCAGCGTCAACGTGGATGCGTTCTTCCTGGAGTATGACAACGCCCGTTCCGGCGGCTTTGAGCCACTGCGATACATTAAACCGGGTCATCAGCAGGTGGTGCTGGGCCTGATCACCACCAAGGTAGGTGAGCTGGAAGATCCGGCGCAGGTGAAAACCCGGCTGGAAGAGGCGTCGCAGTATGTCAGTCTGGATCAGATCTGCCTCAGCCCACAGTGCGGCTTTGCGTCAACCGAAGAAGGCAACAGCCTGAGCGAAGCGCAGCAGTGGCAGAAGATTCGCCTGGTCGTCGATATCGCGAATCAGGTCTGGTAGTGCTGTAACGTTGTGCAGACAGGCGCGTAAAACGCGCCTTTTGTGTATCTTCGGGCCCGTTTATGCGGGGATTTCTCACGCTCTGTTTACTATTTAGGCACATCATCTTGTGTGCCTGCTGCAAATATTAACGCTATCCACTGCCTTTTGAAAAAATGGTGGTATAACCTTCTGGTTTTCCGATCCCGTATTGCCTTTCACCGCTATAAACGTTTTACTTAGCGCCGTTGTCGATCCATCCCTCTGTGAACAGAATAAAAGCAGCTTAAATCACCTGCGCTTTACCCTGCGATGAGCATAATGCGCTGACATTGTCAGCCAGCTCGCGGTTTATACGCAGCGAGGGGACAACACTAACCCAACTTCCACCGCAACATCAGTGACAGGCCGTATGACACATCGTTTAAATTCGAAGGACATTCTCGCGCTGGGCTTTATGACATTCGCCCTGTTTGTTGGTGCGGGTAACATCATTTTCCCGCCAATGGTTGGTATTCAGTCTGGCCAGCACGTCTGGACTGCCGCGATTGGTTTTCTGATTACCGCCGTCGGTTTGCCGGTAATGACCGTGATCGCGCTGGCCCGCGTCGGCGGTGGCGTGGATGCGCTCAGCACCCCGATTGGCAAGGTCGCTGGCATCGTGCTGGCCACCGTGTGCTATCTGGCTGTCGGCCCCCTGTTTGCCACCCCGCGCACGGCAACCGTCTCGTTTGAGATGGGTATTGCGCCGCTGACCGGTGATGGCGAGTTGCCGCTGTTTATCTATAGCCTGATCTATTTCGCGCTGGTGATTGGCGTGTCGCTCTATCCGGGGAAGCTGCTCGACACGGTAGGGCACTTCCTTGCGCCACTAAAAATTATCGCGCTGACCGTACTGGGCGTGGCTGCACTGGTCTGGCCCGCAGGCGGGACCATTCCGGCAACCGCGGATTATCAGCGTGCGGCCTTCTCCAGTGGGTTCGTTAACGGTTATCTGACCATGGATACGCTGGGCGCGCTGGTCTTTGGCATCGTAATTGTTAACGCCGCCCGTTCGCGTGGCGTCGATAATGCCGCGCTGCTGACCCGTTATACCGTTCTGGCTGGCTTGATCGCCGGTCTGGGCCTGACGCTGGTCTACCTCTGCCTGTTTAAACTGGGCGCGGGCAGCGGTGCGCTGGTGGATCAAAACGCCAACGGCGCAGCGATTCTGCATGCCTATGTTCAGCACACCTTCGGCAACATGGGCAGCTTCTTCCTGGCCGCGCTGATCTTCGTCGCCTGTATGGTTACTGCCGTGGGCCTGACCTGTGCCTGTGCGGAATTTTTTGCGCAATACCTGCCGTTATCGTATAAAACGCTGGTGTTTATTCTGGGTCTGTTCTCGATGGTGGTGTCGAACCTCGGCCTGAGCCACCTGATTCAGATTTCCATCCCGGTACTGACGGCGATTTATCCGCCTTGTATCGTGCTGGTGGTGCTCAGTTTCACCCTTAACTGGTGGAACAAGAGCAGCCGGATTGTCGCACCAGCCATGCTGGTCAGCCTGCTGTTTGGCATTGTTGATGCGATTAAAACCACCGGGTTTAAAGATTTGCTGCCCGCTTTCAGTCAGAATCTGCCGCTGGCCGATCAGGGTCTTGCCTGGTTGCCGCCGTCGCTGGTCATGCTGCTGATTGCCGCTGTTGTGGATCGGGTGAAAGGACCGGAACAGGTTGCCGTTCACTCGTAACAGAGCGCACTGATTTTTCTTTAACCACGGGCTTGCCCGTGGTTTTTTCATTTCACAGGTACAGGTTGTTATGCAAGAAACCAACAAGCTCAAACGCGGACTGAGCACGCGCCACATCCGCTTTATGGCGCTGGGATCGGCGATTGGCACCGGGCTGTTTTACGGTTCCGCCGACGCGATAAAAATGGCCGGACCGAGCGTGCTGCTCGCCTATATCATCGGCGGGGCAGTGGCTTACATCATCATGCGCGCGCTGGGTGAGATGTCCGTTAACAATCCTCAGGCCAGCTCCTTCTCACGCTATGCGCAGGACTATCTTGGGCCGATGGCGGGTTACATCACCGGCTGGACCTACTGTTTTGAAATCCTGATTGTGGCGATTGCGGATGTCACCGCGTTCGGCATTTACATGGGCGTCTGGTTCCCCGAGGTGCCGCACTGGATTTGGGTGCTGAGCGTGGTGCTGATTATCGGTGCCGTCAATCTGATGAGCGTGAAGGTGTTCGGCGAAGTGGAGTTCTGGTTCTCCTTCTTCAAAGTCGCCACCATCATCGTGATGATTCTGGCCGGTTTCGGCATGATCATCTGGGGACTCGGCAACGGCGGTCAGCCGACCGGCATCCATAATCTGTGGACCAACGGCGGCTTCTTCGCCCACGGCGTGGTCGGCATGCTGCTGTCGCTGCAGATGGTGATGTTCGCCTATGGCGGCATCGAAATCATCGGTATCACTGCCGGTGAAGCGAAAGACCCGGAGAAGTCGATTCCGCGTGCAATCAACTCAGTGCCGTGGCGTATTCTGGTGTTCTACGTCGGCACGCTGTTTGTGATTATGTCGATCTATCCGTGGAATCAGGTTGGCACCTCGGGCAGTCCGTTCGTGTTGACCTTCCAGCATCTGGGGATCGCAGCAGCTGCCTCTATTCTCAATTTCGTGGTGCTGACCGCGTCACTCTCGGCAATTAACAGCGATGTGTTTGGCGTGGGCCGCATGCTGCACGGGATGGCGCAGCAGGGGCATGCTCCGAAGGTCTTCATGAAGGTTTCGTCGCGCGGGATTCCCTGGGTGACGGTGGTAGTGATGATGTTCGCCATGCTGATCGCGGTGTATCTCAACTACCTGATGCCGGAAAAAGTCTTCCTGGTGATCGCCTCGCTGGCGACCTTTGCGACGGTGTGGGTCTGGATCATGATTCTGCTGTCGCAGATTGCGTTCCGTCGCAAAATTGGCAAAGAGGCGGCGGGTAAGCTGCAGTTTGCGCTGCCAGGCGGCAGTTTGACTGCCGGTGTCGGCGTGGCCTTCCTCTGCTTTATTATCGGGCTGATTGGTTATTTCCCCGATACCCGCATTTCACTCTATGTTGGTATGGTGTGGATTGTGGTGCTGCTGCTGGGCTATAAGCTGGTTCGTAAAACCCGCTAATCTCCTGTTCTGCTCTCCCGATTTATGGGGGAGCAGAGCACGCTATTCCCTTCTGTTTTTCCCCGTCTCTGATTATTTGTGTGATCCTCGCCACAACACCTTGTCCTTTTATCCGACGCTAATTTCCTGTCTGCGAAATAAGATCATGCATCACATTATTTCAGAAAATAATTGCGGGAATGATTATTTCAAATAGCAGAAATATCGCTGAAGAGGATCACCGGGAAAATGGACACAATGGAGCTTCGGGCGAGAGAGCGGGCGGCCACATGGGCGCTGGGAGTTAAAAAGTCAGGAAGGCAGAAATAAAAAACGGCGAAACCAGTCGCCGAAATACTCAAGGATTACAGGAAAATAGTTAATAAAGGGATGATTGACGGGACTATCGTAAAACAAATTGCGTGGCGCTGATAGTCAGGAGAATTAAATAAGAAAAGGTCGGAATGGCGTTAATTAACAGCGGTTAACATTATTAAGGCCGCATTGCGGCTGCGGCCTTAATTTGATTAGCCACAGACTCAGGGCAATATAACCGAAACCGGCAGCACAGCGCTGTTATCCAGGTTTTTTCGCAGCTGAGTCAGCGTAGATTGATAAGGGCAGAGCAGACCGACATCGGTGACTCTGCAGTCGGGCTGATGCCATTCCTGACGTAATAATGGATGTTTATCATCGATCGGCTGCAGCTGACGGATCCCATCCAGACTCTGCGCCTGAAAATAGATCCGCAAAAAACGTTTGCCGCTGTGGGTGTCGCGCCAGCGCTCCAGCACCAGACTGCTGCCTGGCGGAATGTTGCCGCGTGAATAGCCGGGTAACTGCCAGCTAAAGTCCATCAGGGTGCGCACCATCGCAATGTTGGTGTCATGCGCCACCAGAATCAGCCAGCGGGTCGGCGAGCTTTCAGAAGCAACCTCCTCCAGCAGGGTGTTGAGCAATATTGAGCCACGGCGCTGTGCCTGATAGAGGACATCATTGCTGAGATCGTAGTTTGCGGTCAGCAGTGGCAGCAGCGAGGTGATCTGCGCGGCCGAGGTGATGTGTCCCCAGGCGAGCTGATCAAAGGGCAGGTTTTCGCTGTAACCCAGTCGCAGCGTCTCCACCATGCTTGCCATCACACTCAGCCCGTAAACGTAAGTGTTGCCATTGCGGGTCTGCCGGAACGCCCAGGGCGCATCAAATAAGGGGCACTCTGTTGCGGCCGGGCAGACGGCGGCTTTTAACTGCCGGATTGCCGGTTGAAGCTGCTGTTGCAGCTGCGCCAGGTTGCCCGCTTTCTGCTGTTTCGCGGCCAGCTCCTGAGCGGGATCGATCTGGGTAGCCGTCAGCTTTTCCGTCTGAAACAGGGGATCGACATCGCCCGCCACGTGATGCACCGTCACGCCGCAGCCGGGAAATGCCCCGTCCGTCAGCGCCGCCGCCGTGGCGCGGGTGCGCTGCAGCGGACTGGCACGCACATAGACCTGGGCCGCGTCAGGGCAGCCCGCGTTCAGCAGGCCGAGCTGGCGATAGTGCTCGCCTTCCCAGCGTCCTTTATTCACCACGGCGCTGTAGCCGTGCCCGGTAAGCTCACCATCGGCCGTAGTCCACTGCGTCCAGGGGCGCTGGCTGGCGGCCTCAATCTCTTTGCGGTTGCCGGGTGTGGGCGGACGTACGCCGTGACGGCTCAGTTCGACCACTTTCTCCAGCTGGTAATCCGCCGCCTGTGACGCCGGGCTTAGCAGCCAGAGAGAACTGAGGATCAGTGCACAGCGGAACAGGACAGGCAGAGTCATTTACTCCTCCAGAGCGCGATTACCGGTCAGCGCTTTAATTTTTGGATAAAGGGCCGCATTTGCCAGCAACACCGGGTTGCCGTTTTTCAGTCCTTCGTTTCGCAGATAATCATTGGTGACACCGCCGGCTTCACGCATCAGGACGATGCCCGGCAGACTATCCCATGGATGCATATGCGCT
The DNA here is from genome assembly GCF_030062155.1 of Pantoea sp. Lij88. Taxonomy (NCBI): domain Bacteria; kingdom Pseudomonadati; phylum Pseudomonadota; class Gammaproteobacteria; order Enterobacterales; family Erwiniaceae; genus Pantoea; species Pantoea sp. Lij88. The sequence continues at coordinate 3,071,646 of NZ_CP118269.1, read as the reverse complement.
TCGTAGTAGCCTATCAGTCGTCCGGCCGCTGCCCAGGCGCTGGTCAGCGCGCCAGAACCGATGCGAATAAACATACCACCCTGTTCCATTAAGCCGCTAATGAGGCGCGAGGTGCTTTCGCCCGGCGTCCGGCTGGAGTTGCTGATGCCGAGCAAACCCTCGTTGAGATGCTCAGCATCATGAACCTGCAGACGGCTCTCGTTAACCCACGCGCCCTGGCCTGTTCGTGCGTGAAACAGCTCCTGATGATTGGGATCGCAGACTACGCCGATCACCGGTTCGCCATTACAGACCACCGCCAGCGAGACGCACCAGTTCGGCAGCCCGTTGACGAAGCAGGCGGTGCCATCGATCGGATCGACGACCCAGATAAAAGGCATGCCCTCAACCTCGCCGCCACTCTCTTCACCATAGACGGCATCCTCAGGAAAACGCTCAGCAATTAACGACTTAATTAATGCTTCAACGTTTCGATCAGCCTCGCTGACCATATCCTGCAAATCCCTTTTGTGTTCCACGACCAGTGTCTGACGCTGCTGATACCATGATAAGGCCCGGCTGCCCGCCGCACGGGCGATGTCGCAGGCGTAACGATAACGCGCGTCTATTTCAGAATGCGAAGCGGATGACATCTTTTCCTCTTATGTTTTTTTTGGCATAACGAACGGAAGGTGCGCCTGAACAGGCGGTCTGGCTGTGATGTTTTCTTAACTATTGTTAAGAAAGGCTTCATTAAGCCGCAGATAAGCAGCAATGGCAAGATGGCGCAGAGGCGGGAGAGGGGCTTTTTATGCAGGCCAGAGCTGGCAACCGCCAGCCCGGCAGCAGAGGATCGGGTTTTACAGGGTTCTGCTGGAGGCCAGCGCCATTAAACGCGGATAAAAAACAAAAAACAGCGCTTCCAGCTGATCATAGTGTTCGGTGAAATCGTGGTAAGAGTCGCGCAGTGCCGCGAGGCGGGGACGGCGGCTGGCCATGCCGTGCAGCACCCGCTCCAGCCGTGCGGGCTGGGCATAATGCTCAAACCAGCGCTCGCGCCACATTACCGCGTTGAGTTCCTGAAACTCCACGGGCGTGTCTGCCAGTTGCGGCATGATTTCGTGCTCGGCGGCGGCAGAAAAGGCGACCAGCGTCTGGTCCGGCGTGAAGCGCTGCCAGTGACGGGCCAGAAAATGGTCCCAGATGACGTCCAGCGTAATGGGGGCGACGCGATAAGTCTCCGCACGGAACAGCTGTCGGGCGCTGCGTACTTCCGGCAGGGCATCGGTCATCACATCCAGACGACGATGCATCAGAATGCCGTCCGCGACAGGCGCAGACCAGTGCTGGTGCGGGTTTCCACGCACGAAGTCGGCCATTAAATTGCCGAGCAGGGAGCTGTCGGCCAGCTTAGCCAGATGGAGATGTGCAAGAAAGTTCATGCCGCATTATAGGCAGAACTGCCTTTGCGCAGCCAGTTGTTCAGAATTGGTCGTTTTTCCGCTAAACTGTGCCGCCTGTTTTTGCCTGAGAAAGAACATTTCAATGCGTGTCGCCGATTTTGCTTTTGAACTGCCCGAATCCCTGATTGCTCACTATCCCCAGGCGCAGCGCAGTGGCTGTCGCCTGCTGTCGCTCGATGGCTCCAGCGGTGCCTTGTCGCACGGTGTTTTCACCGACGTGCTGGATAAGCTGAATCCAGGCGATCTGCTGGTGTTCAACAACACCCGTGTGATTCCGGCGCGCGTCTTTGGCCGTAAAGCGAGCGGCGGCAAAATCGAGATGCTGGTAGAGCGGATGCTCGACGACAAACGCGTACTGGCGCACGTGCGTGCCTCGAAAGCGCCGAAGCCGGGTGCAGAACTGCTGCTGGGCGAAGATGAGAGCGTGAAAGCGACCATGGTGGCACGCCACGATGCGCTGTTTGAGATTGTCTTTGATGATGAGCGCGCGGTGCTCGACATCCTCAACAGCGTCGGCCATATGCCACTGCCGCCCTATATCGATCGTCCTGATGAAGAGGCGGATCGCGAGCTTTATCAGACCGTTTACAGCGCCCGTCCGGGAGCCGTCGCGGCCCCGACCGCCGGTCTGCATTTCGATGAACCGCTGCTGCAGGCGCTGAAAGAGAAGGGCATTGAGATGGCCTTCGTGACGCTGCATGTCGGTGCAGGTACCTTCCAGCCGGTGCGCGTCGAGAACATCGAAGAGCATCACATGCACGCGGAATATGCCGAAGTGCCGCAGGAAGTGGTCGACGCGGTGCTGGCCTGTAAAGCGCGTGGCAATAAAGTGGTCGCCGTCGGCACCACCTCCGTGCGTTCGCTGGAGAGCGCCGCCAAAGCGAGTCAGGATGCCCTGATTGCGCCGTTCTTCGACGATACCCAGATTTTTATCTATCCGGGCTATGAGTATCAGGTGATCGATGCGCTGATCACCAACTTCCACCTGCCCGAATCGACTCTGATTATGCTGGTCTCGGCCTTTGCCGGTTATCAGCACACCATGGCGGCGTATCACGCAGCCGTGGCTGAGCAATATCGTTTCTTCAGTTATGGTGACGCGATGTTTATCAGCAAAAATCCGCAGGCGCCGCTGGAAAAAGTGGGCGACTGATTTATTAACCGATAGCCGGAATCGCCTGTTACGCGACGAAGGTTATCTGCATCGGACTGTTTCTCCGATGGAGGCTTTGTGAAATTTGAACTTGATACCACAGACGGGCGCGCACGCCGTGGCCGTCTGATTTTTGATCGCGGTGTGGTGGAAACCCCTGCGTTTATGCCTGTCGGCACCTATGGCACCGTGAAAGGCATGACGCCGGAAGAAGTGCAGGAGACTGGCGCGCAGATCATTCTGGGTAATACCTTCCACCTCTGGCTGCGTCCGGGCCAGGAGATCATGAAACTGCATGGCGATCTGCATGACTTTATGCAGTGGAAAGGCCCGATCCTGACCGACTCCGGCGGCTTCCAGGTCTTCAGCCTGGGCGACATCCGCAAAATCACCGAAGCGGGCGTTCACTTCCGTAACCCGATCAATGGCGACCCGATCTTCCTCGATCCGGAAAAGTCGATGGAGATTCAGTACGACCTCGGCTCCGACATCGTGATGATTTTCGATGAATGTACGCCGTATCCGGCGGACTGGGACTACGCCAAACGCTCTATGGAAATGTCGCTGCGCTGGGCGCAACGCAGTCGTGACCGTTTCGACAGCCTCGGGAATAAAAATGCGTTGTTTGGCATTATTCAGGGCTCGGTTTACGAAGATTTACGAGATGTCTCGGTGAAAGGTCTGGTAGAGATTGGCTTTGATGGGTACGCTGTGGGCGGCCTGGCGGTGGGTGAGCCTAAGCAGGACATGCACCGTATTCTTGAGCACGTCTGTCCGCAGCTTCCGCAGGATAAACCGCGTTATCTGATGGGTGTCGGTAAGCCAGAAGATCTGGTGGAAGGCGTCCGTCGCGGCGTCGATATGTTTGACTGCGTGATGCCAACCCGTAATGCCCGAAATGGTCATCTGTTTGTGACCGAGGGTGTGGTGAAAATCCGTAATGCCCGATACAAAGATGACACTGCGCCTCTGGATGCGGAGTGTGATTGTTACACCTGTCGCAATTATAGCCGCGCCTACTTGTATCATCTCGACCGTTGTAACGAAATACTGGGCGCGCGTCTGAACACTATCCACAATTTGCGCTACTACCAGCGTCTGATGGCAGGTTTACGCCAGGCTATCGAAGAGGGTAAATTAGAGCGCTTTGTAACTGAGTTTTACCAACGGACGGGCAAAGAAGTTCCGCCATTAACGTCTGATAATTCATCAATGAGGGAAATTTAATGAGCTTATTCATTTCTGACGCCGTGGCTGCAGCTGGCGCACCGTCTCAGGGAAGTCCGTATTCTCTGGTGATCATGCTGGTGGTGTTTGGTCTGATTTTCTATTTCATGATCCTGCGTCCGCAGCAGAAACGTGCGAAAGAGCACAAGAAGCTGATGGATTCCATCTCTAAGGGTGATGAAGTGCTGACCAGCGGTGGCCTGGTAGGCCGCGTAACGAAAGTCTCTGACACGGGCTACGTAGCTATCGCGCTGAATGACACCAATGAAGTCGTCATTAAACGTGATTTCGTCGCCGCCGTGCTGCCTAAAGGCACTATCAAGGCGCTGTAATTCTTTCTTCCCTAAGGGAACTGCCGTGTTAAATCGTTATCCTTTGTGGAAGTACGTGATGCTGGTCGTCGTTATTCTCGTCGGCCTGCTCTATGCGCTTCCCAACCTGTATGGTGAGGATCCGGCCGTTCAAGTCACTGGTGCGCGCGGAAGCGCCGCCAGTGAGCAGACGTTGGATCAAATTCAGTCCGCATTAAAACAAGACAATATCCAGAGCAAATCGGTTGCGCTGGAAAACGGTGCGATTACCGCGCGCTTCAATAATACGGATGTGCAGTTACGCGCCCGTGAAGCGATCATGAAAGCGCTGGGTGAAAACTACGTTGTCGCGCTGAACCTTGCGCCAGCCACGCCGCGCTGGCTGAGTATGCTGTCAGCAGAGCCGATGAAACTCGGTCTCGATCTGCGTGGTGGTGTGCACTTCCTGATGGAAGTGGACATGGACACCGCGCTCAGCAAGCTGCAGGAGCAGAATGCTGACACGCTGCGTAGCGATCTGCGCACCAAAAATATCCCTTACACCACCGTCAACAAAATCGCGAACTACGGCGTGGAAATTCGTTTCCGTGACGCTGCCAGTCGTGATGCGGCGATCTCCTGGCTGTCCTCGCGTCATCAGGATCTGGTGATCAACAGCAGCGGCAGCGATGCCCTGCGTGCCACCATGAGCGATGCCCGTCTCAGCGAAGCGCGTGAATATGCGGTTCAGCAGAACATTACGATTCTGCGTAACCGTGTAAACCAGCTTGGCGTGGCTGAACCGCTGGTTCAGCGTCAGGGTTCCGATCGCATCGTGGTTGAGCTGCCGGGTATTCAGGATACGGCGCGCGCCAAAGAGATTCTGGGCGCAACCGCGACGCTGGAATTCCGTCTGGTGAACACCAGTGTGGATCCTGCGGCTGCGGCCAGTGGCCGTGTTCCGGGTGACTCTGAAGTCAAAGACATGCGTGATGGCCAGCCGGTCGTGCTCTACAAGCGGGTGATCCTGACCGGTGACCATATCACCGACTCAACCTCCAGCATGGATGAGTACAACCAGCCACAGGTGAACATTTCACTGGATGGCGCAGGCGGTAACATCATGTCCAATTTCACCAAGGACAACATCGGTAAGCCGATGGCGACCCTGTTTGTGGAGTATAAGGACAGCGGTAAAAAAGATGCCAATGGCCGTTCAATTCTGGTGAAACAGGAAGAGGTGATTAACGTCGCTAACATCCAGTCTCGCCTGGGGAACAGCTTCCGCATCACCGGTATCAACAACCCGAACGAAGCGCGTCAGCTGTCGCTGCTGCTGCGTGCCGGTGCGTTGATTGCGCCAATCCAGATTGTGGAAGAGCGTACTATCGGGCCGACCATGGGTCAGCAAAACATTACTCAGGGTCTGGAAGCCTGCCTTTGGGGTCTGCTCGCCTCGATCCTGTTTATGGTGGTGTTCTATAAGAAGTTTGGTCTGATTGCGACGAGTGCGCTGCTGGTCAACCTGGTGCTGATTGTCGGCATCATGTCCCTGCTGCCTGGCGCGACCCTGACCATGCCGGGTATTGCCGGTATCGTGTTAACGCTGGCGGTGGCAGTGGATGCCAACGTACTGATTAACGAACGTATTAAAGAAGAGCTGCGTAACGGGCGCTCGGTCCAGCAGGCAATTCATGAAGGCTATAAAGGCGCCTTCTCCAGTATTGTCGATGCGAACGTGACCACCCTGATCAAAGTTATCATTCTTTATGCGGTCGGCACCGGTTCGATCAAAGGCTTTGCTATTACCACTGCAATTGGTATCGCGACCTCAATGTTCACCGCGATTGTCGGTACCCGTGCCATTGTTAACCTGGTTTACGGTGGCAAACGCATCAACAAGCTGTCTATCTGAGGAGTGCGTTGTGGCACAGGAATATAACATTGAGCAGTTAAACCACGGGCGTAAAGTCGTCGACTTTATGCGCTGGGATAAGCTGGCCTTCATCATTTCAGGACTGCTGATTCTCGCTGCGATTGCGATCGTGGGTGTGCGTGGTTTTAACTGGGGCCTCGATTTCACCGGTGGTACGGTGATTGAGATCGCGCTGGAAAAACCGGCCGACCTCGACACGCTGCGCAGTGAACTGGTGAAAGCGGGCTTTGACGAGCCGCTGGTGCAGAACTTTGGCAGCAGCCGTGACGTCATGGTGCGTATGGCACCGGTTACCGGCCCGGCGGGTACGGAGTTAGGCAATAAAGTGGTGTCGGTGATCAACCAGACCACACAGCAAAACGCGACCGTTAAGCGCATTGAGTTCGTTGGCCCGAGTGTGGGTAGCGACCTGGCGCAGGCGGGTGCGATGGCGCTGTTGTCTGCACTGATTGCGATTCTGATCTATATCGGTTTTCGCTTTGAGTGGCGTCTGGCATTGGGCACCGTGCTGGCGCTGGCGCATGACGTGATCATCACTTGCGGCCTGCTGGCGCTGTTCCGCATTGAAATCGACCTGACGATTGTTGCCTCGCTGATGTCGGTGATTGGCTACTCGCTTAACGATAAAATCGTGGTCTCTGACCGTATTCGTGAAAACTTCCGCAAGATCCGTCGCGGCAGCTCTTACGATATTACGAACGTGTCACTGACTCAGACGTTAAGCCGTACGCTGATTACCTCGCTAACGACGCTGGCGATGATCCTCATCCTGTTCGTGTTTGGTGGTGCGCTGCTGAAAGGCTTCTCACTGACCATGCTGATTGGTGTGACGATTGGTACGATTTCATCAATTTATGTCTCTTCGGCGCTGGCGCTGAAGCTGGGCATGAAGCGTGAACATATGATGGTGCAGAAAGTGGAGAAAGAGGGGGCCGATCAGCCTTCTATCCTGCCTTAATCGCGCGTCAGACATAAAAACGGGCAGCCTTCTGGCTGCCCGTTTTTTTTTGCACACCTGCTAAGGATTAGCGGGTGCAGCAGGGGAGGTCCGGGCCGGTGCGTCACCGGTCACGTTATGCACGCGGACATAACCCAGTTGCTCCGGTGTCAGGCCGCTGAGGCGCAACGGGATGCTTGCCAAGTGCTGCGGGAGCAGCGAAGCAGGCACCGCCACGGTCTGACTCAGACTGTCGCTGCTCAGCGGTTTACCGGTCGCCGGGTCGAGTTCACCCCAGATCACCGTTGCATGCAGGGCGGGCAAAGGCCGATCGTCCATTGAACGCACAGTCAGGGTTGCCCGTGAGCCGCTGGCTTCAGCGGTAACCGGCGACAGCGTCAGTCGCAGCGTGCCGAGCTGAGTCTGCAGTGCTACCGGCGTATTCGCCTGCGGCACCAGCCAGGCACCCTGCTGCAGCTGGCTGTTGAGCTGCCCCTGGATCTCCAGCGCGCTGGCCTGCGTGGTCAGGTGCTGCATCTGCTGATTAAGCTGACTCACTTCCTGATGCAACTCTCTGACCTGCGGGGTGCTGGCCGTGCTGCTGCAGCCGCTCAGCGTGATCAAAGAGAGCGCCGCCGGAATCCAAACCATCCTGCTCATAAGTTATCCTTGTCCGTTATTTTGGAATACGTAAAACCTGGCCAGGATAGATCTTATCAGGATGCGAGAGCATTGGCTTATTCGCTTCGAAAATCTTGTTATATTCGTTAGCGTTGCCGTAAACCTGTTTGGAAATTGCGCTCAGGGTGTCGCCTTTTTTCACGGTATAAAGCTCGGACTCGGCCGCGCTGTCTGTCACGGTGACGTTGTCTTCGACTTTCGTGATGCCTGCCACGTTACCTGCCGCGATCAGAATCTTCTCTTTCAGCTCCTGAGAGAGGCCGTCGCCGGTCACGGTCACCGTATCGCCATTGACCTTCACGTCAACCTTGTCACTGTCAGGCAAGCCGAGCTTGTTGATGTGATCCTGCAGCTTTTTATTCTGGTCATCTCCGCCATTCACGGCATCCCAGAGTTTTTCGCCGGCTTCTTTCACAAAGTTAAACAGACCCATACAACCTCCAATGTGTTAGTGGAAAATTTTAATTGTAGCCCTTAAAGCGTAGTCCCTTTTGCCGCAGACGAAATTTAGCCGTGTTTATCCTGCGATGAGAAGCCGGTGAAAGGCACGGAAGAGATTTTGTTGATTCGCAGTTCGCGCTACACTGTCAGGCCCATCACTCTCGCGTCAGGAAACGTCATGCATTGCCCATTCTGCTCCGCTGTGGACACCAAAGTGATTGATTCTCGTCTGGTTAGTGAAGGCTCCTCGGTGCGCCGCCGCCGCCAGTGTCTGATGTGTCATGAACGCTTCACCACCTTTGAGGTGGCGGAACTGGTGATGCCACGCGTGGTGAAAAGCAATGACGTGCGCGAACCCTTCAATGAAGACAAAATGGCCAGCGGGATGATGAAAGCGCTGGAGAAGCGTCCTGTCAGCGCCGATGCGGTTGAAAGCGCCGTCAACCATATTAAAACCCAGCTGCGCGCCACCGGCGAACGCGAGATCCCCAGTAAGCTGATTGGCAATCTGGTGATGGATGAGCTGAAGAAGCTCGATAAAGTCGCCTATATTCGCTTCGCCTCGGTTTACCGCAGCTTTGAAGATATTCGTGATTTTGGCGAAGAGATCGCCCGGTTACAGGATTAAAGTATGGATGAACGTTATATGGCACGCGCGCTGGAACTGGCGCGACGCGGCCGTTTTACGACGATGCCGAACCCCAATGTCGGCTGCGTGATTGTGCGCGATGGCGAAATAGTCGGTGAGGGCTGGCATCAGCGCGCCGGTGAACCGCATGCAGAAGTCCACGCGCTGCGCATGGCGGGTGAGAAAGCGCGTGGCGCAACGGCTTATGTCACGCTGGAACCCTGCAGCCATCATGGCCGCACGCCGCCCTGTTGTGATGCGCTGATCGCCGCGGGCGTTACCCGTGTTGTGGCCGCCATGCAGGACCCTAATCCGCAGGTCGCGGGGCGTGGACTGCACCGTCTGCAACAGGCGGGCATTGAAGTCAGCCACGGGCTGATGATGCCCGAAGCCGAAGCGCTTAATCGCGGCTTCCTGAAGCGGATGCGGACCGGCTTTCCCTGGATTCAGCTCAAGCTGGGCGCGTCACTGGATGGTCGGACGGCCATGGCCAGCGGCGAAAGCCAGTGGATAACCTCGCCAGCTGCCCGCCGTGATGTGCAGCGTCTGCGTGCGCAAAGCGCCGCCATCCTCAGCAGCAGCGCGACGGTGCTGGCGGACGATCCCTCCCTGACGGTGCGCTGGTCTGAACTCAATGCAGAGACGCGGTCTCTGCTCGATGAGCAGCAGTTGCGTCAGCCAGTGCGCGTGATTATCGACAGCCAGAATCGCGTCACGCCGCAGCATCGCCTCATTTCGCAGCCGGGTGAAACCTGGCTGATGCGTCATCAGCCGGATCAGCAGAGCTGGCCCGCCGATGTGACGCAAATCGCCGTGCCGCTGCGCGGACAGCAGCTGGATCTGGTCGCGATGATGATGCTGCTGGGAAGGCAACAGATTAACAGTGTCTGGGTTGAAGCGGGTGCCACGCTGGCCGGTGCGCTGTTGCAGGCCGGACTGGTCGATGAACTGATTGTTTATCTGGCACCTAAGCTGTTAGGTCATGAAGGACGCGGCCTGTGTCAGCTGCCGGGACTCAGCCAGCTGGCCGACGCGCCTGCGTTCCGTTTCAGCGATGTCCGGCAGGTCGGTGACGATTTACGCCTGACCCTGACACCACAATAACACGGTCGGAAAAGCGAGAGCACGCCGCCCAAGAGTATGATAGAATCCGCCCCCCTGCGCGGGGCTAACCAAACCCCTGAAAGGATAAGTATGAAAGTTATCGAAGCTGCTGTTGCAACGCCTGAGGCCAATGTTGCCATCGTTATTGCGCGTTTTAACAACTTCATTAATGACAGCCTGCTGGATGGCGCAGTTGATGCCCTGAAACGTATCGGCCAGGTCAAAGATGACAATATCACCGTAGTCTGGGTGCCTGGTGCTTACGAACTGCCTCTGGCAGCCCGTGCGCTGGCAAACTCCGGCAAATATGATGCGATTATCGCACTCGGCACCGTCATTCGTGGTGGCACTGCCCACTTCGAATATGTGGCGGGTGAAGCCAGCTCCGGTATCGCCAGCGTGGCCATGAACAGCGACATTCCCGTCGCGTTTGGCGTGCTGACCACTGAAAGCATCGAGCAGGCCATTGAGCGTGCCGGCACCAAAGCGGGTAACAAAGGTGCTGAAGCGGCTCTGACTGCGCTCGAAATGATCAACGTATTGAAAGCCATTAAAGCCTGATTTTTGTAAGGGGAATTTTGTGAAACCTGCTGCTCGTCGTCGCGCCCGTGAGTGCGCTGTTCAGGCGCTTTACTCCTGGCAGTTGTCGAATAACGACATTGCCGATGTGGAATACCAGTTTCTGGCGGAACAGGACGTCAAAGACGTCGACATTACCTACTTCCGCGAACTGCTGTCCGGTGTGGCGACCAACAGTGCGTATCTGGATGGACTGATGAAGCCCTATCTGTCGCGTCAGCTCGAAGAGCTGGGCCAGGTAGAAAAAGCGATCCTGCGCATCTCGCTGTATGAGCTGAGCAAACGTAATGATGTGCCTTATAAAGTGGCCATCAACGAAGGGATTGAGCTGGCGAAAGTCTTCGGTGCCGAAGACAGTCATAAATTTGTTAACGGCGTGCTGGATAAAGCCGGTCCACAAATTCGACCCAATCGCAAATAAACAAAAAGGCCGGCTTGCCGGCCTTTTTTCATGAAGGGTTAAGCGGAACGCAATTATGTCTTGTGGTGAATTTGAACTCATCGCACGCTATTTCAACCGCAGAACACGCAGCCGCCGTGATGTCGAACTCGGCATCGGTGACGATTGTGCGTTACTTAGCGTGCCGGAAAAACAGACGCTGGCGATCAGCACCGATACCCTGGTCGCGGGTGTGCACTTCTTACGGGATATCCATCCTGCCGATCTGGGTTACAAAGCCCTGGCTGTGAATCTCAGCGACCTTGCTGCTATGGGCGCCGATCCCGCGTGGCTGACGCTGGCTCTGACGCTACCGCAGGTCGATGAGAGCTGGCTCTCTGCCTTCAGTGAAAGCCTGTTTGAACTGCTGGAATATTACGATATGCAGCTGGTGGGCGGCGATACCACGCGTGGCCCGCTGAGCCTGACGCTGGCGATTCACGGTCTGGTGCCGCAGGGCCGCGCCCTGAAGCGTTCCGGTGCGAAGCCGGGCGACTGGATCTTCGTGACCGGCACGCTGGGTGACAGCGCGGCGGGTCTGGCGCTGCTGCAGCATCACTGCCGTATCAGCGATCCGGCGGTGCATGAAGCGCTGATTAAACGTCATCTGCGTCCGATGCCGCGCATTCTGCAGGGTCAGGCACTGCGTTCGCTGGCCTCTTCGGCAGTGGATATTTCCGACGGTCTGATTTCCGACCTCGGCCACGTGCTGAAAGCCAGCGGCTGCGGCGCACGGGTGAATCTGGATGCGCTGCCGCTGTCGGCAGCGCTGCGCGACCACTTCGAGCCTGAGCAGGTATTGCGCTGGGCGCTGAGTGGCGGCGAAGACTACGAACTCTGCTTCACCGTGCCGGAAGTGAATCGTGGCGCGCTGGATGTGGCGCTGGGTCATCTGGGCGTGCCTTATACCTGCATCGGACAGATGGCACCGGAGTCGGAAGGCCTGACGCTGCTGGATAACGGCAAGCCCGCCACATTACGCCATAAAGGGTTTGATCACTTTGATACTTAATAACGACGTGGCGAAAAGCCGCCTGCGGATGAGCAATCCGTGGCATCTGCTGGCGACCGGTTTCGGCAGCGGATTAAGCCCGGTCGTACCGGGCACCATGGGGTCGCTGGCGGCCATCCCATTCTGGTGGCTGATGACCTTTCTGCCACAGGATCTCTATTCGCTGGTCGTGCTGGTCGGTATCTGCGTCGGCGTTTATCTCTGCCATCGCACCGCCAAAGATATGGGCGTACACGATCACGGCAGTATTGTCTGGGATGAGTTTATCGGCATGTGGATTACGCTGATGGCGATTCCGGTTAACAGCTGGCAATGGGTGTTGGGCGGCTTTGTGCTGTTCCGTATTCTGGATATGTGGAAGCCATGGCCGATTCGCTGGTTTGACCGCAATGTGCATGGCGGCATGGGCATCATGGTTGATGATATTATTGCTGGTGTGATTTCCGCAGCCATGCTCTATGGCATTGGGGTCTGGCTGGCGGCTTAACGGTCGGGGCTGAATGCCTGATAAGAGGTGACGCCCGGGCAGGGCGTCACGTTGGTACTTACTCGAATCCGACCGCCTGATGCGGCTGATAGACCTCTTCCAGCAGGGCAATCTCTTCGTCACTCAGCGTGACATCCACTGCTTTCACCAGATCCTCAAATTGCTCAGCACGCGACGCGCCAATAATCGGTGCCGTAACGGCAGGCTTACTCAGCAGCCAGGCCAGCGCCACCTGGGCCCGCGTCACACCTTTACTTTCTGCCACCTGCGCCAGACGCTCTGCAATGACCGCATCATTCTCTTCGGTCTTGTCATAGAGCTTTGCCATCACCTGATCAGAGGCGGAACGCGCGGTGTTCTCACCCCACGGGCGGGTCAGCTTACCGCGTGCCAGCGGACTCCAGGGCAGCACGGCGATCTGCTCTTTCAGGCAGAGCGGATGCATTTCACGCTCTTCTTCGCGCTGAATCAGGTTGTACTGATCCTGCATGCTGACAAAGCGATGCCACCCCTGTTCCGACTGCATCTGTAACGCCTGAGCAAACTGGCTGGCGTGCATCGATGAGGCACCGATATAGCGGGCTTTGCCAGACTGCACGACATCATGCAGCGCTTCCAGCGTCTCTTCCAGTGGCGTGTCGTAGTCCCAGCGGTGAATCTGCAGCAGGTCAACATACTCCATGCCGAGACGCTGCAGGCTGTCATCAATCGACTGCAGGATATTCCTGCGCGACAGACCCTGAGACAGATTGGTCAGCGGGAAATAGACTTTAGTGGCGACCACAATCTCTTCGCGGCGGGCAAAATCTTTCAGCGCCCGGCCCAGGATCTCTTCACTGCTGCCATCGGAGTAGCTGTTGGCGGTATCAAAGAAGTTGATGCCCGCGTTCAGCGCCTGCTGGATCAGCGGACGGCTGCTCTCTTCCGGTAGCGTCCAGGCGTGGTTACCGCGCGTTGGCTCGCCATAGGTCATACAACCCAGACAGAGGCGCGACACCTGCAGATCGGTGGTACCCAGTTGAATCGTTTTCATGGTGGAGGCTCCTGCGAAAGTGCAAAGGTTACAGCATAGCAGGATGTTGCGCTCCCCAGGGGGGAGCGCAGAGAGGGGAGGTTACTGCGCCAGCCAGCGGGCGATCTGTTGCTGAATGCCTTCGGCGTCCAGCAGATAGTCATGACGCACTTCATCCTGCGTACCCTGTGGGATGAACTCATCGGGCAGGCCGATATTCAGCACCGGCACCGCCAGACGTTTTGCCATGATAAATTCATTGACGCCACTGCCCGCACCGCCTTTGATTGCGCCTTCTTCCAGCGTAATCAGTGAGTCGTGCGTGGCGGCAAGTTCGGCGATCAGCGCCTCATCCAGCGGCTTCACAAAGCGCATATCGACCAGGGTCGCATTCAGCGCTTCTGCCGTGGCGGCCGCTTCCGGCAACAGTGTACCGAAGTTCAGAATCGCCAGCTTTTCACCCTGACGTTTCACGACCGCTTTACCCAGCGGCAGACTCTGCAGCGGCGCCAGTGGGGTACCGACACCGGTGCCACGCGGATAGCGCACGGCACTTGGGCCAGCCTGGTGGTGATAGCCGGTGTAGAGCATCTGCCGACACTCATTCTCATCGCTCGGGGTCATGATCACCATATCCGGCACGCAGCGCAGATAGGCGAGGTCAAACGCGCCTTGGTGAGTCTGACCGTCCGCACCCACAATACCACCGCGATCGATAGCAAACAGGACCGGCAGTTTCTGGATAGCGACGTCATGAATCAGCTGATCGTAGGCGCGCTGCAGGAACGTCGAGTAAATGGCAACAATCGGTTTGTAGCCGCCAATCGCCATACCGGCCGCGAAGGTCACCGCGTGCTGCTCGGCGATCGCGACATCGAAATACTGATTCGGGAATTCACGGGAGAAGGCCACCATGCCGGAGCCTTCACGCATCGCCGGCGTAATCGCCATCAGCTTCGGATCGTCGGCGGCCATTTCGCACAGCCAGTTACCGAAGATTTTAGAGTAGCTCGGCAGACCTTCCGCGCTTTTTGGTAGTTCGCCAATCGCCGGGTCGAATTTGGGTACGGCGTGCCAGGCAATCGGATCTTCCTCTGCCGGGGCGTAGCCTTTGCCTTTCTTCGTCATGATATGCAGGAACTGCGGCCCTTTCAGGCTGCGCATGTTGCTCAGCGTATTCACCAGCGTCAGTACATCGTGACCATCGACCGGACCGATATAGTTAAAACCCAGCTCTTCAAACAGCGTGCCCGGCACAACCATGCCTTTCAGATGCTCTTCGGTGCGTCTTACCAGCTCTTTAATCGGCGGCAGGCTGGTCAGCACACGCTTACTGCCTTCACGCAGTCGCGCGTAAGTTTTACCCGACAGGATCTGCGCCAGACGGTTGTTCAGTGCGCCGACGTTTTCGGAGATCGACATCTCGTTGTCGTTGAGGATGACCAGCATGTCCGGCTTGATATCACCCGCATGGTTCATCGCTTCAAACGCCATGCCTGCGGTAATCGCGCCATCGCCAATGATACAGGCGGTGCGACGGCCCTGGCCTTCACGTTCTGCTGCTGCTGCCATGCCGAGACCGGCACTGATGGAGGTCGATGAGTGACCGACGCTTAAGACGTCATATTCACTTTCGCCGCGCCACGGAAACGGGTGAACGCCATTTTTCTGACGAATGGTGCCGATGCGATCGCGGCGACCGGTCAGAATTTTATGCGGATAAGCCTGATGGCCCACATCCCAGACCAGATGGTCGAAGGGGGTGTTATAGACATAATGCAGTGCAACCGTCAGTTCGACTACGCCCAGACCCGACGCAAAATGGCCGCTGGAGCGGCTTACACTGTCTAACAGATACTGACGCAGTTCATCACACAGCGCAGGCAACTTCTCTTTTGGCAGGGCGCGCAGCTCCTGAACCGTGTTTGCCAGCGCCAGTGTCGGGTATTTAGCAATATCAAAACTCATCAGAGACTCATTATGGAAGTTATTTGTCGCGTTCAATTATGAAGCTCGCCAGCGCCTGCAGTGCTGTAGTGTTATAAGAGTGCGCAGCGAGCAATTCTAAAGCATCAAGAGCTTCCTGATACAAATCCCGCGCTTTTGCACGGGCATTTTCAAGGCCTAACAGTGAAGGATAGGTGCTTTTCCCCAGATCCTGATCGGCACCCTGGCGTTTTCCGATCACCGCCGTATCCCCCACCACATCCAGAATGTCGTCCTGCACCTGAAACGCGAGGCCGATAGCCTCTGCGTAGCGGTCGAGCAGTGGCAGCGCTTCACGGCCCGCATCGCCTGCCGTTAACGCCCCTAACCGTACCGCTGAGCGGATCAGCGCGCCGGTTTTATGGCGATGGATCTGTTCCAGCTGGTCGAGATCGACCGATTTACCTTCTGCCGCTAAATCCAGCGCCTGTCCGCCACACATTCCGGCTACGCCGCTGGCTTTAGCCAGTTCGGAGAGCATCAGCAGACGATATTCGGCGCTGACACCCGGCATCGCTTCATCGGCCAGAATAGAGAAGGCCAGCGTCTGCAGGGCGTCGCCCGCCAGAATCGCCGTGTCTTCGCCATATTTAATGTGACAGGTTGGCTGCCCGCGACGCAAAGCATCATCGTCCATCGCAGGGAGATCGTCGTGAATCAGAGAGTACGCATGAATGCATTCAACCGCGGCGGCGGGCGCATCCAGACTCGCCGGGTCGGCGTGGAGCATTTCACCGGTAGCGTAGACCAGAAAAGGACGCAGGCGTTTACCGCCTAATAATGCCCCATAATGCATGGCATTCACCAGAGGAGAACTCTGAAAAGGAAGTGGCTCTATAAAACGCGTCAGCGCGGCGTTCACCTGCTGCTGATAAACGTCGAGTAATCGGGCGAAATCCATTAGTCGTTTTCCGGCGTGAAAGCAGTGAGGTCGGCATCTTTATCATCGTTCAGCAGAATACGGACCCGCTGTTCAGCCTGCTGCAGCGTCTGCTGGCCATTCCGCGCCAGCTGCACGCCGCGCTCAAATTCGTTCAGGGCTTCTTCCAGCGGCAGTTCACCACTTTCCAGACGGCTGACAATCTGCTCCAGCTGCTGCAATGACGTTTCAAAGCTGGCTGGCTGTTCGGCTTTTTTCGGCATATTTCGTGTCGACTCACGGTTGGGACATTATCTCGCAATCGGTCATGGTAGCTGAGACCCTATGATTAGCAAAATAATCAATGCGGCGGCTGATGAAGAAGCAGTCACCTGACAAAGGTGATATACTCCCGCGCCTCGGATGCGGTTGCGCCATGCAGCCCGCAATTTTGTGATTTTACCAGCTAAGTGCCGCCTGTTTTAGCACTTATTTGCCCAACGAAGCTGTGTCGCCATGAAGTTTATCATCAAGTTATTTCCTGAAATCACCATCAAGAGTCCGTCGGTGCGTTTGCGCTTTATCAAGATTCTTGCCAGCAATATCCGCAACGTCCTGAAAACCGTTAGCGACGAAATCGCCGTTGTGCGTCACTGGGATCACATTGAAGTGCGGTCAAAAAATGCAGCGCTGGGAGAGATTATTCCCGATGAGCTCGCGCGCATTCCCGGTATCCATCACGTTTTAGCGGTTGAAGATCGTGAGTACACCGATATTCATCACATCTTTGAACAGACGTTAGCGCAGTATCGTGACAGTCTGGAAGGGAAGAGCTTCTGCGTGCGTGTTAAGCGTCGTGGCAAGCATAGCTTCAGCTCGCAGGATGTGGAGCGCTATGTGGGCGGCGGTCTGAATCAGCATATCGAAAGCGCCCGCGTGCAGCTTAAACATCCGGACGTGACGGTGAATCTTGAAGTTGAAGAGAATCGCCTGACGCTGGTGACTGCGCGCTACGAAGGCCTCGGCGGTTTCCCGATTGGCACGCAGGAAGATGTGCTGTCGCTGATTTCCGGTGGTTTCGACTCCGGTGTCTCCAGCTATATGCTGCTGCGTCGCGGCAGCCGCGTGCACTACTGCTTCTTTAACCTGGGCGGTGCCGCGCACGAGATTGGCGTCCGTCAGGTTGCGCACTATCTGTGGAATCGTTTTGGTCGTTCGCACCGGGTGCGCTTCGTGGCGATCAATTTTGAGCCGGTAGTGGGGGAGATCCTCGAAAAAGTGGATGACGGCCAGATGGGCGTGGTGCTGAAGCGCATGATGGTGCGCGCGGCCTCGACGATTGCTGAGCGCTACGGCGTGCAGGCGCTGGTCACCGGTGAAGCGGTAGGTCAGGTGTCGAGCCAGACGCTGACCAACCTGCGTCTGATCGATAACGCGTCCGATACGCTGATTCTGCGTCCGCTAATCTCGCATGACAAAGAGCACATCATCCGGATTGCCCGTGAAATCGGCACCGAAGATTTCGCCAGCACCATGCCGGAATATTGCGGCGTGATCTCTAAAAGCCCGACCGTGAAGGCGGTGAAAGAGAAGATCGAGGCGGAAGAGCAGAATTTCGACTTCACGATTCTGGATCGGGTCATCGAAGAAGCGACTAACGTCGATATCCGTACCATCGCTGAGCAGACAGAAGAGGAGGTGGTGGAAGTTGAGACCGTCGCCCTGCTGAGCGAGAACGACGTGGTGCTGGATATCCGCTCTATCGATGAGCAGGAAGAAAAGCCTCTGACGCTGAACGCTACGGAAGTGAAATCGCTGCCGTTCTACAAACTCAGCACACAGTTTGGCGATCTCGATCAGAACCGCACCTGGCTGCTCTACTGCGATCGCGGTGTGATGAGCCGTCTGCAGGCGCTCTATCTACATGAGCAGGGCTTTAAGAACGTTAAGGTTTACCGCCCGTAGTCACGTCTCAGAGCCAGTCAGCACCTGTTCAGGGCTGACTGGCTGCCTCTTTTTAAGCCTTTTTTTTAATCCTGATAGTCATAAATGCCGGGCGCCAGCACCAGCTGTGCGGCCACCTCGCGCGCCATCTCTTTTCCCACCAGCAGATCAATCAGCTTCAGCGCAAAGTCTATTGCTGTGCCAGGCCCCTGGCTGGTCAGCAGATTGACACGCGGATCCCACACCACCCGGCGCTCCATCCACTGACCTGCCGGAATAGTCTCTTTTAAGCCGGGAAAGCCGGTCATGTTACCGACCGGGAAGAGATCGTGGGGGATCAATACGGTGCCTGCTGCGGCGCATATCGCGGCGACAATTTTCTCATTGAGGTGAAACTGACGCACCGTTTCGACGAGCAGCGGACTGTCACGGAAGGTTTCAGCCCCTTTCAGGCCACCGGGCAGAACGATGGCGGCGAAGTCATTGTCGGCGACTTCAACCAGCGTGACGTCAGCCAGCAGGCGAACACCGCGTGAGCAGACGATCTCCCGGCTGCCATCGCTTTCGACGCTGGCGGTGACAACCTTTAGCCCGGCCCGAACCAGCAGGTCGATGGTGGTGACAGCTTCGGTTTCTTCACTGCCATGTGCCAGGCAAACCAGCACCGATGCGTTCGCGGTCATAATGGGACTCCTTGCGTTTTACAATGTCATACAGACGGGTGTTCTCCGTCAGCACCATGCCGTGCGTCCGGGCGCGGCGCAGCAGAAAGCCGCTGATATAGTCAATTTCGGTGAGCCGCTGGGCGCGAATGTCCTGCAGCATCGAAGAGGTGTTGGCCGCAGTGCTTTCGATCACGTCGAAGATGATGTCCTGCAGGCTGTCGCTGGCAACGTTCTGGCCTTCGCGCTCCATGACCCAGCTGATCTCTTCGCACAGTTGCGCGATCTGCTCCGGATACGCGCGCAGTGCGCCGTTCTGGCACTCATACTCCACGCTGAGCGGGTTGATGACGCAGTTAACGGCCAGTTTGCGCCAGCAGGCCGCGCGGATGTTGTCATGCCAGGCCACATCGGGCAGGGCATGGTGCAGGATGTCGGCGAGATCGCTGTAAGCCGCGCTTTTGCGATTACCGGGGCCGATGTGGGTGATGCCACTGGCAATGTGTTTGATGACGGTGCCATCGCGCATCGCCGCATGGGTTGTAACGCCGCGCAGCAGCGGCTGAGTCAGCCCTTTCAGCTCCTCCAGCGTCCCCATGCCGTTGTGCAGCAGCAGCACCGGGCAGTTTTCCGACAGCACGCTTTCCAGGTTTTTCACCGCAGGCGAGACCTGCGGGGCTTTGAGCGTGACCAGCAGCAACTGGCTTTCCGCCAGGAACAGCGGATCGTTGGCGATAAAGGTGCGGTTCGATATGTTGCCCTGAGGATCAACCACATTGGCTGAACAGTAGGGCTGCGGTACGCGCAACCATCCCTGCACCTCATGTCCCTGGCGGGCCAGCGCTGTCAGCCAGACCTGACCCAGAGCACCGCAACCTAACACGGTAATTTTCATGCTGCCTCCCGCTGGCGGGCTATCCATCTGTTATTTACTGTCACACTTATTATAGCGTCGTGTGCAGCCTGATTTTATTTAGCACCTTAAGACGCGTATTATGCATGTCACTTTAGCGTCAGGAGAAGAAGAGATGCCATCTTTCGATATCGTTTCAGAGGTCGATCTGCAGGAAATTCGCAATGCGGTGGAGAATGCCAACCGTGAAGTGTCTACCCGCTTCGATTTCCGCAACGTGAGCGCCGAGTTTGAGCTCAACGAAAAGAATGAAACCATCAAGATCACCAGCGAGTCTGATTTTCAGGTTAAGCAGCTGGTCGATATTTTGCGTGAGAAGTTGCTGAAGCGCGGGATCGAAGGCGGAGCCTTAGAGGTGCCGGAAGAGATTGAGCACAGCGGCAAAAGCTGGGCGGTCGATGCCAAACTGAAGAAAGGCATTGAAAGCGATGTGGCGAAGAAGCTGGTGAAGCTGATCAAAGACAGCAAGCTGAAAGTGCAGACCCAGATTCAGGGTGAAGCGTTGCGTGTGACCGGCAAAGCGCGTGATGATTTGCAGGGCGCGATGGCGATCGTGCGCGGCAGCAATCTGGGGCAGCCGTTCCAGTTTAAGAACTTCCGCGATTAAGGGGGGCAGGTTGAGTTTTCTCAGTCTGAATGCAATGACAGGAGACCCGGCTTAGGCCGGGTTTTTTGTTGTTGTGCTTGAAGTCGTCTGGATGATGGCGTTTTGGCTCAGGGAGCCTGTGCCTTTCGCAAAGACGCAAAAGCGCCATCCATGGCGGCTCAGCGCGAGCGATTACGCACCTCATCCCTGAGGTGCGCCCGTTGCCGGGCCAACGCGTTGCGTTGTTCAAAAACGCTCCCGGCGTTTTTGTCCCTGGCCCGCTATGCTTTGCTACAGGCACAGGCTCCCATCGCTTTAGGCTGGTTAGTGGTCTGTAAGAAGGATTGTGCGGGGTGATATGATCAGAAACTTAAATGCGGGTGAACCTGGCAGCAACTCAAAAGCTTAGGGGCGCAGGGAACACGGGCAGAAGAGGAAAGCGTCCCGCGCCAGGACGGCGCGGGCCGAGCGTGCCATGGATGGCGGGTTTTGCGACTTTCCGATCTGACCGTGTTCCCTGAGCCGGCTCGATCTAACAGCGAAACGGGCTAACATTGCCTAACTGATCAAGATGGTATCCTGAGCCAGCTCGATCTCACCGCGAGCACGGCAAACTGGCCTTTTATTAGCAACTCCCCAGCAGCGCTTCCAGCTCAGGTCGGCTGGTGACCTTGCTATCAATTTTGATATACGCGCTTTTCTCTTCCGGCACGATAAACACGGAGTTTACCCCCGGCTGCGCTTTCAGTCGCTGCTCCAGATTTGGCACAGCAAGGGCAGCATCACTCAGCACGATGCGCAGGCTGCTGACATAAGGCGGCTCCTGCATGGTCATGCTGACAAACAGCCAGGCCGCAGCCACCATCGCGCCAACCAGGAACACGGTCTGCGCATCGAAATGACCAAACACCCAGCCACCCATGCTGCCACCAACGGCCACGCCCAGGAACTGGCTGGTGGAGTAGATCCCCATCGCCGTCCCTTTGTAGCCAGCAGGCGACTCTTTACTGATCAGCGAAGGCAGAATGGCTTCCATCAGATTGAAGGCGAAGAAGAAGAGCTGAACACCGACTACCAGCGTCCAGAAATGACCTTCTGCACCCCACAGCACGATCTCCGCAATCACAATCATCCCGACGCAGCCGACAAACACGCGCTTCATTCGGCGCTTCACTTCGGCATAAATGATGAACGGCACCACGCCAGCAAAGGCGATCAGCATGGTGGAGAGATAGACTTTCCAGTGCTCCGGCGCCGGGAATCCGGCCTGTTCAAACTGTCCTGGCAAGGCGACAAAGCTCGACATCAGGAGAACATGCAGACAGAAAATACCGATGTTGAGCTTCACCAGACGCGGGTTAGCCATCACTTTGCGGAAGCTGCCTTTTACCATGCCCGATTCACGGTTCAGTACATGATGGGACGCAGACGGCACCACCAGCAGGGTAATCACGATGCCCAGCGACGCCAGAATCGCAATCATCCAGAACAGCGCATGCAGGCCCAGAGCGTGAGTCACAATCGGGCCGACCACCATCGCAATCGCGAAAGTCACGCCGAAACTGATGCCGATAAACGCCATCGCTTTAGTGCGGTTCTGCTCACGGGTTAAATCGGATAACAGGGCCATTACGGCAGCGGCTATCGCCCCTGAACCCTGCAGCGCACGGCCCAGAATAATGCCCCAGATGGAGTCGGTGCAGGCAGCGATAACGCTACCCAGAACAAACAGCAACAGTCCGCCAACGATCAACGGCTTACGGCCGATGCGATCGGAGAGCAGACCAAAAGGAATCTGAAATATTGCCTGGGCAAGGCCATAAATGCCAATTGCCAGGCCGATTAAGGTTTCACTCGCGCCCTGTAATGCCATGCCATAAGTGGTCAGTACCGGCAGGACCATAAACATTCCCAGCATGCGCAGGGAAAAGACCGTACCGAGGCCCCATGTGGCGCGCAGCTCCACCGGAGTCATTTTATTATCGTTCATTCCAACCTCTGTTAATGTGCTGCATTTATTCTAGGTGGCGGGGCAGGGCGGGTAAAACAATAGTTTTTAAGCAGTGGTAACAAAAAGAAAGGGCGCGATAATCGCGCCCTTTTCATGCTGTATCGGTGCCGGTTACCAGACGTAAGTCAGCAGGTCCTTCGAGGCCGGAGCCAGCGAATCTACCGACATCATCACGCTCAGCGCGGTGATGGTCACGATAGAGAAGACGAACACTTTACGTGCCCAGACACGGTCATCTGCGGTTTTATAACCCGATAACGCCATGCCCAGCCACCAGACGCTGACCGCAGCGGCCACCACCAGATATTTGTAGCCCGCGTAGCCTCCCAGCGTCAGCATCAGCGTGGCAATCATAAACGCCAGGATATAGAGCGTAATATGATTCTTCGCCACGGAAATGCCTTTCACCACTGGCAGAACCGGGATGTTCGCTGCCTGATAATCTTTAAAGCGGAAGATAGCAATCGCGTACGAATGCGGCATCTGCCACAGGCTAAAGATCGCCAGCAGGATTAACGCGCCAGCATCAAACTGGTTGGAGACTGCGCAGTAGCCGATAACCGGCGGCGCAGCACCCGACAGACTTCCAATCAGCGTGCCGTAAACGGAATTACGCTTCATATAGAGACTGTAGATGCCCACGTACACCACGAAGCCCATCACCGCCAGCCACATGGCCAGCGGATTAGCACCGAAGTAGAGCAACGCAAAGCCAGCAATACCCAGCACAGTGGCATAAACCAGGCTTACTTTCGCGGAGATGAGGCCTTTTACCAGCACCCGATTCCTGGTTCTCTCCATCTTGATGTCAATGTCGCGGTCGATCACGTTGTTGAAAACACAACCCGACGCAACCACCAGTGACACGCCCACCAGGGTGTAGAGAAACAGGGCGTAATCCGTGTTGCCTTTGGAAGCCAACAGGAATCCGCCGATCACAGAAATTAAATTCCCGAAAATAATTCCTGGTTTTGTAACTTGCAGGTATTGCTTAAACATTACGCGTGACTCTTTAGTGAGGCATCATGTTGTAGTTGAGGTTCCACATGATCCACAGTGAGCCCACTACGACAATCAGGATGATGATGGCCGAGAAAACAATGGCTACCATGTTCCAGCCACCCTCAGATTTGCTGTCTAAGTGCAGGAAGTAAACCAGGTGAACCAGCACCTGGATTACCGCACAGACCAGAACAACACCGAGGATAGTACCGTGAGATGCACTGCCATCCATTACCATCCAGAACGGGATTGCCGTCAGGATGATAGAGAGGATGAAGCCGATCATGTAGGACTTCACGCTACCGTGTGAAGCGCCATGTTCGTTAACAGAATGACTCATTACATGGCTCCCATCAGGTAAACAACGGTGAAGACGCAAATCCAGACCACGTCCAGGAAGTGCCAGAACAGGCTCAGACACATGATACGGGTGCGGTTAGTCGCGTTCAGGCCACGTTTAGAAACCTGGAACATCAGAACCAGCATCCAGATCAGACCTGAGGTCACGTGCAGACCGTGGGTACCGACCAGCGTAAAGAAGCCAGACAGGAAGCCACTGCGATCCGGACCAAAGCCTTCAGCAATCAGGTGATGGAATTCATAGATTTCCATCCCGATGAAGCCCAGACCAAACAGGAAGGTCAGCGCCAGCCAGCCGATAACGGCACCTTTTTGCTCCTTGTTCATGGAGATAACAGCCATGCCGTAAGTGATCGAACTCAACAGCAGCAGGGCGGTTTCTACCAGAACAAACGGCAGCTCAAAGATATCTTTACCTGCCGGGCCACCGGCAGTGTTGTTGACCATGACGGCATAGGTCGCAAACAGGGTTGCGAAGATAATGCAGTCACTCATCAGGTAGATCCAGAAGCCAAAGACTTTATTGGCTCCTGCATCGTGATGCCCATGCTCCGCATGGGCGTCGTGGTGATGTTTAATCAGAGTTTCAGTTGACATTATTTCAGACCTGCTTTGCTGATTTCGTCAAAGTGCTGGTTTTCAATCTTCTGAACTTCAGCAACCGGAACGTAGTAATCCACGTCTTCGTCGAAGCTCTTCACGATCCAGGTAACGATCATGCCGAGGAATGAAAGACCCGCCATCCACCAGATATGCCAGATCAGCGCGAAGCCCATTACAGTAGCGAATGCGCAGATGACAATTGCAGCACCACTGTTTTTCGGCATATGAATCTCTTCATAAGATGCCGGCTGTTTGTACGCTTCGCCTTTCTCTTTCATTTCCCAGAATGCATCACGCTCATGCACGTGTGGGATGACAGCAAAGTTGTAGAACGGAGGTGGTGAAGAGGTTGCCCACTCCAGCGTACGACCGCCCCACGGGTCACCTGTCACATCACGGTTCTGATCGCGATCACGTACTGAAACGTAGAACATGGTCAGCTGACACAGGATACCCATTGCAATCAGACCCGCACCGACCGCAGCAACCACCAGAAGAGGGTGGAACTGTGGATCGATATCCTGGCTCAGACGACGGGTCATACCCATGAAGCCCAGTGCGTACAGCGGCATAAAGGCAACGAAGAAGCCAATGATCCAGAACCAGAATGCGCGCTTACCCCAGGTTTCGTTCAGGGTGAAGCCGAAGGCTTTCGGGAACCAGTAGGTCACGCCCGCCATACAACCGAAGACAACACCACCGATGATAACGTTATGGAAGTGTGCAATCAGGAACAGGCTGTTGTGCAGAATAAAGTCAGCGCCCGGAACGGCCAGCAGTACGCCGGTCATACCCCCTACAGAGAAGGTTACCAGGAAGCCAACGGTCCACAGCATGGCAGAGTGCATCTGAATGCGGCCCTGATACATGGTGAACAGCCAGTTAAAGATTTTAACCCCGGTCGGAATCGCGATGATCATCGTCATGATACCGAAGAAGGCGTTAACGTTGGCACCTGCACCCATGGTGAAGAAGTGGTGCAACCAGACGATAAACGACAGCACGGTAATGGCGATGGTCGCCCACACCAGTGAGGTATAACCAAACAGACGTTTTTTGGAGAAGGTCGCGGTAATTTCTGCGAACACACCAAACACCGGCAGTACCAGGATATACACTTCCGGATGGCCCCAGACCCAGATCAGGTTGACGTACATCATCATGTTCCCGCCCATTTCATTGGTGAAGAAATGGAAGCCGAGATAACGATCAAGGGTCAACAGCGCCAGGGTCACGGTCAGAACCGGGAACGCAGCGATGATCAGGACGTTGGTGCACAGCGCGGTCCAGGTAAAGACCGGCATTTTGAACAGGCTCATGCCCGGTGCACGCATCTTCAGGATGGTCACGAAGAAGTTAATACCGGTTAAGGTCGTACCAATACCTGAGAGCTGAAGGCTCCAGATCCAGTAATCGACCCCGACCCCGGGACTGTACTCCGCGCCGGAAAGCGGCGGATACGCCAGCCAGCCGGTCTGTGCGAACTCGCCCACACCCAGAGACAGGTTAACCAGGATCACACCGACCGCAGTAAACCAGAAGCTCAGGTTGTTCAGGAACGGGAACGCAACGTCACGTGCACCAATCTGCAACGGAACCGCGATGTTCATCAGGCCAACCACGAACGGCATCGCCACGAAGAAGATCATAATCACGCCATGCGCGGTAAAGATCTGGTCGTAGTGGTGCGGTGGCAGAATGCCCGCTTCACCGGCCGAAGCCATCACCTGCTGGGTACGCATCATAATGGCATCAGCGAAACCACGAATCAGCATGACGAATGCCATGATGATGTACATGATACCCAGGCGTTTGTGGTCGACTGACGTCAGCCATTCAGACCACAGATATTTCCACTTACCAAAATAGGTGAGCGCAGCAACCAGGGCCGCACCACCTATCAGGATAGCGGCAACCGTAACCATGATAATCGGCTCATGGTACGGCACTGCATCAAGTGTTAATTTTCCGAACATCGTATTATTCCTCGGCTCCCGCGGAAGCGGCGTGACTCATGTCCATACCTTCATGCTGTGGCATGTCCATTTTCCCGTGGCTCATCTTGAACTTGTCGATGACTTGCATAAACAGTTTCGGATCAGCTGAAGAGAAATATTCCACCGGGTGATTTTCGCTTGGCACAGCCACTTTCTCGAAATCATCCATAGTAGTCAGCGTGTTAGGGGCTGCTTTAACTTTAGCCACCCACTGCTGGAATTCCGCATCGTCTTTAGTCGCAATGGCTTTGAACTTCATGCCAGAGAAACCACGACCACTGAAGTTCGCAGAGATACCGTCGAAAGTTCCCGGCTCATTCGCAATCAGATGCAGCTTGGTCTGCATACCAGCCATCGCATAAATCTGGCTGCCGAGCGTTGGGATGAAGAAAGAGTTCATGACGGAGTTAGACGTAATCTTGAAGTTCACCGGAGTATTTGCCGGGAAGGCAATCTGGTTCACAGTCGCAATACCCTGCTCCGGGTAAATGAACAACCATTTCCAGTCCAGTGCAACCACATCGATCTCAACCGGTTTCACATCAGATTGCAGCGGTTTGCTGGGCTCCAGTGCGTGGGTCGATTTCCAGGTCAGTACGCTAAGGAAGAGAATGATCAGGATCGGAATGGTCCAGACCACGGCTTCCACTTTATTAGAGTGTGACCAGTTAGGGCTGTACTTCGCATTCGTGTTGGACGCCCGATACTTCCAGGCAAACACCACGGCCATCAGGACTGCGGGAATCACGACGATCAACATCAGGCCAAAGGCAGTCAGTATCAGCGAACGTTGCTCCAGTGCAATCTGTCCTTTGGGATTTAACAATGCACTATCGCAGCCACTCATTAATAAAGTGCCTGCAATTAATGACAAAATCCCCAAACTTTTATTGTATTTACTGAGTCTCATTTAACGACCTCAATGACAAAGGGCTCTATTGTCGTTTAAGTGTGCGCGCATTTTACGGGAAGGTTTATGCAGTGTAAACCAGCTTAAGGATGTGTCAGATACGTGTTGACACCTTTTGCTAAGGGTGTCACAGATGTTGCGCCAGGTGACAAATAATTAACGCAGACAAGCAGTTGGCATCAATATAACAAAAACCAATGGAAGTAACCGTAAAAAAATCAGGGAAAGGAATAACCCTTACTTTTAACTCCCAATTATTTAACAAGTCTGTATCATTTGCGCGATGAAATTTAACTAAAGTAATTGCTCACCGGTTTTTAGTATTTCCGCTACGCCTCCTCAGGTCATATTCTTATTTTTAAAAAATAACACGCGATGATAAATGACGGCGACTTATCCGGTTGCCAGAAAATAAGCCGCAGCCCGTTAACCTATCGATTTTACTTAAGCGTCTGATGCGGGCAGCACCGGCGTTTTTTTCAGCGCCCGGTAGTCCAGCAACACCCCTGCAAGCACCGCCAGTAAGGAGAGGGTCATGCCCAGCTCAAACAGGCGGGTGAGCAGCGGGGCCAGCGCAGTCAGTCCCAGTGCATTCAGTACCAGCGCAACCAGCCAGAGCGCCAGTACGCCGCATCCGGCTGCAAACAGACGATGAGTCCAGCGATAACCATGAGGATAGTAGCTTCGTGTGAGGAAATTGCCACTTTGCTCGACCTGATTAAGCGTCTGGCGGCAAAAAGCCAGCAGCACCAGGCCCGGCAGACCGGCCATCACCGTAAAGGCATAAAAAGTCGGCCAGCCCCAGAGCTCTACCAGCCAGCCCGCGGCCGGGCCGACATAGACCCGGCCAACGGCTGACAGTGCCGACAACAGGGCAAACTGGGTCGCTGAGAACGATTTATTGCATAGCGTCATCAGCAACGCGACAAAGGCCGCGGTGCCCATGCCCCCGCAGAGGTTTTCCACAAAGACAGCGCTGGCCATGCTCCACAACTGTTTGTCGGTCACCGCCAGCAGCCAGTAACCAAAGTTCGAGACCGCCTGAAGTACGCCGAAAATCAGCAGCGCCCGGAACAGACTCAGGCGCTGCATCAGCACGCCGCCATAGAGCGCCCCGATAATGGTCGCCAGCAGGCCCAGCGTCTTGTTGACCAGGCCGACATCACCGGCATTAAAGCCGACGCCGCGAATCAGGAAGGTGGTAGTCAGCGAGGCGGCAAAGGCATCGCCCAGCTTGTAAAGAATGATCAGGGTAATCAGCAGCCAGGCGTTGTTGCGCTGAAAGAAGTCTTTCAGCGGATCGACAACCGCCTGACGCAGCGAATGAGGGGTGGAGATGCGCGTGTCCGGCTCGCTTGCCATCAGCGTCGCGATAATGCCCGGCACCATCATCAATGCCATCAGCCAGTAGGTCGCCTGCCAGCCCAGATAGCGGTCAGCCAGCCACAGCGCCAGCCCGCCTGAAATCAGCATCGCCAGTCGATAACCCAGCACGGTGATCGCCGCGCCGCTGCCACGCTCTTCTGGCGGCAGGATGTCGGTTTTCCAGGCGTCAAAAACAATGTCCTGCGAGGCGGAGCAGAAGGCGATTAACACCGCCAGCGCGGCCATCAGGGTCAGATCGCGGCCTGGCTGCAGAAAGCCCATCGCGAAAATCCCGGCCACCAGCGCCAGTTGACTGAGCAGCAACCAGCCGCGACGGCGTCCCAGAAACGGCGGCGTATAGCGGTCCATCATCGGCGACCAGAGAAACTTAAAGACATAGGCCTGACCGACCAGCGAAAAGAAGCCGATGGTTTTCAGATCGACATTTTCCACCGTCATCCACGCCTGCAACGTGCCCGATGTCAGTGCCAGCGGCAGTCCGGAAGCAAAACCGAGAAGCAGTAAGACGGCGGCGTTTTTCTGGCTGAAGAGGCGAAGGTAGTGGTTCATGCGGATCCTGCAGATAACAAAAAGCCCTGCGCAAGGCAGGGCAGAGGAGAGACGGTATTAACGGGCGTTCTGCTTGATGAAGTCGTTGACGCTGGTGTCCTGCGCCATATCCGCGATCACATCGCTCATGGTGGAGTTAACCGCGTTGGTAATCTTCTGGTTATTGGCGTTGAACGCGCCTTCTACGCTGTAGGTCTGGCGGTAGTTTTTAACCTGTTTGTTGCCGTTTTTCGCGGTCGCAATGATGGAGATGTCCGCTTTGGTGGTGATGCTGTAGCGCACATTACCCTGCGTCACGTCAGCATAGAGATTGTTAACCACAATCTGCAGATCAACCGCACCATTAGGTCCAACCATGTAACCGCGAGCCGTCATCTGCTTCTCCAGCACTTCCTGCAGCAGGAAACGCAGATCGCGCGAAGGGGTTAAGGTCACTAACTGACCATCACGGTTCACTTTTGCCAGCGCCTGATCTTTACGCTGGTCGGCACCGTTGATGCTGACAGTCACGCCCATCAGGCCCGGATCCTGCTGTGGCAACTGAATTTTAGGCTGAATAGTCAGGGTATTATTGCTGGTTGCACAGCCGGCTAAAATGAACGCAGCCAACAGTGGGAATAACAGTTTTTTCAACATACTTTTTCTCGTTGGTGTCAGGGGGTTGGTTTGCAAAAACTGGAGGCATCATAGCATTGCCCGGCAGTGAAAAAAGCCCTGTTGCCGGGGAAATTGTGTCTGAAACCGTTTTAAGCCCTTTCTCTGACAGGCCGGTTTGCTGTTCGTTTCAGCTGCGTTATTATGCGCGCCGGAAGCGGGCTGACATAAAATGCAATATTTAGCGTCCGCTGACGGGTAAGCGCATTAAAAGCGACTAAGATTGAATGAGATGGGGCACCGCGCTCGCCATTGAGGAGTAATAGCCATGATCCGCGAACAAATAGAAGAAAAGCTGCGCGTGGCGTTTCAGCCAGCTCATCTGGAAGTGCATGACGAAAGCTACCGGCACAACGTTCCTGCCGGATCAGAAAGTCACTTCAAAGTGGTCATTGTCAGCGACTGCTTTGCGGGCCAGCGCTTTCTGGCGCGTCATCGACTGATTTATGGCGAACTGGCGGCTGAATTAGCGGGCAGCGTCCATGCCTTAGCCCTGCATACCTACACCCTGAAAGAGTGGGAAGGGTTGCAGGATACCGTCCTGGCTTCGCCTAACTGTCGTGGTGCCGGAACACTCGCCTGACCTCCCTTCATCTAAACGGCCTGCGGGCCGTTTTTTCCGTTATTTAGCGAAAAACGCGATCCCTGGCTCAAAAAAGCAGCAAACCTGCTGAAAAGTGGTGAGTTAGCGTCCTCGACTCATTCCAGCGATGCCGCTATAATGCTGCGTCTATTTTTCCGGAATGTCTTCGGGACGCTTCTGGTAACAGGGATCAGGTTCTCTTCACGGAAGCCGTCCCGGTTGTTGGATACGGCGCATTTCACTATGTGTGGTGTCTGAAGTTGACCGAGCACGTGATTTTTTGAGGTAACAAGATGCAAGTTTCTGTAGAAACCACTCAGGGCCTGGGCCGTCGCATTACGATTACTGTTGCAGCTGACAGCATCGAAAGCGCAGTAAAAAAAGAACTGGTTGACGTTGCCAGGAAAGTCCGTATCGATGGTTTCCGTAAAGGCAAAGTGCCGATGAACATCGTTGCGCAGCGTTACGGCGCTTCTGTCCGTCAGGACGTGCTGGGCGAGCTGATGACGCGCAACTTCGTTGATGCCATCATCAAAGAAAAAATTAATCCGGCTGGCGCACCAAACTACGTGCCAGGCGAATACAAAGAAGGTCAGGATTTCACCTACGCGGTTGAATTCGAAGTTTATCCGGAAGTTGAGCTGAAAGGCCTGGAAAACATCGAAGTCGAAAAACCTGTCGTTGAAGTCACTGATGCTGACGTTGATACCATGCTGGACACGCTGCGTAAGCAGCAGGCCAACTGGATCGAAAGCGACGCTGCTGCAGGTCCGGAAGATCGTGCCACTATCGATTTCAACGGTTCAGTAGATGGTGAAGAGTTCGAAGGCGGCAAAGCCTCTGATTTCGTTCTGGCCATGGGCCAGGGCCGTATGATCCCAGGCTTTGAAGAAGGCGTTGTGGGTCACAAAGCGGGCGAGACTTTCACTATCGACGTGAAATTCCCGGACGACTACCACGCAGAAACCCTGAAAGGGAAAGATGCGAAGTTCGAAATCGTGCTGAAGAAAGTTGAAACGCGCGAACTGCCAGAGCTGACTGAAGAGTTCATCAAACGTTTCGGCGTTGAAGATGGTTCCGTTGCCGGTCTGCGTACTGAAGTGCGTAAGAACATGGATCGCGAGCTGAAAGGCGCTATCCGTAACCGCATCAAAACTCAGGCGATCGACGGTCTGGTTGAAGCCAACGAAATCGACGTGCCAGCTGCGCTGGTTGACAGCGAAATCGACGTTCTGCGTCGCCAGGCTGCACAGCGTTTCGGTGGCAACGAACAGCAGGCGCTGGAACTGCCACGCGAACTGTTCGAAGAGCAGGCTAAACGCCGTGTTGTTGTTGGCCTGCTGCTGGGCGAAGTTATTCGTACCCACGAGCTGAAAGCTGACGAAGCACGCGTAAGCACGATGATCGAAGAGATGGCTTCTGCGTATGAAGATCCGCAGGAAGTGATCGAGTTCTACAGCAAGAATAACGAGCTGATGAACAATATGCGCAACGTTGCGCTGGAAGAGCAAGCGGTTGAAGCGGTCCTGGCGAAAGCTAAAGTGACCGAGAAAGAGACCAACTTCCAGGAACTGATGAATCAGACCGCTCAGGCCTGATCACGCATTTAACCGTCTGTGCTAAGCCCGTGACTGAAAAGTCGCGGGCTTTTTTGTGTTTTGCGTACATAACGCCACTCTTCGCTGCTATTTGTTTAATTAATCGGCAAATTATTCACGCATCGCTTTTTCGAGGTTAGCGAACAGGGAAAAGATTGTTATGCTTGAAACATGCGTGCAGCATCCCCAGATAGTGGGAGTATGCAGAAATGAGAGTGAGGCTGGCTGATTAACCGTCCTGAAGGTGTCGGAAAAGGTGCGACGTGGAGTTTCCCGCGCGTCTTACGTAGAATCGGTACAGAATGTTGCCAATGAAATTTATCCAGGAGACGGTAATGTCATACAGTGGCGATCGTGAATATACTGCACCGCACAA
Source organism: Pantoea sp. Lij88 (assembly GCF_030062155.1). Lineage (NCBI taxonomy): Bacteria > Pseudomonadati > Pseudomonadota > Gammaproteobacteria > Enterobacterales > Erwiniaceae > Pantoea > Pantoea sp. Lij88. The sequence goes on along the minus strand of NZ_CP118269.1, from coordinate 3,039,299 downwards.
TGCGCTGGTGCCAATGGTGGTTGAACAAACTTCGCGTGGTGAGCGTTCTTACGACATCTACTCCCGTCTGCTGAAAGAGCGCGTCATTTTTCTGACCGGCCAGGTTGAAGACCACATGGCCAATCTGATCGTGGCGCAGATGCTGTTTCTGGAAGCTGAAAACCCGGAAAAAGATATCTATCTCTACATCAACTCACCTGGCGGTGTGATCACGGCCGGTATGTCGATCTACGACACCATGAAATTTATCAAACCGGATGTCAGCACCATCTGTATGGGACAAGCCTGTTCAATGGGTGCGTTCCTGCTGACGGCGGGTACTAAAGGCAAACGTTTCTGTCTGCCAAACTCACGTGTAATGATCCACCAGCCGCTGGGCGGCTATCAGGGCCAGGCGTCAGATATTGAGATCCATGCGCGCGAGATCCTGAAAGTTAAGCAGCGTATGAATGAGCTGATGGCTGAGCACACCGGTAAAACGCTGGAAGAAATTGAGCGTGATACCGAGCGTGACCGTTTCCTCTCTGCAAGTGAAGCGGTAGAGTATGGATTAGTCGATTCAATTCTGACGCATCGCCAATAAGACCCGACTTACCGTTGTCCCTGGTCTATAGTTAACAGGACAACGGTACTATTATGGGTTGAATGAATTTCGGCCGTCTATGCACGGCCTGAGCCGTACGCGGGTATGGCCTGAGAACAAGAAGAGGTTAACTGATGACAGATAAGCGCAAAGACGGTTCAGGAAAGTTGCTGTACTGCTCTTTTTGCGGCAAAAGCCAGCATGAAGTGCGAAAGCTGATTGCCGGGCCGTCAGTGTATATCTGCGATGAGTGTGTTGACCTGTGCAACGACATCATTCGCGAAGAGATTAAAGAAGTTGCCCCGCATCGTGAACGCAGTGCGTTGCCAACCCCACATGAAATTCGCCATCACCTCGATGATTATGTCATCGGCCAGGAAAGAGCGAAGAAAGTGCTGGCGGTTGCGGTCTACAACCACTACAAGCGTCTGCGTAATGGCGATACCAGCAATGGCATCGAACTGGGCAAAAGTAACATTCTGCTGATTGGCCCGACCGGTAGCGGTAAAACGCTGCTGGCAGAAACACTTGCACGCCTGCTGGATGTGCCGTTCACCATGGCTGACGCCACCACGCTGACTGAAGCTGGTTACGTGGGTGAGGACGTTGAAAACATCATCCAGAAACTGCTGCAGAAGTGTGACTACGACGTACAGAAAGCACAGCGCGGCATCGTCTACATTGATGAAATCGACAAGATCTCACGTAAGTCAGATAACCCGTCGATTACCCGTGACGTGTCTGGTGAAGGCGTACAGCAGGCTCTGCTTAAGCTGATTGAAGGCACCGTCGCTGCCGTTCCGCCGCAGGGTGGACGTAAGCATCCGCAGCAGGAGTTTTTGCAGGTTGATACCTCGAAAATTCTGTTTATCTGCGGCGGCGCATTTGCCGGCCTGGACAAAGTGATCTCCCAGCGTGTGGAAACCGGATCCGGTATCGGCTTCGGCGCTACTGTCAAAGGGAAGTCGCAGAAAGCCAGCGAAGGCGAACTGCTTTCACAGTGTGAACCGGAAGATCTGATCAAATTCGGTCTGATCCCTGAGTTCATCGGCCGTCTGCCTGTGGTCGCGACCCTGAGCGAGCTGAGCGAAGAAGCGCTGATTCAGATTCTGCGTGAGCCGAAAAACGCCCTGACAAAACAGTACCAGGCGCTGTTTAACCTGGAAGGTGTTGAGCTGGAGTTCCGTGACGAGGCGTTAACCGCCATTGCGAAGAAAGCGATGTCACGTAAAACCGGCGCACGTGGTCTGCGTTCCATTGTTGAAGGCGCGTTGCTGGAAACCATGTATGACCTGCCTTCCATGGACGACGTGGAAAAAGTAGTGATTGATGAATCAGTTATTGAAGGTCAGTCTGAGCCGATGTTGATCTACGGTAAGCATGAAGCGCAGGCATCTGGCGAATAATTAAACAGATCGTCCATGTTGTATTAATAAAAAAGGGGAAAATGTTTCCCCTTTTGCTTTTCTCGCCTCTGTGACGTTGAATGTCGGACAAGCATCCCCATATACTCAGATACCTGTGGGTTTAACTGCATACCTGCCTGATGCGGTTCCCATCACCTGGCGGACATTAAACAAAGAGAGAGCTCTATGAATCCTGAGCGTTCTGAACGCATTGAAATCCCCGTGTTGCCGCTGCGCGACGTGGTGGTTTATCCGCACATGGTAATTCCGTTGTTTGTTGGCCGGGAAAAATCAATTCGGTGCCTTGAAGCCGCAATGGATCATGATAAAAAAATCATGCTGGTCGCGCAGAAAGAGGCTTCAACGGATGAACCTGGCATTAACGATCTCTTTTCAGTAGGGACCGTTGCCTCAGTATTGCAAATGCTGAAACTGCCGGATGGCACCGTCAAAGTCCTGGTTGAAGGTTTACAGCGCGCCCACATTACGACGCTGGCCGATAACGGTGACCATTTTGTGGCACAAGCTGAATATCTGGTTTCGCCAGAGATTGAAGAGCGCGAGCAGGAAGTCCTGGTGCGCACGGCGATCAATCAGTTTGAAGGCTACATCAAACTCAATAAAAAGATCCCACCAGAGGTTTTAACCTCGCTGAACAACATTGACGATGCGGCACGCCTTGCCGACACCGTCGCAGCACATATGCCACTGAAACTGGCAGACAAACAGTCTGTGCTGGAGATGTCCGACGTCAACGAGCGTCTGGAATATCTGATGGCGATGATGGAATCTGAAATCGATCTGCTGCAGGTTGAGAAGCGTATTCGCAACCGTGTTAAGAAGCAGATGGAGAAGAGCCAGCGCGAGTACTATCTGAATGAGCAGATGAAGGCCATTCAGAAAGAGCTGGGCGAGATGGACGATGCGCCTGACGAGTACGAAGCGTTAAAACGTAAAATCGACGCGGCCAAAATGCCGGAAGAAGCGCGCGAGAAAGCCGAAGCCGAACTGCAGAAGCTGAAAATGATGTCCCCGATGTCCGCCGAAGCGACCGTGGTTCGCGGCTACATCGACTGGATGGTGCAGGTTCCGTGGAACGCGCGCAGTAAAGTGAAGAAAGATCTGCGAAAAGCGCAGGAGACGCTGGATATCGACCATTACGGCCTGGAGCGCGTGAAGGATCGTATTCTTGAGTATCTTGCGGTTCAGAGTCGCGTCAGCAAAATTAAAGGGCCAATTCTGTGCCTGGTCGGACCGCCAGGGGTAGGTAAAACCTCTCTGGGTCAGTCAATCGCTAAAGCGACCGGCCGTAAGTATGTGCGTATGGCGCTGGGCGGCGTGCGCGATGAAGCGGAAATCCGTGGTCACCGTCGTACTTACATCGGCTCTATGCCGGGTAAATTAATCCAGAAAATGGCGAAAGTCGGGGTTAAAAACCCGCTGTTCCTGCTGGATGAAATCGACAAGATGTCTTCTGATATGCGTGGCGATCCGGCTTCAGCGCTGCTGGAAGTGCTTGATCCTGAGCAGAACATTGCGTTCAACGACCACTATCTGGAAGTCGACTACGACCTCTCTGATGTGATGTTCGTGGCAACATCGAACTCAATGAACATCCCGGCACCGCTGCTGGACCGTATGGAAGTGATTCGTCTGTCGGGTTACACCGAAGATGAGAAACTGAACATCGCGAAGCAGCATCTGCTCACCAAGCAGATCGAACGCAACGCCCTGAAAGCCAGCGAAATTACGGTTGAAGACAGCGCGATTGTCGGCATTATCCGTTACTACACCCGTGAAGCCGGTGTGCGTAGCCTTGAGCGTGAGCTGTCGAAGTTGTGTCGTAAAGCAGTGAAATCACTGCTGATGGACAAGACTAAGAAGCACATCACCATCAATGGCGAAAACCTCAAAGACTTCCTGGGCGTACAGCGCTTTGACTACGGCCGTGCTGACAGCGAAAACCGTGTTGGTCAGGTGACTGGTCTGGCGTGGACGGAAGTGGGTGGCGATCTGCTGACCATCGAAACCGCCTGCGTACCGGGTAAAGGCAAGCTCACTTATACCGGTTCTCTGGGTGAGGTGATGCAGGAGTCGATTCAGGCTGCGCTGACCGTGGTGCGTGCCCGTGCCGAGAAGCTGGGCATCAATGGTGACTTCTACGAAAAACGAGATATTCACGTTCACGTTCCGGAAGGCGCCACACCGAAAGATGGCCCAAGTGCCGGTATCGCAATGTGTACTGCGCTGGTCTCCTGTCTGACCGGTAACCCGGTGCGTGCGGATGTCGCCATGACCGGTGAGATCACCCTGCGTGGTCAGGTGCTGCCGATTGGCGGGCTGAAAGAGAAACTGCTGGCAGCGCACCGTGGTGGCATTAAGACTGTACTGATCCCGGACGACAACAAGCGTGACCTGGAAGAGATTCCACAGAACGTGATTGCCGATCTGGAGATCCATCCGGTGAAACGCATTGAAGAAGTGCTGAATCTGGCACTCGAAAATGCGCCATACGGCATGCAGGTCGCAACAGCAAAATAGTGATTAACGGCAAAAACCGTTAAAAAGCGGAGCTGGCAAGGCAATTGGCGCTTGCCAGCTTTTTTTTGTGCCGCTAATTTAGGTGGCTGCCGACGCGACGTTCTCAGAGAAATTCCGTTGTTTCGGCTCCACAGGCTTGATATAACTTGCTGCGCGTTCGTATCTGGCTGGATGCAGGGTACGATGTGAAATAATAAAAGAGGGGATGAATAGAGTGAATAAGTCACAATTGATCGACAAAATTGCTGCCGATGCTGATATTTCTAAAGCTGCAGCGGGACGTGTTTTAGATGCATTTATGGGCTCAGTTTCAGATGCACTGAAAGACGGTGATGAAGTGGCTCTGGTTGGTTTCGGCACATTCTCTGTGCGTGACCGCGCTGCACGTACCGGCCGCAACCCGCAGACCGGTAAAGAGATCACCATCCCGGCCGGTAAAGTGCCCGGTTTCCGTGCTGGTAAAGCATTGAAAGACGCTGTCAATTAATAACAACGAATAGATTCATTGACGCATTTTCTTCAGTGGATTAGAGGACGATTAACCCGTTCTCATGTAACATACGGGCACATCAATCAGATGTGCCTTTTTTGTTTTAACCGGTAAGAATCGGGCCGTAAGATGGACCTGGACCGGATTGAGACTGCCAGCTAAGCCAGCAGTTGCGTGAGTCGTCAGCCACTGGCGAATTGCGACCGAGCTTTACATTCACACTACAGCGGAGTGTTGCCATACCATGATGGACAATTTACGCGCGGCGTCGAACAATGTCGTGCTCAAGATTATTTTGGGACTGATTATGGTCTCCTTTGTGCTGACGGGCGTTGGCAACTATCTGATTGGCGGCAATAACGACTATGCGGCCAAAGTTAACGGTCAGGAGATTAGCCGTGGACAGCTGGAGCAGGCGTTCAACAGCGAACGCAGTCGTCAGCAGCAGATGCTGGGCGACCAGTTCTCACAGCTGGCCAGCAATGATGGCTTCATGCAGCAGATCCGCCAGCAGGCGCTGTCGCAGTTAATCGATCAGGCGCTGCTCGACAGCTACATCAAAGATCTCCACCTCAGCATCAGTGACGATCAGGTTAAGCAGGCGATTTTCAATCAGCAGGCTTTCCAGACCAACGGCAAATTCGACAACGGTAAATATCTGGCTCTGATCGGCAATATGGGCTTCAGTGCCGACCAGTACGCCGAAGCGCTGCGCAAGCAACTCTCTAATCAGCAGCTGATCAATGCCGTGGCTAACACCGACTTCACGCTGAAGGGCGAAGCCAGCCGACTGGTGGACCTGGTTTCACAGCAGCGCGATATTCGTCAGGCAACGCTGGACGTCAATGCACTGGCAGCGAAGCAGACCGTTAATGACGACGAAATCAGCCAGTATTATCAGCAGCATAAAACCAGCTTTATGGCACCGGAACAGTTCCGCGTCAGCTATATCCTGATGGATGCTGCCAGCATGCAGCAGGATGCCAGCGAGGCGGATATTCAGGCCTGGTACGACCAGCATAAAGCAGACTATTCACAGCCACAGCGTACGCGCTACAGCGTGATTCAGACCAAAACTGAAGCCGATGCTAATGCGGTACTGGCTCAGCTGAAAGGTGGCGCTAATTTCGCGGATGTGGCGAAAGCCAAATCCATCGACCCGATCTCTGCGCGTAAGGGCGGTGATATGGGCTGGCTGGAACCGTCAACAACCCCGGATGAACTGAAAAATGCCGGTCTGACTGAGAAAGGCCAGATGTCAGGCGTGATCAAATCTTCAGTGGGCTTCCTGGTGGTTCGCCTCGACGATATCCAGCCAGAGCAGGTTAAACCGCTGGATGACGTTCGCAGCGCGATTGCCGCGAAAGTGAAGCAGGAGAAGGGCGTTGATGCCTTCTACAAACTGCAGCAGAAAGTCAGCGAAGCGGCCAGCAATGACAATGAGTCACTGGCGGGTGCCGAGCAGGCTTCGGGTCTGAAAGCGAAAGAGACCGGCTGGTTCAGTCAGGATACGCTGCCAGACGCGCTGAATTTCGATGCGGTGAAGCAGGCGATCTTTAACGGGGGTCTGGTGGGTCAGAACGGCGCACCGGGCAACAACTCCGATATCATCACTGTCGATGGCGATCGTGCCTTTGTGCTGCGTATCAGCGAGCATAAACCGGAAGCGGTGAAACCGCTGGATCAGGTTAAGGCGCAGATCACCGATACGCTCAAGCACGATAAAGCGACGCAGCAGGCGAAAGCCCAGGCCGATAAACTGCTGACCGACCTCAAAGCCGGTAAGCAGGATGCGCTGACTGCCGCAGGTCTGACCCTGAGCGCCAGCAAAACCGTTGATCGCAATGCGCAGGATCCGGTTGCACAGGCCGCCTTTAATCTGCCTCAGCCTGCGGAAAATAAACCGTCCTGGGGTGTGAGCGAAGATATGCAGGGCAACGTGGTACTGGTGGCGGTTGATAAAGTGAAAACCGGCAGCATGCCGCAGGCGCAGATTGACGAAATGGTCAAAGGCGTCACGCAGAATAATGCGCAGCTGACGTTTGAAGCGTTACTGCAAAACCTGCGTAAAGAGGCCAAAATAAAGTACGGCGCTGCCGCACAAATGCAGTAAGCCTCGCAGAAACTGCGCAACGACTGTAACAATCAAAGGCCGCATTAGCGGCCTTTTCCATTTCTGAAATTCCGCTTTTGAGCCTTGTGCGCAGTAGTGCCACTCTGTCGCTGCTGTTTACACACAAGGAGAAACACAGCATGGCTAAACCTAAACTCGTTGCCCTCTATCTCTCGCTCGCGCTGGGCGGGGCACTCTGTCACAGCAGCGTCTCTGCGGCACCTGAACCGGCCAGCACAGCTGTCACGCAGAGTGCACATTCTGCGCCGAAAACGGAGGCCGCCGCGCAGCCACAGCAGGAGCAGGTCAGTATCAATGAAGCCACCGCCGAACAACTTTCTGCCGTTATGAATGGGGTGGGACTAAAAAAGGCCCAGGCAATAGTGAGCTATCGCGAACAGTACGGACCCTTTAGCGCGGTTCAGCAACTCAGTGAAGTGCCGGGTATTGGCAATGCGCTGATAGAGCGAAATGCTTCCCGGCTGAAATTGTGAGGTGCGACACATCTGTGATGCTTAACCCACGCTAACCGGGCGACTCTGCTAAAGTGAACAGGTCCAACCAGTAAACTTACAGTAGCAGGAGAGCATGACCATGCAGACCACCATAAAAGTGCGCGGCTATCATCTGGATGTCTATCAGCACGTCAACAATGCGCGCTATCTTGAGTTTCTTGAGGAAGCGCGCTGGCAATGGCTGGAAGAGGTTGAAGCATTCCACTGGTTGCAGGAACAGAAACTGGCTTTTGTGGTGGTCAACATCAACATCAACTACCGTCGCCCGGCTGTGCTGGGCGACGTACTGACTATCGATAGTGAGATCACGCAGTTAAACGGCAAAAGCGGCATTATTGCGCAGCGGGTTTTGCTGGCAGGTCAGGAGACCGTGGTCGCGGATGCGGCACTCACGTTTGTCTGTATTGATTTACGGACCCAGAAGGCGGTTGCGCTGGAAGGGGAGTTACGCGAGAGACTGATGCGTCTGATGGCATGAGCGGATAACGGGGCGGCAAATCCGGTTCTCTGCCGCCACGTCATGCAGCCTTACTTAAGGCCGCTCTTTGCTTTCATGGCTGCCATGACGCCAGCACGATCGTTGAGATAACCCTGTAAGCCATTGGCCCGTAAATGACAGGCTGCGCACTCACCACATCCGTCACCTTTCACGCCGTTATAGCAGGTCAGCGTCTCTTCACGAATCAGCGCAAGCTGCTGCCAGTAATCCGCCAGCGCCCAGGTTTCCGCTTTGTTAAGCCACATCAGCGGCGTCTCAAAACGCATCTCGCGCGCCATGCCAAGCGACACAGCATGGTTCAGCGCTTTGACGAACTCATCACGGCAATCAGGGTAGCCGGAGAAATCGGTCTCACACACGCCGGTGATCACTGCTTCCGCTTCGACCTGATAAGCGTAAACCGAGGCCAGCGTCAGAAAGAGAATATTGCGGCCCGGCACGAACGTACTGGGTAAGCCACTGGCCTCAGGATTGTAAGCCGGCACCGGAATGTTATCCCGCGTCAGGCTGCTGACGGCGAGTTCGTTCAGCATGGTGACATCAAGCACCTTATGCGCGCGGGCACCCAGTTTCATTGCCAGATCGCGGGCGACATCGATCTCTTCACGGTGGCGTTGACCATAGTCGAAAGTGACGCAGTGAACTTCATCATATTGCTGCAAAGCCTGAATCAGGCAGGTAGTGGAGTCTTGTCCACCGCTGAAAACTACAACAGCGCGTTTCATGGTGTTTTCCTGATCGTTTATTTTGCGCTTATGGTAATGCCTCAGTCCGCCGCTGAACAGCTGCAAGGCGGATCAATGGGCGGCGGAATCCATGCGCGGCTGAAATCGAACCAGCCCAGCGTGTTCAGTTCAATGCCTTCAACGCCAGGTGGCGCGTAGATTTGGTAGCGATAGTTAAACAGTGGCAGCAGGATGCCGTCCGTCATCAGCTGATGATAAAGCTGATGCAGCGCGCGGGTACGAATATCGCCGTCGGCTATCTGCTGGATCGCCAGCAGTTGCACCTGTACTTCTTCGCCCTGCGGCGTGGGCCACAGCCGTCGCCAGAGCGGGTCAATCTGCAACCAGTTGGCGAGCGTAAAGACCGGCGCATCGCCAATCAGCCGATCGCCCATCACGATATCCGCCTCATCAAGCGAGTCGATGCGGTACCAGCTTTTCACCGAATGAAAAACCACGTTCAGGGTGCAGCCGTGCTGTTTTAACAGGGCAACCAGCGCCTGTGACATCTGGTGCAGCTCAACCGGCAACTGATAATGCAGCGTCAGGGTCGCCGGCAGGGGAACCGGGACCGTATCCATCAGCGGCACATCCCAGCCGGGTAACAGCTCCCTGCTGGGTGTAATCAGACCCTCATCCAGTGGCAACCGGCTGACGATACCGCTTTGCTGGATCAGCTGGAAAAGCGTTTGCGCCTGCGCGGGTGTAAATCCGGTTCGTGGGCGGCAGACCAGATAACAGAAGCCCAGACTGATGCTGCTGCTGACCGGTTGCAATGTTTTGAGCTCTGAGGCATCGCCTATCGCAATCTGCACCGGATGACGACAGCTGCTGCCGAGAGCGGGATCAAACAGCTGAGGGGTAATCCAGTACTCCACCGCCTGCAACAGCGGGCGCTCCAGATGCCAGCGCGCATGACTTTCAATCCTGACCAGTTCGGCGCTGAAGTGCGCCCGTTTCCACGGCCCGCTGCCCGTGGCGGGATCATCGGGATGGGGCAGCAGGCACAACAGGTGGGCGAGGCGATGGGGCAGCCAGAAATCAGGGCGTCGCAATACAAAACGCAGCGCAAGCGGATGGGGTGCATCCACGCTGATCACATCGGCCAGCAACAGACCAACGCGCGGATCCCGCAACAGCTGGCGGAACTGCGTGACCAGTTGAGTGGCCTGCAGCGGTTCGTCGTTGTGCCACATCAACTGAGGCCGTAACCAGAATAACCAGCTACAGGATTCTTCATCGTGCTGCCAGTGATGCGCCAGATCGCCGACCGGCTCATCCTGCTCAAAACGGGTCAGACCGGAATAGATCTGGCGAACCAGGTGCTGTTCAGCCCGACCGGTAATCTGGCGCGGCGCGGTGCTTTCCATCGGACGGTAGTAGGGGATGCGCAGAACCGGCGTGTCGTTCTGCCACTGTCCACCCATGAGTGGCCGTAGCATATTGATCAGCCTTTCCGGCGCCAGATCCAGCAGCTGCAAGGCATCCGCCGCGTCTCCGGCAGCGAGCTGCCGTTGCAGCAACTGCTGTCTTAACTGTTCAGGCGTGCGCAGAAACGCTAATTGCCCCTGCTTGCCCCGGCCCGGCTCGCCGTGCCAGCTTAGCCAGCCTGCATGCTGCCATTGTGACAGCAACGTACGCAGATGGCGCTCGCTACAGATGCAGTGGCGCGCCATCTCTGCCACGCAGGTTTGCTGAGGCGCACCCTGGCTCTGCTGCCACAGGCGCTGAAACTGATTAAGACGGTTGAGCTGGCGCATATTAAACCCGGAACAGTTTTTTAAAAGTATTCACTATTAGTTCCGCAATTAACAGGCAATAGTGGAGTTCATCTTTCAGCAGGAGGTAAATCATGGTGCGTTTAGCGGCGTTTGATATGGACGGCACATTATTGCTACCGAATCATCAGCTGGGTCAGCAGACGCTGGATAGCCTGCAGGCGCTGCATCTGCGAGGCGTTAATCTGGCGCTGGCGACAGGCCGCCACCTGCTGGAGATGCAGATCTTACGGAAAAAAATGACACTGCCCGCATGGCTGATTACCGGTAATGGCACCCGCGTACACGATCAGTCAGGTCATCTCATTTTTGCGCGGGACCTGCCTTCTGTCGTCGCCGAAGAGGTCATCCACCGCCACTGGAATACACGCGCCTCGATTCATATTTTCAACGACCGGGGGTGGTTTACCGATCGGCCTCAGCCTGAGCTGCTGGTGGCGCATCAGATGAGCGGATTCGGTTATCAGCTGTGCGATCTTAAAAGGCTGCCCGCGCATCAGGTGACAAAAATCTGCTTTATTGATGAGCATCAGCGCCTGTGCCAGCTAAAAACCGAGCTGGATGCCGTACTGGGCGAGGACGCGAATATCTGCTTCTCTGCCGCGGATTGTCTGGAGGTGCTGCCCGCCAGCTGCAACAAAGGCAGCGCGCTGGCGCTACTCTGCGACCACCTGTCGCTGACAATGGCGGATTGCATGGCGTTTGGTGATGCGATGAACGATCGCGAGATGCTGGCGCACGCCGGAAAGGGTTTCATCATGGGCAATGCGATGGCGCAGCTGAAAGCCGCGCTACCGCATCTGCCAGTATTAGGGCATTGCGAGACACAGGCGGTGTCTCACTATTTAAATCACTGGCTGGCTACACCCGACCTCGCGTATTCCCCCGAATGCTGAGGATTGCCGTGAACCGGACAGGATGTCCGGTTTTTTATTCCAGCTCGCGCTGCCACGGCGTGATATCGCCAATATGTTTTGCTACCCATTCAGGCTGATAGTAGCTATCGGGATAACGTTCGCCGCTGTCGCACAGCAGCGTCACCAGCGATCCCGGCTGATTCGCTGCCCGTAACCGTTTCGCCACCTGCATCATGCCCCAGAAATTGGTGCCGGTAGAGGCGCCAGGCTTGCGTCCCAGAATCTTTTCCAGCTTCAGCATGGCGGCCAGCGTCGCACCATCCGGTACTTTGATCATCTCGTCGATCACATCAGGCATAAACGACGGCTCTACCCGAGGACGGCCAATTCCCTCGATCATACTGCCACGCGTACTGGTCAGGGTGGCATCACGCTGCTGCCAGTAGTCGTAGAACACCGAATGCTGCGGATCGACCACCAGCAGTTTCGTTTCCAGCCCCTGATAACGGATATAACGGCCCAGCGTGGCTGAGGTGCCGCCGGTGCCTGCACTCATGATCACCGTATGCGGAACCGGAAAGGGTTCATGCTGCATCTGGCGGAAAATGCTCTCGGCAATATTGTTATTGCCGCGCCAGTCGGTAGCGCGTTCAGCGTAGGTAAACTGATCCATAAAATGGCCCTTCAGCTCACGCGCCAGCCGTTCAGATTCCGCATAGAGCTGGCAGGGATCCTCGACAAAATGACACTGTCCGCCATAAAACGTGATCTGCTCAATTTTACGTTTCGCCGTGCTGGCGGGCATCACCGCTATAAACGGCAGGCCCAGCAGCCTTGCGAAGTACGCCTCAGAAACGGCAGTGCTGCCTGACGAGGCTTCGATAATCGGCGTATTCTCTTTAATCCAGCCGTTAGAGAGGCCATAGAGGAACAGGGATCGTGCCAGCCGATGTTTAAGACTGCCACTGGGATGGGTACTTTCATCTTTCAGATAGAACCAGATGCCGGGGAAGTCCGCCAGATCGAAACGGATCAAATGGGTCTCTGCCGATCGTTGAAAATCAGCATTAATTTCGTTGATAGCATGGCGAATCCAGCAGGTCTGCATCTCAGGCGTCCGGTAAAAAGTGATGCGGCTATTTTATGGCACGTGCAGGAAAAAGAGATTGCAAAATTACCGCTAAAATCGCGCTAATGGAGAAAATGATTCTCTCGGAGTCCCCAATGTTAGATAAAACTGACCTTAAACTGCTCTCACTGCTGCAGCAGGACTGCACGCTGTCGCTGCAGGCGCTGGCGGATGCCGTCAACCTCACCACCACACCCTGCTGGAAGCGCCTGAAAAAGCTGGAAGATGATGGCATTATTCGCGCTCGGGTGGCGCTGCTGGATGGGGATAAAATCGGACTGTCACTGACGGCGTTTATGTTTGTGAAAACGCAGCAGCACAGCCGCGACTGGTATCAGGCCTTTGTCTCGGTGGTGAGCAGCATGCCGGAGGTCATGGCCTTTTACCGTATGGCAGGCGAGTATGATTACCTGCTGCGCATTCAGGTCGCCGATATGAAAAGCTATGATGCGTTCTACAAACGATTAGTGAATGGGATGCCCGGCCTGATTGATGTGACATCCAGCTTTGCCATGGAAGAGATTAAATACACCACGGCTTTACCTGTCGCCCCGTGAGGGCCTGAGATTGAGAACAGCGTTGTGAGATTATTCAGCCAGTTAAGTTGGTATTTTCTGCGGGAGTGGCGGCGCTATCTGGGCGCGGTCATCCTGCTGATTGTGATTGCTATTCTGCAGTTGCTGCCGCCGCATGTGGTCGGGGTTATTGTTGATGGCGTGACGCGAGACAACATGAGTACCAGCCGCATCATGATGTGGATTGGGATCATGCTGGCAACCGCAGTGGTGGTCTATCTGCTGCGCTATGTCTGGCGCGTGCTGCTGTTTGGCGCCTCCTACCAGCTGGCGGTTGAGTTGCGCGAAGATTTCTATCGCCAGCTGAGTCGTCAGCAACCGGCATTTTATCTGCGGCATCGCACCGGCGACCTGATTGCGCGGGCCACTAACGACGTGGATCGGGTTGTGTTTGCGGCCGGGGAGGGGGTGCTGACGCTGGTCGACTCGCTGGTCATGGGCTGTGTGGTGCTGCTGGTGATGAGTACGCAGATCAGCTGGCAGCTGACGCTGCTGGCGCTGGTGCCGATGCCGATCATGGCTATCGTGATCCATCGCTACGGTAACCAGCTGCACCAACGCTTCAAGCTGGCACAGGCGGCTTTCTCCACCCTTAACGATCAGACACAGGAGAGCCTGACCAGCATCCGGATGATCAAATCCTTTGGCCTTGAACAGCATCAGTCGCAGCAGTTTTCTGACATCGCCCGCGATACCGGCGAGAAAAACCTGCGCGTTGCGCGGGTCGATGCCCGTTTCGATCCTACTATCTACATCGCTATCGGCTTCTCAAACCTGCTGGCGATTGGCGGCGGCAGCTGGCTGGTGTGGCATGACCAGATGACGCTGGGGCAGCTCACCAGCTTTGTCATGTATCTCGGCCTGATGATCTGGCCGATGCTGGCACTGGCGTGGATGTTTAATATTGTCGAACGCGGCAGTGCCGCCTGGAGCCGCATCGGCGCACTGCTGGCGGAAGCGCCGGCCGTGAAAGATGGCGAAAAGTCACTGCCACCTGAGCCGGGCACGCTGCAGGTCGCGATTCGCGCCTTTCACTATCCGGCCAGCACGAGTCCGGTGTTAAGCGATGTCAGCTTCCAGCTGAAACCCGGCGAGATGCTGGGGCTATGCGGGCCAACCGGCAGTGGTAAAAGCACACTGCTCAGCCTGATTCAGCGTCATTTTGATATTCAGCAGGGCGACATCCGCTATCACCAGATCCCGCTGCCGCAGCTGCGGCTCGACAGCTGGCGCAGCCGTCTGGCCGTGGTCAGCCAGACGCCGTTCCTGTTCTCAGACAGCGTGGCGAACAATATTGCGCTGGGGAAGCCGGGCGCAACCCGGCAGGAGATTGAACATGCCGCTACGCTGGCCTGCGTTCATGACGATATCCTGCGACTGCCACAGGGCTATGAAACGGAAGTCGGGGAGCGCGGTGTGATGCTGTCGGGTGGACAGAAGCAGCGTCTTTCGATTGCTCGGGCATTGCTGCTGAATGCCGAAATCCTGATTCTGGACGATGCGCTTTCTGCGGTGGATGGCCGTACCGAACACGAAATCCTGCATAACCTGCGTATCTGGGGGCAGGGACGCACGCTGATTATCAGCGCGCACCGCCTGTCGGCGCTGACGGAAGCCAGTGAGATTCTGGTGCTGCAGCAGGGCAGCGTGGCCCAGCGAGGCGACCATGACACGCTGGCTGACAGTGCTGGCTGGTATCGTGATATGTACCGTTACCAGCAACTGGAAGCGGCGCTGGATGATGATGAAAATGAAAAAGGAGTGCCGCATGGCTAAGTCTGCACGCTTGTGGCCAACCCTTAAGCGCCTGCTGAGCTACGGCAAGCCATGGCGCAAATCCCTGTCGCTGGCGGTCGGGATGCTGTGGGTCGCCGCCGCAGCGGAAGTGACCGGCCCGGTGCTGGTCAGCTACTTTATCGATAACCTGGTGGCCAAACATCAGATGCCCTGGGGGCTGGTTGCCGGACTGGTGATCAGTTTCATCCTGCTTCAGCTGCTGGCCGCCGGGCTGCACTACTGGCAGGCGCTGTTGTTTAACCGTGCTGCTATCGGTGTAGTCCAGCGGTTGCGCAGTGACGTAATGAATGCGGCACTCTGCCAGCCGCTGAGCGCTTTTGATACCCAGCCGGTGGGGCAGCTTATCTCGCGCGTGACGAACGACACCGAGGTGATCCGCGATCTCTATGTCACGGTGGTCTCCACTGTACTGCGCAGTGCTGCGCTGGTGGGTGCCATGATGGTGGCGATGTTCAGCCTTGACTGGCGTATGGCGCTGGTGGCGATGATGATCTTCCCGCTGGTGCTGATAGTGATGTTCATCTATCAGCGCTTCAGCACGCCGATTGCCCGCCGGGTTCGCAGCTACCTGGCGGACATCAACAACGGCTTTAACGAAGTCATCAGCGGCATGAGCGTGATTCAGCAGTTTCGTCAGCAGGCGCGATTTGGTGAGCGGATGGGCGAAGCGAGCCGCTCTCACTATCTGGCGCGAATGGAAACGCTGCGTCTCGATGGCTTCCTGCTGCGTCCGCTGTTGAGCCTGTTTTCAGCAATGGTGCTGTGCGGGCTTCTGATCCTCTTCAGTTTCTCCGTGCCTGGCGTGTTTGAAGTGGGTGTGCTGTATGCCTTCATTACCTATTTAGGTCGCCTGAATGAGCCGCTGATTGAGCTGACGACGCAGCAGTCGATGCTGCAGCAGGCGGTGGTTTCCGGTGAGCGTATCTTCGAGCTGATGGATGCCGCGCAGCAGCAGTATGGTGCCGATCAGCAGCCCCTGGCTTCAGGCCGTATCACCCTGAACAATCTGAGTTTTGCCTACCGTGAAAACCGCGATGTGCTGAGTGATATCCATCTTGAGGTCGCCCCGCGTGAGTTCGTGGCGCTGGTGGGTCACACCGGCAGCGGCAAAAGCACCCTGGCTAACCTGTTGATGGGCTATTACCCGGTGACGCGCGGCGAAATCCGTATTGATGATCGACCGATTAGCGAGCTGAGCCATGCCGTGCTGCGCCGTGGTATTGCGATGGTGCAGCAGGATCCGGTAGTGCTGGCCGATACGCTGCTGGCGAATGTGCGGCTGGGCCGCGACATCAGCGAAGAGGCCGTCTGGACGGTGCTTGAACAGGTGCAGCTTGCGCCGCTGGCGCACGCTTTGCCAGAGGGCATTCATACCCGGCTGGGCGAGCAGGGCAATAATCTGTCGGTCGGACAGAAGCAGCTACTGGCGCTGGCGCGTGTGCTGGTGGATCTGCCGCAGATACTGATCCTCGACGAGGCAACGGCCAATATCGACTCCGGCACCGAGCAGGCAATTCAGCAGACGCTTGAGAGGCTACGCCAGCACAGCACGCTGGTGGTGATCGCGCACCGCCTCTCAACGATTATCGACGCAGACAAGATTCTGGTGCTGCATCGCGGTCGGGTAGTCGAGCAGGGCACGCATCAGCAACTGCTGGCGCTGCAGGGACGTTACTGGCAGATGTATCAGCTGCAGCAGGCAGGTGAAGATCTGGCGTCGGGCGTGCCTGTAACATCTGAAAGCTGAGTTGCACCTTTTTTGCGCAGCTTTATCAGAATAATCTGTACAAATGCACTCCTTTGACGCTTTAAGCACCAAAGGAGTGCAGTCCTCTGCTGCAATCTACGCTATCCAGCCACTTCTTGTCCGCTCTTCACTAATGCATCCCTTGCTCCGTCTCGCCTGACTCTCTGATTAACGTCAGTTTTACACTCTGGCACAGGCTTTGCTTATATCCCTGCGTGTCCGTAAACGTTACCTATTTACTCGCTGGAGGGGATCCAATGAAGCTGGTTACCGTCGTAATTAAGCCATTTAAGCTGGAGGATGTACGTGAAGCTTTATCCTCTATCGGCATTCAGGGACTGACCGTCTCCGAAGTGAAAGGTTTTGGCCGTCAGAAAGGCCATGCAGAGCTTTATCGTGGCGCAGAGTACAGCGTGAACTTCCTGCCAAAGGTCAAAATTGATATCGCGATTGCCGACGATCAGTTAGACGAAGTGGTGGATGTCATCAGTAAAGCGGCTTACACCGGCAAAATTGGCGACGGTAAAATTTTCGTGGCTGAACTGCAGCGCGTCATCCGTATTCGTACCGGCGAGACCGACGAAGCCGCTCTGTAATTAAGACTCAGTACTGTGATGGGATGGAATAAAAATGAATAAAATGTTAGCTAAGTTGGGCCTCACCAGCCTGGCACTGTTACCCTCACTCGCGATGGCTGCTGCGCCTGCCGTTGCGGACAAGGCTGATAACGCATTTATGATGATTTGCACCGCGCTGGTGCTGTTTATGTCAATTCCAGGTATTGCGCTGTTTTACGGCGGTCTGATTCGCGGCAAAAACGTTCTGTCAATGCTGACGCAGGTCGCTGTGACCTTCTCGCTGGTCTGCGTGCTGTGGGTGGTTTACGGCTACTCGCTGGCCTTCAGCGAAGGCAACGCCTTCTTTGGTGGCTTTGGCTGGGCCATGCTGAAAAACATTCAGCTGACCGCCGTTATGGGCAGCTTCTATCAGTATATTCATGTCGCGTTCCAGGCCTCGTTTGCCTGTATCACTGTGGGTCTGATTGTCGGCTCCATCGCAGAGCGTATTCGCTTCTCAGCAGTACTGATCTTTGTGGGTGTCTGGCTGACGCTCTCTTATTTACCTATCGCACACATGGTGTGGGCGGGCGGTTTCCTGGCTCAGGATGGCGCGCTGGACTTTGCTGGCGGTACCGTAGTGCATATCAACGCCGCTGTAGCGGGTCTGGTGGGCGCTTATCTGGTTGGCAAACGTGCTGGCTTTGGTAAAGAGGCCTTCAAGCCACACAACCTGCCGATGGTCTTCACCGGCACCGCCATCCTCTATGTAGGCTGGTTCGGTTTCAACGCCGGTTCTGCATCTGCAGCAAACGAAATTGCCGCACTGGCCTTCCTGAACACCGTTGTTGCAACAGCGGGCGCTGTACTGGCCTGGACCTTTGGCGAGTGGGCCGTTCGCGGTAAGCCTTCGCTGCTGGGTGCCTGTTCAGGCTTTATTGCCGGTCTGGTCGCGATTACTCCAGCCTGTGGTTATGTCGGCGTCGGCGGTGCATTAATCATCGGCCTGGTCGGCGGACTGGCGGGACTGTGGGGTGTGACCACCCTGAAAAAATGGCTGCGTGTGGATGACCCGTGCGATGTGTTCGGCGTGCATGGCGTCTGCGGCATTGTCGGCTGTATCCTGACTGGCGTGTTTGCTTCCTCTTCACTGGGCGGCGTCGGCTATGCTCAGGGCGTTACCATGGGCCATCAGGTCTGGGTACAGCTCTTCAGCGTAGGTCTGACTATCGTCTGGTCAGGCGTTGTTGCCTTCATCGGCTTCAAGCTGGCCGATATGATTGTCGGTCTGCGTGTTCCGGAAGAGCATGAACGTGAAGGTCTGGATGTAAACAGTCACGGCGAGAACGCTTACAACCAGTAATGTGTGGGCACTTAAAAGATTAATCGGGGGCGAGAAATCGCCCCCTTTTTTTATTCGCTGCGCTGACGCATGACCCCTTCCTGAACTGTCGAGGCCACCAGCACACCCTGCTGATTATAAAACTCACCCCGGACAAAACCGCGCGCGCCAGAAGCGGAGGTACTGACCACGCTGTAGAGCAGCCATTCAGTGAAGTCGAACGGGCGGTGGAACCACATAGAGTGGTCGATCGTGGCAACCTGCATGTCCGGCTCTAAAAAGCCTTTGCCGTGCGGCTGAAGCGCGACCGGCAGGAAGTTGAGATCGGAAGCATAACCGAGCAGGTACTGATGAATACGCAAGTCGGCAGGTAATGAGCCGTTAGCACGGATCCAGACCTGGCGTTCAGGCTTATCCACATGTCCCCGCAAAGGGTTGTGAATCTGCACCGGACGGATCTCCAGCGGACGCTCAGCAATGAATTTCTCGCGTAACTTATCTGGCAGCATATGCGCCATTTTCTGCGCCATCGCCTGTTCAGTCAGCAGATTTTCGGGGCCGGCTACCTGCGGCATCGGATTCTGATGTTCAAACCCGCTTTCCGGCGACTGGAACGAGGCGGTCATATAAAAAATGGGCTGTCCATTCTGAATGGCGCTGACCCTGCGTGCGCTGAAACTTTTGCCATCGCGCAGCGTTTCAACATCATAAATAATCGCTTTCTGGCTATCGCCGGGCCGCAAAAAATAGCTGTGAAAAGAGTGGATAACGCGATCTTCCGGGACGGTTTGTTTAGCGGCATACAGCGCCTGACCCACCACCTGACCGCCAAACACCTGGCGCAGACCCAGATCTTCGCTCTGGCCGCGATATAAACCCTCTTCCAGTTTTTCCAGATTCAATAAATTCAGCAGATTCTGCAGTGCCTGACTCATGGCGCATTCCTCAATATAGTGACCTGCTCAGTGTGAAAGATCGGACCAGTTGACGTCAATCAGACTTTCCGTTTTGCCTGTGCCAGGCAAAATTTCATATATGTGCCAAAATTAAGGACATACGGCGGGTGAAACGCTGTAAGCAGGATTCGCTGCCGACAATCATTTTGATCAAAAGGAGACGACATCAATGAAACTCAGGCATGTGGTTAGTGGCGTGGTTATCGCGGTTGCTGTTGCGGGATGCGCCGACAAGAGTAAACCTGTACCGACGCCAACGCTGGGTTCTGCGGTTGCAGGACAGACGGCCGCAATTGCGCAGCCAAATGTAAGTGGTTCGATCTATATCCGCCAGCGCATTGCGCTGCCGCCGGATGCGGTATTAACCGTAACGCTGTCTGATGCCTCTGTATCCGACGCACCGTCAAAAGTGCTGTCGCAGCGTGTAGTGCGTACCGAAGGCAAACAGGCACCGTTCCAGTTTGTGCTGCCGTTCAACCCGGCCGACATCCAGCCTAATGCACGCATTCTGTTAAGTGCTGCTATCACAATCGACGGCAAGCTGACCTTTGTGACTGAAGGCGTGAAACCAGTCATTAACCAGGGCGGCACCAAAGCTGAACTGCTGCTGGTACCGGTACCGTCAGTGGCGATGCCAACCCAGCCGGGCGCAGCGACTACCGTGCCGTCGACTTCACCGACACTGGTGACGCCGTCTGCTGCTATTCCTGCACCAACCCGCATTTAATTTATCGGGGCGACCCTGTCGCCCCTTTTTCCTGCCTGAAATCCCAGCGATAAGTCTCAAGATCGAGCTGTCCGTCATCACTGACCTCTATTCCTTCCGCTTCCAGCGCATCCCGCTGCCGCAACAGGCTGTCGCCTTGCAGTGAAATCGTACCGTGACGATTGACGACGCGATGCCAGGGGAGGGTGGTGCCTTCAGGTAACCGGCTCAGCACGCCGCCGACCTGACGTGCCGCGCGGGGCGAACCCGCCAGCAGCGCCACATCGCCATAGGTGCTGACGTGACCATACGGAATAGCGGCAACAATTTGCCAGATGCGTTGCTGGAAAGTGTCAGGCTGATGCATGTGCTTATTTCATCAGGAACAGGGTGTTAACTTTAGCATGAGGAGAGGGCGGTGAACGCGTTAAAGCGGCGGTTGTTCAAGAAAACAACGGTTGTCCCGACTACGCTTGCAATTGCCCCCTCCTTCCCAGATAATGCCCCCGCTCTCGTAAAGAGGGCTTGTCAATGGGGGCCCTGTTGGTTCTCCCGCAATGCTAGCTTGTGAACTCGGTCAGATCCGGAAGGAAGCAGCCGTAGCAGGTGACGCGTGTGCCGGGATGTAGCTGGCAGGGCCCCCACCACTTTCTCCCCCCCTTAAAATAACTTCATCCCCGAATTGCAGACAGGCAAAACCCGCCTGGGCCGATCCTTTGCCGGCAGGCAGGAATAACTGGTACTAAACAGGGGTAATGCTAAGTTCTGACCGATCAGATTAACGCACAAATTTCCAGACTGAACCCGGGACTTTATCGTAAAGCTTATTCATCGTCAGCTCCGCCAGACGATGGTCAGCCGCCGAGTAAAATACCGCTAACTCGTCTTCAGGTAATTCATACTTATTTTTTTCTATCACCCTTTCCAGGGTATCAAGAGAGCGGCAACGCCGCAGTCGCATCAAATAATCGGTTTTAGTCAGGGTTTTGTTCATAAATAAACCGTTCTCATGTCTGTACTATAATGAATGGCTCGGTTGCTGGAGAAAAGCGCACTCTTCAGTGAACAGATTAAATAAGCGTTTTGCTGAACGTTGCCACCGTTGAAGATCCGGACTATTGACACCATAGTTGCTGAATAACATAAAGGTATCATCAAGATATTCATCGATTTGCGAAATCAGCGCTTCATCTTCAACGTGCTTAATTTTGTAATTCATGGTGAAAGAGGCGATATGCTCAATCAGATCGTTAAGCTGCAGATTGCTTTCAGAAGTGGGATCATTTACCCAGCCATGATGGCTGTCGGTTAACGTTGCCATGCTATCGTCAAACAGGCTTTCACACAGGTATTTAAGCTGGGCAATATCATGCCGTTTCGGTGAGTATTCGTCCATCTTTTTCCCCTCCATAGCTAGCACAGTTGCCGCAGCGCGGCGAGTCAGGATAACGCCGCCGGGAAGCGATTATTCGGGCAGTTATTAAATGGGATACCTTAAAGATAGTGTAAAACCATTAGTTCTGCTCACCTCCATTACTAAATATTACAATTCATCGCCAGGGGAGGGTTGCTCATTGTCAATCACATCAAACTCAAGTGCGCCGGGCTTAATGCAGAAGTTTACCTGCTCCGATTGCGTAACCGTTTCATTTAAATCCTGGCAAGGACTAAATAAATTCCAGTCAAAATCGTAAAGTAATTTAAAACTATTCAGATCCTGATTTTCAACAGAAACAATTTTTAAACTGCCTGGAACTAACTGCGCATTCTGAGAGTACCAGCGTAAATCCCCTACCAGCAAATCTGATATTTTGAGAATATTCCGCTGAACAATCTCTGCTATTTTTGCGCAGTCTGATTCGCCCGCGGCAATATCACATTCAATTCGTGACAGCATATCTCATCCGCTTATAACCGTTAATAAACCTATCATTGGTTTTCTGCAACTGGTTTGCAAGTCGGTTGAGCACAAAACCGTCAGTTTATAAAATTCTGCAGACGCATGAGCGGGCAGTTTCGCCTTTATGCGTCTGACCGTCAGTGCAGGCGGTATTTATCTTTTGATACACAATCGCGCGTTTAACTCACAACAACATCCGATATATTATTGTTATGTTATAACATATTGGTGAAGTGATGCGTCAGAGTGGATTACTTATGTCCCTGGGGGGACGACTGGCAGTTGCACTGCTTTTCATTGCGCTGCTTGCTGTGGCGATTAAGTGGGGGATCAGCGCATGATCCGGTTTAACGCACTTCGCGCGGGCTATCAGGGGCAGGTTGTCACCCCCGCCATCAGCGGCCAGCTTGCCGCAGGCTCAATGACAGCCCTGGTCGGCGCTAACGGCAGCGGCAAATCAACCCTGTTAAAAACCATCGCGGGCTTACTGCCACCGATAGCCGGGCGCTGCGAGCTGCAGGTTGCACGCCGTGATATCGGCTGGCTGCCGCAGCGCACCGAACTGGAGACACGCTTTCCCCTGACCGTGTTTGAACTGGTTTCCATTGGCTGCTGGCCACGCTGCGGCTGGTTCAGCGGCATTAACCGGATATTGCGTCGGGAGATCTGGCAGGCGTTGGAGGCGGTGCAGATGCGTGATTACGCGGATGCCCAGCCCGCAACTTTATCCGGCGGACAACTCCAGCGGGTGTTGTTTGCGCGACTGATGTTGCAGCGCAGCCAGCTCTGGCTGCTGGATGAGCCTTTTAACGGCATTGACAGCCAGACCGTGACATTACTGATGTCGATCCTTGAGCAGCAACAGCAGGCTGGCACGACGCTGCTGGTGGTGCTGCACGATCGTCCGCTGGTGGCGCGCTACTTCAGCAACGTCATGTCGATGGATGACAGGGATGTCATCTGCAGTTGCCTGCCTGTTTCCCCCCTGCGGAGTCGTGCGCCGTGACCCTGATACAGCCTTTTATTGAATTTGGTTTTATGCGGCGTGCGCTGGTCGCCTGCGTGGCGCTGGCCGTCAGCGCCACGCCACTCGGCGTATTTCTCTCGCTGCGTCGTATGAGTCTGATTGGCGATGCGTTATCACACGCGGTGCTGCCCGGTGCCGCGATTGGCTATCTGATCTCCGGCCTGTCACTGGTTGCAATGGGGATTGGCGGCCTGATCGCCGGTTTAGCCGTGGCGCTGCTCTCTGGTGCGGTAAGTCGCTATACGCCCTTAAAAGAGGATGCCAGTTTTGCCGGGTTCTATCTCGGCTCACTGGCGCTGGGCGTCACGCTGGTCTCACTGCGTGGCTCAAGCGTGGATCTGCTCCACGTACTGTTCGGTTCGCTGCTGGCGGTTGACAACGCTGCGCTGTTGCTGGTCGGGGGTATTGCTGCCTTTACGCTGATTATGCTGGCGATTATCTACCGTCCGCTGGTCATCGATGCATTTGACAGTGACTTCCTGCGGGCGCAGGGCAAATGGAGCGCGCCGCTGGTGCATGGCCTGTTTTTAATGCTGGTGGTGCTCAATCTGGTGGCGGGCTTTCAGGTTCTGGGCACGCTGATGTCCGTCGGGTTAATGATGCTGCCCGCCGCCAGCGCCCGTTTCTGGAGCCGCCATCTGGCCGCGATGCTGGTTATCGCCATTTTCATGGCCATGATTTCAGCCGTGGCTGGCCTGATGCTCTCCTGGCACTTTTCATTGCCGGCCGGTCCCGCAGTGGTACTGAGCGCCGCCATGCTGTTTTTCTTCTCCATTCTTGCAGGGCCATGCGGCGGGATTTTGCGCCGCCATTAATCTTAAGGGGTATCTATGAAAAAATTACCGGTTAGCCTGGCGCTCGCTGCGCTGTTTGCCACGCCATTCGCCATGGCAAAAACGGTGGATGTCGTAGCCAGCTTTACCGTGCTGGCAGACATCGTTAAACAGGTCGGCGGCGATCATGTCAACGTGAAAAGCCTGGTGGGGCCGAATGGCGATCCCCACACGTTTGAACCGACGCCGCAGGACAGCCAGGCGCTGGCGAAGGCCGATCTGGTATTTGTCAGCGGACTGGGACTGGAAGGGTGGATGGATCGCTTAGTCAGCGCCTCCGGCTATCGCGGCCAGCCTGTTGTCGCCTCAGCGGGGGTCACCACCCGCAGCATGGACGAGGACGGAAAAACCATTACCGATCCTCACGCCTGGAACAGCATGCAGAACGGGGTGATTTACGCGACCAACGTGATGAATGCGCTGGTTAAAGCTGACCCGGAGGATGCGCCGGCGATCCGTCAGCGCGGGCAGAATTACATACAGCAACTGCAGGCGCTGGATAGCTGGGCAAAAACCGCCTTTGATGCTGTGCCTGCCGACAAGCGTAAAGTGCTGACCAGCCACGATGCGTTTGGTTATTTCGGACAGCGATATGGCGTGACGTTTCTGGCACCCGTCGGGTTCTCTACTGAAGCGGAAGCCAGTGCCAGCAACGTGGGGAGCTTAATCAACCAACTGAAGCAGCAGCACATCAACCGCTATTTCATCGAGAACCAGACCGACCCGCGCCTTGTAAAACAGATTGCCAGCGCCACCGGCGCCGAGCCGGGGGGTGAACTCTATCCGGAAGCGTTATCCACGGCTTCTGGCCCGGCGGCGACCTATCAGGCCGCGTTTAAACATAACGTGAATGCGATGCTGAAGAGCATGCGTTAAGCATAAAAAAGGCCGGGCAAGCCCGGCCAGTCATCACGACACAAACTAGCGTTTTTTCTTTCTTCCCTGTACGGCTTTAAAGCGGGGATTCGTTTTACAGATGACGTAAATCCGGCCCTTGCGGCGCACCACTTTACAATCCCGATGACGACGTTTTGCTGAACGCAGCGAGCTTAATACCTGCATGACGCTTTCCCTTATTTACGGCCAAGAAAGCGCCCGAAACGCTGGTTAAAGCGCGCGGTGCTGCCCTCTTTGGCGAAGTCTTTCTGTTTACCGGTATAAAAAACGTGTGAAGCCGACGACACATCCAGCGTGACGTAGGGCAGCGTTTCGCCTTCGAACTCCACGGTGCGATCGGTTTTGATGGTGGATCCGATTTTGAACCAGACATCCGCTGACGTGTCATGGAAGACCACGTGACGATAGTGAGGATGGATATTCGCTTTCATAATGCGCCTCTATGTAATGTTATAATATAACATTATTATGCGCCGCACCGTCCGGGATTGCAACTGCCGGAGTGCCAGCAAAAGTGAAGTGTCGGGAGGAGGGAGGGCAGAATAGCAGGCATAAAAAAGGCCGCTTGCGCGGCCTTTGATGATTTACAGCTTAGTGAGTCTGGTCAGATTCAACCGGATGACTATGCGCTGATTCCTCTTTTTTCTTGCCAAAGCGGCGGCGTACCACCACAAAGAACACAGGAACGAAGAAGATCGCCAGGATGGTTGCGGTGACCATACCACCGATAACCCCGGTACCTACGGCGTTCTGCGAACCGGAACCGGCACCGGTACTGATCGCCAGCGGCAGTACCCCGAGGATAAACGCCAGTGACGTCATCAGGATAGGACGCAGACGCATACGGCACGCTTCCAGTGCAGCCTCAATCAGCCCTTTGCCCTCTTTATCCATCAAATCTTTAGCAAATTCGACGATAAGGATGGCGTTCTTGGTTGAGAGGCCGATGGTTGTCAGTAACCCCACCACAAAGTAGACGTCGTTACTCAGGCCACGCAGGGTGGTGAAGAGCAGCGCACCAATCACCCCGAGTGGAACCACCAGCATGACCGAGAAGGGAATAGACCAGCTCTCATACAGCGCGGCGAGACACAGGAAGACCACAATCAGCGAGATGGCATAGAGCGCAGGGGCCTGGTTGCCTGAGAGGCGTTCCTGATAGGACATTCCTGTCCAGTCATAGCCGATACCCGCAGGCAGTTTCGCCGCCAGCTCTTCCATCAGGTTCATTGCCGCACCCGAGCTTTTGCCTGGCGCAGCCTGTCCCAGGATTTCCATCGCAGGCAAGCCGTTGTAACGCTCAAGACGCGGTGAACCATACTGCCATTTCGCCGTAGAGAAGGCAGAGAACGGCACCATGGTTCCGCTGCTGTTACGCACGTACCATTTGCCAATGTCGTCCGGCAGCATGCGGGAATCCGCTTTACCCATGACGTAAACTTTCTTCACGCGACCACGGTCGATGAAGTCATTGACGTAGGAGCCACCCCAGGAAGCGGCCAGCGTGGTGTTGATGTCACTCAGTGACACACCCAGCGCCTGTGCTTTTTCCTGATCGATCATCAGCTTGTACTGCGGTGTATCTTCCAGACCGTTAGGACGCACGCCAACCAGGGTATCAGGATGCTGGGCAATCATGCCGAACAGCTGATTACGCGCTTCCGTCAGCTTATCGTGACCCAGGTTATTCTGGTCAATCAGCTCAAAGTCGAAGCCGGTCGCGTTACCCAGCTCAATAATGGCTGGCAGGTTGAACGGAATGACCATCGCATCTTTGATCGCCCCCAGCGCCTGCATGGCACGGCCAGCAATCGCCGGAACCTTCATGTCGGCGCCGGTACGCTCATCCCATGGCTTGAGACTGACGAAGGCGATACCGGTGTTCTGTCCACGACCGGCAAAGCCGAAGCCGTTAACGGTGAACACCGATTTAACCGTGTCTTTCTCCTGCGTCAGGAAGTAATCCGTCACCTGATCCAGGACTTTCTGCGTACGTTCCTGGGTTGCACCAGCAGGCAACTGCGCCTGAGCCAGCAGCAGACCCTGGTCCTCTTCCGGTAAGAATGAAGAGGGCAGGCGCATAAACAGAAATGCCATGCCGGCCACGATCACCAGATAGATCAGCATATAGCGACCGGTACTGCGAACCATGTGACCTACGCCATCCACATAGTGGTTGGTGCTTTTGTCGAACATGCGGTTGAACCAGCCGAAGAAACCGGTGGTTTTACCGTGCTCGCCTTTTTTAATCGGCTTCAGCATGGTGGCACAGAGTGCCGGCGTCAGGATAAAGGCGACCAGTACCGACAGCGCCATCGCTGATACGATGGTGATGGAGAACTGACGGTAGATAACACCGGTCGATCCGCCAAAGAATGCCATCGGAATAAATACGGCGGCCAGCACCAGCGCAATACCCACCAGCGCGCCCTGGATCTGCTCCATGGAACGTTTGGTCGCTTCTTTTGGCGGTAATCCTTCTTCCGCCATCACGCGCTCAACGTTCTCAACCACGACGATGGCGTCATCCACCAGCAAGCCGATGGCGAGCACCATCCCGAACATCGTCAGGGTGTTTATCGAATAACCAAACGCACCGATAACGGCAAACGTACCCAGCAACACCACGGGAACCGCGATGGTAGGGATGAGCGTGGCGCGGAAGTTCTGCAGGAACAGATACATCACCAGGAACACCAGCACAATCGCTTCGATCAGGGTTTTCACCACTTCGAAAATCGAGATCTTAACGAACGGCGTGGTGTCATACGGATAGACCACCTTCAGACCGTTAGGGAACGTCGGCTGCAATTTGGCCAGTTCTGCTTTCACCGCATTGGCGGTATCCAGCGCATTCGCACCGGTGGCCAGCTTGATACCGATACCGGATGCAGGTTTGCCATTATAACGGGCGATGATCTCGTAGTTTTCAGCACCGAGTTCAATCCTGGCCACATCACGCAGACGAACCTGAGAACCATCGGCGTTCACTTTGAGCAGGATTTTGCCGAACTCATCCGTTGAGGTCAGACGGGTTTGCGCAATGATGGAGGCGTTAAGCTGCTGTCCCGGCACCGGAGGCGTACCGCCCAACTGACCGGCAGCCACCTGGGTGTTCTGGGTGTTCAGCGCGCTGATCACATCAACCGGCGTCAGGTTGTAGTTATTCAGCTTGTGCGGATCCATCCAGATACGCATTGCGTACTGCGCACCAAATACCTGGGTATCACCCACGCCTTTGGTACGGCTGATAGGATCCTTGATGGATGACGAAATGAAATCAGAAATATCATTCTGCGTCATATTGTCATCATCGCTGATGAAGCCCGCAACCATCAGGAAGCTACTGGAGGATTTCTTAACCTGAATCCCCTGTTGCTGCACTTCCTGCGGCAGCAGCGGCGTTGCCAGCTGCAGTTTGTTCTGCACCTGAACCTGCGCGATGTCCGCATCTGTGCCTGACTCAAAGGAGATGGTCAGGGTCAGCGTACCGGAGGAGTCGCTGCTCGAGGACATATACATCAGTCCATCGATACCATTCATGTTCTGCTCAATAACCTGGGTTACTGAGTCCTGCAGCGTTTTGGCATCCGCACCTGGGTAGGAGGCCTGAATCTCAATCGCCGGCGGCGCAACATTGGGATATTGCTCGATCGGAAGTTTGAGAATCGACAGCGCACCGACCAGCATGATGATGATGGCAAGTACCCACGCAAAGATGGGGCGATCGATAAAGAACTTAGCCATGAATCAACGGCTCCTGTTATGACGATGACTTGTCAGACTGCGGCTTTGAACCGGGTGCCGCTTTCGCATCGTCTGAGACTTCTTGTGGGGTAACCTGTGCGCCCGGCTTAGCTCGCTGCAGACCCGTGCTGATCACACGTTCACCCGCTTTAACGCCGTCGGTGACTAACCACTTATCGCCAATCGCCTGAGAGGTGGTGACCTGACGCGCTTCCACTTTGTTATCTGCACCTACCACCATGACCGTAGCCTGACCGGTTGGAGTACGGGTGACCGCCTGCTGCGGAACCAGCAGTGCATTCGGATTGGTGCCTTCATCCAGACGTGCGCGAACAAACATGCCCGGTAACAGCGCATGGTTCGGGTTCGGAACAATGGCGCGCAGGGTGATAGAACCGGTGGTCTCATCAACAGTGACGTCTGAGAACTCCAGCGTACCCGGCTGTGGATAGCTGCTGCCATTCTGCATCAGCAGGGTTACGTTGGCTTTGCCATCGTTCTGCTTCAACTGACCCGACTCCAGTTCTGAACGTAAGCGCATGAAATCTTCGCTCGACTGGGTGACGTCGACATACATCGGATCAAGTTGCTGTACGGTCGCCAGCGCGGTGGTCTGTGCGTTCTGTACCAGCGCACCTTCCGTTACAGACGATTTACCGATGCGGCCACTGATAGGCGAGGTGACTTTGGTGTAAGCCAGGTTAATGCGGGCTGTTTCCACGTTAGCTTTTGCAACCTGAACGGCGGCATCGTTTTGCGCGGCAGTGGCAACGGCGGTGTCGTAATCCTGCTGACTGATATATTTGGTGCCGAGTAGCGGCTTATAACGTTTGACGGTCAGCTCAGCAATGCGGGCATTAGCCTGTGCCTGAGTTAAGTCACCTTTAGCGCTGTCGTAGGCTGCCTGATAGGTCGCCGGATCGATCTGGTAAAGAGACTGGCCTGCTTTGATATCGCTGCCTTCAATGAAATTACGCTTCAGAATGATACCGGAAACCTGCGGACGGACTTCAGCCACACGGTATGCCGAGGTGCGGCCAGGTAATTCAGTCGAAATTTTCAGGGGTTCAGTTTTCAGTGTGACAACACCCACTGCTGGCGGTTGCTGGGCGGCTTGTTCGGATTTATTGTTGTCACATCCTGTTAACAAAAAGCTGCCTGATAGCATCAGGACGGCCGCCAGAGGCGATAATCCTCTGATTTTATTCATAAATAAACCTCTAGAGTCCGATATCAATTGGTCAATGGATCACAAACTGAAAAACCCATTGCTGTGGCAAGTCGCAGGTCATGCTATGGTACATACATTCACAAATGTATGTAAACTTACCTGTTTGTAAAAAAAGCCCACTATGGCACGAAAAACCAAAGCGCAAGCACTTGAAACGCGACATCAAATTCTTGATGCCGCCATTGTTCTGTTTTCACAGCAGGGCGTCTCTGCCACTTCTCTGGCGGAGATTGCAACCGCAGCCAGCGTGACGCGCGGGGCTATCTACTGGCACTTCAAAAATAAAGCCGATGTATTACATGAAATCTGGCTTCGTTGTGATGCTGGTCTGGACGATGTGGAACTTGAGTATCAGACAAAATACCCTGGCGATCCACTCTCTGTGTTGCGCGCAATGCTGGTCTATATCTTTGATGCGACAGCAAAGGATCCGCAGCGCCGCGCTTTGATGGAGATCATTTTCCATAAATGCGAATTTGTGGGCGAAATGTCGGCACTGAAGAATATGCAGCAGAGCTTACTGCTGGAATGCTACGACAAAATTGAAGATGTGCTGCGACAGTGCATTGAAGCCGGACAGCTTCCGGGCACGCTCAGCACGCGTCAGGCCGCTCTCATTATGCGTGGATACGTCAACGGTATGATGGAAAGCTGGCTGTTTGCGCCGGACAGTTTTGATTTAGCCGCTGACGCGCCGGTTCTGGCCAATGCCTTTATCGATATGCTGCGACTCAGCCCGACGCTGACGGCTCCGCGCTAAGCCCGCTGGCAGTCGCGCTTATTCTCGTAATCGCGCTGCACCATCGCCAGCGCGGAGAGTACGGTTTCCACCGGCAGGTGATGCTCTTCCAGTAGCTGAATCAGATCAACTGCCAGTTTGACGTCGTCAGGGGCGTTTTCCAGTGACATCTTTTCTCCTAAATACGTAATCGGGCCGCGACCAGCAGCATCAGTAATGCGCCGAGAATCGCGATGCCCAGCGCGCCGGCATGCAATGTTGCCAGCGAGCCCAGTTCAAAATAGGTGGCGATATAACCGCCAATCAGTGCGCCGATCATCGACAGCGTCAGGGTCGCCATCAGGCCGCCAGGTCGTCCCGGCATCAGCAGACGCTTCAGCAACCCCAGCAGTAGCCCGCATATCAACCAGCTCAGTAAGCCCATTTTTCGTCTCCGCGCCGAATCACACCCAGTATAGAAGTGCTTTCGTCACGCTGCGCTTTATTCGCTGTGCTCGCCGCCGCGCAACGAAGAGGCCCACTCCACAGAGCGAATCGCCTGCCGACAGCGCGCCAGCCGTCCCTCTAACGTTTCCAGATCCTGCTTCAGCTGATGCTGCACCGCCAGCGTCTCGGCCAGCGCCAGTCGCTGCTCACGCTGATCGATCATTGCCAGTAAACGCCGCTCAAACTCCCGATACTCCTGATATTTCGAGGCGCGGGGGTTCTTAACCGGCTGTTCGCGTCGGGTACGCAGCTGTTGAGTACTCGCTTCCCGTTGTAAGGCGGCAATCTGATCGACCAGGCGTTCAGCCAGCCAGGCCGTGCGGGCCAGATCGTCGCTGTTGTCGCACAGCCGGGCGAAATTCTGTTCCACTTCCAGCAGGTAATCCGCCAGCCGCGTGCCTTTGGTGCGAAACAGCTGCGTGTCAAAGCGTGGCAGACGACAAACCCCATCAGAATGACGCGCAATTTCCTGACGCAGGTCGATAAGGAGCTGTTGCAGGCGCTGTTGTACGGCGATCGCACTCATCGCGTGACGCTCAGTTGTGCTAACGTACGCGGATGAGGAAAGAGCTGGGCGGGATTCATGCAACGCATTCTGTTATTAACCCTCGGCTGGCTGGCTATTGTGCTGGGGACGCTGGGCATTGTATTACCTTTATTACCCACCACGCCATTCATGCTGCTGGCGGCCTGGTGTTTTGCCCGTTCATCGCCGCGGTTTCATCACTGGCTGCTGTGGAAATCGCCATTTGGCCGCTATCTGCGTCACTGGCAACAGCATCGCGCGATGCCGCCGGGAGCCAAAGTCCGCGCTATCTGCCTGATAATCGCTACATTTAGTCTCTCACTCTTCCTGGTGCATCAGCTCTGGGTCCGCATCATGCTGCTGATCATGCTGGCGGCGCTGCTGCTGTTTATGTGGCGTATTCCGGTGGTGGCAGAAGCAGCGGACGCACCAAAGCCGCCGCGATAAAGTTGCATTTAGCCGGTCATTTGCTTAGATTTGGGCGTCTTCGTGCGTGGCTTCCCTTTGTGAATTGACTTCCGCTGAGCCTTTTACCAGGTATTAGCGCTTTTGAAGCTGCGCGAAACAGAATTTTTTACCAGGCGTATCATTATGACCGACACTGCGCAGCAGCTTGAATTCATTAAAAACAGCATTAAAAGTATTCCCGATTATCCTAAGCCAGGCATCCTGTTCCGCGATGTCACCAGCCTGCTGGAAGACCCTAAAGCCTATGCCGCGTCTATTGCGCTGCTGGTTGAGCGTTACCGTAATAAAGGCATCACCAAAGTGGTGGGCACGGAAGCGCGCGGTTTCCTGTTTGGTGCCCCGGTGGCCTTAGGTCTCGGCGTCGGTTTTGTTCCGGTGCGTAAGCCCGGCAAACTGCCGCGTGAGGTCTACAGCGAATCTTATGAGCTGGAATACGGCACCGATAAGCTGGAATTGCACAAAGATGCCATCCAGCCAGGCGATGTGGTGCTGGTGGTGGACGACCTGCTGGCGACCGGCGGGACCATTGAAGCGACCGTTAAACTGATTCGCCGTGCAGGTGGTGAAGTGAAAGATGCCGCCTTCATTATTAACCTGTTCGATCTGACCGGTGAATCGCGTCTCACTGCCCTGGGCGTTGAGAGCTACAGCCTGGTCAAATTCCCCGGCCACTAAGCCACTCTTTCGGCCTTGCCACCCGGCGAGGCCGTCACGCCTCGGGCGTCAAGATAACGAGTGCCAGCCAAAAGCGTAGCTGATAGACTACTGCAATCTTATACAGGGGTTGCAGAGCGTCTGCGCTCATCTTTCCATCCAACTTCGTCGAACCCACATGAGCTATCAGGTACTTGCGCGAAAATGGCGTCCCCAGGCTTTTGCTGATGTTGTCGGTCAGGAACATGTTCTGACGGCGCTGGCGAATGGATTGTCTCTGGGACGCATCCATCATGCTTATCTCTTCTCCGGCACCCGCGGCGTAGGGAAAACCACCATTGCGCGTCTGCTGGCCAAAGGCCTTAACTGCGAAACCGGCATCACCGCCACGCCCTGTGGTCAGTGTGATAACTGCCGTGAAATTGAGCAGGGCCGCTTTGTCGATCTGATCGAGATTGACGCCGCATCGCGTACCAAAGTTGAAGACACCCGCGATCTGCTCGACAACGTGCAGTACGCCCCGGCGCGTGGCCGCTTCAAAGTCTATCTGATCGATGAAGTGCACATGCTGTCGCGTCACAGCTTCAATGCGCTGTTAAAGACGCTGGAAGAGCCACCTTCACACGTTAAATTCCTGCTGGCGACCACCGATCCGCAGAAACTGCCGGTGACCATTCTTTCGCGCTGCCTGCAGTTTCATCTCAAAGCGCTGGATGTTGATCAAATCCGTCAGCAGCTTGAGCATGTCCTGAAGCAGGAACAGATTGAGAGCGAAACCCGGGCACTGCAGCTGCTGGCGCGGGCCGCCGATGGCAGTATGCGCGATGCGCTGAGCCTCACCGATCAGGCGATTGCCATGGGGCAGGGCG
The DNA here is from genome assembly GCF_030062155.1 of Pantoea sp. Lij88. Lineage (NCBI taxonomy): Bacteria > Pseudomonadati > Pseudomonadota > Gammaproteobacteria > Enterobacterales > Erwiniaceae > Pantoea > Pantoea sp. Lij88. Next base: position 3,005,606 of record NZ_CP118269.1, on the reverse strand, counting down.
CGGTGACCAGCAGTACGGTCAGCGTCATGCTCGGCACGCTGGATGATGAACAGCCGCTTGGACTGCTGGAAGCGCTGGTGGACGGTGACGGACAGCAGGTGATGAACCTGCTGAGCCAGGCCGCCTCACGCGGTGTGGAATGGGAGGCACTGCTGGTTGAGATGCTGCGCCTGCTGCACCAGATTGCGATGGTGCAACTGCTGCCGACTTCGCTTAACGATGACGACGAGAGCAACGCCCTGCGGCTGCGGGAACTGGCGCGCGTGGTGCCGCCCGCCGATCTGCAACTCTATTACCAGACGCTGTTGATGGGCCGCAAGGATCTGCCGATTGCGCCCGATCGCCGCATGGGTGTGGAGATGACGCTGCTGCGCGCACTGGCATTCCATCCCAAAGCGGCGGTAGCTGAACCGATTGCCCGTCCCACGTTAACCCAGCAGATGGCCCCTGTTGCGCCGGCTCAGACGTCACCGGCAGCCTCCGCGCCGTCGCCGGGTGCACGCCACACGGCAGCTCAGCCAGCGCAGACGTCACCGGCCGCCGCGATGCCGTCTCAGACAGCGTCGCCTGTGGCGCAGCAGCCGATGCCTGCGCCGCAACAGCATGTTGCCGCTCAGCCGCAGATGGCTGCGCCCGATGCGGCTCTGCTGCCTGCACCGCCGTCGGATGCGGCGCCGGAAGCGCCACTTTCAAGCTCCACCAGTCAGCTCCTCCAGGCGCGCACGCAGTTGTTGCGTCAGGGAGCGAACAAGCCAAAAAAGAGTGAGCCGGCAGCGCCAGGTGCGCGGCCGGCCAACTCCGCGCTGGAGCGGCTGGCCTCGGTCACCGAGCGCAGTCAGCAGCGTATCCGCGATCGTGAACCTGCCGCCCCGATAAAAGAGGAAGCGTACCGCTGGAAAGCGGTTAATCAGCCGGTTGAAGTGGCGGAGCCGGTAGCGACGCCTAAGGCCTTGCGTTCTGCGCTGGAGCATGAGAAAACCCCTGAACTGGCGGCACGTCTGGCGGAAGAAGCGCAGCAGCGCGATGCGTGGGCTGCAGAGATTGCGACGCTGCCGCTGCCGAAGCTGGTGCAGCAGCTGGCGTTGAATGCCTGGAAAGAGACCACCGAAAACGGGGTCTGTCTGCATCTGCGCAGCAGCCAGCGACACCTTAATTCCCCCTCGGCGCAGCAGGTGTTATGCGATGCGCTGAGTGAGCGAGCCGGGCAGAAAGTTGAACTCTCTGTCGTTGAAGACGATAATTCATCGGTGTTGACGCCACTGGAGTGGCGTCAGGCCATTTACGAAGAGAAACTGGCGCAGGCGCGTCAGTCGATCACCTGTGATACCCACATTCAGACGCTGCAGCGATTTTTTGATGCCGATCTGGATGAGGAGAGTATCCGACCTGTTTGAACACGCTGCTGCTATCGTAACGATAGCGTTGTAGCCTTAGCTGAGAGAGAAAACTATGTTTGGTGGTAAAGGCGGATTGGGCAACCTGATGAAACAGGCCCAGCAGATGCAGGACAAAATGGCCAAGGTTCAGGAAGAGATTGCCGCGATTGAAGTGACCGGTGAATCGGGTGCTGGCCTGGTAAAAGTCACCATTAACGGCGCGCACAACTGCCGTCGCGTGGAAGTCGATCCCAGCCTGCTGGAAGATGACAAAGATATGCTGGAAGATCTGATTGCAGCGGCGTTCAACGATGCGGCACGTCGCATTGATGAAACCCAGAAAGAGAAGATGGCGTCTGTCTCCTCAGGCATGCAGCTGCCACCAGGCTTTAAGATGCCGTTCTGATGCAAACCAGTCCACTGCTTGAATCATTGATGGAGTCGCTGCGCTGCCTGCCTGGCGTTGGGCCGAAGTCGGCACAGCGTATGGCTTTTCAGCTGCTGCAGCGCGATCGCAGCGGTGGCATGCGGCTGGCACAGGCGCTGACCCGGGCGATGTCGGAGATCGGACACTGTGCCGATTGCCGGACCTTCACCGAGCAGGAAATTTGCACCATCTGCGCCAATCCACGGCGTCAGCAGAATGGTCAGATTTGCGTGGTGGAAAGCCCGGCAGATATCCACGCCATCGAGCAAACCGGCCAGTTTGGCGGTCGCTACTTTGTGCTGATGGGACATCTCTCGCCGCTCGACGGCATCGGTCCGGCTGATATCGGTCTGGATCGTCTGGAGCAGCGTCTGGAGAGTGAAACCCTTCAGGAAGTGATCCTCGCGACCAACCCGACGGTGGAAGGCGAGGCGACCGCGAACTACATTGCTGAGCTCTGTGGTCAGTATGGCGTCGATGCCAGCCGTATCGCTCACGGCGTGCCGGTCGGCGGAGAGCTGGAGATGGTGGATGGCACCACGCTGTCCCATTCCCTGGCGGGCCGCCAGAAGTTTAAATTTTAATCACTTGCCGGTGTTGTGACAGACACCGGCTTGAAAATCCCCGCGTCATCCCCACATCAACCTCAACGTTTGTTCAACCTGTTTTGTTGAGGTAGCAATGACCATGAAAGGACAAGAGACCCGTGGCTTTCAGTCGGAAGTAAAACAACTTCTGCACCTGATGATCCATTCTCTCTATTCAAACAAAGAAATTTTCCTGCGTGAGCTGATCTCTAACGCCTCGGATGCGGCAGATAAACTGCGCTTCCGCGCCCTGTCAGATTCCAGCCTGTATGAAGGTGATGGCGAGCTGCGCGTTCGTCTCTCTGTTGATAAGGACAACCGTACCCTTACGCTCAGCGATAACGGTATCGGTATGCGTCGCAATGAGGTCATTGAGAACCTCGGGACTATCGCCAAATCAGGCACCAAATCTTTCCTGGAATCCCTCGGCTCCGATCAGGCTAAAGACAGCCAGCTGATCGGTCAGTTCGGTGTCGGTTTCTACTCGGCGTTTATCGTGGCGGACAAAGTCACTGTGCGCACCCGTGCTGCTGGCGCATCAGCCGATGAAGGCGTGTTCTGGGAATCTGCGGGCGAGGGCGAATATACCCTGGCGGAGATCGAGAAAGCCGATCGCGGTACTGAGATCACCCTGCATCTGCGCGAAGGCGAAGATGAGTTCCTGGACGCATGGCGCGTTCGCAGCATCATCAGCAAATATTCCGATCACATCGCGCTGCCGGTTGAGATCGAGAGCAAAGATGAAGAGGGCGAGGGAACGCACTGGGAGAAAATCAACAAAGCCCAGGCGCTGTGGACCCGCAACAAATCTGAAATCAGCGACGACGAGTACAACGAGTTCTATAAGCATATCGCCCATGACTACACCGATCCGGTCGCCTGGAGCCATAATCGGGTAGAAGGGAAGCAGGAGTACACCAGCCTGCTCTACATTCCGGCGCGTGCGCCATTCGATATGTGGAACCGCGATCAGAAGCATGGCCTGAAACTCTACGTGCAGCGCGTCTTTATCATGGACGACGCCGAGCAGTTTATGCCGAACTACCTGCGCTTTGTGCGTGGTCTGATTGACTCCAGTGATCTGCCGCTGAACGTCTCTCGTGAGATCCTGCAGGATAGCCGCGTGACCCAGAGCCTGCGTGCTGCGCTGACTAAGCGTACCCTGCAGATGCTGGAAAGACTGGCGAAAGAAGACAACGAGAAATACCAGACCTTCTGGAATGAGTTCGGTCTGGTGCTGAAAGAAGGTCCGGCGGAAGATAACGCCAACCAGGAAACGATCGCTAAGCTGCTGCGCTTCGCCACCACTCAGAGCGAAGGTTCAGCACAGACCATTTCGCTGGAAGACTACGTCAGCCGCATGGTGGAAGGTCAGGAGAAGATTTACTACATCACTGCTGACAGCTATGCCGCTGCGAAGAGCAGCCCGCATCTGGAGCTGTTCCGCAAGAAAGGCATTGAGGTGCTGCTGCTCTCCGATCGCATCGACGAATGGATGATGAGCTACCTCACTGAGTTCGACGGTAAGACCTTCCAGTCGGTCAGCAAAGCGGATGAGTCGCTGAGCAAGCTGGCGGATGAAGAGACCGAAGAGCAGAAAGAGGCGGAAAAAGCGCTGGAGCCGTTTGTTGAGCGTGTGAAAAATCTGCTGGGCGAACGCGTGAAAGAGGTGCGTCTGACGCATCGTCTGACCGACACGCCAGCGATTGTGACTACCGATGCCAATGAGATGACCACGCAGATGGCGAAGCTGTTTGCGGCGGCCGGACAGGACGTGCCGGAAGTGAAGTACCTGTTTGAAATCAACCCGGATCACCCGCTGGTGAAACGTGTTGCGGATACGCAGGATGAAGCACGCTTCGGTGAGTGGATTGAGCTGCTGCTGGATCAGGCGTTGCTGGCCGAGCGCGGTACGCTGGACGATCCTAACCTGTTTATCCGTCGCATGAACCAGCTGCTGACAGCATAACGCCTACAGGCCGGTGATCATCACCGGCTTTTTTTATGGCTGTGCGGCATCCCGCAGCCAGTCACGAAACACACTGATCTCCGTATCGTGACGACGGCTCTGCTTCGTCATCATCCAGGTCGCCCGCTCGACGCGGACAAAACCCAGCGGCGCAAGCAGCGTGCCATCCTCCAGCTCTTTGCGAACCAGCAAACGCGGTGCCATCAGGACGCCAAGACCGCTTCGCGCAGCCTGAATGGCCAGCGTCAGCGTCTCAAAATGCTTACCGCCATTAAATCGACCGCTGAAGCTGGTTTTTGCCGCCCACTCTGACCAGGCGTGCAGCCGGGTATCCGCATGCAGCAGGGTCATCTTTGCCAGATCCTCACCGACACGTAACTGCGAGGCTAAATGCGGCGCGCAGAGCGGTCCAATCTCATCCTGGCTGACCAGCGTCGCGTCGATATCGGGTTCAGGGGGATCGCCATGACTGAGGATCAGCACATCGATATGTTCGCTGTACAGTTGCGAGATTGGAGCCAGCGGCAGAAAGTGAACCTCAATCTCCGGATAGCGCTGATAAAAGCTGGCAATGCGGGGTATCAGCCATTGCGATAAAAAACTGGGGGGACAGGAAATCCGGATCTGCTGAAGCAGACCGCTGCGAATGTACTCGCAGCTGCTGCGTAACTCACCGAATGCCTGCTGACAGCTCAGCAGCAGACGATCGCCGTGTGCGGTGAGCTTCACGCGGCCATTGCTGCGGACAAACAGCGGTTTGCCCATCCAGCTCTCCAGCTGACGGATCTGGTGGCTGATGGCGCTGTGGGTGACATGCAGATGTTCAGCCGCAACACTAAAGCTGCTGTGCAGGGCTGCCTGGTGAAAATAGTGCAGCGATCGTAGTGGCGGCAGTCCGTTCATCCCCTGTCTCCTGTGCAAAAATCTAACAAGGATTGTCAATTTATATCATTTTAAAGTCCAGCCGCATTCACTTACTCTAAGGGCAAATTCTGGCGGGTTGACTCAGCCTTATATCTGTGATTTTCCACAGATATTTTGCCTCGCTTAACCTGCGCTTGCGCCGCATCCTCCCCGAAGCGAGACAACCATGGCACACGGCCCTTTATCCTCTGAAACGTCAGCAGAGGCGCGCCATCGGTTACGCCTGGCGCTCTCACGTTATTACCGGCTGGAACAGTTCGATCTCTTCTTTGCGCCCTCACTCCATGTGGCGCAGGTCCTTCTTTCTCAGCTGTTTCTGCGGCAGGAGCAGGCGCGCAATCAGCATCGTTATGCCTCACGCTATCCGGTCACCGAACTCAACAACCTGCCAGCGGTTCCGTTGATCGCGGGCAGCATCATGCTGGTCCCGCATATTGAATTGCCGAATGGCCGGGTACGTCCGTTGCAGGATTGCCAGAATCAGGGTGTGACAGAGGCGAGCGAGAGTTTCGCCAGCGTGCTGCATCAGAAACTGATCGACGAAGCGCATCTGTTTGTCACCCGACTGGATCGCCATGCTGAGATCTGCAGCGATCTGGTGCTGGTGGCGTTGCGGACACATGACTTCAGTACGCTGGTGCGCAGCGAACTGCGGCTGTTTGAAGAGGGACTGACCCTGACCGCCACGCAGGATGCACTGCGCCGCTTCGCCGATCCTGAGTGGCGACCGTACAACGCCGCCACCGTCGATGCGCTTTCCCTGTCAGCGCCGCTGCCGCTGAACTCCTGCCATCAGCCCGGTTTGCCGTTCGCCAGTTTTAACGTTCCGGCCTCGCTGATCGCTGCGCTATCAGATGCGGAAGATGTGGTGAAATGGCCGCAGCAGGCACGTCTGCAACTGAATGCTAACGTGCGCGGCAGCGGCAAAAAAAGTGTGAATATGACGCATCATCTTAGCCGGCGACTGCAATTCCTGCTCAGCGCAGGCGGTAAATCTGAAAAAGCGGCAGGCAGACCCGCCGGGTCGGGCTCAGGGCCAAAAAGCGAGTAAAGTCGCCCCGCGCGATCCGCGCCCTTCCTTGTGATGAGCGGGTCATAATGGTATGTTCTTCCGCTTCTAAGATAGATCAATGCGATTCGCAAGGGGATTTACGCAATGCGTATTATTCTGCTCGGAGCTCCGGGCGCAGGTAAGGGGACTCAGGCCCAATTCATCATGGAGAAGTACGGCATTCCGCAAATCTCCACCGGCGACATGTTGCGTGCAGCAGTTAAAGCAGGCAGCGAGCTGGGCAACCAGGCGAAAGCCATCATGGATGCTGGCAAACTGGTGACCGATGGGCTGGTGATTGCGCTGGTTAAAGAGCGTATCACTCAGGAAGACTGCAAAAACGGTTTCCTGCTGGACGGTTTCCCGCGCACCATTCCTCAGGCAGATGCAATGAAAGAAGCCGGGATCAAAGTTGATCACGTGCTGGAGTTTGCCGTACCGGACGAACTGATCGTTGAACGTATCGTGGGCCGTCGCGTTCATGCGCCATCTGGCCGCGTTTATCACGTCACCTTTAATCCACCGAAAGTGGAAGGTAAAGATGATCTGACAGGCGAAGAGCTGACCACGCGTAAAGACGATCAGGAAGAGACCGTGCGTAAGCGCCTGGTGGAATACCATCAGATGACCGCGCCGTTAATTGCTTACTACAGCAAAGAAGCGGAAGCGGGCAACACCGCCTATCACAAAATCGACGGCACCCGTAAGGTGACCGAAGTGAGTGCCGAGCTGGCTAAGATCCTCGGCTAAGCTCAATGGGGCCGGTATTACTGGCCCCTTTTGCAGCAATTGCTTTTACCTCCCACTAATTCCGCTACAATTTCCCTGTTTTCACGCATCCCCGCTGTCATCAAGGAACTCAAATGAGGCAAGATAAGCCTGGCGTGTTATTGGTCAATTTAGGTACGCCAGACGCTCCAACCACACCTGCTGTTAAACGCTATCTGAAACAGTTTTTAAGCGATCCGCGCGTGGTCGATGCGCCGCGCTGGCTCTGGTGGCCGGTTCTCAATGCCGTCATTCTGCCGTTTCGTTCGCCGCGCGTCTCTAAGCTCTATGCATCCGTCTGGATGGAAGACGGCTCACCGCTGATGGTTTACAGCATGCGTCAGCGCGATGCCCTGGCGGCACGGGTTGATATGCCGGTCGAGCTGGGTATGAGCTACGGCAATCCGAGCCTGAAAAGCGCAGTCGATAAGCTGATGGCGCAGGGCGTGACCCGCCTGATTGTGCTGCCACTCTATCCGCAGTTCTCCTGCTCTACCGTGGCCGCGGTGTGGGATGGCCTGACCGCCGTCTTCAAAGATTACCGTTCGCTGCCTGATGTGCAGTTTATCCGTGATTATGCCGAACATCCGGCCTACATCGCCGCGCTGAAAGCGACGGTGGAGCGATCCTTTGAGCGGCACGGTCAGCCCGATCTGCTGGTGTTGTCGTTCCACGGCATTCCGCAGCGTTTTGCTAATCAAGGCGATGACTATCCGCAGCGCTGTGCGGATACCACGGCGGCCCTGGTCAAAGCGCTGGGTCTGCGTGACGATCAGTACATGATGACTTTCCAGTCGCGTTTTGGTCGTGAGCCCTGGCTGATGCCTTACACCGACAAAACCATGGAAAGCCTGCCCGCCAAAGGGATCAAACATGTTCAGGTGATGAGTCCGGGCTTCTCGTCTGACTGCCTGGAGACGCTGGAGGAGATCAGTGGTGAAAACTGCGAAATCTTCCTGCATGCCGGTGGTGAGAAGTTTGAGTATATCCCTGCGCTGAACGCCGATGAGGCGCACATCGACATGATGGTGCAACTGGTCGACGCACGCCGTTAAAGCGCAGGCGGAGAGTGTGATATCATTCTCCGCCTGTTTTTCCAGACGGCATTCCCGATGAAATTTCCCGGCAAACGCAAATCCAAACACTACTTCCCTGTCAGCGCACGCGATCCCCTGTTACAACCCGCTCAACACGATGTTGATGCAGGCAGCTGGGTGGTGGGTATCGACCAGACGCTGGTGGATATCGAAGCCAAAGTCGATGATGACTTTCTCGCCCGTTACGGCCTGAGTGCCGGGCACTCGCTGGTTATCGATAATGCCGTCGCGGAAGCGTTGTACAACGAGCTGATGCGCGATGCGCTGATCACCCATCAGTTTGCCGGTGGCACCATCGGGAATACGCTGCATAACTTCTCGGTGCTGGCCGATGACCGCTCCGTGCTGCTGGGCGTCATGTGTAACAACATTCAGATTGGCGGGTACGCCTATCGCTATCTCTGCAACACCTCAAGCCGGGTCGATCTCAACTATCTGCAGGGCGTCGATGGCGCCATTGGCCGCTGCTTTACGCTGATTGGCGAGCATGGCGAGCGAACCTTCGCTATCAGCCCCGGCCAGATGAACCAGCTGCATCCCGATAATGTGCCGGAAGAGGTGATTGCCGGCGCTTCTGCGCTGGTACTGACCTCCTATCTGGTGCGCTGCGCCGAAGGTGAACCGATGCCGCAGGCGACGTTACGGGCGATTGAATATGCCAAACGCCACAACGTGCCGGTGGTGCTGACGCTGGGCACCAAACATGTGATTGGCGACAATCCTCAGTTCTGGCGGGACTTCCTGCGCGAGCACGTCAGCATCGTGGCGATGAATGAAGAGGAAGCGCTGGCGCTGACCGGCGAATCCGATCCGCTGCTTGCTTCCAATATGGCGCTGGACTGGGTGGATCTGGTGCTCTGCACCGCTGGCCCGATTGGGCTTTATATGGCGGGTTACACCGAAGACGAGTTCAAACGCAAAACCAACCATCCGCTGCTGCCTGGCGCGATTGCCGAGTTCAACCAGTATGAGTTCAGCCGCGTGATGCGCCAGCAGGATTGCCAGCAGCCGCTGCGTATCTTCTCGCACATCGCGCCTTATATGGGCGGGCCGGAAAAGATCATGAACACCAACGGAGCCGGAGACGGTGCGCTGGCGGCGTTACTGCATGACATTACCGCCAACAACTATCACAGCCTGAATGTGCCGAACTCCAGCAAACATGCGCGTCCGTATCTGACCTATTCGTCGCTGGCGCAGGTGTGTAAGTATGCCAACCGCGTCAGCTATCAGGTGCTGAATCAGCATTCGCCGCGTTTAACCCGTGGCCTGCCGGAAAGGGAAGACAGTCTGGAAGAGTCTTACTGGGATCGGTAAAGCGGGTCGCCACAGGACGTAAAAAGGCCCTTCTGAACAGAAGGGCCTTAGATGACTGGCAACGTCTGGCTCGTTTAGCGGTGAGATCGAGCCTGCTTAGGGAACACGGTCAGATCGGAAAGGCGCTTAAGCCATCCCTGGCCGCTCGGCCCGCGCGATTACGCACCTCATCCCTGAGGTGCGCCCGTTGCCGGGCCAACGCCCTGCGTTGTTCAAAAACGCTCCCGGCGTTTTTGTCCATGGCGCGGGACGCTTTCCTCCTCTGCCCGTGTTCCCTGCGTGTTGAGTTTATTCGTTGCGGTAAAATTTACCCTGATTTGGATATATCAGTAGCCTGAAGCCTTGCTGAACACGCATCAGCGCACGACATCGCAGGGCTGTAAATCCTCGCCCTGCGTCATCTCATCCTGCAGGATTTGCAGCATACTGCTGGCAATCTCACGCTCACCCATCACGACGCGGGTGGCACCCCGCTCCATGATGTACTCCACTTCATCGTCATAGTGGGCGCGGGCGATAATCTCGATGTTCTTGTGTTTTTCACGCGCCGCCGTCACCACTTCACCCGCTTCATAGCCATTCGGGATGGTCAGTAACAGCCAGCGGGCGCAGTCGAGTCGTGCCAGTTCCATGGTGTCCGCACGGGCCGCATTCCCCAGCACCGCTTTGATGCCCTGTTCGCGCAGCGCTTCAACCCGCGTGCGGGAGTTTTCAACCACGACCAGCGGAACATTAGCCTCAAGAAGCTTCTGACCAATCAGGCTGCCAACCCGGCCGTAACCGACAATCACCGCGTGATTGCAGAAATCTACCGGGATCTGCTTCTCTTCTTCAATCGCCTCTTCCAGCGTCTGCTCTTCCATCGTCTCTGTTTTCGCCAGGAAACGCTCCAGCAGGGTAAACAGAATCGGGTTGAGCATAATCGACAGGATGGCAGCGGCCAGCACCAGGTTGCGGCCCTCATCATTCAGCAGGCCCAGCGAGATACCCAGACCCGCCAGAATAAAGGCGAACTCACCAATCTGCGCCAGGCTGACCGAAATGGTCAGCGCCGTGCGACGCGAATGGCCGAGCAGCGACACCAGCAGCCAGGCGGCCACCGATTTGCCGACCACAATAATCACCAGCGCACCCAGCACCGCCAGCGGCTGCGTCACCAGAATCGACGGGTCGAACAGCATGCCGACGGAGACAAAGAACAGCACGGCAAAGGCATCGCGCAGCGGCAGGGTATCGCGCGCAGCACGGTGGCTCAGTTCTGACTCGTTCAGCACCATACCGGCGAAGAAGGCGCCCAGGGCAAACGACACATCGAAGAACTCAACTGCCCCAAAGGCGATGCCCAGCGCCAGCGCTAACACCGCCAGCGTAAACAGCTCACGCGAACCCGTAGCGGCGCTGCGGGCGAGGATCCAGGGCACCGCACGGCGTCCCACCACCATCATCAGCACCATAAAGGCGGCGACTTTGCCGATGGTCCACAGCAGATCCCAGGCCAGCAGCCCGGCGCTGGCGTTGCCCTGTTCCATCATGCCGGCAATGGCAGGCAGCAGTACCAGCGTCAGCACCATCACCAGATCTTCGACAATCAGCCAGCCAATCGCAATCTGCCCGCGCTGGCTGTCAATCAGCTGTCGCTCCTCTAACGCGCGCAGTAACACCACGGTACTGGCGGTAGAGAGACAGAGACCAAACACCAGTCCGGTCATCCACGACCATCCCAGCGTCCATGACAATCCCATTCCCAGTAACGTCGCGACCGCGATTTGCGCGATGGCACCGGGAATGGCGATCGACTTTACCGACATCAGATCTTTCATTGAGAAGTGCAGGCCGACACCGAACATCAGCAGGATAACGCCGAGTTCTGCCAGTTCAGGGGCCAGATTGGTATCAGCAACAAAGCCTGGGGTAAAGGGGCCAGCCAGCACGCCTGCAAGCAGGTAACCTACCAGCGGGGAGATACGCAGACGGTGGGCAAGCATCCCAAGGAGAAAAGCCAGAACCAGTGCTCCGACGATAGTAGTGATCAACGGTGTGGTGTGATGCATGCCTGTCTCCTTGTATACAAATGTATCTGCTTGTAACAAATGAGTTTAAAGCAAAATCTATTCTTTCGCTGAGCAATTTGCGGGAATACCTCAAAAAACTACGAAAAAAAGTCAAATACGCAATTGAAAGGGCGTTTTTGTTCATTATCCATAATACTGGCTGATTTGACGCTTTAAACAGGGTGGCATAAATAAAAATTAGCCCCATTAAATGACGTGGGTATGGCACGAATAAGGGGTAATTGCGCGAGCAGAGAGGGTAAAACCTGTCAGCGGCACTTTTGCATGAGTAAACAATTGTTTAACAACATAGTTTACTGTCGGTCTCCGCCTGTGCCTGAGAAGCCGTGGCAGTTTTAACGCCCCCCTGCAGGCACAGTCAGGTTCTGCAAAGCCGGACCAGAAATAAAAAGAGTGGGCAAAGTCAGTCAGGTGAATGTGCATGGGCCTTGAGTTCGCCGGGGGAATGTGCGACACAGTGGGGCAAAGCGGCAGAAAATCGGGCCAGACGGCAAATTAAGGAGAATCACAGTGTTGTTTTCTAAATGGACAGGGGCAGGGGTAGCGCTACTGGTGGCCCTGATGCCGCTATTTTCACAGGCCGCTCAGGCCGATCGCACCTATCGTTTCAGCCTGCTGCACACCAACGATGAGCATGGTCACTTCTGGCTTAATGAACAGGGTGAATATGGTCTGGCCGCGCAGAAAACCCTGATGGATACCCTGCGCTACGACGTGCAGGCCCATGGTGGCGGCGCATTGATTCTCTCTGCCGGTGATGTGAATACGGGCGTGCCGGAGTCCGACGAGCTGGACGCTGAACCCGATTTTCGCGCAATGAACCTGATTGGCTATGATGCGATGGCGCTGGGCAATCATGAGTTCGACAAGCCGATCGCCGTCCTGCGCAAACAGGAGAAGTGGGCGCGCTTCCCGCTGCTGGCCGCCAACGTGTATGACAAAAGCACCGGGAAACGGCTGTTCAAACCCTGGGCGGTGTTCAACCGTCTCGGACTGAAAATTGCGGTGGTCGGGTTGATCACGCCAGACACCGCGAAACTGGCTAATCCGGCAGGTCTGACAGAGACCGAGTTCCGCGATCCCGTTGCGGAGACGGAGAAGGCGGTGGCCGAACTGCGCGCCACCGAGAAGCCGGACGTGATTGTCGCGCTGACCCATCTTGGCCACTACGATGACGGTAAGCATGGCAGCAACGGCATCGATGATGTCACCCTGGCGCGCAGCCTGCCTGCCGGCACGATCGATCTGATTGTTGGCGGTCATTCGCATGATGCGGTCTGCATGGAAAAAGAGAACGTCAGCGTCAAAAATTATCAGCCTGGCCAGCCCTGCAAACCCGATCAGCAGAACGGGATCTGGATCATGCAGGCGGATAAATGGGGCAAATATGTCGGACGTGGTGACTTCACCTTCCGTAATGGTCAGGTGACACTGGAGGCGTATCAGCTGGTGCCGGTGAACCTCAAACACAAGATAAAGAATGCTGATGGCAGCGAAACCTGGCTGACCTGGCAGGAAGAGATCCCGAAAAACACCGCCATGATGAAGCTGCTGATGCCGTTCCAGAAACGTGCAGAGGCGAAGTTAATGGTGAATGTTGGCAGCGCCGACGGCAACTTCAGCGGTGAAAAAGAGCAGGTTCGCTTTGAGCAGACGAATCTTGGGCAGCTGATTCTGCGCGCCCAGATGGCGCACACCAAAGCCGATTTTGCGGTGATGAGCGGTGGCGGAATCCGCACCTCGCTGAAAGCGGGCAAGCTGAGCTGGCGTGATCTGCTGCAGGTTCAGCCGTTTGGCAACCAGGTGGTTTCGGTGAGCCTGACCGGCGCGGAGATCAAAAAGTATCTGGATGTGGTCGCTAATATTCAGCCTGACTCAGGCGGCTTCGCCCAGTTTGCTGGCATCAGCCTGACCACCGACGGTAAGCATGTCAGCGATGTCAGTATTAATGGCAAACCGCTGCAGGATACGCAGCGTTATCGCATGGCGACCAACAGCTTCAATGCGGCAGGTGGCGACGGTTATCCGCGTCTGGATAATCATGCGGATTACCTGAACAGCGGAGCCGTCGATGCGCAGGTGCTGCGTGACTTCATCAAGGCACATTCGCCGGTCAAAGCCAGCGACTATGAGCCGAAAGGACAGATTGTACATCTGACGGATGAGCAGATTAAGGCGCGGGATGAGGCGGCGGAAAAAGCGCGGAAGCGTAATTATCCAAAAATGATTCTGGCGTGGATCTGGCCGTGGGGGAACGAAACAGCCCGTACGCATTGAACGAAACGGGAGGCGCTTGCGCCTCCCGTTTTTATTATTCTTACGCCCGGCAGGGGTGACGTCTGATCCAGCGCTCGCGCAGTTTGTCCCACACCCAGTTGTAGGCCATGGTGTAGGGCAGGAAGAAGAGGAAAAAGGCCACTTCAACCAGGAAAGCCTGTCCCAGCGAGATATCCAGCATCCAGGCCGCAATCGGCAAGCCAATCAAAATAAACCCACCCTCAAATCCCAGCGCATGTAATACACGCACGCCCGGCCCGCGTTTCTGGCCCGGCGGATAGAGCCTGTCAAAGCCGCTGTTGTAAATCATGTTCCATAGCATCGCGACCGTTGAGAGCATAATCGCCAGCGATCCCATCTGAAACAGCGGCTTATCCATGACCCATGCCGCCAGCGGCGAAACGGTCAGAATCGCCAGGGTTTCAAAGCAGACAGCATGAAGAATACGTTCTTTGATTGAGCGGGTACGCATTGTTAATTCTCCTTGAATAATGCGGCGCATTTTCACACGTCAGAATGCTAAGATAAAATGAACACCTATCGAAAAAAGCGATGGTTCAGATGCGTTACTCCCCGGAATCCCTTGAGGCTTTTATGCAGACCGTGGCGAGCGGCTCTTTCTCTGCGGCGGCGCGCGCGCTGGGTAAAAGTCAGTCCACCATCAGCGCGGCGGTAGCAAATTTAGAAGACGATCTCGGCTTTGTGCTGTTTGATCGTACCGGCCGTCAGCCGATCCTGACCGAGCAGGGACGCCGCGTTATCCCTCAGGTTCAGCAAATCCTCGCCGCCAGTGAGCGGCTGGATGCGCTGGCGATCCGTCTGTCGCAGGGCGTTGAACCCCGGCTCAGTTTTGCCATGTCCGACTTCTGGCAAACCGATCATCACGAGCATCTGCTCAGGCAATTTGATGCCCGCTATCCGGAGACAGAACTGGAGGTCATGATTGCCGAAGATGGTGACGTGCTGGATTTGCTGCAGGCCGGGCGGGTGCATCTGGGCGTGGTGCGGGCGCAGCCTAATCTGCCGGTGGATATCGCGGTGGCACGACTGCAGGTTGAAGCGCAGATGGCGGTCTTTTTACATCGCGATCATCCGCTGGCACAGCTTAATACCGTCAGCGAAAGCGAGCTGGAAGGAGTGCGTCACCTGCGATTAAACACGTGGGTTGAGGCCTCGGAACCGGCGCCAATGGGACGCATCTGGTCGGCACCCACCTATTTGCTGCTGCTGGAGATGGCGGAGCAGGGGTTTGGCTGGACGGTTCTGCCGCGCTGGCTGGTGAAGCAGTTTGGGCATGACGTCCTGAAAGAGCTGTCGATGCCGGGCTGGCCGCAGCATATCGCCGTTGAGGTGGTCTGGTCGCGACGCACGCCGCCCGGCCCGGCGGGTCGCTGGATGATCGATCAGCTTTGCGCCCAGCCACGGGTTTAGTCGTGGCGGGCGATATCTGCAAATGGCGCGTCGAGTAACCGTGAAAGATCCTGCGGGGCCAGTTCGATGTCCAGTCCACGCTTGCCGCCTGAGATAAACATCGCGTTAAACGCGCTGGCAGAGTGGTCGATCACCGTGGGCAGCCGTTTTTTCTGTCCCAGCGGACTGATGCCGCCCACCAGATAGCCGGTAACCCGCTGCGCCAGCTGCGGATCGGCCATATCGGCCTTCTTCGCGCCCAGCGCTTTTGCCACCTTTTTGAGATCCAGCTGCGTTGAAACCGGCGTAATCGCCACCGCCAGCTGTTTCGCCTCACCATTCAGCGCCACCAGCAGCGTTTTATAAACCTGGCGCGCATCCAGATTGAGTTTACGAACTGCTTCATCACCAAAATGGGTTTCGTTACTGTCATGCTCATAAGGATGCAGAATGAAGCTGACTTTTTGTTTTTCCAGCAATTTTACGGCGGGCGTCATACGGGTTCCTTACTAAGAAAAATCTTATTACGCAGAATCATGGAAAAAGGTGGCGAAATTTTGTTCTTTGCGTAAAATTGGCCGCGCGCCCGCAATCTGATTGCTGGCGATAACCAAAATCATAAACAAATTCCTCTTTGACGGGCCGATAACATTATCGGCTCTCTTTTTTTCAGGGCTTCTTCAGCATCTCAGGCAGATTATCTTCGCCGTAAAGATGCAGCGCACCGACCGCCACTACATAGTTTCCCGCCGCCAGTCCCTGCAGCCTGTCGCACCACTGCGCATTACGCTGACCGATCAACGTATCATTCAGCGCCTGACTGAAGGTGGCGGGCAGGGTGATTTCCGGCTGGCGTGGCGGCGTATCAAGCCACCAGCTCACCATCATCTGCAGCAGGCGTGCATTGGTATGCCAGTGCAGCAGCGTATCCTGTAACAGCGCCATGCCATCGTCCGGCAGCGCAGTCAGCAGGGCGATCTGCGCATCTGCGCCTTCCAGTTCAATCACCGGTTTATTGAAGCCTTTCGCTGCCTGCAACAGCTGATAATCGATGCCGTAGTCAGGCCGTAATCCCAGTCGTTGTGCCTGCTGTGCCTGTAACATCAGCGCCACCTGCCAGGCAGGCAGGTTATCAAACAGGCTCAGGTTGAGACTCATCTCCTGACACAGCGCGGTGAGCGTTTGCATCGCGCCGCTCTCCAGCCGCGTAGCGAGCGCAGGACGATCGCCGGAGTGATCAAAGGGTGAGCCGCCCTGCGTAATATCAGCTTCGACAATCAGCGCATCCGCCTGCTGCAACTGACGCAGCAGGCGGGCGGGCAACGGCTGCATGTCGCGCGTGCCCATATGGATGCTGCCCACCAGATGCAACTGACGATCGCCAAGCCGGACATCCATCGCAGGCCAGCGGTAACTGGCGGGAAAAAGTTGGCTGATAAAGCCGCGCAGTGAGCGCCAAACGTTGCCTGTCATTCCCGGTCCTTTGCGATTCAAAACCCCATGCTAGCGACTTCAGAGAGTGAAAAACAGCGCTGAAACGGCGATTACGGGCGCGGCGGCCGGTAACGCAGTAGGCGGTTAGCATTGCTGACCACGGTAATGGATGACAGCGCCATCGCCGCACCGGCTACAATCGGGCTGAGCAGGGTGCCGGTCAGCGGATAGAGCACACCTGCGGCCACCGGAATGCCAATACTGTTATAGATAAAGGCGCCAAACAGGTTCTGCCGGATATTGCGCAGCGTCGCGGAAGAGAGCGCTAACGCATCCGCCACGCTGTTGAGGTCGGCGCGCATCAGCGTAATGCCTGCGGTTTCTACCGCCACATCACTGCCGCCACCCATGGCGATGCCCACATCGGCCTGCGCCAGCGCGGGCGCATCATTGATGCCATCACCCACCATCGCGACGCGGCGGCCCTGCTGCTGTAACTGTTCAATGGCGGCTGCTTTACCTTCCGGCAGCACGCCCGCAATCACCTCATCAATGCCTGCCTCGGCAGCAATGGCACGGGCGGTATTTTCATGGTCGCCGGTCAGCATAATCAGGCGATAACCCTGCTGATGCAGCCGCTTCAGGGCGTCGATGCTTTCCGGTCGCAGCGGGTCGCGCAGCGCAATCAGGCCGGTTAACTGGCCCTGTTCAGCCAGTAACACCGGCGTTGCACCCTGTTGCGTCAGGCGCGCAATCTCAGCTTCTGCCGCCCGGTAATCGACGCCGTTGTCCTGCAGCAGCGCAGCGTTACCCAGCAGCAGCGTTCTGTTATCCAGACTACCGCTGACCCCTTTGCCGCGTATTGTACGAAATTGCGCTAAAGCAGGCGGTTGCGTCAGTTTCGCTTCGGCGACAATCGCTTTTGCCAGCGGATGACCCGAGGCGAACTCCAGCGCAGCAGCGGTCGCTAACACGGATTCACGGCTGGCATCACCCCAGACCAGCACTTCACTAACCTGTGGCTTTCCGGCTGTGAGGGTGCCGGTTTTATCAAACACCAGCGTGTCGATCTGGCTGGCACGCTGCAGGGCATCAGCGTCGCGCACCAGTACGCCCAGCTCGGCGGCGCGTCCTACACCGGCAATGATCGACATGGGCGTTGCCAGTCCCAGCGCACAGGGGCAGGCGATAATCAGGACGGTTGTCGCGATCACCAGCATGTAAGCAATCTGAGGCTGCGGGCCGAACAGATACCACACCGCGCCGCTGAGCAGCGCAATCAACACCACCACCGGGACAAAAACGGCGGAGATGCGATCGGCCAGACGGCCCACATCGGGTTTGCTGCTCTGCGCCTGACGTACCAGCCGGATAATGCGCGAGAGGGTGGTGTGATTCCCGGTCGCCCGGGCGATGAATTCTACTGAGCCATCCTGCACCAGGGTTCCGGCAAAGATCGCCGCACCCGGATTTTTGCTTTGCGGCACCGCTTCGCCGGTCAGCATCGCTTCATCAAACCAGGCTTCACCTGTGGCGATTTCGCCATCGACCGGCACCCGATCGCCGGTGACCAGACGCAGCGTCATGCCGGGCTGAACGTCGCTGACCGGGATCAGCCGGTCGCCCTGTTGATCGACCAGTCGCGCCTGGGCCGGCGTCAGATCAAGCAGTCGCTCCAGTGCCTTAGACGATCGCTGACGCGCCCGCTGCTCCAGCGCATGGCCAAGATTGATCAATCCCAGGATCATGACGCTGGCTTCGAAATAGAGATGGCGGGCTTGCGGCGGGAAAAAATCGGGCCACAGCACCACGCTAAAGGAGTAGATCCAAGCGGTACCTGTACCGAGGGCCACCAGGGTATCCATGGTGGCGCTGCCATTGCGCAGACTGCGCCAGGCGCTACGATAAAAATGGCTGCCGGTCACGACCATGATCAGCAGGGTCACAACGCCCAGCGTCAGCCAGGTGGTGTGATTGTTGTCGGTGAGCATCATGTTGTCGCCCACCATGCCCCAGATCATCAGCGGCACGCCAAACGCTAAGGCGACCGCCGCCTGCCAGCTGAAACGACGCATCGCGCTGCGGGCGCTGAGCTGCTGCTTCTCACGTCGCTCCTGCTCGTCATCCACCACCTGCGCGCCATAACCGGCGGCATCGACGGCAGCTACCAGTTGTTGCGGGTCAGCTTCGCCCAGCACCAGCGCGCTGCGTTCGCCGAGATTGACCCGCGCCTGGCTGACGCCTGCGACCTGCTGCAGCGCTTTTTCCACCCGGCTCACGCAACTGGCGCAGGTCATGCCCTCAATCAGCAGCATATGCGCAGGTAATGTTTTTTCTGCCGGATAAGAAACGGTCTCCGTTGTCAGCGCCTCCGGCGGCGGCTCCGATGCTGTCAACGGTTCAGACTTTGGGGAGACGTCCGCAGTTTTCAGCGTTGCGTGGTAGCCTGCCTGTTCGACGGTGGCGATTAACGCAGCTGCATCGGCATGACCGGAGACCTGGGCTTCCTGTTGGGTCACGTCGGCCTGGTCAACATCGTCGCGTTGTTCCAGTGCCTCTTTAACGCGTTTGACACAGTGGCCGCAGGACAAGCCGTCCAGTGCCAGAGAAATGGTGTGTGACATAATCAACTCCTCTTGTAATCCCATTTGACTGATTGGCCAGTTTCGATTCATGCTTAAGCATAAACCTTCCATCAAGGGGAAGGTCAAGGGGACGAAAATGAACATCAGCGATGTGGCGAAAAAGACCGGGCTGACCAGCAAGGCGATTCGTTTTTACGAAGAGAAGGGCGTGGTGACACCGCCATTGCGCAGTGAAAATGGTTACCGCACCTATAACGGCCACCATCTTGATGAACTGAACCTGTTACGTCAGGCGCGGCAGGTGGGTTTCACGCTGGATGAGTGTTGTGAGCTGGTGGCGCTGTTTAATAATCCGGCGCGCCACAGTGCCGATGTTAAAACCCGCACCCTGCAGAAAGCCGATGAAATCGCGGCACACATTGAAGAGCTGCACGCCATGCGCGCTCGGTTACTGGCGCTGGCAGAAGCCTGTCCCGGCGATGACAGCGCCGAATGTCCGATCATCAACAATCTGGCCGGGTGCTGCGGTCAGCGTGGCTGAATACGCAGGGTGATGCCCTCAATGCCGACCACCACGACCGGCGTGCCCGCAGGCAGATCCTGATCCGCCTCCACCCGCCAGCTGCTGTCCCCGATGCGCACGTGTCCGGTGCGGTTATGCAGCGCGGTATCCAGCGTCAGCTGTAACCCGATCATCTGGTTGCCGCGCTGGTTGAGGGCGTTAGGCCTTTGACGCACTTCACGATGCCGCATCCAGCGATACCACAAAAAGACGCAGACCAGCGTCATGGCGGCAAACAGGGAACCCTGCGCCGTCCAGCTCATCGGTACAAACCACTCAATCAGGCCGACGATAACCGCCGCCAGCCCGCTCCACAGCAGGTAACCGCTGGTGCCCAGCATTTCAGCCGCCAGCAGTAATCCGCCCAGCGTCAGCCAGAACCAGTGTGGGTGAGCGATAATCCCGACCAGCATCAGCGTTTCGACTCAGTGCGTGATTCCTTCAGCAGTTCACCGATGCCCGCGATCGAACCCAGCAGACTGCTCGCCTCAAGCGGCATCATCACCACTTTGCTGTTATTACCTTCACCGATTTTTTGCAGTGCATCGGTGTATTTCTGCGCCACGAAGTAGTTGATAGCCTGAATGTCGCCCGCCGCGATCGCTTCTGAGACCATTTTAGTGGCGTTAGCTTCCGCTTCAGCCTGACGCTCTCGCGCCTCTGCCTGCAGGAACGCCGAGGTCCGTTCACCTTCCGCTTTGAGGATCTGCGACTGCTTATCCCCTTCAGCCCGCAGGATCGCCGCCTGCCGAACGCCTTCGGCTGTCAGAATGTCAGCACGCTTGGTTCGCTCCGCTTTCATCTGCGCATTCATCGCGCCGATGAGTTCCTGCGGCGGACGCACATCGCGAATCTCGATGCGGGTAATCTTGACGCCCCACGGGTTGGTCGCTTCATCCACGATATGCAGCAGACGGGTGTTGATGCTGTCGCGCTGTGACAGCATTTCGTCCAGCTCCATGCTGCCAAGCACGGTACGCATGTTGGTCATGGTGAGATTCAGGATAGCCTGCTCAAGATTGCTGACTTCATAGGCGGCACGCGCCGGGTCAACGACCTGAATAAAGCAGACCGCATCGATGGTGACGTTGGCGTTGTCTTTAGAGATGATCTCCTGCGAGGGAATATCCAGTACCTGTTCCATCATGTTGATCTTACGACCGACACGATCCATGAACGGCACTACCAGACTTAATCCTGGCTGCAGGGTGCGGGTATAACGGCCAAAGCGTTCAACCGTCCATTGAAAACCTTGTGGCACGATCTTAACGGTCGCCCAGACCGCCACCAGTGCCAGAATAATCAGGGCAGGGATTACAGTTATCATACAACCTCCGCATTGTCAGATTAACGGGCCGAGTCGCTTCGGCCCGTGGTGCTGCTGTTTAATACAGCAGGGAATAGAGCTGGCGACGATAGCGCGCAGCCAGTGCATCACCGGTACCCAGCGCCGCCAGAATCTCCTGCAGCATTTTACGCGCCTGGCCATCAGCGGCATTAAGATCGGATTTCAGGAAGCTGAACAGCAGTTCCAGTGCTTCTTCATTACGACCCACCTGATGCAGCTGTAACGAGAGTTTAGCAGCCAGCCCGGCGTTAGTCGGGTCCGCTTCCAGCTCGGATTGCAGCTGTTGAATCTCCGGCGTATCGGCAGCCTGTTTCAGCAGATCGATCTGCGCCATCAGGCTCTGATAGCGGGTATCCTGATCCTGCAATGGCACTACCTTCAGCACCGCTTCCGCTTCATCGCTGCGGTTCAGGGTAATCAGCACGTCAGCCAGCAGGAAACCGATCTCGCTGGACTGGTTGCTCAGCTGCCACGCATCTTTTAACAGCGGCAGCGCCTCCAGCGGTTTATCTTCCTGCATCAGCGCCATCGCCTGCTGCGCTTTCAGCTCTTCTTCGCGCGGCAGCACTTTTTCCAGCAGGGCGCGGATTGCTTCTTCCGGCTGCGGGCCCTGGAAGCCGTCAACCGGCTGACCCTCCTGGAACAGGTAAACGGTCGGGATGGAACGCAGACCAAACTGCGACGCGACTCGCTGCTCTGTGTCGCAATCCAGTTTTGCGAGAATAAACTGACCCGCGTACTCCTGCGCCAGACGCTCCAGCACCGGCGTCAGCTCCAGACAGTGCTGGCTGCGCTCAGACCAGAAGTAGAACAGCACCGGCAGCTGCATCGACTGCTCAAGGGTCTGCTGCAGGTTAGATTCGTTGATGTCGATGATAGAAGCTTGTGGTGACATGAATAAGTCTCTTTGCAAAAAGTGTTCTAAGAATATGGGGCCAACTGGCCCGGCTTCAAGCGCTATTGCGCATGGCTTACTGATGGCTGCGCAAAATGCGATCCAGCATCCAGCCTGGCAGCAACCGCTTAAGCAGGCTCATCACGTGTGCGACCAGTGTCACCGGATAGCGTAAACGTGGATGTTTACTCTCGAGTGCATGACGAAGTTTAGGCAGAATGGCTTCCGCTGGCAGGGTAAAGCGCGCCGCGATGCCGGGGTTGCGCACCGGGTTATGCTGTTCGCCCTGTGACACATTGTCGGTAAAGCGGGTCTCAATCGGACCCGGCTCAATCAGGCTGACCCGGATGCCGCGGCTGCGTACTTCGAGCCGTAGCGCGTCGCTCCAGGCTTCCAGCGCATATTTACTGGCGGCATAGGCACCCCGGCCTGGCGTGGAGATCAGGCCCAGTACCGAACTGGTGTTAACAATGCGGCCATCGCCGCTGGCCTGCAGCGCGGGTAACAGCCGGAGTGTCAGCTGATGGACGCCGAAAAAGTTACTGGAAAACTGCTGCTCCAGCTGCTGACGGGAGAGGGTGTGCAGCGGGCCATAGAGGCCAAATCCGGCGTTGTTGAACAGCGCAGCCAGACGGTTATCGCAGAACGCGAGCACCGCATCCGCCGCCTGATCCACGCTCTGCGGATCGTCGAGATCGAGCTGCAGGCCCGTAAAACCCAGCGTGTTCATGCGCGCAACATCGTCGGCTTTGCGGCAGGCGGCGATCACCCGGTAGCCCCGCGCCAGCAAATCGTGCGCGGCGACAAGGCCAATACCGCTGGAACAACCTGTAATCAGAATGGTTTTTTGCATTTCTTTACCCTATTTGCGCATTCAGGCGCGCTACGGCTGCTTAACTAAGGGAGCCAGTTCTTTCGCCATCAATCCGGCGATAAACGGCTGGGCATCAGGATTAGGGTGAATGCCATCCTGCTGCATCCACTCGGGCTTCAGATAGACCTGCTCCATGAAAAAGGGCACCAGAGGAATGTCATGCTGCTGCGCGAGTCCAGGATAGATGCCGCTGAACGCCTCGGTGTAGCGGCGGCCATAGTTGGCGGGCAGGCGGATCTGCATCAGCAGCGGTTTCGCATTGGCGGCTTTGACATCGTCGATCACTTTACTCAGATTCTGTGCGATAGCGTCGGGCGGGAAACCGCGCAGACCATCGTTACCGCCCAGTTCGATTAACACCCATTGCGGCTGATGCTGTTTTAATAGCGCAGGCAGGCGCGCCAGTCCCTGTGCGGCAGTATCGCCGCTGATGCTGGCGTTGACCACTTTCGGTTTCTGCTGCCACTGCTTATCGAGCAGGCTGGGCCAGGCCGCCGTGGCCGACATGCGATAGCCCGCACTCAGGCTGTCGCCCAGCACCATCAGGGTATCTGCAGCAGCAAGACGTGACACCAGCAGAAGAATCAATAACAGGAAGGGATAATGCCAGCGGAAAACATTGTTGAAGTTCATCATCTTACTAAGTCCGTCGGTCAGGGAGAGCATCAGTTAACCATCCTTACCGGAGTTGAGTTGGTTGTCAAACCAGCCGAGACCATTGCGCTGATTGGCGAGTCCGGCTCCGGCAAGTCCACCCTGCTGGGAATCCTGGCCGGGCTGGACGATGGCAGCAGCGGCGAAGTCCATCTGCTGGGGCAGCCGCTGCACCAGATGAACGAAGAGCAGCGTGCGGCCCTGCGAGCCCGCCAGGTCGGCTTTGTGTTTCAGTCCTTTATGCTGGTGCCGACCCTGAATGCGCAGGAGAACGTGCAGCTGCCTTCACTGCTGCGCGGCGACAGCGACCGGCAGAGCCGCGAACAGGCACGGGAACTTTTGACGCTGCTCGGGCTGGGTGAACGTCTGCATCATCTGCCCGCCCAGCTTTCGGGTGGCGAGCAGCAGCGTGTCGCGCTGGCCCGCGCCTTCAGCGGTCGTCCGGGCCTGCTGTTTGCCGATGAGCCCACCGGCAATCTCGATCGTAAAACCGGTGACCGCATCGCCGATCTGCTGTTTTCCCTTAACCGCGACTTCGCCACCACGCTGATTCTGGTGACGCATGATGAGCAGCTGGCGGCGCGCTGCGATCGTCGCCTGCGACTGCGCGACGGTAAATTGTGGGAGGAGCAATGATCTGGCGCTGGTTCTGGCGCGAGTGGCGTTCGCCCTCGCTGCTGATTGTCTGGCTGGCCCTGACGCTGGCGGTGGCCTGCGTACTGGCGCTGGGGTCGATCAGCGATCGCATGGAAAAAGGGCTGAATCAGCAGAGCCGTGATTTTATGGCCGGTGACCGCACGCTACGCAGTACCGATGCTGCGCCAGAAGCCTGGCTGAAAAAGGCGCGGGAAACCGGCCTGACGGTCAGTTCTCAGCTGACCTTTATGACCATGACCTTTGCCGATCAGTCACCGCAGCTCGCCTCAGTCAAAGCGGTAGATGACCGTTACCCGATGTTTGGCACGCTGCAGACGCAGCCGCCGGGTCTGCGGCCACAGGCGGGCACCGCGCTGGCAGCACCGCGCCTGATGGCGCTGCTGAATCTGAAAGTGGGCGACACGCTGGAAGTGGGGGATACCCAGCTGCGCATCAGCGGTGAGGTAATCCAGGAGCCGGATGGCGGCTTCAACCCGTTCGAGATGGCGCCGCGCCTGCTGATCAATCTGGCGGATGCTGGCAAAACCGGTGCGATTCAGCCGGGCAGCCGTATCACCTGGCGCTATAAATTCTCCGGTAATCCCGAACAGCTGGCCAGTTATGACCGCTGGATTGAACCACAACTGAAGGCGGACCAGCGCTGGATCAGCGTGGATAACTCAGAAGATGCGCTGGGCCGTTCGATGCAGCGCGCGCAGCAGTTCCTGCTGCTCTCGGCCCTGCTGACGCTCATGCTGGCGATTGCCGCCGTAGCGGTCGCCATGAGTCACTACTGCCGCAGCCGCTACGATTTGGTGGCGGTGCTGAAAACCCTGGGCGCGACGCATGGCGCGTTGCAGCGGTTGATCATCGGTCAGTGGCTGGCGGTACTGCTGCTGGCGGCGATTGCCGGAGGCATTGTGGGGCAGGGCGTGGAAGCGATCCTGATGGCGATGCTGAAACCCGTATTGCCTGCCAGCTTACCGGCGGCCAGCGTCTGGCCGTGGATCTGGGCGGTAGGGTCGCTGTTTGTGATTTCGCTGCTGGTTGGTCTGCGGCCCTATCGTCTGCTGCTGGCAACCCAGCCGCTGCGGGTGCTGCGGCGCGATGCGGTGGCGAACCTCTGGCCGCTGAAGTTCTATATTCCGGTAATGATCGTTGTGGTGGTGGCGCTGTTAGCGCTGCTGGTCGGCGGCAGTAAAATGCTCTGGGCGCTGCTGGCGGGGGTGATGGTGCTGGCGGGATTACTGGCGTTACTCGGCTGGGGAACCCTGCTGCTGTTACGTCGGCTGGTGGTGCGCAATCTGGCGCTGCGTCTGGCGATCAACCGGCTGCTGCGCCAGCCCGGCATGACGCTGAGCCAGCTCGCAGCCTTCTCGCTGTCGTTTATGTTGCTGGCGCTGCTGCTGGTGATGCGTGGCGATCTGCTGGATCGCTGGCAGCAGCAGTTACCGGCGGATAGCCCGAACTTCTTCCTGCTCAACATGACGGCGGATCAGGTGCCGCAGGTGCGTGATTTTCTGCAGGCGCACCAGATTAAACCCGAAACCTTTTATCCGATTGCGCGGGTACGGCTCAGTGAACTCAACGGGAAACCGGCCGATCCGAAACTGGATAATGCCCTCAACCGCGAGCTGAACCTGACGGCGCTGGCCGATCGCCCGGATCACAATCCGCTGGTGGCTGGCAGCTGGCCGCCAAAAGCGGGTGAAGTCTCGATGGAGGTGGAGCTGGCGGACCGTCTGGGGCTGAAACTCGGCGATACCCTGACGTTCGACGGCGATACGCAGACGTTCAGCGCCCGTATCACCAGCCTGCGTAAAGTGGACTGGGAAAGCCTGAAGCCGAATTTCTTCTTTATCTTCCCGCCGGGTGCACTCGACAGCCAGCCGCAGACCTGGCTCACCAGCTTCCGCATGAAGGCGAATCCTGTTCTGCTGGCGCAGCTGAACCGCGCTTTTCCGGCGCTAAGTCTGCTGGATATCGGCAGCATTATGCAGCAAATCGGTCAGGTACTGACGCAGGTCAGCCGGGCGCTGGAGATCATGGTGGTACTGGTCACCGCCTGTGGTGTGTTACTGCTGCTGGCGCAGATTCAGGTCGGGATGCGTCAGAGACGGCAGGAGCTGGTGGTCTATCGCACGCTGGGCGCGGGCAAACGCCTGCTGCGCACCACGCTGTGGTGTGAGTTTGCGCTGCTCGGCGTGGTCTCCGGCGTGGCGGCCGCAATGGGAGCAGAAGCGGCGCTGTGGGGATTACAGACTAAGATTTTCGACTTCCCATGGCAGCCAGACTGGACATTATGGCTGGCGTTGCCGTTGTGCGGCGCACTGCTGTTATCGCTGTGTGGCGGCTGGCTGGGAATCCGGTTACTGAAAGGGAAGGCGCTGTTCAGGAAGTTTGATGCGGCATAAGGCAGGGCTGAAATAAGGCGGCACGAAGCCGCCTTTGATCTTTATTCAGACCGCACCCGCAAGCGGTAACGGGAAACTACAGCTTTTCAACGGCCCACGCGATGCCGCTGGCGTACTCTTCCGGCAGCTGTGGCACCAGCGCATTCAGCGCCGCTTTCAGCCGCTCTGCATCGCTGTCGGTCAGATTGAGGTGGCCCACTTTACGACCCGGACGCACCTCTTTGTCATACCAGTGCAGATGCACCAGCGGCTGTTGCAGCCAGCTGAGATTCACGTCGGTGCCAATCAGATTCACCATTACCGATGGCGCAAACACCACCGGCTGCGGCAAAGCCAGGCCCAGAATGGCGCGGAGATGCAGCTCAAACTGGCTGATCGACGCACCGTTTTGCGTCCAGTGACCACTGTTGTGCACACGCGGTGCCAGCTCATTGATCAGCAGTCCGGCTGGCGTAACGAAGCACTCCATCGCCATCACGCCCACGTAATTCAGCGCCTGCATGATCGCGCTCAGCATCGATTCGGCCTGCTGCTGCTGGGCCTGATCCGCCTGCGGCTGTGCCACGCTGGTGCGCAGAATGCCGTCCTGATGCAGGTTATGCGTCAGCGGATAGAACACCACCGAGCCATCGTGGCCGCGCGCGCCGACCAGTGACACTTCACCGGAAAAATTGATGCCCTGCTCAACGATGCATTCGCCGTAACAGGCATCCGGCAGCTGGTGCGTTTCATCAGCACGCAGACGCCACTGACCCCGCCCGTCGTAACCGCCGGTGCGGCTTTTCACAATCGCCAGTTCGCCCAGTGATGCAAACACTGCGGGCCATTCGCTTTTGTCCGCCAGCAACTGCCACGGCGCGGTGGCAAGCCCCAGCTGATCCAGCAGCTGTTTCTGTGTCAGACGATCGGCCAGACGCGGGAAAATATCCCGGTTAACAAAGGCCGGATGGCTCGCCAGTTCGCGCGTCAGCGCGGTTTCCGGCCAGCGTTCGATTTCGGCGGTGATCACGCTATCGGCGATCGGCAGGGCAGCAGGATCGGCATCCAGGCCCACCGGATACACCGCGATACCCAGCGGTTCCCCCGCCTGGCGCAGCATTCGGCCTAACTGGCCGTTACCCAGTACGCAAACCGGCTTCATGCATCCACCCGCGGATCGGGATGGTTCAGCACCTCATCGGTCTGGCTCTGACGCCAGTTATTCAGGCGTGACGCCAGCGCGCTGTCATGCAGCGCCAGAATCTGCGCCGCCAGCAACGCGGCATTGGCTGCGCCCGCCTTGCCAATCGCCAGCGTCCCGACCGGAATACCGCGCGGCATCTGCACAATCGAATAGAGGCTATCGACGCCGCTCAGGGCTGCGCTCTGAACCGGCACACCCAGCACCGGGACCAGCGTTTTGGCCGCCAGCATACCCGGCAGATGGGCTGCGCCACCTGCGCCAGCAATAATCACCTGGAAACCGTTACCGGCTGCCGTTTCGGCGAAGCTGAACAGTTTATCCGGGGTGCGGTGTGCAGAGACCACTTCAACATGAAAAGGGACGTCCAGGCTGGAGAGGATTTCAGCGGCGAACTGCATGGTGGCCCAGTCACTTCTGGAACCCATAACAATGGCGATGCGGGCCGGGGCGTTCGATGACATGCGGTCAACTCCTGTGAATAAACAAACAGACCTGGCCGGGCGGACAGGTTTTGAAGGGCACCGAGAATAGCATGAGAAGCACGCAAGGAAAACGGTTGCGTCGGGCTAACGTCGGGGAGATAACCGCAGATTAAAAGTCGAAATGGATGAGCTGAATGCCGCTGGCGTCGAGCTGAATCATGGAACCCCGGCTGTGCCAGGCACCCAGCACCGCGCGTTGCGCCGTTTCACCCTGCAGGCTCAGCGTATGAATCGCCGGGCGATGGGTATGGCCGTGGATCAGCAGCGGCACCTGCTGGCGCAGCATGGCGGCGGCCACCGCATCCTGGTTTACATCCATGATGAGCCGGGATTTGTGCTGATTGGCCTGTTTACTGTCGGCGCGCATCCGGGCGGCGATGCGTTTGCGTATCCACAACGGCAGCGCCAGGAACAGTCGCTGGATCCAGGGATTGTGCACTTTGGCACGAAAGCGCAGATAACCCGCATCGTCCGTGCAGAGCGTATCGCCGTGCATGATCAGCAGCCGATGGCCGTAGAGCGTCAGCACCTGCTCTTCCGGCAGCAGCGTCATACCGCTGGCGCGCGCAAAGCGTCGGCCAATCAGGAAGTCGCGATTGCCATGAATGAAGTAAACCGGAACCGGCAGGGCGCGCAGGGCGCTGGCAATCTGCTGATGCAGCGGATTGGGATCATCGTCGCCAATCCAGGCTTCAAACAGATCGCCGAGAATATAGAGCGCGTCGCAATGGGGCGCTTCGCGCTGTAAAAAATGCAGAAAACCGGCGGTAATCGCCGGTTCTTCCTGACACAGATGGAGATCTGCGATAAACAGCGTGCGCGACATTACTCGCTGACGGTCACTTTCTGGATAACGACGTCATCTTTTGGCACATCCTGGTGCATGCCGCTGCGGCCGGTAGAAACCGCTTTGATCTTCTCGACTACATCCATGCCTTCAACCACTTCAGCGAATACGCAGTAGCCCCAGCCCTGAACGCTTTCGTCACGGAAGTTCAGGAAGTCGTTATCAGCTACGTTGATGAAGAACTGTGCGGTCGCAGAGTGCGGCGCAGAGGTACGTGCCATTGCCAGCGTACCTTTGGTGTTTTTCAGGCCGTTGCTTGCTTCGTTCTGAATTTCGGCTTTGGTTTCTTTCTGCTTCATGCCCGGCTCGAAGCCGCCGCCCTGAATCATAAAGCCGTTGATTACGCGGTGGAAAATGGTGTTGTCGTAAAAACCTTCACGGCAGTAATCCAGGAAGTTCTGTACGGTTGCCGGCGCTTTATCATCGAAAGTTTTGATTACGATATCGCCATGGTTCGTCTGGAAAGTTACCATTTTTGTCGTCCTGTAAAGGTTGTCATCAGTTGCTGAGGTCGCGTTGTCGATTGGCGTACCCCTTTTTGTCGACCGTTCTTATATCATAATTTCCAATGACGCGTCAGCAGCGCGGCGCAGTTGGCTTGCTTTGCGTCGCGCGAGCGATAAAAATACGGCACAATGTCTGGATACTTAAAAGTGCCAACCACACGCGAAAACGGAACCGTTCAATGCTTAAGATTTATAACACCCTGAGTCGACAGAAAGAGGAATTCAAACCCATTCATGCCGGTAAAATCGGGATGTATGTTTGCGGCATCACGGTGTATGACCTCTGTCACATTGGTCATGGGCGGACGTTCGTGGCGTTTGACGTGGTGGCGCGCTACCTGCGTTACCTCGGTTATCAGCTTAATTATGTACGTAACATCACGGACATTGATGACAAAATCATCAAGCGCGCCAATGAAAACGGCGAGAGCATCGAAACCCTGACCAACCGCATGATCGGCGAGATGCACAATGACTTCGCCGCGCTGGGGATTCTGCCTCCTGATGAGGAGCCGCGCGCGACCCGTCATATCGCTGAAATCATCGAGCTGGTGGAAACGCTGATCGCCCGTGGTCACGCCTACGTGGCGGACAATGGCGACGTGATGTTTGATGTACTGAGTGACACCGATTACGGCGCGCTGTCGCGTCAGGATCTGGAGCAATTACAGGCGGGTGCACGCGTTGAAGTCGCGGACGTGAAGCGCAATCCGATGGACTTCGTACTGTGGAAAATGTCCAAAGCGGATGAGCCAGCCTGGTCATCGCCGTGGGGCAACGGTCGTCCTGGCTGGCACATCGAGTGCTCGGCGATGAACTGCAAACAGCTGGGTACGCATTTCGATATCCACGGCGGCGGCTCAGACCTGATGTTCCCGCACCATGAAAACGAAATCGCCCAGTCGAGCTGCGCCCATGACGGTCCTTACGTCAACTACTGGATGCACTCCGGCATGGTGATGGTTGACCGCGAGAAGATGTCTAAATCGCTCGGCAACTTCTTCACCGTGCGAGACGTGCTGCAACATTATGATGCCGAGACGGTGCGTTACTTCCTGATGTCCGGTCACTATCGCAGCCAGCTTAATTACGGCGAAGATAACCTGAATCAGGCGCGTGCAGCGCTGGAGCGTCTCTATACGGCACTGCGTCACACCGACAGCAGCGTGCCAGCCCACGGCGGCGAAGCGTTTGAAGCGCGTTTCCGCAGCGCGATGGATGATGACTTCAACACCCCGGAAGCTTACTCGGTGCTGTTCGATATGGCGCGTGAAGTTAACCGCCTGAAAAGCGAAGATAGCGCGTCAGCGCATGGACTGGCGTCTAAGCTGCGCGAGATGGCTAACGTGCTGGGCATCCTGCAACAGGATCCTGAGCTGTTCCTGCAAAGCGGCGCGCAGGTCAATGATGAAGAAGTTGCCGAGATTGAGCATTGGGTGAAAGCCCGTGCCGACGCGCGGGCAGCCAAAGCCTGGGCGGAAGCGGACATCGCGCGCGACAAACTTAACGCGTTAGGCGTTATCGTCGAGGATGGACCACAGGGCTCCAGCTGGCGTCGAAAATAAACCGGAGAGGGCGAGCAATCGCCCTTTTTTATTATGGCGATTGAACAGATTCAGATCCGCGGCTTCCGCTCAATACGTAACCTGACGCTGTCACTGCACCAGCTGAATGTGGTGAGCGGTCCCAACGGCTGCGGTAAATCCAACCTCTACAAAGCGGTGCGGCTGCTGCACGAAGCGGCCAGCGGTCATCTGGCGCTGGCACTGGCTGATGAAGGCGGCATTCAGAAAGCGATGTGGGCGGGCGGATTGCGGCGGGGCGATCGCCGACACGATCCTAAGCGGCTGGAGCTGGCTGTGGTCATGGATGACATGGATTACCAGCTGGAGATTGGCTTTCCCGAGCCGCTGTCGACCAGCCTGTTCAATCTTGATCCGCTGGTGAAGCAGGAGCGGCTCTGGCTCAGCGGCCAGAAACGTCGTCCTTCTGCCTGCATCATGCAGCGCGAAAATCAGACCGCTTTTCTGCACAACGTTGAAGGGGATCGCGTCGCTTATCCGGCGGTGCTGCATCCGGAAGAATCACTGTTTGGTCAGCTGGGTGAACCCCATCTCTACCCGGAGCTGTCGCAGTTACGCGAGCGGCTGCATCAGTGGCGCTTCTACCATGAGTTCGCCGTCTGGCCTGGCTCACCGATACGTGCGCCGCAGATTGGCGTGCGTGCGCCGGTGCTGAGCCATGATGGCAGCAATCTGGCGGCGGCCTGGGCAACCATCGTGGAGCGCGGTCATTCAGAACTGTTGTTTGAGGTGATGGCGCAGGCGTTTCCCGACAGTCAGTTTGACGTCGAGGTGCAGAATGGTCGCTTTCAGATGCTGATGTCCCGCAATGGCATTCTGCGTCCGCTGGAGAGCGCGGAGTTTTCAGATGGCACGCTGCGGTTTCTCTGTCTGGTTGTGGCGCTGCTCAGCCCGCGCCCACCGGCCTTTATGGCACTGAATGAGCCGGAGAACAGTCTGCATGAAGATCTGTTGCCTGCGCTGGCGCGTTTAATCGCCGAAGCCAGTCAGTACAGCCAGCTCTGGATCACCAGCCATTCACCCCGCCTCGCAACGCTGATTGCGCAGCATACGGCGGTGAATCATATTGCACTGGAACAGCGGGAAGGGGAGACGCGTGTGAAAGGGGATGAACTGCTGTGACAGCGTCCCCGCAGGGACGCCCGAAAATTACTCGACCACAGTGATGCGGAAACCGGCAAATTCCACGGTCTGACCGGCAACGATCTTGCAGCGCTTGCGCGTTTCAACCGCGCCATTGACCTTCACTTCACCCTCGGCAATCACGACTTTCGCCTGTGCACCGCTCTGAACCCAGCCTTCCAGCTTCAGCAGGTCACACAGATCGACATGCGGGAATTTACCCAGTGAAAAATTCGTCATTTATACACCCTCTTTATCATGAAACTCTTCGCACGCCTGCAGCGTGTTTTGAATCAGTGTTGCGACTGTCATCGGCCCGACACCGCCCGGCACTGGGGTGATGTAGGAGGCGCGCTCTGATGCGCTGTCAAAATCAACGTCGCCCACCACTTTGCCGCTATCCAGACGGTTGATGCCCACGTCGATGACGATGGCACCCGGTTTTATCCAGTCGCCCGGAATAAAGCCTGGCTTACCCACTGCAACGACCAGCAGATCGGCATGCTCAACGTGATGGCGCAGATCTTTGGTAAAGCGATGAGTCACGGTGGTGGTGCAGCCCGCGAGCAGCAGTTCCATGCTCATCGGACGACCGACGATGTTAGACGCCCCGACCACCACAGCGTTAAGGCCATAGGTGTCAATGTTGTAGCGCTCCAGCAGCGTCACGATACCGCGCGGCGTGCAGGGACGCAGGGTTGGCGCACGCTGACACAGGCGACCGACGTTATAAGGGTGGAAGCCATCGACATCTTTATCCGGCGTGATGCGTTCCAGTACCTTCACGTTATCGATACCCGCTGGCAGCGGCAGCTGCACCAGGATGCCATCGATTTCGTCGTCCTGATTAAGCTTATCGATCAGCTCCAGCAGCTCAGCTTCGCGGGTGGTAGCAGGCAGATCGTAAGAGCGGGAGTGGAAACCGACCTCTTCACAAGCGCGGCGTTTGCTGGCCACATAGATCTGCGATGCCGGGTTTTCGCCCACCAGAACCACTGCCAGACCTGGCGCACGTTTTCCGGCGGCCAGACGCTGCTTCACTTTTTCCGCAACCTCAACGCGCACCTGCTGCGCAATCGTTTTACCGTCAATAATTTTTGCTGCCATCAGAGAGGAAATCCACTGTGTTGTGTTGAATCGGGGAAGGGGGGTATTTTGTCAGAAGCGAGGCGCGCTGTCAGTCACAGTTTCAGCCGCGTAAGCGCTTTCCGGCTTTTTCGTGGCGACGAGTGCCAGCCTGCATGCGTATGATATCTGCAGGACAATCCGGAGACGATGTAATGATTTGGATAATGCTTGCTACTATGGCGGTGGTATTTGTCGCTGGATTTCAGCTGCTCACCGCGGGCTCACGCCACGCCGCTCAGCGGCTCAGCAAACGGCTGCAACTGCCACCGGTACAGGTGGAGTCAATGATCTCTATGATGGGGAAAGAGGCGGCGAAAGAGTTTACCGACTATCTCAGCAAAGATAATGAAACGCATCTGCATAACGGCGCAGCGGTACTGCTGATCTGGCAGGTATTGATTGTTGACGGCAGCGAGGAGAACAGCCAGCGCTGGCATGCGATTCTGAGTCGTGCCGGTTTTCCACCGCTTATCAGCCGCCAGCAACTGCTGCTTGCGCTGGGCTTTTTGCGCCAGCTGGAGCCGGACAGCCAGGAGCTGCACGCACTTCGTGAGCAATACAATGCGCGTTTCACATCACAAGGGATTGAGCTGGAAGGAGAATTTACCGGCACCAGTAAACTCGTATCGCTCAGCGAATGGCGCAGGCGTCACTGACGCCAATTGGTTATTACCGCAGCACTTCGCTGCGGAGATACGGCAAAAACGTTGACGTACCCGCTTCCCGACGTATAATCCGTGCCATCTCCATGCGCCCTTAGCTCAGTTGGATAGAGCACCGGCCTTCTAAGCCGTAGGTCACAGGTTCGAATCCTGTAGGGCGTACCAAATTCCTTCAATGACATACGCCAGTTTCTATCCTCCCTGATTATTTCCTTGTGTCGTATTTGTGTCGTTCTAACTCATACATGAGTCAACTTTGCGCGCATGCTCGGTCAGATAGTTGGGTGCCAGGTGAGCATACCGGCGTACCATTTCGATACTCTCCCATCCACCCATTTCCTGAAGTGCAGATAACGGAACGCCAGCCTGAATTAGCCAGCTAGCCCAGGTGTGCCTCAGGTCATGAAAGCGGAAGTCTTCTATCCCTGCTGCTTTCAGGCCGATATTCCACGCCGTGTTATCATCACTCCGCATTTTCCTGCCTGCCGGTGCCAGCGTTCCATCGCTGCAATGCTTAGCCTTGGTGTGTACAAACACCCAGCGTGAATGCTTGCCTATCTGTCCCTTAAGCACTTTGCACGCCGTATCATTCAGAGCCACGCCAATAGCCTTGCCCGCTTTGGCGTTCTCCGGATTAATCCAGGCGACCTTTCTTTGCATATCAACCTGAGTCCATTCCAGATCCAGAATGTTAGAACGGCGAAGCCCGGTAGCCAGCACAAAGATGACCACTGGCTTTATGCTTTCCGGCATGCATTCGATAAGCCTGCTTGCTTCTTCGCGGGTTAACCATCGAATGCGCTTACTGATTGGCTTCTTCGTCTTGATAACCGGCGCGGACTTTATCCAGCCCTATTCATTTGCAGCAGCACGCAGTAGCGACCGCATAAATGAAAGGTAGTGGCTACTTGTCCCGGCACTGACCGGCCTGTCTTTATGTGGCGGCACAGGCTTTTCATCCCTGATTGCAGTGTCACTCTATATCTCCCACTTCCTGCGGTGATTGCGGTTTATCATCCTACCCACAACTTTCCCCACTTCTTCGCCCGTAATAGTGGCGATGGCCTTTAGCAAGGATCACAAAGACGTCCTGCGAAAAACACGAAGCGCTATCAGTCAGTGCTCATAAGAGTTCGCAGAGCGAAATTTCAGCTTTGCTATAAAAACAATGAGTTACAGAATGGTTAAGACACAGCTTTTCTACCAGATGACTCAAGATAGGTGGACGATGTTGGTATTCGGCTTTACCAGAAAGGCAGCAATGGCATTTCAAGAAGCTTCCATAGCGGCTTTCAACTGGATGACCGACATGATCTGGCAGGGCGTTGAAAACCTAAAGGCGGAGCGAAATGCTGCTGAGCTTGAGTTTATGAAAGAGAAGGATGTCGCCAGTATGGGCAGATCACTACCCCCAGACTACCTAAATGAAAAGTATTGGGCACATATGAAATGCGCCCTTTATATAAAGCATTAAATAGAAATTATTTTTTTGTCGGATGCTGAAGTAATCAATTTTTGATATAAAAGAGTCACAACATTATCGTCGTTGAGATAGTTAAGCTGCTCGCTATCTTCTGGATGATGAAAGTTAAATCCGCCTTCAAAGCCCATGTAGCACTTGAGTAACGTAATCTCATCGTCACCTTTTTTATTTTTGACAAAGAATGTTATTTCGGTCAGTAATGATTTTTCGAAGAAAACAAGTCTATTGCGGCTCATGCAAGTGAACTGCATTTTCGGTATGGCAATAATTACTGATTTACTTTCATCAATGCTGACGTGAAATGCCTTATGGAGAAAGTCGCGTGATAGCCAATATCTTTCAATTTTTTCATGAAATTCAATTGCTGTTCTTTCAAGATAATCACCGTAATTAGCAATGGGTGAAGTAATATCACTAACTGAATTTATACTCATTTTAAACTCCATTTCTGAGGAACATTTGGGGCTCAACGACGAACAAGAAATTTTCTGTAGCGAGCACCTCATCGATTTGAAGGATGAATTCTTGCCAGTAAAGTATCCTTCAATGCTTCATAGGTAATGCCGCGTTGATGATGGAAATTAGATCTCTCGGGCAGATAGACACCCAGCATTCTCTCAGATGTCTCGTAAGTGGGATGGTGAGAGTTTTTAGTAATTTCTTGAGTGTTGAATCTGCCCATGCGATTAAGAATGCGAGCAACACCCATCAAGCGTCCTTCATTGTTCCCATCGAAGCCGGGAAATGTTAGAGAATGCTCAGGACTGAAGTGAGGGACTTCTTCTGCAAGCTTAGTTTGGTCGTTTGATGACAAATGATCATATGTGAACTTGAGCATGTTATACATATCTAGTACGTCGCAGACATGTTTCACCTCAGCAGGATTATCTTCTTGCGTGGATAGATTCGAATATTCCCATTCTAAAGACCAAAGATTATCAGTAGTAACCGCTTCCCTGATGAGTTCAGGATCATAACTGTGTTCGATTCCTAATGCTTCGTGTATATCGCAAAGTAACAAAATTTGAAGTTTTTCTGCTTGCGTATATTTCATGTTAACTCCCAGAGTTTCTACTTAGTGTAGGTTTTAAAATATCCAGTATTGGATGAAATTATCAAGAAAATATTAAGGATTATTTATAGCGATACAGGATTGTGAGGCCATCGAAGCGGCTTGCCGGGCTGGTTCGTTGTCCATACGCGCTTTAGCTAATAAGCATGGCGTAAGTGATACCGCTAAACGTATGAGCGCAAAGCAAAGTTGCTGGGAGCGAGACCTCACGGATTAGGTGCAGAAAGCCACCCGGCAGAGGCTTGTTCGTAAAGAGGTTCGCAATGATGGTACACGCGAACATGTGCGAACCAATGAGTGATCTGCTCCCCTAAAATTAATACAACCCGATGTTAGTAATGTCTTCATAAGCCACATGAGGACATCCCTTTGAAGAAGCATTTTACCGACGAACAGATCATCAATGTTCTCACCAGAAAACGGAGTTTATGCCCGTGAGTTCTGCAGTAAGCACGCCATTTCAGATGCCACATTTACACATGGCGTAAGGTTAGCTTCTTAAATTTTGCTTTGTTATCGCCT
The DNA here is from genome assembly GCF_030062155.1 of Pantoea sp. Lij88. Lineage (NCBI taxonomy): Bacteria > Pseudomonadati > Pseudomonadota > Gammaproteobacteria > Enterobacterales > Erwiniaceae > Pantoea > Pantoea sp. Lij88. The sequence continues at coordinate 2,968,339 of NZ_CP118269.1, read as the reverse complement.
GTTAGCTTTGCGATAAAGCCAGACACCAATAAAGGCTAGCATCAGAGAAAACACCGCTTTAAGTACAATCACGGTGAATTCGAAACTATCCATAGCGATTTCACCATCACCACTGATATGGCCTTCGACCAGTGATCTGATGAACACTTGAGGAATAAGAATCCAGGAAGCGAATAGAATTATAATAAATATCAGTATTTTCATCGTACAACACACTTTGTGAAATCAGGAACACCACGAACATCAATGCGGCCATATGCTAATAAACCCTGACTACCCGGTACAACGACTTTTTTCCTTCGCAACAACGAACTGCGTAAAGTCTGGAAGTCAGTTGATCGATAGAAGGTTATACATCCCCATGATACGCCGGAACCGTCAGTATTAAGTGGGTGAAGCCTGAAGCTGCCGCGCTTTACGCCATTAACAAAAACGTAATCGCTCATGGTTTTTGCGCTGTACAGACCGAACCATTCGGAGTGATGATTTCGGTACAAATGGGCCATATCAATCAACTCTGCTCTGGCGTGATTTAGCAAACTGCCTTCTGGCCTGTCTACGATCCAGTATGTTCCTGGCGGAATTGCGGCCTTCTCAATGTCAGAACAATCTGGATTGTTAATATATCTTTCAATGCCAGACAAAATATCGAAAGAACCAACACCATAGCAGTTTAGCTTTACACGTTTTCCATCGCTGGAAAGTCGACCATAATCCATCATGCATATTTGCATTGTAATGCTCCTGTTATCAACTCACAGCCCCTTCATGCTGCTTCTGAAGGGCTGCATAAAGGTCTCTTCAGGCCCGTGATTCTTAAACCATTCTGGCTTCGTTTATATTGCCACACCTGGCATCCTGCAGTCACCGCTCACAAGCACCCACAATAATAAATGATCTACTCTGCCGCTCCCCAACCAGAAGCGGCATCCTTTCACCTCAACGCCATTAACCCGCAACCACACCGGACAACGCCAGCACCTGCTTCTGTTTCCTGGCAGGCAGCTTATTCAGCTGTGCTAACGCGTTAACCAGTTGCTCATCGACCGGCTCGGGTGGTTTCACGGTCAGCACGATACGGCCTTCTGTGACATTCACCTCAACTTCGGTGCCGGTGGTAAATCCCGCGGCAGCCAGCCACTGGCCTTTCATAATGATCGATGGAATACGGATATAGTCTGGATACCGGCTGGCGTAACTCACCGTTAATTTACGCCGGGTAACGGAAGGAGCTTCTGGATTTAAACCAACTGCATTACACTCTGACTCAGTCATGATCTCTATTCCTGTTAAATAGGATTGTGATTAGCGATGCAGGGGTGCTCCAACACCTCTGTATCGCGCTAAATACCTGTACATATAATCAACTAATACAGGTAAAGTCCAGATGAAAATCGATGTAAATCAGCGAGTTTCCTCACAATTAAAATACTATTATTTGCGGCGCAGATCTCAATAAAATGCAATAACCTGAATGCTAAATTGCACCGGAATAAATACCCGTCTGTCAGCTGCCACTATTCTTAAGCAGAAAGTCGATCAGCGTTTTCACTCTCTTCGTTTTACCGGCGCTTTTAGGGTAATAAAGATAAACCGGCGGATAAGTCTTCCAGTAACGCTCCATCACCGGAATAAATGCTTCTTTATCTGGCTGTAAATCATGAATTGGCTCAAACAGCCTGCCGATTCCCAGCCCATTGCGTATCCCATCTGCCATCACCTCAATATCGTTGCTCATCAACTGGCCTGGCATCTCTACCGTCAGCTGTTCGCCGTTATGATCCAGAATCAGCGGCAGAATGCGGTTATTAGTAATGAACCGATAACCGATAAGCTGGTGCTGATGCAGGTCGGATGGCGTCTCAGGCGTGCCAGACGCTGTCAGATAGGCCGAAGAGGCATACAGCCCTTCACGAAACGGCTTCATCAGCGGGCGTGCCACCACGCCACCTTCCAGAATGTCGCCAAACCGGATCCCCAGATCAAAACGCTCTTCAATGATATTCACGGTGCCATCGTAGACCGAAATCTCCAGCTGAATACCGGGATATTGCTGGCAGAAAGCGGCCATCGCAGGTTTAAGCACCAGCAGATAAGCAAAGCGCGAAAGGGTAATTCTGACCAGACCCGAAGGTTCCTGATTCTGGTCACGAATACTTTCCAGGGACTTTTCCAGCGAGGCTACCGCTGCCGAGGTTTGTTCCAGCAACTGCTGTCCGGCATCGGTCAGCTCAATGCGGCGTGTAGTTCGCACAAACAGCGGATGACCGATGTGCTCTTCAAGCAGTTTCAGCGCTTTACTGACAGAGGGGGGCGTAATCTCCAGTTTGCGGGCTGCCGATGAAATATTCCCCTCGCGGGCAATGCTCTGGAAGATGCGTATCTGATTATAAATTGCGTTGTTCACGGGATAATCCTGACACAATCGGGCTGCTTATTATTAGCCACAGGCTAAATATCTTTGAGTTAATAGTGGCCTAATCTTCACTAAATCGCGAGCATATACTCCTTATCAGTTCCCCCCTGGCCGTTAATCTCAGGAGATTGATATGCGAATTTTGTGTCTGGATAAACCTGCCCCCGGCGCCACGCTGGAAAAGTATTTACCTCATCTGACTGCAGAAGCTTTCCATGCCTGGAGCCTCTATAAATCTGGTGTGATGCGCGATATTTACTACCGGCAGGATCGGCCCGGCGTCGCGATCTTCCTTGAGTGTGAATCAGTGGAACAGGCTCAATGCCTGCTGGCTGATTTTCCACTGGCAAAAGCAGGTCTGTTGGGCTTTGACTGCATCCCGCTGGGTGCCTTCACCAACTGGGAGAGCCTGTTCGCTGCAGAATTTAAATCTCAGCCGGAGGGCGCGACCCCATGAGCAACCGCAAACCCGTACTGTGCGTAGTCACCAGCCATCCGATAAAAGGCGCGTCCGGTGCGCCAACCGGCTTCTATCTTGCCGAGCTGACCCATCCGCTGAAAGTGCTGGAAGATGCAGGCATTGCCACGGTTATCGCCAGTGTTCGTGGCGGCCAGCCGCCGATTGACGGCTTCGATCTCAGCGATCCGGTCAACGCCATGTTCTGGAACGGGACCGACTTCCAGCATCGTCTTGCCACTACACCCGCTCTGTCTGCGCTGAATGGTGCTGATTACGCTGCCGTCTTTTTTGCTGGCGGGCATGGCACCATGTGGGACTTCCGCGAAAATTTTGATGTTCAGCGCATCATCCGCGAGGTTTATGAAAGCGGTGGCATTGTCTCGGCCGTCTGTCATGGCCCGGCTGCGCTGGTTGACGCCAGGCTCAGCAACGGCGAATACCTGGTAAAAGGGAAAAATCTCGCGGCGTTCACCAACAAAGAAGAAGAAGAGGTGCAGGCGACCACCATTGTGCCTTTTTTACTGGAAACCGCGCTGCGGGATCAGGGTGCGCTTCACCACGAAGCACCCAACTGGTCTGAAAATGTCGTGACCGACGGGCGATTGATCACCGGTCAGAATCCGGCATCGGCGCACGGTGTTGGCGTGGCGCTGGTAAACGCGATTCAATCCGCGAACTGATTCACCCGCAACCCCTCCTGTAACCTGCCGGATGCCAATGCTCTCCGGCTTATTCCGGAAGTAAAAATGAAAACATTACCGAAAATAGCGCTGGGTACCTGGTCATGGGGCGCAGGCTTTGCCGGTGCAGACACCGTCTTTGGCAACCACCTCACCGATGATCAACGGGAGGCGGTGTTCAGTGAAGCGATGACTCGCGGACTCAACCTGTGGGACACCGCAGCCGTCTACGGCATGGGTAGTTCTGAAACGGCGCTGGGCAAACTCATCCACCGCTATCCACGTGAAGCGCTGATCGTCTCCACTAAATTTACGCCGCAGATAGCCGACCCGCAGGCGACACAGCCAGTCAGCGCCATGCTGGAGGAGAGTCTGGCGCGGCTGGGTGTTGAGGCGATTGATATCTACTGGATCCACAATCCGTTCGACGTGGAGAAATGGACGCCAGCCCTGATCCCGCTGTTACAAAGCGGCAAGGTAAAACAGGTGGGCGTCTCCAACCACAGCCTGTCACAAATCCGGCGTGCCAATGAAATCCTCAACCCGGCGGGTTTTGCGGTGAATGCCGTACAGAATCACTACAGTCTGCTTTACCGGGCATCGGAAGAAGCCGGCATCCTCGACTACTGCCATCAAAACGACATCACCTTTTTTGCTTATATGGTGCTGGAGCAGGGCGCACTGAGCGGCCGCTACAACTCACAAAATCCCATGCCCCAGGGCAGTGGACGCGCTGAAACCTACAACAGGGTTCTGCCGCAGCTTGAAATATTAACCGGTGCAATGAAAACAATCGGTGAAAGCAGAAACGCCAGCGTCGCGCAGGTGGCTATCGCCTGGGCTATTGCCAAAGGCACGCTGCCGATCATTGGCGCGACCAAAGTTCATCATGTGCAGGATGCTGCCGGTGCAATCGATATCTCGCTCAGCACGGAGGAGATGGCCTTGCTTGAACGCCTGGCTAAAGAAGCGGGTGTGGACACGCGCGGCGCGTGGGAACCTTCAATGAGCCAGTAATCTCTGCCGTGGAGAACGTCAGATCAGTAATGCGGAGCGTCAGCCGGAGTTACCTGTGCAGGCATTTTGTTGGCGCCCGCGTCTGGCCAGGAGTTGCTAAGCCACTGGCTTTCTGAGGAATCGAAGGTATACGGCCCAGACGGCCTGCCGGTAAAAATTAATCATAACGAGTCTGAAGATGAAAAATATATTGGTTGTTTCCGGGCATCCGGATTTGAATAACTCCATTGGCAACGCCACCATTTTGAATGAAGTTGCTGCGGCATTACCTGAGGTTGAAATCCGTCGGCTGGATACACTCTATCCGGACGGCAACATCAATGTCAGCGCCGAGCAGGAGGCGCTGCTCAAGGCGGACATTATCGTCTGGCAATTTCCTTTCTCCTGGTATTCGCTGCCGGGGATCATGAAACGATGGCTGGATGAGGTGTTTGTTCATGGATTTGCGCACGGCTCCACGGCCAGACTCGGTGGTAAAACATTGATCCTCTCATTCACCGCTGGCGCACCGCAGGCGTTATACGCTGAAAATGGAGTATTCGGTCATAAGCTGGAGGATTATCTGATCCAGTTTGAAACCACCGCCCGACTCTGCAATCTGGAAATGCAGAAACCGATCTACACCTGTGGGATAAGCTATGCCGGTCGTGATGAAAAGATTATCGCGCAGCAAACTGCGTCGGCAAAAGAACATGCGTCACGATTAATTGCTCAGTTGAATGCGGAACTCACGACGGCGTAATAGCCGGGAACCACATTAATCGCGTGGTTTAATTCTCTGAATGACAATTAAAAAATAATCTTATCTGATAATTCAGGCAGCCCATGAAAAATATTACCGCTCTCACTCTGGGCCTGCTGATGGCTGGCCCGGTATCGGCAACCGTTTTAATCGCACCCACAAACACTATTGTTAACCTGTATGAAATGGAAATTAAGTCCGGGCAAAGTGAGCAATATGATGAAGTTGCCAGAGATAATATTACCCGGTCGCTGGCAGAACAGTCTGGTACGCTGGCAATGTATTCACTGAAGCATAAAAATAATCATCATCAGGCTTATATGATTGAAATCTATGCGAGTGAAGAAGCTTATCAGCAACATCTCAATTCTGAACCCTATCAGTTATTTCTTAAGCGTGCGCCCGATTTAATCGGCAAGAAAAATAGCACCGCGCTGGTGCCGCAGTTTCTCGGCGATAAGCAATTCGTACAAAATAAAGCAACGATTAATAACCTGGTAATTGTTGATGTTAAACCGGCTGATCAGCAGGCATTCCGCACTATTGTGCTGCCTGAAATGGCGCAATCACTGAAAGTGGAACCGGGCGTACTGGCGATGTATGCCTCGACCGATGTCAGGAATGAATATCGCTGGTTCTTCTATGAAATCTACGCCAGTGAAGCCGCCTATCAGCAGCACCGTAAAACGCCTCATTTTCAGGACTATATCCGGCTGACAGCAGAGATGACCGAACGCAAAGAGGCGATTCCGGTGGTACCAGCCCTGCTGAAAAACCGTGGTGGCCTCGATTTTTCTATTAAATGACGTTTGCCGATGAGCTGAATCTTCGATGAAAAAAGTGATAACTGCCGCTGTGATCTCTCTGGCGCTGGCCGACCTGGCCGACCTGGCCGCCGCTGAACCCCAAAAAGGTGAAACTATGTTAAACGTTAATCCATCCAGCCTTTCGGTTGCCGATATTGAGTCTGTTTCTCCCGCACTGGCCCGTTTCGGACGTGAAGCGATAACCGACGATCTCTGGCGACGTGAAACGCTTTCGCTGCGCGACCGCAGCATTGTCACGCTGGCCATTCTCATCGCCCGTAACCAGCCTGCTGAGTTACAGCATTACGTTAGCGTGGCGCTCGACAGTAGCGTGACGCCCGCTGAAATCTCGGAAATTATTACTCACCTGGCATTCTATTCTGGCTGGCCCAATGCGATGTCAGCGATTACCGTCACCAAAGAAGTTTTTCAGAGTCGAGGCATCACTGCCGATCAACTGGCCGAAGCTTCACCCACCTTGCTGCCGCTCAATCAGGCCACTGAACAGCAGCGTTCAGAGACAGTAGAAAAAAATGTCGGTCCGATCTCGCCAGGACTGGTCAAATTTACCGCCAATCCGTTGTTTCTTGACCTGTGGCAGCGGCCCGCGCTGCAGCCACGTGACAGAAGCCTGGTGACAGTCAGTGCGCTGATCGCCTCGGGACAGAGTGCGCAAATTGGCTACCACCTCAATCGGGCGATGGACAATGGTCTGACGGCGGAAGAGGCGGGCGAAATTGTCACGCAGGCTGCTTTCTATGCAGGCTGGCCAAATGCTTTTTCAGCGGCACCGGTGGTGGGTGAGGTGCTGCGTGATCGCGCCGCCAAACAGGGATAAGAAGCTATGGGTGAGGTAATCAAGGTTTACTTCACCCGCCGTTTTGAACGTCTTTCGGACACGGACAGAGACCCGGTAAACTGCTGTGACATTTTTGGAGGTTTTTTTCCTTCCGCCGCAATGCCATGATGACCTCCTCAAAACTATCGCTCAAGGCCAACCCGCCACAGAGCATAAAGCAGGGAGCACTCCGCCATGGAAAATAAAAATCTGACAGATATTGCTAAGGCATTTCCTCAGTTAGCGATCGATCTGAAATATGCTACCGCCGATAACCTTACCGGTCAGCCGATCTACCGCGACGCGCGCTGTCTGCTGCATGCTGATGCGGCTAAAGCGCTGGAAAAAAGCATCGAAATTGCCCGTGTTGCGGGGTATAAGCTGCTTATCCTCGACGCCTACCGGCCACCTGCCGCGCAGGCGATTCTGTGGCAAGCCTGCCCGAATCAGGACTATGTCGCACCGCTGACGCGCGGATCACACCACAGTCGCGGCACGGCGGTAGACGTTACGCTGATCGATGAGCACGGCGAAATCGTGGATATGGGTACGGGCTTCGATGAGATGAGTGAGCACTCCCATCCTTATCATCCTGCGGTGCCTGTTCAGGCACAGCGCAACAGGCTGATGCTCAATGCCATCATGCTGGGTGGTGGCTTCACCGGCATTGCAACGGAATGGTGGCATTTTGAATTGCCAGGTTCAGAAAGTTATCTGCTGATTGACGGGATATTTGGCTGTTATTCCTCATCACAGGCAGAAAAGATCAGCCTCTGAGGCGAGTGGGATTGCGATTAATTACCGGGGATATATTTTACAGCGCAGAATAGAAATAAGCCGTGGCAGGCGCCACGGCTAACGATTTATGCAGACTGCCATTCACTTTCTACATCCGCTTTGGCTTTAGACAGGATGACTTTATTATCATCAACCTCTTTTACCCAGCTGAATGGAATAATGTGATGTTTGCCGCCCGCTTCAGGATCGCTTTTCGCCAGCTTAATTTTGTCGTCGCCTTCAAAATGGTCAACAATACCGACATGTTCGCCATTAACATCAACAACCTGCGCGTGATCCAGAATCTCTGATTTATCTACCATGGTGGCTTAATCCTTATATTTGATGAGTTCAGTTGCCCTCAGACAGAACAAGCCTGGTTGTTAAATGCGGTTTTAGCCAGGCAATTAACAAAATGAAATAGTTAAGTGAACTGGTCCTGGTGAATATTATTTATTTCCGCAAAGAGAATAAGAGCAAAATAAGCGAAGCCGTAAAAAGCCTGTATGGTCTGCTCTATCCGGGCTGATGACCTTTTCGACTGCCATCCCAGCTTAATCAGATTTACCGCGAAGTCAGTCGTCCTTTCACCAATGAACGCTATGATAATCAGAACAATCGCCAGGCAGCAGCCCGGACTGAAAGCAGGTGGTTTAACTTATCGAAAGGAGTCCCTATGAGAGCAGTGAGTTCATTGATAACCGAAGGTGGCGTCTGGATTAATCAGCCGCCGGTGCACAGTCTGGATGGCGAGACGCTGCAGTTCGAAACCGCGTTAAACAGCGATTTCTGGCAGCGGACCTGGTACGGCTTTGAACGGCACAGCGGCCACGCCTTTGGCTTCTGGGTGGAAAATGATTTTACCGTTCAGGTGCAGGTGAGGGCGGACTTCAGCCAGCTCTACGATCAGGCCGGCCTGTTTATTCAGGATAGCGAGACACAGTGGGTTAAGGCAGGAATCGAGTTTAACGACGATCAGCCTGCCATCGGCTGTGTGGTAACGCGTGAGTTTTCTGACTGGTCCACCGGCGTCTTTCCCGGCGATGCGCGTCAGTTCTGGATGCGCGCCACGCTGCAAAAGGGGGCGCTGAGGATCCAGTACTCCACCGACGGTATGACCTGGCCGCTGTTGCGGCTCTGTCCGTGGCCCGATCAGGCGCGGCGTTTTGTCGGGGTGATGGGCTGCTCGCCGGAACGCCAGGGGCTGGCAATCCGTTTCAGCGACTTCACGCTGGGCCCGCCGCTCGGTAAAGCACTGCATGATCTGTCCTGAACCAGGGCAGATTGCATATCATCGCAGAATCGGCTTAATTGTCAGGTCAGATTTTGCGGTGACGCGTCGCCCGTGTAAGACGACGCCTTTACAGGGAAAGCTATGCGTTGCCCCACCTCTTTTACCACGCTGCTGGTCACGCTTTGCTGTGCCGGATGGGCACAGCAGGCCGCAGCGGATACCGTCTGGCTGAATAATGGCGACCGTCTGACGGGCACGATCCGTTACCTTAGCGGCGGCAAGCTGGCCATAGAGACCCACTACGCTGGCACCATCACGCTCGACTGGAGTGCGGTCAGCACGCTCGCCAGCGAAAATCCGGTCGATGTCGAAAATAAGCATACCGGCGAACATTATCAGGTGCGGCTCACCTCGTCCGATCCCGGCTATGTCTGGGTTGAACGCAATGAGCAGGAGCAGCAGGTCTCCCTGCGGCGCATCGACGAGTTCATGAAAGCCAAAGTCCGCACCGATCAGCTCGCCTGGACCGGCAACATTGATGCGGGCGTGAAGGTCAAAAAAGCCTCGACCAAAACCGATGACTACAGCTTCGCGCTCAACACCAAACTCAATCAGGGCAAATGGCGGCACGACATCGGCGCGACATTCAATCGCGAGCAGGAAAACGACAGCATCAACACGAACAACTACAGCCTGCGCTACGCCTTTGACTATCTCGTCAGGGAGCAGTTCTTCTGGCAGACCCGCGCGACCTACAAACGCGACTGGGTGGAGAATCTCTCGCAGCAGGCGCTGATTGGCACCGGGCCAGGCTATCAGCTGTGGGACACCGAACTCAGTTCGTTCTCACTTTCGCTGCTGGGCGGTGCCTTTGAATATGGCTATAGCGATGACAGGGAAGAGCGGCACTTCGGCGGCTCAGTGCGCTGGAACTATCAGCGTTATCTGCTGGGCAAATCGGTCACGCTTTACAGCAACGGCGACATCGGGCACTCGCTGGATGATGACGGGGTCTTTATGCTGGATGCGGAAGTCGGGATGCGGTACAGCCTGACCTCCTGGTCAACGCTGCATATTGGCTATCATCGCAATCTGGTCAGCGGCATACCCGATACCCTGAATGAAGGCATTTTCTCCACCGGCCTGGGGCTGAAGTGGTAATCCGCTGATTGCGCAGCATCGCAGCAAATCCTTACTGTTTTTATCCGGTTACAGGCCCGGCATTAGCTAAGCTGCATGTACTGTCACAACGGGAATGCAGAAGATGATCGTAAGCAGCATGGTGTATCGTCCGGGATGCGCGGGCGAAGAGGTCCAGGTCGATGATATCAGTGAAGTGATTAAGGAGCCGGAGGCGTTTATCTGGCTCGGGTTGTGGCAGCCAGACGCTGAGTTTATGGCGAAGATTAAAGAGGAGTTCGGACTGCACGAACTGGCGGTTGAGGATGCGCTTAATGCCCATCAGCGGCCCAAAATCGAACACTATGGCGACTCGCTGTTTATCGTGGTCAAGACGGTTTGCGCGAAGGATGACACCTGCGAGCTGGGCGAATCCCATTTCTTTGTCGGAAAAAAGTTCCTGATCAGCATCCGTCATGGTGCATCGGAAAGTTATACGCCGGTGCGACAGCGGGCGTCTGAGAACCCGGCGCTGCTGAAGTTTGGCCCGGCCTATCCGCTCTATTGTCTGCTCGATTTTGTCGTGGATCGCTATGCCCAACTCTCCACGTCACTGAATGAGCGGGTCGGTCAGATGGAGAACGATCTCTTCACCAGCGAATTTGATCGCAAGTCGGTGCAGTCGGTTTACACCATGCGGCGTCATCTGCTGTCGCTGCGTAATGCGGCGCTGCCCGTCGAAGAGATCTGCAATCAGCTGATCCATCTGCACGAAGATCTGATCCCGCGTCCGCTGCGCGCTTATATCCGCGACGTACAGGATCACGCCCGCCATGTGGTGACCGACGCGGAAGATATGCGCGAGATGCTGACCAGCGCCATGCAGGTCAATCTGGCGCTGGTGACGGTGCAGCAGAATGAGGTGGTCAAAAAGCTGGCGGGATGGGGGGCGATCCTGGTCATTCCGACCGTGGTGTTCAGTATGTATGGCATGAACTTCGAGCATATGCCGGAGCTGAAGTCGGTATATGGCTATCCGCTGGCGGTCGGGCTGACGCTGCTGGCCTGCGGTGGGTTGTGGGCCAAATTGCGCCGGTCGGGCTGGCTTTAAGGCCGCTATTTATTTCGGAACGGCGGGGCGGATTAATTATCCGCCTCGCTTATTTTTATTTTCGCTTATTTAAGCGCAGCGAGAGCAGCCTGCGATAATAATCTCTTTTACCTCTCTTCATCCTGTAACGATAAAATCATTTTCGTGATCGTCGTTATTACGCAGGCACGGCTGCTGGCCGATTTTTTATTTCTTCACTACGATGATCAGATAACGTCACAGATAAACGCCCTGCTGACGAAATAAACCTGATGCTATGACGTGCAGCCCGAACAGCCTCTGTCCTGGTGAAATCCGCAGAGATTTCGTTGAAAGAACGATGGGCTGTTGCGTGTCTGAGATTCCGGGAAAAAAACCATCGTGAATGACAGCGACTGGATTCTGACGATCGCCCGAACGCAGTTTGCGCTCACCATGGGCATGCATATTACGCTGGCGGCGCTGACGCTGGGACTGGCACCGTTTCTGGTCTGGTTTGAGGCCCGCTGGCTGTGGGGTAAACAGCAGGCCGCCCGGGATGCACTGCACTTCTGGCTGAACATTTTTTCCCTGACGGTGGCGATTGGTGCCGCGTCGGGCGTGGTGATGGAGTTTCAGTTTGGTACGCACTGGGCGCGCTTTTCGCATCAGGTCGGCGGCGTCATTGGCCCCTTAATGTTTTATGAGGTGCTGGTCGCCTTTTTCCTTGAATCGGCCCTGACCGGCGTGATGCTGTTTGGCTTCAATAAAATCCGGCCTGGCGTGCATTTCGCGGTGACCTGTCTGGTGGCGCTCGGAGCGCTGCTGAGTGCGTTCTGGATTCTGGCCGCCAATTCCTGGATGCAGACGCCGGTCGGTTTCACCCGCGATCAGAACGGGGTCTTTCTGGCTGAAAGCTGGCAGTCGATTTTGCTGGCCCCCTCCTTTCCGTGGCGCTTCAGCCATATGGTGGTGGGGTCGCTGATCGCCGTGGCGGTGCTGATCACGGGCGTCGCGGCCTGGCGGCTGCGTCATTTCAGCGGGGAGTCCGCTTCGCGCCTGATGCTCAGCAGCGCGCTGACCTTTCTGCTGTTTGCCGTTCCGCTGCAGATCGTACTGGGCGATCTGCACGGTGAAAACACCCGCGACTATCAGCCTGCCAAACTGGCTGCGATGGAAGGCAGCTGGCATCAACCCGCGCAGGGTGAGGGCGAACCGTTGCGACTGTTTGCGCTACCGGACCAGCAGGCGCAGCGGAACCATCTGGAGGTCAGCCTGCCCCGAATCGGTTCGCTCTATCTGCGGCACAATCTGTCCGGCCACATCAAAAGCCTGAGCGAATTTCCTGCGGATGCGATCCCCCCGGTGTTACCGGTCTTTTTCGCTTTTCGCCTGATGGTGGGACTGGGGCTGATCCTCCTGCTGACGACGCTGGCGGCTAATCTGCAGCGCTGGCGAGGACAGCTGGCGGAGTCAGGGCGCTTGCTGCGCTGGCTGACATGGCTCTCACCGGCAGGCTTTATCGCACTGCTGTCAGGCTGGGTGGTGACCGAAGTCGGACGTCAGCCGTGGACGGTATACGGCATGTTACGCACCGCACAGAGCGTGTCACCGCTGTCTCTCAGCACCACGCTGGGCATTTTCGTGGCCGTGCTGCTGATCTACGCGCTGGTCTTCGCCCTCGGCTTACGCTATCTGCTGCGCCGGGTGAAGGGTGAACTGCCGTCGGGACAACCGGTGGTGATAGCGCTCAAAACGCCAGATTAGGAGTCTGTGATGGCCGATCTCTCAGCGCTGATTATCTGTCTCTCTCTGCTGCTCTACCTGCTGCTGGATGGCACGGACCTGGGCGTAGGGATGCTGTTTTGCTGGTTTCACGATGATGAACAGCGGGAGCTGATGACGCACAGCATTCTGCCGGTCTGGGACGCGAATGAGACCTGGCTGGTACTGGCGGCGGGCGGACTGCTGGCGCTGTTTCCGCCGGTCTATGCGCTGCTGTTCAGTAAGTTAAGTATGCCGCTGTTCGCCATGCTGCTGGCGCTGCTGGTGCGGGCGATGGCACTGGAATATCGCGCCCAGAGTTCCGCCCGGCTGCGTCCCTGGCTGGATCGCGTCATGGCTTGCAGTTCGGCGCTGGCGACCTTTATTCAGGGCTGGTGCGCCGGGATGATCATCAGCGCCCAGCCGCAAACCGGCCTGCCGGATGGCCTGAGCCTGGTGCCGCTGGTCAGCGGCGCGGGGCTGATGGCGATCAATTCGCTGCTGGCCTGCTGCTGGATCGGCTGGCGCATAGGCGACCGGGTTCATCCGCTGGCGTCGGCACAGAGCTGGTTGTGGTGGCTGCTGGCGCTGCTAATCTTTCTCGTCGAGTGCTACCTCAATGCCGACCTCTGGCAGCAAAGCTGGCAGCGGCCGCTGGGTAAAGTTGTGGCGGGGGCGGTAGTGATGCTCTGGATCGCCCTGCCTCTGGCTTTGTTGCGAGCCGGGCCGCTGTTGCAGCTTATCCTGACGCTGATGCTGATCGGCGCAGTGTTTACTGGCCTGCTGTGCGGTCTCTATCCCTGGCTGGTGCCGCACCTGTTCACGCTCAGTGACAGCGCATCATCGCCGGTCACCCAGCGCTTTGTGCTGGTGGGGGCAGCGATTGCCATGCCGCTGACGCTGCTCTATCACAGCTGGTCGTTCTGGGTTGAGCGCCGGGCTAAATAACGTCTGTACACACTGCTTCAGGCAGCAATGCTGTGCTGAAAGGAGAGAATTAAAGAGTGAAAAAAGATCACACAGTGAGTCGGGATAGCCCGATAAAAGAGGACCTTCGCTGGGTACGCCGCGAATGGCGGATTCAGCGGGCAGGGGAGTATCTGTTGATTCTGCTGGTGGTACTGGGCGCGTGCGGACTCTTTTCTAAAGGCTTTCTGAGCGACAGCCGCGCCCGTTCGCCGGACGGCACAATCCAGGTTGAGTATGAGCGGTTTGGCCGGGTCGAGAGCAACATGGATATGCGCATTCGCTACAACGCGCCGACAGGCGATCGTTTCAGCATCACGATTGGCGGGGGCGCACTGGATAACCTGCAAATCCAGACTCTGCAGCCTCAGCCGCTGGAGGCGGTGACGACGGGCAGCGATCTGCGGCTGACTTTCTCCGCCCGCGACACCGGCCCGGATCACGCCATCTGGCTCGGCCTGCAGCCCCGCAATGCGGGCCGCATTCACGTCACTGTTCACGGCGGCGATCATGCTCCGGCCCGGTTTACCCAATGGATCTATCCCTGACAGAGGCGTGCTATGGAAACGGTATTACGAGCGGCAGCCATTTATCTGGTGCTGATGGTGGTGTTCAAAATTGCCGGCAGACGCACCCTGTTGCAGATGACCTCTTTCGATCTGATTCTGCTGCTGATCATCAGTGAAGCGACCCAGCAGGCGCTACTGGGCGACGATTTTTCGGTGACCGGCGCGGCGCTGACCATTATCACGCTGGTCACCATTGATATCGTGCTGGGCAAGCTGAAAAGTCGCTTTCCGGTGGTGGAACAGGCGATCGATGGCGGCCCGGTGATCCTGGTGGAGAATGGTAATCTGCTGATGGATCGCCTGAAGATGACCGGCATCAGTCCTGACGATGTGCTGGAAGCGGCGCGATCCGGGCCGGGGCTGGAGCGGTTCGATCAGATTAAATATGCGGTGCTGGAGGTCAACGGGCATATCTCCATCATTCCCCGCGCGGAAAAGTAGCGGCATCACGCCGCGCCGTTCACCGGGCGTGAGTGCTGTCGCTATGCTTGTGATTCCAGGGATATGCGCCAGGCTTATTAATACACCCATGTTTTATTATCAGAGCTGGCCTGACACTCAATCAGCGTTATGCTTCAAAGTCAGGTTTAAAGTGAATGAATTTACCCGTTTTACCTTCTATCCGGTCACCGGCTGGCACATCGGCCCCTTAAGCGATCATCGAGCGCTGGTGCTGCAGTTCGGCTACCTCGATCCCACAGCCTCACGCGAACACCCCCCGCAGGAGACGCTCTTTTTCGGCCTGACGATTGAGATGGCGAAAGAGCTGGTCAGCAACCTTTCCGATCAGATCGATTACGTCGAGAAGAATGGCGCTAAGCATTGATTCTGCGGCTATCTCCCTGTTATCAGACTGACGTATCGGCGGGCGCATACACCCGCAGCGCACGGGCGATCAGCCGGAAATGCGCGGGCGTCTGACCGATTATTTCGCCGTCTGCATTGATGTAGTGGGGACGACGCGTCTCAATGGTCAGTTCCGTGGTGCTGAATGCCCGCACGTTGCGCCAGCGGCCATGTGTGCCGCGCCGCAGAAAGGGCAGTAGCGCAATAAGCTGCCAGCTCTGTTTTAACTCCAGGCTGTAGACATCGAGCAAGCCATCGTCCGGGGCTGCGCGCTGTTCTACCGTCATGCCGCCACCGTAAAAGCGTCCGTTGCCCACCGACACCTGCACCGTTTTAACCGGCGTCCGCTGGCCCTGATGTATCAGCGTGGCGCTGAACGGACGGCTCTGTCGCAGCAGCCGCAACGCCGCCAGGGCGTAACCGCCCACACCCCAGCGTTTTTTCGATTCCGCCGTGAGGTTACGCGCCAGCTCTGCCGAAAAGCCGATGCTGGAGACGTTCAGAAACAGGTGCTGATTCACTTCACCCAGATCCACGGCGCGCAACTGTCCGTCTGCGATTATCTTCACCGCCTGTTCCAGCGTGGCGGGAATGCCCAGCGTCCGGGCAAAATCGTTGGCGGTGCCCAGCGGTAAAATCCCCAGCGGCAGACCGGTCTGCATCAGTCCCGGCGCGGCCGCATTGAGCGTGCCGTCGCCACCACCGACGATCACCGCATCAACGCGACCGGCATACGCCTTGATCAGTTCGCTGTAGCTGCGGGTCTCATCTTCCTCCGGTTGCAGCAGGACGAATCCGGCCTGAGCCAGCAGCATCTGCGCCCGGCTGGCTTCAGTGCGGCCTTTGCGGGAGCGCTGATTAATCAGCAGCAGGGCGGTTCTCTCATGGTGAGACATACTTTTGCGTCATCCTGATGTCAAAATGGGGGAACGGGACGGTAAGTACAGCATCGGCCTGAGCGGTGGACAACGCTGCTTGCGCTACTTTACGTAAGGGATTGCGTGCCATAGAGGGCGATAAAGATCGTCTACACTGCTTAGGATCAGTTCCACATTGAGGAGTTGCAATGACCGAACACGAATTCAGAAAATTGTTAGCCGAACAGGGTTTTGACGAACCGTTGCTGATTGAGCGTGAAGCGTCAGCCGAGCTTGATAATCACGTTCATCCCTTTGAAGCGCTGGCACTGATTCTCAGTGGGGACATCACCATCAGTACCGAACAGGGCGACACCACCTATCATCCGGGTGAGACATTTCACCTGCAGCCGAATGAACTGCATCGCGAGGCGTTCGGCGCGCAGGGCGTCAGTTATCTGGCGGGACGTAAATATGAGTGACTGGCATCAGTATGAAAGTGTCTGACGATCTCTTTACCCGGCTGGCACGTTCGCCATTCCGCCAGCGCTTCCGTCTGGGACGCGCTGAGTATGATTATGCGAACAGCAAAGGCGAACCGGTGCTGCGGCAGCACGCCGCAGAGTTTGTGGCACAGCGGCTGGCACCTGCCCAGCCTGAGAATGATGGCAAACAGACTCCGATGCGTGGTCATCCGGTGTTTATCGCCCAGCACGCCACCGCGACCTGCTGTCGTGGCTGCCTGAGCAAGTGGCACAACATCGGTCAGCATCAGCCGCTGAGTGCTGAGCAGCAGGCGTATGTGGTGACGGTGTTACTGGCGTGGATCACCCGGCAGATGCAGCAGCCTGCGCCACCGGTTCGCGTGAGCCGAAGTCAGCCGAAACCGGACGAGGATCCACAGCTGGCGCTCTGGTAGTGGATGAAAAATCTACAATCAGAGTCTTTTTCTGGTGAAAACTGGCCCTTTTTCATTCCTGGTTTATTCTTAAATCTTTCCTGGGAAGGTTATGCCAGGATTTAAACCTACACGGCAACGATGAATACAGAGGGAATTATGAAGAAATCAATTATTGCACTGTCTGCTATTTTGCTGGCCTCGCCAGTATTTGCTGCTACCACCACAGACAACACCGTAGCGGAAGCGCATAAAGGCGCTGATACTGCGAAAGAAAAACTGCACCAGACCCAGAATGAAGGCAAAGAGCTGAAGCTGAAGTCTGAGCACGCCGCTGAAGGCAAGAGCCACACCACCGGTAGCAAAATCACCGAGGGGACTCAGAAGGGCTGGCACAAAACCAAAGAAGGCACTGAGAAAGGCTGGGATAAAACCAAGCAGGGTGCTGAAGAGCTGAAAAACAAAGCGACCAACTAAGACGCTGGTTTTCAGGTTAAAAAAGAACCCACCGAAAGGTGGGTTTTTTTATGGGTAATAAAGCTGACTCACAATGCCTCTGGCAGCAACGCATAAACGCAATGCGCAGGGAATACGGTCAGAAAAGGAAAGCGTCCCGTGCCATGGCGTCTTTCCGATCTGACCGTGTTTCCTGAGCAGGCCTCGCGCTCACCGCGACACGAGTCTGCGTTTGCCTGAAACGGATTACGCTTTCTTTTCCGCAGTCTCTTTCTTCAGTGCTAAGGCTTTCGTCTCAGCCTCTGCAGCCTCTGCAGCCGCTTCGGCGGAGGCCGCTGCTGCTTCAGCCGCGGCTTCTGCGGCAGTATCAGACTGTTTCTTACCATCTTCGATAAACTCTTCGTCGATGGCTTCGATGTTCTCGCGGTTATCGCGACCGGAGAGCAGATTCCAGCAGGCGATAAACAGCGCGGCAATCACCGGGCCAATAACAAAACCGTTGATGCCGTAGATTTCCATGCCGCCCAGCGTGGCGATCAGGATCATATAGTCAGGCATTTTGGTGTCTTTGCCGACCAGCAGCGGACGCAGGATGTTATCCACCAGACCGACAATCACCACGAAGAAACCGACCAGGAACAGCCCTTTCCACAGCGCGCCGGTGGCGAAGAAGAAGATCGCCGCAGGTACCCAGATGATGGCGGAACCGACTGCCGGAATCAGGGAGAGGAAGGCCATCAGTGCGCCCCACAGCAGACTGCCGTCGATACCGGTAAACCAGAAGGCCAGCCCGCCGAGAATACCCTGAACAATACCGACCACCACCGTGCCCTTCACCGTTGCGCGCGCCACGGCAGCAAACTTCACCATCAGGTGATGCTTCACGTAGGTTGAGAGCGGCAGGGCTTCCAGAATCAGATGCACCAGATAGGAACCATCTTTCAGCAGGAAGAACAGCAGATAGAGCATGATGCCAAAGCCAACGGTGAAGCTGAACGTTCCTTTACCGATGATAAAGGCGCTGCCCGCGACATACTGGCCGCCCTTAAGGGCAAACGAAGAGAGCTTCTGCTGAATCTGTTCGGCATTATCCAGATTGTTTTCGCTCAGGAAATGCTTCGCCCAGCGCGGCAGATGCTGCAGCAGGTCGGCGAACACGGCCGGGAACTGCGACGAGTTGGTCTGCAGCTTGTGATAGACCGCGTTGGTTTCAACCACCAGCGACGAGGCGATAATGGCCAGCGGCGTAAACACAATCAGGCAGATACAGAGCAGGGTAATTAATGCAGCCACGCCATTGCGGTCGCCCAGTCGGGTGCGCAGGTATGTCTTCAGCGGATGGAAAATCACCGCCAGAATCGCTGCCCACAAGATCGACGAGAAATAGGGCGAAAGCACGTCAAAAAAAGCGACGGTGGCGATAGCCAGAATCAAAATGAAAAACCCGATGTTCAATCCTTTAAAACGCATGGAAAAACCTCATCTGGAACAAACTCTGATAAACCCGACGCGCAAAATTTTCGGTGTCTGGCTTCGCTTATGCGAATGCCCCGACACGCATTAACGCTCAGGCTGTGCTCTTCAGACGCTGCGGTTCGCAACGTCATACTGGCTAACGGGTTGAAAGATTTGGCAGAAATGATGAACGGATAATGTGCGTTCTCTGCGTGACTTCCGGTCGGTAACAGGCTGCTTCTGACTGCAGCGCGCTGGATCCTACATTAGCGTAGCGGTTTCGACCATTATTGGTAGGTCAGAGACTCATGTTCCTGGTGTATGCTGCCGATAACCCTTTTAAGTGAGCAAAAAACAGGCAATGAAAAATGAGTAAACAGAGATTCTTCGTGGTGCTGCTGGCGCTGGTATTGACCGGCTGCGCCACCAAGCAGTATCCACAGGCGGCGGCAGTCACGCCGGAAGAGACCGCGACGCTGAACTGCAGCGCACTGGACCAGGAACTGGTCAAAGCGCATAGCGTGCAGAGTGATATCGATCAGACCGGCCAGTTCGATGCACTGACCGTGCTGGGCTTTGTCGGGGATTTCGGGCTGGGTAATGGCATTGCGAAATACAATGCCACCCGGAAAGCGGAAAAACGTGTCACTGAACTGCAATCGCTGAAAGCCGCGAAGTGCAGCCAGCAACTGTCATAGCGGGTAGCGTCTCGTCAGCCCACGGTTTCTGCGCTGACATGCTGCAGCCGGACATTTTCAGCGGCGCGTTTACCGGCCAGGAAGGCGTGATCCGAGTTGTAATACTCCCACTCGCTGTAGCGACCCGACAGATGAATATCCTGGGTCAGCAGCCACTGACGGATCAGCGCCACGTTATCGCTGCGTGCATGGTCATAGACCACGTAGGCATAAGGCATATCGACCTCCGAGGAGCAGAGCAGCGGATCGTCCTCGGTGATCATGCCGACCCGGATGCAATCCTGACGGCAGCGCTCAATCAGCGCATCACCCTCCAGCGGCAGCGGATTGGCTGCGTTGTAGGTGATTTCGCAGGTTAAGCCGAAACCGCCCGGCGGGTTGCAGTGCGGACTGGCATTGCCCTGCACAAAGATACGGTGGAACAGCGTATCGCCAGGATAGTAAATCCAGTGCTTTTCGGTCAGGTCAGCCCGGCCAATCCCCAGATTCACGCAGCGCACCGAGACAAACTGCAGCTGCTGTGCCGCCTGTTGCACATTTTCCGGCACCTCGTCACCCATCAGTTTAATCAGCTCCGGCAGCGGCATCGTGCTAATCAACTGCTCATAACGGTAGTGGCGACCATCCGCCAGCAGCGCCACATGCGCTTGCGGATAGATGCGGGTCAGCGTTGTATCCGTTTCCAGCGTACATTTCAGGTGCGGCAAAAAGCCGGACATCAGGGCCTGGAAACCACCGCGCAGCGGATAGCCGAATCGGGCGTTGGGGCCGACCGGTTTCGCCAGCGGTTGCAGCGCGCCATCAATGATCTGCGACAGATCGGGCAGCGGGACGCGTCCGCCCAGCCACGACGTTTCCATATCGGTTAATGGCACTTTCCACAGTTTCTGGTTGTAGGGCAGGGCGAAGTGACGCGCGATGCCTTTACCCCAGGTGCGCATAATGAAGTGCTGGAAATCCTCTTCTCCTTCCACGCTGCCGCTGCTGCTGCCCTCATCGGGGATTGCGCCATCCGCACAGCAATCCCGTCGCGCCCGTGCCCGATCCAGCGGCACGGCGGCCACGGCCGTTTCGCCATAACGCGCCTCGATAGCGCCCAGCACGCACTCTTTCACCACCTCGACCGGCAAGCCGTGCAGCGCAGACTGGAACGGATAGCGGGTATAGACGCCGTCGCTGTAGACCCAGGCTTCACGCGCCTGCCAGTGCAGATTATCGCCCAGCAGCATTTCATAGAGCTGCAACACGTACGGGTCCTGCGAGAACATAATGTGACCGGCATAATCGAAGGTGAACCCCTGATCGTCAATCGAGCGGCACCAGCCGCCTGGGGTGCCATTTTTCTCCAGCAGCACCGCGCCTTCGCCATAGTGATAACCGGCGCTCAGGCCGGTGGGACCGGCGCCGATAATCAGGCAGGGTACGGCGTCGCTCTCCAGCATGGCCGGGGTTAACGGTGTGACGTTAGCCTGCGCGCGGGTCTGGCTGGCTGACGTGAGTGCAGGCTGACGCTGCGTCAGTGCCTGCTGGATCAGTCCGTGAATCTGCTCTGCGGTGCGATCCCAGGAGGTGGCATCCACTTTGGCCTGCATCCGTCCCGCCAGTGCCAGCCGTTCTGCGGCACCGATCGCCATTGCCTCTTCACAGGCGGCAATAAACGCTGCGTGAGTCTCTGTCACCGCCACTTCCTCGGCGTAGTGGCGTGCGACATCGATAATCGCGGTGCTGACAATCGGCAGCTGCGCCGCCATATACTCCAGCACCTTGGTTGGCGAGATGTAGCGGGTCGAGGCATTAATCGCAAACGGCATCAGACAGACATCCCAGCCCGCCAGGAACTGCGGCAGCGCCTGATAGGGCTGCTGGCCGAGCCAGTGAATGTTGTCGCGCTGCGGCAGGCTGGCGGGATCAATTTTCACCACCGGTCCGACCATAATGATCTGCCATTCAGGATGGCTGTCCGCCAGCGCCGCAATCAGTGGCAGATCGATGCGCTCATCCAGCACGCCGTAATAGCCCAGGCGCAGCGGCGGAATCGCCTCCTGCAGCGGATGACGATTAGTGCGATCGCGCGCCTGCTCAAAATGAATAGCATCGACGCTGCTGGGGAAGCAGTAAACCTGCGGATGTTTATCACGCTTCGCTTCATAGAGGCTGGAGCCGCCGGTAAAGACCAGATCGGCGCGGGTCATCAGCGCGGATTCGCGCTGCTGCAGCTGGCGCGGCGCATTCCGGAAGGCGGAAAGCTCGTCCATGCAGTCATAAATCACCAGGGAGGGATCAAACGGGGTCAGCAGCGGCAGCGCCATCGGCGTATAGAACCAGATCAGCGGCTGTTCATCTTCTTCCAGCAGTGGCGTCAGCAGCAGCTGCAGCGGGGCGATCTGGCTGTCGTGAAAACCGGGCGCGTCGCTGTCGGTGTGCGGCTGGATCACCGTGATGTTCGCGGCAGGCGAACTCTGATGCAGGCCCGGTGGCCCCGCCTGCCAGACCGGCTCCTCGACAAACAGCACGCGATAGTGCTGAGCCAGACGTGTCAGTAGCTGCTGCGGGCGCTGAAAAACAAATCCCCAGCGTAAATGGCTGAAAACGATGAGAACAGGTGGTTTCATGGTGTGCTCCTGACGTTGTTGTGGGGACTGGAGGTGCTGCAAAAAGCGCTGCGCCTGCTGTAAGGCGTCGGCATAAGGCTGCTGTAACTGGCGGGCGTACGGATCCGGCCCCAGCAGATCGAGATCCCACAAACCGCTGCGGGTCCAGAAAGTGGTCTCCTCCCATAAGGGACGATCGAGAATCGGATAGAGGCAGATGCCGAGCAGTTCAGCGCCTGCCAGCTGCGCCTGCGCCACCTGTGCGGCGATTTCACCGATCCAGGCGCCGCGTCCGCTGCCAACGTGGCTGGTTTCCGCCAGCAGCAGCGGCCGCTGATAACGCTGCCAGACCTGTTGCAGCATCTGATGCAGCGGCAGGCGGCGACTGTCGCCCAGATGCCAGTAAAGCCGCTGGTTCGTTCCCTGTTCCCACTGGTTGTCGTGGTAATAATTCACGCCAATCAGATCGAGATAGCGGGGGGCACCGCCCAGCTCCGGGTTACGCCTGCCGCTGAGCATGTCCCACGCCTGATACTGGGTGTCGCACATTTCACGCGCCAGCATGACGCTGGCCGGATCGGCGGGATCGGGCACGATATGGATCAGCGGATCGCAGTGCAGCAAGCGGGCGCGCGGATCGGCCTGCCAGATCGCATCACAGGCTGCCAGGGTGGCGCGCACCAGCTGCTGCTTGGCGGCATCCGCCCGATCGGACGCCGGGCTCATCTCACAGGCAAACAGCCCCACCGAAATACCCCAGCTGACAAAGGAGATCTCATTCATCGGGGAGTAAACCGGCGGCTGCGGATACCAGGGCGCCAGAAAGCGGGCCAGTGCGCCACAGAAGGCGGCGAAGCGGCTGACAAAGTCGTGATCAAACAGGCTGACGCCAGCGGGCCAGCCGTAGTGACAGATCGTCCAGCTTATCTGGATGCCCTGCTGCTCTGCGGCCTGCATCCGGGCAGCGACCGTCGAGAAGTCATAGCCGTCATCGCGTTCACATAAGCGCCAGCCGACGCTTTCGCGCACCGTGCAGATGGAAAAAGGGGCCAGCGCGGCATAGTCCTCATCTGCACGAGCCTGATGCTGGTTCAGATCGTTCATCGACAGCGCAAGGCCAGAAGGATTGATATGGTCGGCACCTTCGTAGCCGGCCTGCCAGAAACTGGTAAAGGGCGTCATGGCATCTCCCGGAAAAAAGCAAAACGCTTCCCGCTGACGAGCCGTTGTGAAACGGGTCAGGGCGTGACAGGTTTGCATTGCAGACTGGTCGATCCGACCACTCTGAACGGATAGGCGATCCTTGCCATAAGGCACAGACACTGAGGGACAGGCATCAGGTCCTGTGGTGGTCTTGACGAGTGAGATAGCAGGTATCAACGTGCGGCGCTATCGGCAGGAAAAGGCTGGCTTCTCTGACTGTTATCGGGTTTTGCGGAAGCCTTACTGGAAAGTATAGGTGTGGATGCGTTGTTGGCAAATCACTGAAGTAAAAAGAAAAAAGCGTAGCGGCAAAAACAAACCAGACAGGAACAGGAAGTTTTTAAGTTAAAGTTTACGATCCGAGTGATAAGCGCAGCGTGAACAGACTCCGGGCTATTTTCAGCTTTGTGAACCTTTTCCTCAACATGCAGAGCGGGCAGACTCACCCGCTTTCATGTTACTGCTTCGCTTGCCTTTTGGCGGGCTGGCGACAAGATTTACTTATCACTGGCCTGAATCTGCGGGCCATCATTGGGCGGCTGCGACGATGCGCGCCCCTTTAAAACAGGATGTTTAGCAGACTATGTTCTCATTCGACTGGCACCGTTTCTTACTCAACGATCAACCGGCCACCTTTTTATTTGAAGTGGTGGCGCGCGTCCTGATCGCTTATCTGGTGGTTTTTACCTTTCTGAAAGTCTCAGGACGACGCGGCGTGCGTCAGCTATCACTGTTCGAACTTGTGGTGATCCTGACGCTGGGTTCCGCGTCCGGTGACGTCACGTTTTACGATGATGTGCCGGTGCTGCCGGTCATTATGGTGTTTGTGGTCCTGCTGGCGCTCTACCGGTTCACGACCTGGCTGACGTCGCACAGCTCGCGCTTTTCACGGCTTATTCAGGGCGACGTGATCACGCTGATTAAAGACGGGTTGTATGTGCTGGAGAGTCTGGATCGGCTGAATATTTCCGAGGATGAGTTCTTTATGGAACTGCGCCAGAGCGGCGTGGAGCATCTGGGACAGATTCGACTGGCGCTGGTGGAGGTGGATGGCCAGCTCAGCCTCTATTTTTACGATGACGCTGAGATGCGCGCCGGGTTAAGCATTCTGCCGCCGGAGCACCGGCAGGATTACAGCACCGTGCCGGTCAGCGGGCTCTACGCCTGCACCCATTGCGGCCAGACGCAGAGGATAGAAGCGGAGCAGCAGGCCGTCTGTCCGCGCTGTCAGCGCCAGCGCTGGTCTGCGGCACTGAGCGTGCGTCGGCTGCACTGACGGCCTCAGCGTCCTGGCTTATCGCGTCTGCATCGCCCCGATTAACACCGGCGAAACAGGCGCTGAGCGGGCGCTTTTGCTGCCCGTCAGCGGTGAAATTCTCCGCGCTCAGCCAGGCACTCAGGGCGCGCTGAACCCCCGGCCATTCACGGTCAATGATTGACAGCCAGTCGGTATCGCGGTTGCGCTGTTTTCGCGTCATCACCTGACGAAAACGGCCCTCAAAACGGAATCCCAGCCGTTCTGCTGCGCGTCGTGACGCAACATTGGTGGAATCACAACGCCACGCTACCCGCCGATAGCCGAGTGAGAAAGCCTGTTGCAGCAGCAGAAAAATTGCCTCGCTGCCGATCACACTGCGCTGCATCAGCGGGGACCAGGTGACGTGGCCGATTTCAAGGGCGCCATGTTCGGGCTCAATGCTGGCGAAGCAGACCACACCACAGGGCTGCTGATTCGGCGTGCAGACCGTGAAGGGCACCAGGGCCGCATCCGCCACTTTATCCGCAATCCAGCGCTGCATCTGCGGCAGTGAAGCGGGCCGCTCCGCGCTCAGCCAGGTCCAGTCACGATCATCCGGTGCCAGCATAAAGGCCTGTAACAGCGCTTCCGCATGATCCACGCTCAGCGGCAGGAGAAGGCAGTGCTGGCCGGAGAGGGCGTCGCGGGGTGGTCTGGCCACCGGTTGCCAGTCGGGCAGGGCCTCACCGACCGGTTGATCAAACTGATTGATGTTCAATAGCATCCTCCTGAAGGAAAACGGACGATAAGCGGGGAAAGGTTCGATCTGTTCTGACGGATTTTTCTGAACCGCGATTAAACCCGTCGCAGCTTGTTCCCGCTCTCCACATAACTTTGCCTGTTACTGACAGAAAATGAAAACCCTTCGGGCAGCATAGCGACACCGTTACCAGAGAGGTGTGCGTATGAAGGTGAGGCTGGCCAGTGCATTACTGTTTTTGCTGTTATCGTTTGGCGCGTTTTCACAACAGGTGATAAGCGAAAGTCATCCCCATTCACGCAGTGCGCGATTGCTGGAGCAGGGGAGTCAGGTGGATACGGCGGATTCGCCGGATGAACATTTGCTGGAGAGGCGGGAGTGGCGAAGCAGTCTGGAACGTAAGCCGTTTTAAGATGACAATCCCGGCAGAGTGCTCTGCCGGGGACCCGTTCAGGGTTCAGGCGATCAGATCGTGGCCTGGGTCGCGGCCATGCCAGGCACCAGAATCACCTTGCGGCACTCCTCTTCGCGTTTGGCGAAAATATCGTAACCGCGTGCGGCATCTTCCAGCGGCAGATGGTGAGTCACAATCTCTTCCGGCGTCAGATGGCCCTGCTCAATCAGCTTCAGCAGGTCAGGCAGATAAGCATGCACGTGCGTCTGTCCCATCTTAAAGGTCAGCCCTTTATCGAAGGCATCACCAAACAGGAAGCCGTGAATAAATCCGGCGTAGACGCCCGGCACGCTGACGATACCGCCACGCCGTACTGCGGCAATACACTGACGCAACGCCTTACCGCTGCTGCCTTCCAGCTTAAGATTGGTGAGCACGGTTTCTGTCAGGCTGCCTTTCGCCTCGAACCCGACGGCATCGATCACCGCATCCACACCGCGATTGCCGGTGCTGTGCTCGATAATCCAGCCCGCCGGGTCATCGATTTCATCGAAGTTAATCGGGATAACGCCATAGCGCTCGCGGGCAAAGTTTAAGCGGTAATTGTTGTGGTCAATCATGTAGATCTGTTCGGCTCCCTGCTGTCGGGCACAGGCGGCACTGAGCAGGCCAACCGGTCCGGCACCAAAAATCGCCAGGCTGGAGCCGGGTTTCACCTCGGCGTTTTTAACGGCCTGCCACGCGGTGGGCAGGATGTCTGACAGGAACAACACTTTCTCATCCGACAGGACCGACGGCACTTTGAACGGGCCGGTGTTGGCCTTTGGCACCCGGACATATTCCGCCTGGCCGCCGGGCACACCGCCATAGAGTTTGCTGAAGCCAAACAGCGCCGCAGGTGGAGTGATGTTCTTGCGATTCAGGATGGCTCCCCGTCCGCTGTTAGTATTTTCACAGGCAGCATACTGGCTCATCAGGCAGAAAAAGCAGTCGCCACAGGCGATAACGAACGGGATCACCACCCGATCGCCTTTGGCGACGGCGGTTACCGCGCTGCCAGCCTCAACCACTTCGCCCATAAACTCATGACCAAAGATATCGCCGTGCCCGGTGCCAGGGATTTTGCCGCGATAGAGGTGCAGGTCTGAACCGCAGATGGCGGTGGCGGTCACGCGCAGAATAATGTCATCGGCGGCTTCCAGACCCGGATCGGGCACGTTGTCCACGCTGACTTTATGAGGGCCGTGATACGTTAATGCTTTCATCTGTTCATCTCCTGCTGACAAGGGGATGGCGGCCAGGCCAGAAGGCGTGACCACCCGCGGGAAAGACTCAGGGAACCTGAAATCGCAACCTGCCTGAAGTGTAGTAACCCTTTGAAGAGTAAGCAGAGCGGTGCAGCAGGATGGCCTGATTCAGCCAGGCTGACAGGGGGGATGCAACTGCGTTGTGGCGACCGTCACGGCGGGGGAATCGGGTTGCCAGCGTGGCAGATCGGCAAACGCACGACGATAAGCGGTATCGATTTGGGCCGGAACCTGATCGATGTAGTTATACGCATGTTCACGCGTTTCACCGGTGAGACCCTGCAGATAGTGGCGCGCGTCCTCCAGCGTCGGGATCTGGCCTTCGACACCCGCCATGCGGGCAGGCAGACCGGTCCAGATTACCCCTTCAATGCCCTTTGCCTGCGCCCACTCCGCCAGCGGTCCCACCGACGTTTCTGTTACCGTCATCATCCCGATGCCATCGACCCGGCTGTCCGGAATCGCTTCACGGAGGCGCAGTGCGCGACAGGCACTCTCCAGTGACGCCGTGTTCAGCCAGGCCCAGAACACCGGCACCGGGCGGGCGTTCAGGCAGATCGCGGTCGACAGCTCGCCGCCGTCAGCGATGCGCACAAACTCAATCGGTACCGCCGGACCATCATGATGCCACTGACTGGCGACCGGCAGCGCACCGCTTTTCCAGATCAACGATCCCCATCCCAGGCAGGCAATTTTCATTCTCTTCTCCTTTGCGGCTGCGCGATCGCGACAGCGTCCGTTAAAGCGTAGCCCGTTACGCTGAATCGTTACAGGGATCACCTTTTCAGGGGCAGCAAAGGCGCCACAAAGATGGCATGATCGTCGCGCAGTCACGCTGCACAACCTGACGGTTTTTTAGCCAATCTATGCGTGTTTATCTGCACGGCTTGAACTTTTATCGTCAGGTAGTGTAAAAAGTGGCGCACGCAATCGATTACCTACGCACGGGCGGGTCAGCATCACGCTTCACTGATCCGGTTGCAGCTGAGGCGGAGAGCGGGGCAGACCTTTACCTGCCTGACCGTTCAGGTTAATGGCGGCTTTTAACACGGAAAATCTGATGAAAACCACGCAAACTGGCACGCTGGGCGCGCTTGAGAGTGACGTCGATACGGGATGGCGTAAAACCGACACCATGTGGATGCTGGGTTTATACGGCACGGCGATTGGCGCCGGTGTGCTGTTCCTGCCCATTAATGCGGGCGTCGGCGGGCTGATCCCCTTGATCATCATGGCGGTGCTGGCCTTTCCGCTGACCTTCTTTGCGCACCGCGCGCTGACCCGATTTGTGCTTTCCGGTAAAAATCCGGCCGGTGATATCACCGAGGTGGTCGAGGAGCATTTTGGCGTCGGCGCGGGCAAGCTGATTACGCTGCTCTATTTCTTCGCTATCTACCCGATTCTGCTGATGTACAGCGTGGCGATTACCAATACGGTTGAGAGCCTGATGGTGCATCAGCTCGGCCTGGTGCCGCCGCCGCGTGTGCTGCTGTCGCTGCTGCTGATTGTCGGCCTGATGACCATTGTGCGCTTCGGCGAGAAGATGATTGTCAAAGCGATGAGCGTGCTGGTTTATCCGTTTGTGGCGGTACTGATGCTGATGGCCTGCTACCTGATCCCGCACTGGCACGGCGCGGTACTTTCGACGCTGAACGTCCAGCCTGCGGGCAGCAGCCTGTGGATGACGCTGTGGCTGGCGATTCCGGTGATGGTCTTCTCGTTTAACCATTCGCCGATCATCTCCTCCTTTGCGCTGGCGAAGCGCGAAGAGTATGGCGATGCGGCAGAGAAAAAGTGTTCGCGCATTCTGGCCTGTTCGCACCTGATGATGGTGGTGACGGTGATGTTCTTTGTGTTCAGCTGCGTGCTGAGCCTGTCGCCTGAGGATTTGCTTGCCGCCAAGGCGCAGAACATCACGATTCTTTCCTATCTGGCTAATCATTTTCAGGTGCCGATGATTGCCTGGATGGGGCCGCTGATAGCGATTGTGGCGATCACTAAATCGTTCCTCGGTCACTATCTGGGGGCGCGTGAAGGGTTTAACGGTATGGTCAACAAGGCGCTGCGCAGTCGTGGTAAAACCATCGCGCCCGCCAGACTGAATCGCCTGACCGCACTCTTTATGCTGCTGACCACCTGGCTGGTGGCGACGCTGGACCCGAACATTCTCGGCATGATTGAGACGCTGGGCGGCCCGATTATTGCCATGATCCTGTTCCTGATGCCGATGTATGCCATCCAGAAGGTGCCTGCGATGCGGAAATACAGTGGTCACATCAGCAATCTGTTTGTGGTGCTGATCGGACTGATTGCTATCTCCGCAATTTTCTATTCGCTGGTGAAGTAACCCTGAGCCAGCAGGCGCATCTCTCCTGTCGGGATGCGCCTGCCCGTCTTCCCGCCATTCATCCTGTGACCCTCCCATCTGCGTAACAGCGCCCCGTCATTTCACTCTGCCGTTGCCTCGTGAACCCGCTCTCTCAGTAGCATCTGGTCAGCAATATTTACATTTGTTACTGATTCGCATGGTAAAGTAAACGCGAATAATTATTATTCCTTTAAAGGACAGGAGAAAAATGAAAATCGGGATAGCGGCTGCCACCACGCTTTTACTCTCAACCGCCTGTGCGGCTACTACCTATCCGGTCACCGTGACCGATATGGATGGTCAGAAAATTACGCTGCAGAAAGAGCCGCAGCATGTCATTTTGCAGGATGGGCGCGATGTGATGGCGCTGGCATTACTGGACCGTCAGAATCCGTTTCAGCGCGTCGTCGCCTGGAACAACCTGCCGAAAAAACAGGATACTCAGACCTGGGACCTGCTGAAGCAGCGCTGGCCGCAGGCGGCATCGATTGTGGACATGGGCTTTAACGATCAGGGGCAGGTCAATCTGGAGAGCGTGCTGGCGAAGCAGCCCGATATGATGATTGCGCAGCTGCGCGCCAAACCGGCCCTGACGCAGTCGGGCGTGCTGGCGACCCTGAAAAACCTGCACATCCCGGTGCTGTTCCTGGATGATGAACTCCATCCGAAAGAGAACACCCTGAAGAGCGTGAAAGTGCTGGGCACCGTGCTAAACCGCGAAGCCGAAGCAAAAGCCTACGCCGATTTTTACCAGCAGCGCTGGGAGATGCTTCAGCAGAAAATTGCGCAGGTGCAGCACAAGCCGACGGTGTTTATTGAGCCGATTGCCGGTAACAGCGACAACTGCTGCTTTACCCACGGTCACAACGGCTGGGGCGCGCTGGTAGAAGCAGTTGGTGGAAAAAATATCGGCTCCGCGTTGCTGCCCGGCAGTTCCGGCTTTGTGTCGCTGGAAAAGATTATCGCTATGAAGCCAGACGTCTACATCATGACGGGCTCAAAGCGCCCGAACAGCAACGTGCTGCCGTTTGGTTACGGTGCCAGCCAGACCGATGTGACCGCCACCTTTAACCGCCTGCAGAGCCGCACCGGTCTGGAGCAGATCGAGCCGGTGAAACAGAAACGGGTGTATGGCGTTTACCACCATTTCTATAATCATCCTTACAACATCATCGGCATGGAAATTCTGGCAAAAGATCTCTATCCGGAAGCGTTCCGCGATCTGGATCCGACGGCCGATTATCATCACATCGTGACGCACTTTACCGGACTGCCGGACGCGCCGGTGATCCTGAGCACGCCTTAATCAGGCTTAACCGGTCAGCCTGATGCGTGATGCATGGGCTGGCCGTTTAATCTGGATTTCGTCAGGAAAGGTGTCCGGGCATGACCCGTGTTAAGAAAGCGCTAAGCAAGCGTAATAGTGTGTAAGTTACCGGATTTTAAGACTTTTACAGATGTCTCCCGCCTCAATTATTGCCATGATGCCGATCAACGGTGCCTGAACAGCCGTTATTTTCGGAGGCAGTATCATGAAAAAAACAACACTGACACTTATCACTTCACTTCTGACATGCAGCACGCTCTTTTCTCAGGCCTCACGGGCAGACGATCATGATGACGCGCAGCGACTGCCTGTGCCGCATCAGAATGAGGATCATCGTCCTGACAATCGCGGTCCTGACCAGAATCGTGGCCGCGACAACAGCGGCCATGACAGGGGCAATCATCGCCCTGATCAGGATAACAACCGTCATGGCAGAGACGCCCGCAACGATCGTGACCATTTCGCCTGGCAGGGCCACGATTTCCGTCGCGGCCATCCTGTCCCGCCGGAGTATCGCGGCGACCATTACCGGGTAGCCGACTGGCATGAACGCGGTCTGCGTGAACCGCCGCATGGTTATCACTGGGCAAACATCGACGGCAACTATGTGCTGATTGCTGCCGCAACCGGTGTGATTACTGCCCTGGTGCTGAACAGCGCCCTGAACTGATCCCCAGGGATGGCTGTTGCCATCCCAGACTGCTGACAAACCCAATCAGGGTTGCTCTGACAGCAAAGTAATAGCTAAAAGCGCAGGGAACCCGGTCTGAAGAGGAAAGCGTCCCGCGCCATGGACAAAAACGCCGGGAGCGTTTTTGAACAACGCATAGCGTTGGCCCGGCAACGGGCGCACCTCAGGGATGAGGTGCGTAATCGCGCGGGCCGAGCGTGTCATGGATGACAGCTTTTGCGTCTTTCCGATCTGACCGTGTTCCCTAAGCAGGCTCGGTCTTACCGCTACCGGGCCGGAGTTTGTCAAAAATCTCGGGGATGGCTACGGCCATCCCTCTTTCTTTCCGTTTTGCTGCGTCAGCGGCTATCCTGAGACTCCACTCTGAAATTTCCTGTGTAAGGAGTCATGATGACGACGGTTAAGATGGTTGCGGTAGATATGGATGGCACGTTTCTGGACGATAACAAGCAGTACAATCGATCCCGCTTTCTCGCCTGCTATCAGCAACTCACCGCCCGTGACATCAAATTTGTGGTGGCCAGCGGCAATCAGTATTACCAGCTCAAATCCTTCTTCCCGGAGATCGCCAGCGATATCGCCTTTGTGGCGGAAAATGGCGCATGGATTATCGATCGCGATGAGGAGCTGTTTTGTGGTGCCTTTGAACGCCGGGATGTAGAGGCGGTGATCGACACCCTGCAAAACGGTGATTATCCCGGCCTGCGCTACCTGCTGTGTGGACGTGAAAGCGCCTGGTACTTCGAGGGCATGGAAGAGACCTGGCTGAAGAAGATGCGCCATTACTGTCACCGGCTGAAGCCGATTCATCATCTGAATGACGTGCAGGATGACCGGCTGTTTAAGTTCGCGCTGAATCTCTCTGACGACTACATCGAGCCACTGATGGCAGATATTGAGCGACTGCATCAGGGCCGCGTGGCAGCGACCTCCAGCGGTCACGGCTCGGTTGATTTGATCGTGCCGGGAAATCATAAAGCGCACGGTCTGGATCTGCTGGCACAACGCTGGGGGATTACGCACGACCAGGTGCTGGCCTTCGGCGATGGCGGTAACGATCTGGAGATGCTCAGGCAGTCCGGCTTCAGTTTTGCCATGGGCAATGCGCCACAGCGGGTGAAACAGGCGGCGCGCTATGAAGCGCCCTCTAACAATGAGCAGGGCGTGCTGCAGGTGATTGAACAGATGCTGGCAGGCGAGGGGCCTTTTAGCGGCACGCAGGCTTAGCTGACAGGCTTTATATGACCTGCCAGGGCTGGCAGGTCAGTGAAGGAGGCCAGCGTTTTGATCACGCTGTAATGTGCCAGGCCTGCGTAATCATCATCTGCATCTGTTCGCGGCTGTAATTCACCAGCGAGTTTTTGCTGTTAGCACGCGCCAGAATCCACTCGGCCTCGGTGTGGCTCAGCGTAGGACCCTCCTGCCAGAACGGGGTGATCGCCTGCTGCTGCAGCCACTGTTTCAGAAACTGTGCCGGTGAGTCCGTGGTTTCGCTGAAGAGCTGCGGGTGCAGGTCTGCCATCAGCTTACGCTGTAACGGATGATCGCTGTCGGACAACAGATCCAGGAACGGAAACAGCAGACGCCCACACACTTCGCCATGATGGAACGGCTTAATCGCGCCCAGTTCCCCGGCAATACCGTGTATCACGCCCAGACCCGCGCTGCTCAGACTGACACCGCCCAGCCATGAGGCCATCATCATCGCCTCACGTGCCGCATCACCCGCCGCATCCTCGCGATTCAGTGCAGGCCAGGCCTGAACAAACTGACGCAGGCCGGTCAGCGCCATCTGGCGGGTGAAGAGGTTGCCTTTGCTGGAGAGATAGGCCTCAAACAGGTGGGTAAAGGCATCGATACCGCAGGTCGCCAGCACGTGATCGGGTGCGCCTTTCAGCAGATCCGGGTCAAGGATTGCCACCTCCGGCACAAAGACCGGATGGCGCAGCGAGGCTTTGATCTGGATATCCTGCTGGTCTGTTACCACTGCATTCTGCGTCACTTCACTGCCGGTCCCGGCTGTGGTCGGGACCGCAATCAGCGGCAGCGTGACGGGCTGAACGGCGGTATCACCCACTTTTTCCAGATAGCGGGCGGTAGGCAGCGGATGCTGAATCATCGCGCTGAACGCTTTCGCCGCATCCAGCACGCTTCCTCCACCAATCGCCACCACCCGATCGACATGACCGCGCCAGCGCGCCACCCAGCCATCGATCTCGGCGGGTGAGGCTTCATGACTGACAATTTCATAGCCGATGATGTGATCGTTGAGTCCGGCTTTCAACCGGGCATAGGCCGGGCCCTGCAGGAAAGATTGCCCGCAAAACAGCAGGGTAGGCTGTGACCGTGCGGCCAGCAGCGGCACCAGCTTATCCAGGCTGCCCCGGCCAAAGAGGGTTCGTTGATTACTGTACAGCTCACTCAGGTTCTCACTCACCAGCGCATCCTTTTTACATTTCGCTAAAATCTGAGTGTAACGAAAAGCGCGGCGTCGGCACTGGCAAACTTTCTGATAACGCATTGGCAAAAAGTTGATCACCTTCGCAAAACAGAAATTCACCGTCGGCGGGGTGGTGCTTTCCTGCGGATGTTACCCTTAACATGTTATCGGTAACAGCGTTTGTCGGGATGTGTAAACATCTTACAGAGGCTCTGTTTTGTCGCCCTCCGGGGATCATGATAATAAATCGACACTGAATTCGGTTCAGTGCACAAGGTGGAGAAAAGCTATGCCATTACTCTATGTGGCGATCGGCGTCGCGCTACTGCTGCTGCTGATGATTCGCTTTAAGCTCAATGGATTTATCGCGCTGATCCTGGTGGCGCTGGCCGTCGGCGTGATGCAGGGCATGCCGGTGAATAAAGTCATTACCTCAATCAAAGCGGGCGTGGGTGGCACACTGGGCAGCCTGGCGCTGATCATGGGCTTTGGTGCCATGCTCGGTAAGTTGCTGGCCGACTGTGGCGGCGCGCAGCGTATCGCCACGACGTTGATTGAAAAATTCGGTACGAAGCACATTCAGTGGGCGCTGGTGCTGACCGGTTTCATTGTCGGATTTGCGCTATTTTATGAAGTCGGCTTTGTGCTGATGCTGCCGCTGGTGTTCAGCGTGGCGGCGTCGGCGCGTGTGCCGCTGCTCTATGTCGGCGTACCGATGGCGGCAGCGCTGTCCGTGACGCACGGTTTTCTTCCGCCGCATCCTGGCCCGACCGCCATCGCGACGCTGTTTAACGCGGATATGGGGAAAACACTGCTGTTTGGTACGCTGCTGGGTATTCCAACGGTGATTCTGGCGGGTCCGGTCTACGCCCGTTTCCTGAAAAACATCGATAAACCGATTCCGCAGGGGCTCTATAACCCGAAAACCTTTACCGAAGCGGAAATGCCCGGCTTTGGCGTCAGCGTCTGGACGGCACTGGTGCCGGTGGTGCTGATGGCGTTGCGTGCCGTGGCGGAGATGCTGCTGCCAAAAGGTCACGTGCTGCTGCCGTATGCGGAGTTCTTTGGCGACCCGGTGATGGCGACGCTGATTGCCGTGCTGATTGCGATCTTCACCTTTGGACTCAATCGCGGCCGTACGATGGAGCAGGTGATGGATACCCTGACCGATTCGATCAAAATCATCGCCATGATGCTGTTGATCATCGGCGGTGGCGGGGCCTTCAAACAGGTGCTGGTGGACAGCGGCGTGGATAAATATATCGCCAGCATGATGCACTCGACTCAGCTGTCACCCATCTTTATGGCCTGGTCGATTGCCGCGGTGCTGCGTATTGCACTGGGATCTGCCACGGTCGCGGCGATTACCGCCGGGGGCATTGTGGCACCGCTGATTGTGACCAGTGGCGCCAGCCCGGAACTGATGGTGATCGCCGTAGGGTCCGGCAGCGTGATTTTCTCGCACGTTAACGATCCGGGCTTCTGGCTGTTCAAAGAGTATTTCAACCTGACCATTGGCGAAACCATTCGCTCCTGGTCGGCGCTGGAGACCATTATTTCGGTCTGTGGCCTGGTGGGGTGTCTGCTGCTCTCCTGGGTGATTTAACTTCTGGCCGCTGGCAACCCTGCCAGCGGCTTTTTGCTCTTACCTCGTGCACGATGTCTGAAATAAAAAGGGCCGCAAAATGCGGCCCAATCTGTCACATCAATCTGACGCCTTAGTGAGGCGGTTCAAAACCGGCTTTCACCATCTGTTCCCGCAGCGCGCGTGCAATTTCACGGTTGCCACCGGTGACCGGGTAGATCACGTTATTCACCACATCATCAAGATAGTGCTCGTCAAACTCCTGCATAGAGAGCTGCGTGCCGCCTTCATCGTTGATGGCGAAAGAACCTTTGATGTGATTACCGCTGTTTTTGGCCTTAAGGCTGTAGCGGCCCATGCTGGTATTAATCGTGCTCATAAGATCTCCTCGCGACTCATTTCAGTCTCATCACTACTGAGGCCTGCCTTGCCGCCTAAATTTTAGCCAGGAGTGGGGGGGTTAACGAAGAAAGAGGGGCGGTAAAAAGTGGTGTTGCGATCGCTCTCTCAGAATATAAATAAAGGGCAGAATTGGTGAACTTTTGACCAGTTGAAGCCTAAGTGAAGCGGCATGACCAATATTCCTGTCTATACTGCTTACAGGAAGCGTGTCTAATCAGTGAGGGGAAAAGGAAATGAAAATTATTCTGTGGATTATCGCGATTATCTTTATCGTCGGCCTGCTGACCCTGACAGGGGTGTTTAAACTGATTTTCTGATTTCTGTTAAAGCTTCAGCGACTGCGGGCACCTAATCAGGTGCCCGCACTGTTTTCTGGCTGGCCAGAAGACAGTGTGTAATCGGATCCATCGGCGTCCTGGGCAGCAGATCCTGTGAATCCAGGCACTTTTTACAGTTTGCGCAGCGGGCACCATGAACGTTGCGCTGGCCCTCACGGTAATCGGTAAAAAAGAACCGGGCGCTTCCACACTGACTGCAGCGTATCTTCATCACCATCCTGTGTCTCACCCTCCTTTTATCCTGCATTAACGGATGCCACTCCCTGACTGCTTAAGCGGACGTTATCTATTTCCCGCGAATATTATTCCGGACTGCGATGAGAAAAGTAGTTTCTTATGAGGTTGATTGTTTGTTGCCAAATGCGAATTCAGTTACTAAAAAGCACTTCATTGATCTTGCTCAAGGTTTCTCTCTTGTTGGCTAAAATATCTGCGAATAGCCTGTCCTGACTGGTGTGGATGGCACGACAGGCTCATTTTTGCCAGGACGTGAGGCGGATTTGTGTTAAGAAATTTAAGATTTTCTGTTTATTTATTCACCAGCTGGCTCGCGGAGCCTCGTTGAAGCAGAAAATTCAGATTCAGGAGAGGGGATTTACGCTCGGCAGAACGACAAAAAGAGTCTCTTTTGAGACACTGACTGCCAGTAAGAACAGGAATACGTCTTAGTAAGATTTTTCTTTTTAACGTCA
Source organism: Pantoea sp. Lij88 (assembly GCF_030062155.1). Taxonomy (NCBI): domain Bacteria; kingdom Pseudomonadati; phylum Pseudomonadota; class Gammaproteobacteria; order Enterobacterales; family Erwiniaceae; genus Pantoea; species Pantoea sp. Lij88. The sequence continues at coordinate 2,931,337 of NZ_CP118269.1, read as the reverse complement.
ATGACGTTACTGTTTAATAGTGAAAAGGTGCGCCTTTCCAGCAGGTTAGCCGCAGGAGGACGTTACCGGCCTGATACCTGGCGAGGGGTGTTTCGCAAGTCGAAAAGCAGGAAAGTGTGATGGATGCACGGAAAGTCGATATTTATCACTTTTTCATCAAATCATGCTGGACAAATCCCTCAGCAATTGCTGTACTAGACCCCGACACAGTTTAGTGTCCATTTTTCATGTAAAGGTAATATAGATGTCTAAGATCAAAGGTAACGTTAAGTGGTTTAATGAATCTAAAGGATTCGGTTTCATTACTCCTGAAGATGGCAGCAAAGATGTATTCGTACATTTCTCTGCAATCCAGAGCAACGGCTTCAAAACTCTGGCTGAAGGTCAGCGCGTAGAGTTTGAAATCACCGACGGTGCTAAAGGCCCATCTGCTGCTAACGTTATCAGTCTGTAAGTTAACAGTCAGAATTCTAAAAACCCGCCTTATGGCGGGTTTTTTTATGCCTGTAATCTGCGCTTCATCCCTTTCATCGTAACCTCCTTTATCGTTCCTGTGGCCGCACAAACTGCGCGGCGGTTCACAATAAATCCCCGTAACATATTTATAACAACCCGATATGCAGCTTTTTAGCCTGCGACGCTATATAACTGTGCGACAGAACCCGGTGAGTGAGGAGAGAGGATGAACATACGTCAGGCAGAGTTGAGAGACAGTTTTGCGTTGAGTGCCTTGCTGAGCGAGTTAGGCTATGGCGGCACCGAAAGCTTTATTGAGCAGCGTCTGGCGCAGTTGTGCAGCGATTCCAGTGAAGCGCTGCTGGTGGCGGAACATGGCAGTCAGGTACTGGGTTTCCTTTCCCTGCATTTTATTCCTCAGCTGGCCCTGGCCGGTGACTTCGCCCGCATCAGCTATTTCTGCATTGCAGAAGGTGAGCGCAGTAAGGGCGTCGGCCAGCAGCTGCTTCAGTATGCCGAAATGCTGGCCACCCGGCGTGGCTGCGATCGCATGGAAGTGCATTGTCATCAGTCACGTATCAAGGCGAATCAGTTCTATGCCCGCGAAGGCTATGCTGAGTCACCCCGTTATCTCATCAAAGATCTGCAAGCGGGTTAACTTCCCGTCCTGAGGCGATAACCAGCGCCTCAGCAATCATCTCCCGCTGTTCATCTCTGAGGCTGGCGATGCTGACGCGAATAAACTGTGTAGGGCCAAGCCGACAGCGCTCGCCTGGCACAACCGCAATGCCGCGGGCCGCCAGCGTAATCATGGCAAACTGCTCGGACGCTACCGGGATATAGAGACTTAACCCGTCGCGCAGCGGCAGCGTCAGGCCGCGCTGCGCCAGCGCCGCCAGCATCGCTTCGCGTCGTTGCCGGTAGATGGCGCGCGCGGTGGCAAGCTGCTGTTGCGTCGCCTCATCCTCCAGCAGCCATGCGACTGCGTCCTGCAGAATGCGGCTGGTCCAGCTGACGCCAAAATTTCGCCATGACTGAATGCGTCTGACCATTTCAGACGTCGCAGAGAGCACCGCCAGGCGCAGATCCGGCCCGTAGGCTTTGGAGAATGAACGGATGTGCAGCGTGCGCTCAGGAAAACAGACGCCCAGGCTCCAGCTCGCCTCTGCGGAGAGATCGCCAATCCCATCATCCTCAACAATCAGTGTGCTGCTCTGATGCAGAACCTGCGCCAGCGCCTGACGTCGCGCCGGGCTGATGCTGTTTCCGGTGGCCGAGTGGGTGCGGGGCTGATAGATCAGCATGACCGGTGCCTGCTCCAGCAGAACAGACAAAACCTCCGGCAGCGGACCCTGTTCATCACACGCCAGCGGCAGGATCTCTGCGCCGACGTTATCCAGCATATCGAGCAGCCGCGTCGCAGTCGGGTCTTCAATAATGACCCGATCGCCCGGCGAGACCAGGGTCTGCACCAGCAGGTTCATCGCATCAAAACCGCCATCCGTTGCCAGAAACGCTTCTGCCGCGTAGGGCCAGCGCGGCTTAATCGCCTGAAGCAGCGGCGCTGAAATCGCTTCACGGGTGTAGCTGTTGAGCTGGGGGGAGTGCAGGGCCGCCTGCAGCGCGTGCTGCAGATCAGGCAGCAGGGCGGGGTCGGGCGAGGCCAGAGTCAGGTCAGCCCGGATGTTATCGCCGTAGTTACCGATCTTCTCAAAGCGAATCGGACGCGGCATGACCGTGTTGCCACTTACCCAGACACCACTGCGACCCTTGCCCGCCAGTACTTTCTGCTTTCTGAGTTGCGCCCAGGCAGCAGAAACGGTTGCCGGACTGACGCCCAGCTGCTCCGCAATCTCCCGCACGGCAGGCATCTGCATACCCGTCGCAATCTGTCCGTCACGAATCAGTGCCGAGGCGGCCTGGGCGATGCCTTTCACGGAAGGCGATGTTATCTGGCTGCAAAACCAGTTGAGGTCAACGCTCTCTGTCATAAGAAAATACTTTGTTCAGTAACAAAATAGTCATTGTTCAGATAAGTATTCCGGATCTAGTATCAAATTCAAGCACTATTTTATGACCGTCCCGGCGGCGCAGCGTAAACGGAGAGATCATGGCAAGGCTACTCATCAGACTGGCGGTACGCGACTGGGACTACTTCACCCCGCTAGCGCTGGGCGATATCAGACCGGAAGGCTTTGAGTTACAGATCGACCGCGTGGGTACGCTGGTAAATGATCTGGCGACCAGCCCCGATTATGACGCGGGAGAAGTTTCCTTCAGCCGTTACGCCCAGAGCCGGGCCAGAGGCGACGAAAGCCTGCTCGGCCTGCCGCACTTCCTGATGCGCGGCTTCCGCCAGCGCTGCATCATCACCACCGCCAGCAGCCCCATCACCACGCCAGCAGAGCTGAAAGGCAAACGAATCGGCGTCACCGGCTGGCAGGATTCGGGCAATACCTGGACACGCACGGTGCTGCGTGAAGCGGGCGTCGGAATTGATGATGTCTTCTGGTATGCCGGCCGTCTTACGGCCGATCATCCGATAGTCGATCGGCTGGCGGGTTTTGGCCGGCCGGGCCGCATTGAACCGGCGCCTGACGAACGTCCGCTGATTGAGATGCTGCAGGCGGGTGAACTGGATGCCATCTTCACGCCGTTTATGCCGGAGGGTTTTTTCCTGCCTGACTCGGGTTTGCGGCAGCTGCAGACCGATTTTTATCAGGCTGAGCGGGACTACTTCAACCGGGTCGGCTACGTGCCGGGCATTCACATTCTGGCGCTTAAACCGGCGCTGGCGGCGGCGCATCCCTGGCTGCCTGCGGCGTTAAGTGAGGTCATCGATCGCTCTTACCAGGTCTGGATGCAGAAGAGAGAGAAATATGCCGACACCACGCCGTGGCTGCTGGACGATTTGCGACGCACTGCGCAGGAATTACCGGCGGACTGGAATCAGAATGGTTTTAGCGCTAACAGGAAGATGATTGCGGACTTTGGCCGCGAACTCTATCAGCAGGGGCTGACCCACCAATTACTGACGCCGGAAGCAATGTTTCCGGCCGCTGCGGGAGAAGAGAAATGATGAAAGTGGCACTGGGACAATTTGCGGTCAGCCGCGAATGGCAGGATAACGCCCGTATCTGTCTGGACTTAATGCAGCGGGCATCCGAAGGGGGAGCCGATCTGCTGGTGCTGCCAGAAGGCGTGCTGGCGCGTGATATTGCCGATCCCGATTTGGTGCTGAAAGCGGCGCAGCCGCTGGATGGCCCTTTCCTGAGCCAGTTGCTGGCCGCCAGCAAGCACACGGCGCTGACCACCATGATGAGCGTTCATGTTCCCACCGACCAGCAGAAAGCGCTCAACGTGCTGGTCGCTCTCCGCAACGGTGAAATCATCGCCGCCTATGAAAAGCTGCATCTCTACGATGCCTTTGCGATGCAGGAGTCGCAGCGGGTCAATCCGGGCCATGTCATTCCGCCGCTGATTGAGGTCGCGGGTATGAAGGTCGGATTAATGACCTGCTATGACGTGCGCTTCCCGGAGCTGGCGCGTCGTCTGGTGCTGGATGGTGCAGACGTCCTGGTGCTGCCCGCTGCCTGGGTTAAAGGTCCGCTGAAAGAGATGCACTGGGAACTGCTGACCCGCGCCCGTGCGCTGGAGAATACCTGCTATATGGTGGCGGTGGGCGAGTGTGGCCCACGCAATATCGGCAACAGTCTGGTGGTCGATCCGCTGGGCGTCGCGGTGGCGAATGCGGCGGAGTCGCCAGCACTGCTGTTTGCCGACCTCGATCCGGAGCGCGTCGCCTATGCCCGCCAGGTATTGCCGGTACTGGAGAACCGACGCTTCGCCCGTCCCGAACTCAACTGATCCGCTGAACCAGGAATCCATTATGACGAAGAGAGCAACCGCCTTAATCGTGGCGCTGGGGCTGACAGCCTCCCTGGCGCAGGCTGCCGACGCTATTCCGGTGCAAAAAGTTGACCAGGCCCTGCACGATCGGCTGCCGGATGAGATCAAAAAAGCGGGCAAAATGATTTCTGTGAATAACGGATCATTTCCGCCCTATGAAATCGTTAATGGTCCGCACTCAATGGAGGGGGCCTCAGCCGAGTTAACGACCGCGCTGGCGCAACTGCTGGGCGTGAAGATCGAGCACGCGACGGTGAGCGGTCTGTCAGGCGTACTCACCGGCATTAATGCAGGCCGTTATCAGCTGGCGATTGGCCCGATTGGCGATTACCCGGACCGTCAGCAGAAAGTGGACTTCATCGATTTTGTGCAGGAGTTTGTGGTTTTCGGCGTGCAGAAGGGCAACCCGGCGAAAATCAATCAGCTGGATGACACCTGTGGCAAGCGCATAGCCGTGATGGCCGCGGGTTCGGCAGAACAGGTCATCCGTAAGCAGTCAGCTCAGTGTGTGGCGGACGGAAAACCGGCAGTGACGGTGCAGGCCTTTACCGATCAGCCGTCGTCTATTCTGGCGGTGCGCTCTAAACGTTCCGATGCGTTTTTCTCTTCCCAGGCGCCGCTGACTTACTTTGTGAATCAGGCGAAGGGGCAACTTGAGCTGTCGGGCAAAGGGCAGAAAAACGGTTTTGGCGATATCTTCCAGGGCACGGTCGTCCCCAAAGGTTCACCGCTGGGTCAGGTGGTGCTGGATGCCTACAAAGCGTTGTATCAGAACGGCACGTATGCGGCGATCATGAAAAAGTGGCAGCTTGAGGGCAACATGACCAAAGCACCCGGGCTGAATCTGGCGAAAGAGGCCAGCAAATGAGCCCGCCTCGCCATCTGCACCGTGATGACAGTGGCGAGGCGCAGCTGCGCGACGTGGCATTCGCCCGCAGCGCGCCCACTTACGGACGCTGGATCAGCTGGATTCTGGTGCTGGTGATTGGCTCTAATCTGCTGTGGCTGGTGGCGACCAATCCTAACTTTGAATGGCAGGTAGTGCTGAAATGGTTTACCGAAGAATCCGTGCTGAAAGGGTTGCAGGTGACTCTGGGGCTGACGGTCGTGTCGATGATACTGGGCACGCTGCTGGGTTTGTTACTGGGCGTCTGGCGGCTCTCTGACAACCGGCTGCTGCGCGGCGTCGCCGGGCTCTATATCTGGTTCTTCCGGGGCACGCCGCTGCTGGTGCAGCTGATCTTCTGGTACAACCTCTCCACGCTGTTTCCCGCGCTGTCGCTGACGCTGCCATGGACCGACATCACGCTGGCCAGCTGGAACACCAACGATCTGATTACGCCGCTGACGGCGGCTATCGCCGGGCTGGCACTGAATGAAGCGGCTTATATGGCGGAAATTATTCGCGCCGGTCTGCTGTCAGTGGATAACGGTCAGGTGGAGACGACACAAGCCTTTGGCATGAGCCGGTCGCGGGCGCTGCGACGTATCATTATTCCGCAGGCGATGCGGTCTATCATTCCGCCCACCGGCAATCAGTTGATCAGCATGATCAAGGCGACGTCGCTGGTCAGCGTGATCGCAATGGGCGATCTGCTCTACTCGGTGCAGGCGATCTACAACCGCACCTTCGAGATTATCCCGATGCTGATGGTGGCGGTGATCTGGTACCTGCTGATCACCTCGATCCTTAATCTGGGCCAGTCCGCTATCGAGCGCTATTACGCGCGTGGCACCCGCCGGGTGGCCAGCGTGCCCAGACGTGCCACTGTCGTCGCAGGTCATGCGCAACCCCAGCAGGAGGAGCGATGAGTCAGAGTGAACCCCTGGTCTGCGCCCGCAACGTGCAGAAGAATTATGGCGACAATCAGGTTCTGAAAGGGATCGATCTGGATGTCTGGCCTGGAGAAGTGGTGGTGATTCTCGGCCCATCCGGTTCGGGTAAATCCACGTTTCTGCGCTGTATCAATCATCTTGAAGAGATGAATGCCGGATCGATTCGGGTCGGTGATGAGCAGATTGGCTATGTGCTGAAAGGGCATGTGCTGCACCGGCTCTCGCCACGCCAGATTGCCCGGCAGCGCCAGAAAATCGGCATGGTATTTCAGCAGTTCAATCTCTATCCACATATGACGGTGCTGCAGAACATCATTGAAGCGCCCATCGGTGTACATAAATTTCCGCGTCAGGAGGCGATGGCCCATGCCCGATCGCTGCTCGCGACGGTGGGATTAAGTGATAAAGCGGACGCCTGGCCGCGTCACCTCTCGGGCGGACAGCAGCAGCGTGTCGCGATTGCGCGGGCGCTGGCGATCAAACCGCAGCTGATGCTGTTTGATGAGCCGACCTCAGCGCTTGATCCGGAGCTGGTGGGGGAAGTCCTGGCGACCATGCGTACTCTGGCTGATCAGGGATTAACGATGATCGTGGTGACCCATGAAATCAGCTTTGCCCGGGAAGCCGCCGATCGCGTTGTCTTTATGGATGGGGGAGTGGTGGTTGAGCAGGGTACGCCGGAAGAGGTGATTGCGAATCCGCAGCATCCACGGACCCAGGCGTTTCTCAGCCGTTTCATCTGAGTGCTTACTTACTCTGTTACAGATTCCACTTGTAGCCACAGGCAAACTGCGCGTAAATAACAGTCACCGTGATTCGATAAAGTTGAAAGGTTAAATATGGAAGGTATCAGTATTGCCAAGCTGCTGATTATCGGTGCGCTTATCGTACTGCTTTTTGGTACCAACAAGTTGCGCTCACTGGGCGGCGATCTGGGCTCCGCGATCAAAGGCTTCAAAAAAGCCATGAAAGACGAAGATACCAGTGCAACCCGAACAACGGCTGAAGACGTGCCGGCAGAACGCGTCGTTCATAAAGATTAATCGGTTATTTGCTGCAAATAACTGTTACTTTTTATTTCAGGCCATTGCTGGCACGTGTAAAAAAACCAGGCTGTTTCCAGTCTGGTTTTTTGTTTTTCAGGCGTCTGATAGCAGAGGCGTGCTTATTTCACTTCTTCGCCTTTAGCCTGCATATCCGCATGATAGGAAGAGCGGACAAACGGACCGCACGCGGCATGGGTGAAGCCCATTGCCATCGCTTCTTCTTTCATCTCATCGAATTCAGCCGGGCTGACGTAGCGCTGAACGGGCAGGTGGTGACGGCTCGGCTGCAGATACTGGCCCAGCGTCAGCATGGTAACGCCGTGGCGACGCAGATCGCGCATCACTTCCACGATTTCGGCGTTGGTTTCACCCAGGCCAACCATCAGACCCGATTTGGTCGGGATATGCGGATGCGCTTCTTTAAAACGCTCCAGCAGCTTCAGTGACCACTCGTAGTTAGCGCCCGGACGTACCTGACGGTAGACGCGCGGTACGTTTTCCAGGTTGTGGTTAAACACATCCGGTGGCGTCGCGGTGAGAATTTCCAGCGCGCGATCCATACGGCCACGAAAGTCCGGCACCAGCGTTTCAATTTTGATGGTGGGATTTTTTTCGCGAATCGCGCTGATGCAGTCGGCAAAGTGCTGAGCGCCACCATCACGTAAATCATCGCGGTCAACCGAGGTGATCACCACATAACGCAGGCCCATATCGGCAATCGTCTGCGCCAGTTTTGCGGGTTCATTCGCATCGGGTGCATTAGGACGGCCATGTGCCACATCGCAGAACGGACAACGACGGGTACAGATTGCGCCAAGGATCATAAAGGTGGCGGTGCCGTGGTTGAAGCATTCGGCGAGGTTAGGGCAGGACGCCTCTTCACAGACCGAGTGCAGTCCGTTTTTACGCATCGCGGCTTTAATGCCCTGAATACGACTGGAGTCAGCTGGCAGCTTGATTTTCATCCATTCCGGCTTACGCAACATCTCCTGCCGTTCAACAGCCACGGTTTTCACCGGGATCAGCGCCATTTTGTCTGCGTCACGATATTTGACGCCGCGTTCCATCTGAATTGGTTTACTCATAAATCAGCAGGTTCCGGTCGGATTGCGATTTGAAAGCGTTCCCAATCAAACCGGGAAGGGGGCTTTCAACTTTATTTGAAAAAAGTGCAAAAATTATATCATCACATCGCCTGCGAAGCAGCCACAGTCAGCACGGATACGTTACATATTTGTAAATTCGCATTCTGCGTTAAGGCTTAACAGGGAGATCGCCTGATATCCATTCAACATTTTCATAACCTGACAGCCGCGCAAAGGCGCTGACCAGCGGAGCCCGTACCTGCTCCGTCGTGACCTGTGGCTGGAAATTTTTCAACTGGGTCATGCTCATCCCGGCGTACCCACAGGGATTAATGCGCAGGAAGGGCGACAGATCCATGGCCACATTCAGCGCCAGACCGTGAAAAGAGCAGCCTTTGCGGATGCGCAATCCCAGTGAACAGATCTTCTCTTCCCCGACATAGACGCCGGGCGCATCCGCGCGGGCGCGGGCGCTGACGCCAAATTCTGCCAGGGTGGCGATCACCGTCTCTTCCAGAATAGTCACCAGCTGGCGCACGCCAAGCTTACGGCGTTTCACATCAATCAGCACGTACATCACCTGCTGACCCGGTCCGTGGTAGGTCACCTGACCACCACGATCGCTCTGCACCACCGGAATATCGCCTGGCATCAGCAGATGCTCCGCTTTTCCCGCCTGGCCCTGAGTAAAGACCGGAGGATGTTCGACCAGCCAGATTTCGTCACGACTCTGGTCGTCGCGCTGGTCGGTGTAGTAATGCATGGCGTCGGAGACAGATTGCCAGTCGCACAGACCGGACTGACGGACAAAGAGGGTTTCAACTGACAAAACGAGAGCCCGCTAAAGAGAGTAACGCTGAGGAAAATGTCGGCAAACCGTCAGGCAGAGGCGCCTTGCCGACCCGTAAATTACAGAACCATCCGCACAATTTCGATGTTGCCCAGCTCTTCGTACAGGCGTTCGACCTGCTCGATGTGGGTGGCGTTGATAGTGATGTTTACGGAGTGATAGTTGCCCTTGCTGCTCGGCTTAACTTCAGGGCTGTAGTCGCCGGGCGCATGACGTTGCACCACTTCAACCACTTGATCAACCAGCTCCGGTTGCGCCAGACCCATTACTTTGTAGGTAAACGGGGTAGGAAATTCGAGCAGCTCATTCAGTTTGGTTTTCATATTAACTCCGGTGCATAAAAAAAGGCTCCCGCCTGAGCGGGAGCATTATAATATCCTGTAATGGGGACGGAGGGGTGATTTTTCAATCACCCCTTACGCTTAACCGAACCAGTGATGGAACATCAGTTTGATGTAATCAACGATACGGCCAAAGAAACCGCCCTCAGAGACTTCGTTCAGCACCACCAGCGGACGCTGTTCGATAGTCTTGCCATCCAGCTGGAAATTGATGCTGCCGACAACCTGGTTTTTCTTCAGCGGCGCGTGCAGTTCCGTGTTGGTCAGCACATAGCTGGCTTTCAGATCTTTCATGCGGCCACGTGGAATCGTCAGGTAAGCATCTTTTTCCACGCCCAGCTGCACACGGTCGTTATCACCGAACCAGACTGGCTCAGAAGCGAACTCTTTGCCCGCTTTCAGTGGTGCAACGGTTTCAAAGAAACGGAAGCCCCAGGTCAGCAGTTTCTTGCTCTCGGTTTCACGACCTTTAAAGGTATGACCGCCCATGACCGCAGAGATGAGGCGCATCTGGCCTTCAGTCGCTGACGCCACCAGGTTGTAACCGGCTGAATTGGTATGACCGGTTTTGATCCCGTCCACGTTCAGGTTGGTATCCCACAGCAGACCGTTACGGTTCATCTGACGGATATTGTTGAAGGTGAACTCTTTCTCTTTATAGACCGCGTACTCTTCCGGTACGTCGCGGATCAGCGCCTGGCCAATCAGCGCCATATCGCGCGCAGAGCTGTACTGACCTTCAGCGTCCAGGCCATGCACGGTCCCGAAGTGGGTATTCTGCAGGCCAATCGCTTTAACGTAGTTGTTCATCAGGTTCACGAAGGCATCCTGGCTGCCGGCGACATAGTCAGCCATCGCCACACAGGCGTCGTTACCGGACTGCAGCACAATCCCACGGGTCAGCTGAGAGACCGGTACGCGGTCACCAGGCTTCAGGAACATCAGCGAGGAGCCTTTGAACACCGGGTTGCCGGTCGCCCAGGCATCCGGGCCGACGGTGACCAGATCATCCTGATGAATTTTGCCCGCTTTGACGGCCTGACCAATGACATAGCTGGTCATCATCTTGGTCAGACTGGCAGGATCGCGGCGTGCATCGGCGTTTTTCTCTGCCAGCACTTTGCCTGAGTTGTAGTCGATAAGGACGTACGCTTCGGCATCAATGTCCGGCACGCCCGGAATCATGGTCTTGAGATTGACGTCATCAGCAATAGCAGCATGGCTGAGAGAAAAAGCGATCAGTGATCCCACTGTCAGGCGTTTCAGCAAACGAGATGATTTCAGCGTGTTCATGTGTAGGACTACAACATCCGTGAGTTTGAGGTTAAAAATGTCACTCATCATACCCAATGCCAGATTAACTGGCACCGGGCGTGATGATTGGGTTGTTAGCAGACGTAACGTGCAGCGGTCTGATAAGCGTTTCAGCGACGCGTGTTCGTAATGAATGAAGCGGCCTGACCATCACTGCTCAGGCGCTGTTGCAGCGCAGCCGCTTCGGCGCGTGAGGCGTAGCCCCCGAGCTGAACGCGATAAACATTGTTGCCCGCGTCTTCGACTTTACCGGGCACACCATAACGCTGGCTCAGGCTTTTCATCATCTGCTGAGCACGCGCCGGATCATTCAGCGCACCGACCTGCACCACATATCCGTCGGCGGAACCACTGCTGGCTGCAGGCGCGGCGCTGGCGGCTACGGGAGCCGCACTGCTGGCTGCGGGTGCGGAACTGGCAGGCGCGGCAACGGGCGGCTCGTTACCTTCCAGTACGCCGTTGGCTAATGGCTGGGGTGCGCCAAGAAAGCCACTGCTCTGCACCGGTGCACCCATGTTGTCACTGCTCTGCAGCGTGCTGTTGCTGATGGCTTCAACATTCTGCGCAGGCGGTTCAGATGGCGCTGCGCTGCCGCCGTTCATCACCGCGCCGCCACTCAGGTCCGGGCGGGCAGGCAATGAGTAGCTCTGTTTGGCTACCACGGTTCCGATGGTGCCGGGACCTGAGAGCGTGCCGTCGGGTGCGACCTTGATGTAGTCGACCCGCACCCGCGAATTGTTCGAGATATTCAGGCGATCACCGGCAGCCCGCGACAGGTCGATAATGCGTCCTGGCGTGTAAGGGCCGCGATCATTAACGCGCACCACAATCTGACGGCCATTCGCGATATTGGTCACGCGCACATAGCTCGGCAGCGGCAGAGTAGGGTGGGCGGCAGTCAGCGCATCGGGATCGTAGGCTTCGCCGGTGGCGGTACGGTTGCCCTGAGCTTCTTCACCGTACCAGGTTGCCAGGCCGACTTCGCTGTAGTTCGACGGATCTTTAATCACGCGGTAATTTTTGCCGTTAACGCTGTAATCCTGGCTGGTGCCCGGATTGATCGGCTCATAACGTGGCTCAACGCCTGGAATCTCTACCACCGGTCCATTGTAAGCCGGTTGCGGCGGCGCCGTATTTTGGGGTTCGGGCGTGGTACAGGCCGCCAGAACCAGTGATGCCAGTGCAACGCCAAGCCATTCCTTACGCATCTGCAGCCTCTTAGACACTTTTAGATAACATTTTTCGGTGAGTGTGGATCGACATCACAATGCCGAATCCCGCCATAAGCACGATAAGCGCGGAGCCGCCATAACTGACCAGCGGCAGCGGCACGCCAACTACCGGTAAGATACCACTAACCATGCCAATGTTAACGAAAACATAAACGAATAAAATCAGCATTAAACCGCCCGCCATGACGCGGCCAAAGGTGGTCTGCGCCCGGGCGGCTACCACCAGTCCCCGCATGATCAGCAGAAGATAGAGGGCCAGCAGCAGCAGTACGCCGACCAGCCCTAACTCTTCGGCCAGGACCGCGAAGATAAAGTCAGTATGACGCTCCGGTAAAAACTCCAGCTGAGACTGGGTGCCCTGCAGCCAGCCTTTGCCGCGCAGTCCGCCCGAGCCAATAGCGATTTTCGACTGGATAATATGATAACCGGCGCCCAGCGGATCCGTTTCCGGGTCGAGCAGCATCATGACGCGGTCGCGCTGATAGTCGTGCATCAGGAAGAACCACAGAATCGGGATAAAGGCGGCGACCAGCAGCACCGCCACGCTAATCAGTTTCCAGCTCATCCCTGAAAGGAACAGTACAAACAGGCCAGAGGCGGCAATCAGAATCGAGGTGCCGAGATCGGGCTGTGCGGCCACCAGCAGGGTAGGCAGGAAGATCAGAATCAGCGCGATACCGGTATTTTTCAGCGTCGGCGGACAGACATCGCGGTTGATAAAGCGCGCCACCATCAGCGGCACCGCGATTTTGGCTATCTCAGAGGGCTGAAAGCGCACGAAGCCGAGATCGAGCCAGCGCTGTGCCCCTTTACTGATCTGTCCAAAAGCATCCACCGCCACCAGCAGGATGACGCAGACAATATAGAGATAGGGCGCCCAGCCTTCATAAACGCGAGGCGGCACCTGCGCCAGCACAATCATGATCACCAGACCCATCGCGATCTGACCGAGCTTACGCTCCATCATGCCGGGATCCTGTCCGCTGGCACTCCAGATCACCACGGCGCTGTAAGTCAGCAGCGCGAGAATGATCAGCATAAACATCGGATCGATGTGGATGCGCATCCAGATCGATCGTTTCTGCGGACTATCTTGCATCGACATGTTTATTCACCTTCATAACCGGGCGGCACAGGGGCGGCGTCCGGCAGAACTGTATTGTTATCACCCAACATAATGTGATCCAGAATCTGGCGCATCACGGTGCCGACAGCCGGACCGGCGCCACCGTTTTCTAGGATAATGGTCACAGCCACCCGAGGTTTGTCATAAGGGGCAAACGCGGTCATTAATTTATGGTCGCGTAATCGTTCAGCAATTCTATGGGCGTTATACGTTTCGTTCTCTTTCAGGCCAAAGACCTGGGCCGTACCGGACTTGGCGGCGATTTTATACGGCGCATCCGCAAAGCTTTTGTGCGCGGTACCGTTGGGGCGATTCGCTACGCCGTACATGCCATCTTTGGCGATTTCCCAGTAGCCGGAATGGATGTCACCAATCGGGGCCTCAGGCGGCTGGCGATAGGGCACCAGAGTGCGGCCTTCGCGGGTGGCGCGCAGCATATGCGGCACTTTGACGACGCCGTCGTTGATCAGAATCATCATCGCTTTGTTCATCTGCAGTGGCGTCGCCGTCCAGTAACCCTGGCCGATCCCGACCGGGATGGTGTCACCCTGATACCACGGCTTTTTAAAGCGTTTCTGCTTCCAGTCGCGGGTCGGCATGTTACCGGCGCTCTCCTGCGGTAAGTCGATGCCGGTACGGCTGCCGTAACCAAATTTATTCATCCACTCCGACAGGCGGTCAATACCCATGTCATAGGCGACCTGATAGAAGAAGGTATCGGCAGACTCTTCCAGCGCTTTGGTGACGTTCAGACGACCGTGGCCCCACTTTTTCCAGTCGCGGAAACGCTTTTCTGAACCGGGAAGCTGCCACCAGCCGGGATCAAACAGGCTGGTATTACGGTTAATCACGCCAGCGCTCATGGCAGAGACGGCCACATAGGGTTTGACCGTCGAAGCCGGTGGATAGGCGGCCTGAATTGCGCGGTTATAAAGCGGGCGGTTTTCGTCTTCCAGCAGGCCACGGTAATCCTTACTGGAAATACCGTCGACAAATAAGTTGGCATCGTAGCTCGGCGTGGAGACCATGGCGAGAATTTCACCGGTGCGCGGATCGCTGACCACCACGGCCGCGCGGCTGCCCGCCAGCAGTGTCTCGACATATTGCTGCAGTTTAAGATCGATCGTCAGATAGATATCGCGGCCTGCCTGAGGAGACTCCTCATGCAGCTGGCGAATGACGCGGCCACGGTTATTGACCTCAACCTCTTCAAAGCCGGTTTTGCCGTGCAGCAGACTCTCGTAATAGGCTTCAATCCCCAGCTTACCGATGTCGTGCGTCGCGGCGTAGTTCGGCCATATGCCCTCTTTATCGAGGCGTGCAACGTCACGGTCGTTGATTTTTGAGACGTAGCCGACCACATGCGTCAGCGTGGCGCCGTAAGGGTAGTAGCGGCGCTGATAACCTTTCACTTCGACACCGGGGAAGCGGTACTGGTTGACTGCAAAGCGCGCCACCTGGACTTCATTCAGACCGGTTTTCACCGGGATGGAAGTGAAACGACGCGAGCGTTTACGCTCTTTCTGGAAGTTGTCGAGGTCTTCGTCTGTCAGTTCCAGAACCGGGCGTAAGTTTTCCAGCGTCTGCTGCAGGTTATCAACTTTCTCGGGAACCAGTTCTGCCTGATAGATGGTGCGGTTCAGTGCCAGCGGGGTGCCGGTACGATCGTAAATGATGCCGCGACTGGGCGCCACCGGCACCAGTTTGATGCGGTTCTGATTGGAGCGGGTGCTGTAATCATCAAAGCGAAGAATCTGCAGGTGGTAAAGGTTAACCACCAGTACTGAAGAGAGCAGTAAGATGCCGACGAAGGCGATAAACGCCCGACGGACAAAGAGTTTCTGTTCGGCGCTGTAATCGCGAAAGGCGTTGCTTTGTAATTTCATCCGCTACTTGTCATGTCTGATGTGGGCTGATCGGTCATTCACGATGATAAGGATGATTTGTCGTTATACTCCAGGCCCGATACAGACTTTCGGCTACCAGCACGCGCACCAGCGGATGGGGCAACGTCAATGCTGACAGTGACCAGCTCTGCTCTGCCGCCGCTTTACAGGCGGGAGCCAGGCCTTCAGGCCCGCCAATCAGCAGGCTGACATCGCGGCCATCGAGCTTCCAGCGTTCAAGCTGCTGTGCCAGCTGCGGGGTTTCCCACGGATGACCCGGAATATCCAGCGTGACGATGCGATTGCCTTTGCCGACCGCTGCCAACATCGCTTCGCCCTCTTTTTCAAGAATGCGTTTGATATCAGCATTTTTGCCGCGTTTACCCGCGGTCACTTCGATCAGCTCAAACGGCATATCTTTCGGGAAGCGGCGCAGATACTCCATAAAACCGGTCTGCACCCAGTCAGGCATTTTCGTGCCGACGGCAACAAGTTGCAGTTTCACCGATTAGCCCCAGAGTTTTTCCAGCTCATACAGCTGGCGACTCTCTTCCTGCATCACATGCACGATGACATCACCCAGATCAACGACGACCCAGTCTGCCGCGCCTTTGCCTTCAATGCCTAATGGCATCAGGCCCGCTAAACGGGACTCCTGCTCAACGTGTTCTGCGATCGAAGTCACATGACGCGTAGAGGTGCCGGTGCAGATGATCATGAAATCGGTGATGCTGGATTTGCCCTGAACGTCGATGGTGACAATGTCCTGGCCTTTGAGATCATCAATCTTATCAATAACGAAGTCTTGGAGTGCTTTACCTTGCAAAAGGTTCCCCTTGGAATCTGGTGGTATCGGGCCGGCTGTAAGCCCGGAGAGTGCAGCCAAAAAATTAAGCGGCGCAGTATAGCATGCCCGGATCAGTCGCGATATAAGCCTTCGCGGTCGATATAGTCGATAACTGCCGCAGGCAACAGGTCGTCGCAGGGCTGATTCTGATGGCGACGGCGGCGAATTTCGGTCGCCGAAATGTCATAGAGTGGGGTTTCCGCCAGCCAGATATGGCCTGCGGGCTGCTGATGCAGCTGCCGGATATCCTGCGCGACGTGTTGCTCAAGCCACGCCTGCATCTCTGGCGAGTCGAACCGGGTCTGATAGCCGGGACGCTGGCACACCAGCAAATGGCAGAGTGACAGCAGATCCTGCCAGCGATGCCATTTCGGTAAGCTCAGCAGCGAATCCTGGCCAATAATAAAGGCCAGCGGCTGCGCTGCACCGCGTTCGGCGCGCCAGGCTTCTAAGGTGGTTACGGTCCAGGACGGCGTGTCGCGTTCCAGCTCACGGGTATCAATCTCAAACAGCGGCAAGTCACGGATAGCGCAGCGCAGCATAGCAACCCGCTGGGCCGCACTGGCTTCCGGTTGCGGACGATGCGGCGGCACATTGTTAGGCAGCAGCGTCACACGCTGTAAGCCGGTCTGCTGAGCCAGCGCTTCGACCGGGCGCAGATGACCAAAATGGATGGGATCGAAGGTGCCACCAAACAGCGCGTGTAACTCAGACATGGGCAAAGCTCGTCGGAAAAGCACGACTGCTGATCAGCAGCGTCAGTGTCTGCAACTGCGGCCACACCGGCTGACCATAATCCTGCTTCAGGGTAATCTCGATCTGACTCAGCAGATGAATGGCACGTTGCAGACGCGTGGCATCGAGTCGCTGGAGTGCGTCGGTGAACAGCGCGCGGCGGTTCTGCCAGATGCGCTGCTGATCCATCAGCGTGCGCAGCGGCTGCTGAGCCTGATGGCGTTGCAGATGCAGCAGCGTCAGCAGATCGCGCTGCAGGGTACGCAGCAGAATCACCACCTCGCTCTCTTCTTTCTCCAGCTGATGCAGGATGTGCAGCGCGCGTCGGCTCTTACCCGCCAGCAGGGCATCTACCCAGTGAAAAGGGGTGAAGTGCGCGGCATCACTGACCGCTTCCTCAACCCGGGGCAGCGTCAGCTTGCCGTCCGGCCACTGTAGCGAGAGCCGCTCCAGCGCCTGAGCCAGCGCCAGCAGATTGCCTTCATAGCAGTAACACAACAGCTGTATGGCCGCGTCATCTACCGAGAGTTTCAGTGCTTTAGCGCGATTACTGACCCAGCGAGGCAGTTGTGCCTGTTCAGGAGTCTGGCACGGCACTAAGACCGCAGAGGCGGACAGCGCTTTAAACCAGGCGCTGTTTTCCTGCGCTTTGGTCAGCTTTGGCATCCGGCAGATCAACAGAATATCGGCGTGCAGCAGCTGTGACAGCTTAACCAGCTGCTCGGCCATCGCGGCGTTGGGGCCATTATCGGGGAATTGCAGCGTCATGGTCTGACGCTGGGCAAACAGACTCAGTGACTGGCAGCTGACAAACAGGCTCTCCCAGTCGGTCTGGGCATCCAGCGTAAAACTGAAATGTTCTTCGAAGCCCTGCGTCGTTGCGGCGGCACGGATGGCATCCGAGCTTTCCTGCAACAGCAGCGGTTCGTTACCGGCTAATAAATAACAGGCGCGCAGCCCCTCACGGAGCTGCGCGCTGAGTTGCTCAGGATAAATCCTGATCATTGCAGGCTGGTAGCAGAGGAAGAGGGGGCTTCCTGTGAACCCTGGCCCGGCACCGAAATCACGGACGCTGGCAGGGTATCTTTGCTGTTCATCTGCGCGGCATGCACCGTCAGCAGCTTCCGAACCAGCTGTTCAGCCGCACGCTGACGCATCTCCTGGGTAATCAGGTCCTGCTCGGCATCTTTTGCCAGCGCCGCATTCGGGTTATCGAAGAACGAACGATAAACCGTGGTGCTGATTGGATAGATACCTTTGCCCGGCAACAGAACCTGAGCCGTGATGGTCATGACCAGCTGGTACTCAGCCGAGGTGCCGCTGATAAAGACCGACGCGGTGTTACGGCCCTGTGCTTC
The DNA here is from genome assembly GCF_030062155.1 of Pantoea sp. Lij88. NCBI lineage: Bacteria > Pseudomonadati > Pseudomonadota > Gammaproteobacteria > Enterobacterales > Erwiniaceae > Pantoea > Pantoea sp. Lij88. Next base: position 2,913,316 of record NZ_CP118269.1, on the reverse strand, counting down.
AGGACCCAGACGCAGCGTCGGAATATCGGTGCGGGTCTGTTTGTTGTCTTCAACAATGGTGACATCGTTGATACGCAGTTGCTGACGCACAGTACGTGCCAGCGGTCCATAAGGATCGCCGGTTGAAACAATCAGGGTTTTCAGTTCGCTGGGCACCTGAGTGGTGCCGCGCGGATGAAAACCACAGCCAGCGGTGATCACCACCGCCAGCATGACAAACAGCCTGATAATCGGATGTCGCACAGTTCCTCCTGAACTTAACCTACGACCAGGTTAAGCAGTTTGCCCGGTACATAAATGACTTTACGGATAGTCACGCCGTCCAGATACTTCGCCACCAGATGCTCCTGCGCAGCGCGTGCCTGAACCTGTTCCTGTGTTGCATCGGCTGGCACGGTAATTTTGCCGCGCACTTTACCGTTAACCTGCACCACCACCAGCAGTGAATCTTCAACCATAGCGGCTTCATCAGCAACCGGCCAGCTCGCTTCATCAATGGTGCCTTCGCCACCCAGCGTCTGCCACAGAACATAGCAGGCGTGCGGGGTAAACGGATAGAGCAGACGGACGATGGCCAGCAGCGCTTCCTGCATCAGGGCGCGATCCTGCTCACTCTCCTGCGGCGCGCGGGCCAGTTTGTTCATCAGCTCCATGATCGCCGCGATGGCGGTGTTGAAGGTCTGACGACGGCCAATATCATCCGCTACTTTGGCGATGGTTTTGTGCAGGTCGCGACGCAGCGATTTCTGCTCGTCATTCAGGCTGTCCACATTCAGCGCCACGGTCGCACCCTGTGAGGTGTGCTCGTAGACCAGCTTCCAGACACGTTTCAGGAAGCGGTTAGCCCCTTCAACGCCTGACTCCTGCCACTCCAGCGTCATATCCGCCGGTGAAGCAAACATCATAAACAGACGCACGGTATCCGCGCCGTAACGCTCAACCATCAGCTGTGGGTCGATGCCGTTGTTTTTCGACTTCGACATTTTGCTCATGCCAGCGTAGATCACTTCGCGACCCTGCGTGTCCACCGCTTTAGTAATGCGGCCTTTCTCGTCACGCTCAACCTCAACGTCAACCGGTGACACCCAGTTACGTTCGCCGTTATTACCCAGGTAGTAGAAGGCGTCAGCCAGCACCATGCCCTGGCACAGCAGACGTTTGGCAGGCTCATTGGAGTTCACCAGGCCCGCGTCACGCAGCAGCTTGTGGAAGAAGCGGAAATACATCAGGTGCATGATGGCGTGTTCGATACCACCTACATACTGATCGACCGGCAGCCAGTAGTTTGCTGCAGCCGGATCCAGCATGCCTTCCTTGTAGCTGGCGCAGGTATAACGCGCGTAGTACCAGGAGGACTCCATAAAGGTGTCAAAGGTGTCAGTTTCACGCAGAGCAGGCTGGCCGTTTACCGTGGTTTTCGCCCATTCCGGATCGGCTTTGATCGGGCTGGTAATGCCATCCATCACCACATCTTCCGGCAGGATCACCGGCAGCTGGTCTTCTGGCGCAGGCATCACGGTGCCATCTTCCAGCGTCACCATCGGGATTGGTGCACCCCAGTAGCGCTGACGGGAAACACCCCAGTCGCGCAGACGGTAGTTCACTTTACGCACGCCTACGCCTTTTGCCGCCAGTGAATCCGCGATGGCGTTAAAGCCTGTTGCGTGATCCATGCCGTTGAACTCACCCGAGTTAAACAGGGCGCCTTTATCCGTCATCGCCGCAGCGCTGACGTCAGGAATAGATCCATCCAGGTTGAGGATGACTGGCTTGATCGGCAGATCGTATTTAGTCGCAAACTCCCAGTCGCGCTGGTCGTGTGCCGGAACCGCCATCACGGCGCCGGTGCCATATTCCATCAGGACGAAGTTGGCAACCCAGACCGGGATCAGCTCGCCGGTCAGCGGATGAATAACAGACAGGCCGGTCGCCATGCCTTTCTTCTCCATGGTCGCCATATCGGCTTCGGCCACTTTGGTATTGCGGCATTCTGCAATAAAGTCGGCCAGCGCCGGATTGTTAACCGAGGCCTGCGTCGCCAGAGGATGACCCGCCGCCACCGCAACATAGGTTGCGCCGATAAAGGTATCCGGACGGGTGGTGTAAACGGTGACTTTCTCTTCGCTCTCCGCCACGTCGAACGTGATTTCGACGCCTTCAGAACGGCCGATCCAGTTACGCTGCATGGTTTTGACCTGCTCAGGCCACTCTTCCAGCGTATCCAGATCGTTCAGCAGCTCTTCCGCATAATCGGTGATTTTGATAAACCACTGCGGGATCTCTTTGCGTTCAACTTTGGTATCACAGCGCCAGCAGCAGCCGTCGATGACCTGCTCGTTGGCCAGCACCGTCTGATCGTTCGGGCACCAGTTCACGGCGGAGGTCTTTTTATAGACCAGACCCTTTTCATACAGTTTGGTGAAGAACCACTGTTCCCAGCGATAGTACTCTGGCTGGCAGGTCGCCAGTTCACGACTCCAGTCATAGCCAAAGCCCAGCAGTTTGAGCTGGTTTTTCATGTAGGCGATGTTGTCGTAAGTCCATGGCGCAGGCGCGGTGTTGTTTTTAACCGCAGCGCCTTCCGCAGGCAGGCCGAAAGCATCCCAGCCAATTGGCTGTAGTACGTTTTTGCCGAGCATACGCTGATAACGCGCGATTACGTCGCCGATGGTGTAGTTACGAACGTGGCCCATGTGCAGGCGGCCAGAAGGATAGGGCAACATGGAGAGGCAATAGTATTTCTCTTTACCTTCCTGCTCAGTCACTTTAAACGTTTCGTTTTCATCCCAGTGCTGCTGCACACGGGATTCAATTTCTTCCGGGCGGTATTGCTCTTGCATGGCTGCCTGTGGTCCTTTATGAAAAACATTTTTCTGGCTCTAAGATCCGCATAGCATACCCATAAGGCCGCGTATCAACAACACTTCCCACTTTTGCCGGCACGATTTCTGCCGAAAGCGTCAGCCCCTTCACCCTTTTGTAATTCACTGTACAGACGACACGGCAAAAGCAACATTCCGACTAAACTTAGTTCAGCGCGGGTCTGCATAAAGGAGAACAAAATGAATAAAGTGGCTCAGGAATATCGCGAGTCGTTAGCCGTACTGACCGAACGTCTTCGTCAGGGCGATCGTAACCTTGATGAGCTGATTGCCGGGCGGCGAAGCCAGTTGCTGGTGCGCGACGATATGTCGGAAAGTGAGATTGACCAGGCGCTGAGTTCGGTGCGCCGTGATTTGGGCGAGTTTGCACGCAGCTATAGTGATGTGGAAGAACCGCTGGCGGATTCACTGTTTATGCGCATTATCCGCGAGAGCGTCTGGAAAGAGCTGGCGGATATCACGGATAAAAGTCAGCTGGAGTGGCGTGAGGTCTTTCAGGATCTGCATCACCACGGTGTCTATCAGAGCGGTGAAGTGGTGGGGCTGGGCAATCTGGTGTGTGAGAAGTGCCAGTTTACCCGGGCAATCTACACGCCTGAAACCCTGTCCCGCTGTCCGGAGTGCGGCAACGATCAGTTTCAGCGTCAGCCTTTTGAACCCTGATAATAAAACCTGTGCGGGCCACGATGAGTGACCCGCACAGGGTGTTTAGTGCAGAATTTTAGCGAGGAAATCTTTAGCGCGGTCAGACTGCGGGTTATTAAAGAAGTCATCTTTGTTAGTGTCTTCGATAATTTTCCCTTCATCCATGAAGATCACGCGATTGGCGACTTTACGGGCGAAGCCCATCTCGTGTGTCACCACCATCATCGTCATCCCTTCCTGCGCCAGTTCAACCATCACATCCAGCACTTCGTTGATCATTTCCGGATCCAGCGCGGAGGTCGGTTCATCAAACAGCATCGCGATAGGATCCATGCAGAGCGCACGCGCAATCGCAACGCGCTGCTGCTGACCGCCGGAGAGCTGGCCGGGGAACTTCTCAGCATGCGCTGACAGTCCGACACGCTTCAGCAGCTTCAGCCCTTTATCGCGGGCCGCCGCTTTGTCGCGTTTCAGCACTTTCACCTGCGCCAGCACCAGGTTGTTAATGATGCTCAGATGCGGGAACAGCTCGAAGTGCTGGAACACCATCCCGACCTGGCTGCGAAGCTGCGCAAGGTTGGTTTTTTTGTTGTTCACCTCGGTGCCATTTACCGCAATGACGCCCTGCTGAACCGGCTCAAGTCCGTTCACCGTTTTGATCAGCGTCGATTTACCGGAGCCGGACGGGCCGCACACCACCACCACTTCACCGGTTTTAACTTCGGTTGAGCAGTCGGTCAGCACCTGAAAGTGACCATACCACTTAGAAACATTTTTCAGGCTAATCATTTAAACCGTCCTTTTTCTTTTTAGATAGCTGACCAACAGCGATGCGCTCAGGCTGATAACGAAGTAGACCAGACCTGCAAACAGAACCATTTCAACCTGGGTGCCGTCGCGCTCACCAATGGTGGACGCGGTACGGAAGAAGTCCGCCAAGCTTAAGACATAGACCAGCGACGTATCCTGGAACAGCACGATACCCTGCGTCAGTAACAGCGGAACCATGGCGCGGAAGGCCTGCGGCAGAATAATCAGTTTCATGGCCTGCCACTGCGTCATGCCCAGCGCCAGCGCGGCGTTGCCCTGTCCGCGTGAGATACTGATGATACCGGCACGAATGATCTCTGAGTAATACGCCGCTTCGAACAGCGAAAAGGCGACCATGGCTGAAATCAGGCGGATATCGGTTTTAGGCGACAGGCCCAGCACCTGCTGCAGGAAACTCGGCACCACCAGATAGAACCACAGCAGCACCATGACCAGCGGTACTGAGCGGAACAGGTTGACATAAATTTTGGCGAACCAGCTGATCGGCTTGAACGTCGACAGACGCATCACCGCCAGCAGAGTGCCCCACAGAATGCCGAACACCACCGCAGTAATCGTGATCTTAAAGGTAATCACTAAGCCGTTGAGCAGATAGGGCAGGCTGGGCGCAATCGAACTCCAGTCAAAATCGTACATTACTTGCCTCCCGCATTGCCTGGCAGCCGGACTTTGCGCTCGACCAGACTCATCAACAACATAATCACCAGGTTAATCGCGACGTAGGCCAGCGTAATGGCGGTAAAGGATTCATAGGCGTGCGCAGAATAGTCGAGCAGTTTGCCCGCCTGTGCCGCCATATCGACCAGACCAATGGTGGAGGCGATAGCGGAGTTCTTCACCAGGTTCAGCATTTCCGAGGTCATCGGCGGGACAATCACGCGATACGCATTCGGCAGCAGCACATAGCGATAGGTCTGCGGCAGGGTTAATCCCATCGCCAGACCGGCATTCTTCTGTCCACTCGGCAGTGACTGAATCGCCGCGCGCACCTGCTCGCAAACGCGGGCGGCGGTAAACAGGCCAAGACAGATCATTGAAGAGAGGAAGAACTGAATATTGGGGTCCAGCTCAGACTTAAACCACATGCCGAGATTTTCGCCCACCAGCTCGGGCGCTACCAGATACCAGAAGAAGAACTGGACGATCAGCGGGATGTTACGAAACAGTTCGACATAGCAGGTGCCAATGGTCGAGAGCAGGCGATTCGGCACGGTGCGCAGAATGCCAAAAAATGAACCCACGCAGAAGGCGATAATCCAGGCGCAGCAGGAGACGGCGATCGTCACCTGAAAACCGGACCACAGCCAGCCGAGGTAGGTCGTGTTACCGAACGGGGCCTGTTCGAGGAATATGCCCCAGTTCCAATCGATACCCATAACGAGCTCCGGAAAAAAAGGGTAGCTAAGCTACCCTGAAGATTGATGAACGGCGTTTTATTTCCTGACTCAGGGGAACGACCCGTGTCAGTCTGTCTGTCCATGCCGCGGTTTCAGCAATCGAGAGGGCAGCCAGGCCGCCCTTGTTATACCCGTCGTCTTACAGGCTGCATTTTTGTTGGCTACGTTCACGCATCCGAATCACTGACCTGAGTAAGCGCATCCGGAGGCATTCGCCTGCCGTCTCAATGCAACCTGAAATCCATTGGGTATTTTTTTGTTAATTCAGTGCTTTGTCATTTGGCGTTTTGAACAGCGCTTTCATGTCATCAGACAGTTCAAAGTTCATGTTCAGGTTCTTAGGCGGGATAGGCTTTTTGAACCAGTTCTCGAACCATTTTTCTGCCTGACCTGAGGTCTGGGCTTTGGCGATGGTTTCATCCACCAGCGCTTTGAACTGTGGATCATCTTTACGCAGCATGCAGCCATAAGCTTCTTTAGATTGTGGCGTGCCTAAGATTTCCCAGTTGTCCGGCTTTTTGGCTTTCGCGCGTTCGCCAGCCAGCAGGGCATCATCCATCATAAAGGCCACAGCACGACCGGTTTCCAGCGTACGGAAGGAGTCACCGTGATCTTTGGCGCTGATGATGCGCATATCCAGTTTCTGTTCGTCATTGAGTTTGTGCAGCAGCACTTCAGAGGTAGTCCCTGAGGTCACGACGACGGTTTTGCCTTTCAGGTCAGCGAAATCTTTGATCGGGCCATCTTTCTTCACCAGCAGACGGGTGCCGATAACAAAAATGGTGTCAGAGAAGGCAGCCTGCTTCTGGCGCTCAAGGTTATTGGTAGTAGAGCCACACTCATAATCGTAGGTGCCGTTTTGCAGCAGCGGAATACGGTTTTGTGAGGTGATTGGAATCATTTTGACCTGCAGGTCAGGCTTGTTCAGCTTCGCTTTGATGGCTTCCACGATGGCGTTTGAGTAATCCTGTGAATAGCCGACGACTTTTTGCTGGTTGTCATAATAAGAAAAGGGAACTGATGATTCGCGATGCCCGACCACAATGACGCCGTTGTCATTGATCTTCTTCAGGGTGCCGCTGAGATCTTCCGCCTGGGCCGCTCCCGCCGCTGCGCTGATCAGCAGAAGAGATAATGCCACTTTGCGTAGTTGCATGTTCCAACTCCTTCGTATGAAAAAGGCACAGGATATAACCTGCGCTGATTATGATGTTGTGTCTGTTTTCTGCTGCGTTTCTGCTCATTCTGCGGATTAAATGGGCGCAGAAGAGTCACTAACATAGCGGATTGTTAACGCAATGAAACAAAAAAGTTTCTTTTTTGCGAGGTGATCCGCACCAAAAAAAGGCAAATTTCTCACACTGCGCGTTTACGGTGCAGGAGGTGCGACTGTTTTGGTGCAGTCCGTCTCGCGGCAGCGCCTGCAATCAGCCTGTTAGCGAAAAACAGTGAAACATTTTGCAATCATCGTGCCAGAAAGCGGTGCAGGATGAGAAAGGCAGCAGAGTATGCGGTTGAGGGAGTGAGTTATATCGGGGGCAGGGAAACAAAAAAGGCGAAGCCTGCGCTTCGCCTTTTAGCATCTGAAGTGTTATCGACGTCGGCGCAGCAGAGCTATCAACGCCGCCAGCAGCGTCAGTGACCACACTGGCCAGATGCCCGCCCGCGCATACGGGGTTACCCCCTGCGTTGGCGTGACCTTGCTGGTCAGCACATCGCGGGTAAACTGGGGCAGCATAGCTTCCACATCCCCGCTGGCATTGACCACCGCCGTCACGCCGTTATTGGTGCTGCGCAACAGCGGACGACCCAGTTCCAGCGCCCGCATCCTCGCCATCTGGAAGTGCTGCCACGGGCCGATAGAGTGACCAAACCAGGCATCGTTCGACACGGTCAGCAGGAAACTGGTGTCAGGATGGAAGTTGGCCCGCACCTGTTCACCCAGCACGATCTCATAACAGATGGCGCTGGTCAGGTTATAGCCCGCTACGCTCAGCTGCGGCTGAAGATAGTTGCCACGACTGAAGGCTGACATCGGCAGATCGAAGAACGGGGCCAGCGGACGCAGCAGATCGGCCAGCGGTACAAACTCGCCAAACGGCACCAGGTGATTCTTCTGGTAACGATTGCCGCTGAAGTAGTTGTACGGCGCCTTACCGCCCAGCACGATCACGGTGTTGTAATCGTGATAACGGTTCTGCTCCAGCCGTGAGTCCACGATACCGGTGACCAGCGAACTACCGCGTTCACGCAGTTCATCATCCAGCGACCGCAGGAACGGCTGCTGATTACTTTCCAGATCGGTAATCGCCGATTCAGGCCAGATGATAATCGGCGCTTTGCCGATCAGCGGCTGGCTCAGACCGTTATAAATGCGCAGGGTAGTAAGCAGCTGCTGCGGGTCCCACTTCATCGACTGCGGGATGTTTCCCTGCACCAGCGCCACCTCGACGGCACGTTCGGGCATCGGCTGAACCCACTGGATATAGCGCAACGGCCACGGCAGGGCCAGCAGCAGCAGCGCGGCGATCAGACTTCTGACATTGCGCTGCTGCAGGGCATAAGCCAGCAGACCCGCGACGACCATCAGCAGGAAGGTCAGCGTCTCGACACCCGCCAGCGGGGCCAGGCCTTTTAACGGGCCATCAATCTGGCTGTAACCAAACTGCAGCCACGGAAAGCCGGTCAGCACCCAGCCGCGCAGGAACTCGGTCATCTGCCACAATGCCGGTGCGGCCAGCGCCAGTCGCCAGAGCGTCGTGCGCGGCCAGATGCGATTCAGTACGCCGGCAAACAACGCCGGGTAGATCGACAGATAAGCTGCCAGCAGCGCCACGATGAAGACATTAACCGGGCCAGGCATGCCGCCAAAGGTGGCGACGCTGACGTAAACCCAGTTGATGCCGCTGCCGAACAGACCCACTCCCCAGACAAAGCCGATCGCGGTAGCCTGCGGGCTGGTGCGGTTCAGCGTCAGCAGCTGTAAGCCGCACAGCGACAGCAGTGCGGCAGGCCAGAAATCGTAAGGAGAGAAGGCGAGGGTGCCAGCTGCACCCGTTAGTAAAGCCAGCAGCAGGCGAACCCGCTGGCGCGGGTAAAGTGAGGCTAAAGCCATAGACTTATTCGTCTTCCAGTTGTGGTTGCGGCGAATTTTCCGGAATAGTCACGTGAACCTGGATGATGCGGCGGCTGTCAGCCATCGCTACCTTGAACTGGTAACCCTCAATCTCGATGCTTTCACCGCGCGCGGGCAGATGGCCGAAGCCCTGCATCACCAGACCACCAATCGTATCGACTTCATCATCGCTGAACTGCGTGCCAAACACCTCATTGAAATCTTCAATGGCGGTCAGTGCGCGCACCGTAAAGGTGTGACGGTTGAGCTGACGGATATCACGATCTTCTTCGTCGTCATACTCATCTTCAATCTCACCGACAATCAGTTCCAGAATGTCTTCAATGGTCACCAGACCGGAGACACCGCCAAACTCATCAATGACGATTGCCATGTGGTAGCGCTGGGAGCGGAACTCTTTCAGCATCCGGTCAACACGCTTACTTTCAGGCACAACCACTGCAGGACGCAGGACTTTCTCAATACTGAAAGGCTCAGATTCGCTGCTCATAAACGGCAGCAGATCTTTCGCCATCAGAATCCCTTCCACATGATCTTTATCTTCGCTGATCACCGGGAAGCGTGAATGGGCGGATTCGATGATGACATCCAGACACTCTTCGAGGCTCTGATTCCGTTTCAGGGTGATCATTTGCGAGCGCGGGATCATGATGTCACGCACGCGCTGCTCCGCAATATCCAGAACCCCTTCGAGCATGTCGCGGGTATCCTGGTCAATCAGCTCTTTGTTATTCGAGTCGCGGATCAGCTCCAGTAGCTCATCACGGCTTTTCGGTTCGCCGTGGAAGAGTTGGTTGATCAACAGGGAGAAAAATCCCTTTTTACTACTGGGTGCATCGCTGTTTTGAGAATGGTCGTCGCTCATGGCGGTTTTTAAAGATCTCTCTGGTGAGGAATAGGTGCTGTCAGCAAACGGTGCTGACAGCCGGATAGCCAGAATTCAGGATTCAGGCGTCTTCTTTCTCCGAAATGTACGGATCAGGATAACCAAGAGCAAGCATTATCTCGGTCTCCAGTCCTTCCATCTCGTCAGCTTCGTCGTCTTCAATATGGTCGTAACCCAGCAGATGCAGCGTGCCGTGTACCACCATATGCGCCCAGTGGGCTTCAACGCTTTTACCCTGTTCAGCGGCTTCCTGCTCCACCACCTGGCGGCAGATAATCAGATCGCCAAGCAACGGCAGCTCAATGCCCGGTGGTGCTTCAAACGGGAAGGAGAGCACGTTAGTCGGCTTGTCTTTGCCACGATAAGTCAGATTAAGCTCATGACTTTCCGCTTCATCAACCAGACGCACCGTGACTTCACTTTCGGGCTGGAAAGGGGTGACAGCGGCTGACAGCCAGCGATGAAACTGGCTTTCATCCGGCAGATCCGCGCTGTTTTCACAGGCGACCTGCAGGTCGAGAATGACCTCGCTCATTTGTTCTCCTGCGTGGCGCTCTGTGCCGCCAGGGCTTCGCGTTTACGCTCTTCGGCCTGCTGGTCACGGCGGGTCTGATCGGCCGCTTCCCAGGCTTCATAGGCGGTGACGATGCGGGCAACCACCGGATGGCGCACCACATCTTCGCTGTGGAAGAAGTTAAAGCTGATCTCTTCAACGTCCGCCAGCACCTCAATGGCATGACGCAGGCCCGACTTAACGTGACGCGGCAGGTCAATCTGGGTGACGTCGCCGGTAATGACCGCTTTAGAGTTAAAGCCGATACGCGTCAGGAACATCTTCATCTGCTCGATAGTGGTGTTCTGGCTCTCATCAAGAATGATGAACGCATCGTTCAGCGTACGACCGCGCATGTAGGCCAGCGGGGCAACTTCAATGACGTTGCGCTCCATCAGCTTTTCTACCCGCTCGAAGCCAAGCATTTCGAACAGCGCATCGTAGAGCGGACGCAGGTAAGGGTCGACTTTCTGGCTCAGATCGCCTGGCAGGAAGCCGAGCTTTTCACCCGCTTCAACGGCAGGGCGGGTCAGCATGATGCGGCGAATCTCCTGACGCTCCAGCGCATCGACCGCTGCGGCGACCGCCAGATAGGTTTTACCGGTACCGGCCGGGCCGACGCCAAAGGTGATGTCGTGGTCGAGCACATTCGCAATGTACTGGGCCTGGTTTGGCGTGCGCGGTTTAATCACACCACGCTTGGTCTTGATGTTGACCGCTTTACCGTACTCCGGCACGCTTTCGGCGGTTTGCTCCAGTACCCGGCTCTCTTTGATCGCCAGATGAATCTGGTCAGGCTCGATATCCGGGATTTCACCACGCATCGGCGCGGTGTCGACATACAGGGTTTTCAGAATATCTGCGGCAGCATTGACGCAAAGTGGACGTCCCACCAGCTTAAAGACGTTGTCGCGACGATTGATCTCAATGCCCAGACGACGCTCAAGCTGTTTCACATTATCGTCGAAAGGCCCACACAGGCTCATCAGTCGACGGTTATCAGCCGGTTCAAGGGCGATTTCACGAGTTTCGATATTCAAACGAATCCTTTGGGTCACTCAGGGCCAGTTATGGGGTGTGTCTGACGCACCGTTGGGCTTAACCGGATGCACCATAACGAAATTATTTATGCCGTAACGCCTGGGCGCAAGCTTAAGGAGAGATATTTGGGCGACACTTTCATAAACCAAGTGGCGCAAAATGAAATTGGCGGCAACGCAATGCGCGCTGCCGCACAGTATAGCAGGCATCACGGCTGGAACAGACTCACGCCGATGTCGTTTTCTTTGCGGGTACGGGCAATCACGGACGCCGGGCTTTCCGCCATACGCAGGCCCATATCCTCTTCTGTGCGCACCAGTCTGCCGCGCAGCGAGTTGGTGTAGACATCGACGATTTCCACATCCACAAAGCGGCCAATCATCTCAGGCGTGCCTTCGAAATTAACCACGCGGTTATTTTCGGTGCGGCCGGAAACTTCCATCACGTTCTTGCGGGAGATGCCCTCCACCAGAATACGCTGCACGGTGCCCACCATGCGGCGACTGACCGCCTGCGCCTGCTGATTGATACGGTCCTGCAGGATCCACAGACGCTGCTTTTTCTCCTCTTCGCTGACATCATCCGGCAGGTCAGCGGCTGGCGTGCCGGGACGGGCCGAGTAGACAAAGCTGAAGCTGACGTCGAAATTGATCTCGGCAATGAGCTTCATGGTCTGCTCGAAATCCTGCTGCGTCTCACCGGGGAAGCCAATGATGAAGTCGGAGCTGATCTCAATATCCGGGCGCGCCGCGCGCAGCTTGCGGATAATCGCCTTATATTCCAGCGCGGTATGAGCACGCTTCATCAGCGTCAGAATACGGTCTGAGCCGCTCTGAATCGGCAGGTGCAGGAAACTCACCAGTTCCGGGGTATCACGATAGACCTCGATGATGTCATCGGTGAACTCAATCGGGTGGCTGGTGGTGAAACGAATGCGGTCGATACCGTCGATGGCGGCGACCAGGCGCAGCAGCTCAGCGAAGGTACAGATCTCACCATCAAAGGTGGCACCCCGATAGGCGTTAACGTTCTGGCCTAGCAGGTTAACTTCACGCACGCCCTGCGCCGCCAGCTGCGCGATCTCCAGCAGAATGTCATCGCTGGGACGGCTCACTTCCTCACCGCGGGTGTAAGGCACCACGCAGAACGTACAATATTTGTTGCAGCCTTCCATAATGGAGACAAAGGCTGTCGGACCTTCTGCGCGCGGCTCCGGCAGGCGGTCGAATTTCTCGATTTCCGGGAAGCTGATGTCGACCACCGGGCTTTTGGTGCCGCGCACGGTGTTGATCATCTCAGGCAGGCGATGCAGTGTCTGCGGACCAAAAACGATATCCACGCAGGGCGCACGCTGGCGGATATGATCCCCTTCCTGCGACGCCACACAGCCACCCACGCCGATAATCACGTCCGGATTGCGCTCTTTGAGTTTTCTCCAGCGTCCCAGCAGGTGGAATACCTTCTCCTGCGCTTTCTCACGAATCGAGCAGGTATTGAGCAGCAAAATATCCGCCTCTTCAGGGACCTCGGTCAGCGTATAGCCGTGCGTACTGTTCAGCAGATCAGACATCTTGGATGAATCATACTCATTCATCTGACATCCCCAGGTTTTGATATGCAGTTTTTTTATCATCGCGCTAGCCATTGATTCAGTGCAGTGAAGTGAGGGGCGCGTATTGTAATGCTTTGATGCAGTGGTGACCAGCCTGAGGGCTTTTCTGCCAGCCACCGCGTTTTCCGGTACACTTTGCTCTATTCAGACCCGTGTTGCGCAGGCTGGCGGGAATCAGAGAGGGACATAAGCAATGCAGGATAATCAGTTTGATGTCGTGATTGTCGGCGGTGGCATGGTCGGTGCTGCGCTGGCCTGTGGACTGACACAACACCATTTTCGCGTGGCGGTGATTGAGCGTGCCGAACCCGCGCCATTTGATGCCGACAGCGATCCCGATATACGCATTTCAGCGATCGGATCCTCCTCGGTGGCGTTGCTGAAGCAGCTCAACGTCTGGCCCCGGGTCGAAGCGATGCGCAGCGCGCCTTATCGCAGGCTGGAAACCTGGGAGTGGCAGGCGGCGCAGGTGAGTTTTGATGCAGCTTCGCTGGGGCTGCCCGAACTGGGCTTTATGGTCGAGAACAGTGTGCTTCAGCGGGCGCTATGGGAAGAAATGCAGTCGCTGGGCGTGACCTGCTATTGCCCGGCCTCGCTGGAAAACCTGCAGCCAGAAAATGGCGGCTGGCGCATTGACCTGAACGACGGCGTTGCCTTACACACCCGGCTGGTGGTTGGCGCAGATGGCGCGAACTCTCAGGTTCGACAGATGGCAGGTATTGGCATTCATGGCTGGAGCTATGCGCAGTCCTGCTTACTGATCAGCGTGACCTGTGAACATCCGGCAGGCGACGCCACCTGGCAGCACTTTACGCCGCAGGGACCACGCGCCTTCCTGCCGCTGTATGGCAACCGCGCCTCGCTGGTCTGGTATGACGCGCCCGCAAGAGTGCGTCAGCTGCAGGCGATGCCGTTGCCCCAGCTGGAAAAAGAGATCGCCAGCCATTTCCCGGCGCGACTAGGGCGTTTCAAAGCGCATGGCGCGGGTGGCTTCCCGCTGGTACGTCGTCACGCGTCACGCTACGTCCTGCCGGGGCTGGCGCTGGTCGGAGACGCGGCGCATACCATTAACCCGCTGGCCGGGCAGGGCGTGAATCTGGGCTATCGCGATATTGATGCATTGATTGATGTGCTGGTCAGCGCACGCGGTGCGGCGGAGGACTGGGCGTCGGAGCGGGTATTGCAGCGCTATCACCGGCAGCGTCGTAAAGACAATATGCTGATGCAGGGCGGGATGGATCTCTTTTACTTTGCCTTCAGCAATCAGCTGGCACCGCTGCGGTTCGCGCGTAATCTCGGACTGATTGCAGCCGAACATTCCGGCGTACTGAAGCGGCAGGTATTGCGATACGCACTGGGTTTATAGCCGGTTGTGCATTGAGGCTCGCCGCAGGGCGGGCCAGCAATCATTAAGAGTGGAAAGTTTGAGAAGGTACAAAAACAACAAAGCCCGCAAAAGCGGGCCTGGTTGTGCAATTTGGCTGGGGTGCAGGGATTCGAACCCCGGAATGCTGGTATCAGAAACCAGTGCCTTACCGCTTGGCGACACCCCAATAATGGTGTTTTTCAAATTGTCTTTGTATGGCTGGGGTGCAGGGATTCGAACCCCGGAATGCTGGTATCAGAAACCAGTGCCTTACCGCTTGGCGACACCCCAATTATATGGTGGCTACGACGGGAATCGAACCTGTGACCCCAGCATTATGAGTGCTGTGCTCTAACCAGCTGAGCTACGTAGCCAAATTGTACTGCATTTCAATGATGGCTGGGATACCTGGATTCGAACCAGGGAATGCCGGTATCAAAAACCGGTGCCTTACCGCTTGGCGATATCCCATTCGTCCGTTCTCAGCATACAAGAATCATCGAAATTGGCTGGGATACCTGGATTCGAACCAGGGAATGCCGGTATCAAAAACCGGTGCCTTACCGCTTGGCGATATCCCATCCACGCTGCCGAATAATGAAATGGTGCGGGAGGCGAGACTTGAACTCGCACACCTTGCGGCGCCAGAACCTAAATCTGGTGCGTCTACCAATTTCGCCACTCCCGCAAAAAAAGATGGTGGCTACGACGGGAATCGAACCTGTGACCCCAGCATTATGAGTGCTGTGCTCTAACCAGCTGAGCTACGTAGCCATCTTTTTTTCGCGTTACCTTCATCGGCGTTGCGGGGCGCATTATGCGGAGTTGACCAGACAGCGTCAACAAGTTTTTTACCGTTTTTTGCCAGATAATTGCTGTTTGACTGGCTTATAACCAGCCTGGCGGTTTATTCGGCAATTTTTCAGTGAATACAAGGCTAATCGTGAAAAAAATGGGCCACAGCGGGCCCATTCTGGTGGCGCTCTGTCAGCTTATTTATAGGCTGACTGATGCACACCCACGGCACGTCCGGAAGGATCGTCCATGTTTTTAAACGCTTCATCCCACTCAATCGCTTTGGCAGAAGAACAGGCGACCGACGGACCGCCAGGCACACACTCTGCCGCGCTCGCTAACGGGAACAGCTCTTCGAAGATCTCACGATAGAGATAAGCTTCTTTCGACCCCGGCGTGTTGAACGGGAAGCGGAAGTGGGCGGTGGCCAGCTGCTGATCGCTGATTTGCTTCGCCGCAACTTCTTTCAGTGAGTCGATCCAGCTGTAACCCACGCCATCCGAGAACTGCTCTTTCTGACGCCACGCCACACTCTCCGGCAGGTAAGAGGAGAAACATTCACGCAGAATGTGCTTCTCCATTTTACCGTTGCTGCCACACATTTTGTCGGCCGGGTTGATACGCATCGCCACATCCAGGAATTTTTTGTCCAGGAACGGTACGCGGGCTTCAACGCCCCAGGCGGACATCGCCTTGTTGGCGCGGGCGCAGTCGAACATATGCAGTGCCTGCAGTTTACGCACGTTTTCTTCGTGGAACTCTTTAGCGTCTGGCGCTTTATGGAAATAGAGATAGCCGCCAAATACTTCATCTGCGCCTTCGCCCGACAGCACCATCTTAATACCCATCGCTTTGATTTTACGCGACATTAAGTACATCGGCGTAGAGGCGCGAATAGTGGTGACATCATAGGTTTCAATGTGATAAATCACATCGCGAATCGCATCCAGTCCTTCCTGCACGGTGAAATGAATTTCGTGGTGCACGGTGCCCAGATGTTCCGCCACGGTTTTCGCCGCTTTTAAGTCGGGTGAACCTTCCAGTCCTACAGCGAAAGAGTGCAGCTGTGGCCACCAGGCATCACTTTTATCCTGATCTTCAACCCGCTTCGCCGCGAAACGCTTGGTCACAGCGGAAATGATGGAGGAGTCCAGACCGCCTGACAGCAGCACACCGTAAGGCACATCGGACATCAGGTGGCTTTTCACCGACTCTTCCAGCGCGTGTTTCAGGCCAGCAGCGTCGGTGGTGTTGTGCTCAACGTTTTTGTATTCCATCCAGTCACGCTGCCAGTAACGACGGATCACGCCATCGGTGCTGGAGAGGTAGCTTCCCGGCGGGAACTCTTTGATCGAACGGCAGGCAGGCACCAGCGCTTTCATTTCTGATGCGACAAACAGGTTGCCGTGCTCATCGTTACCCATATAGAGCGGGATGATACCGATGTGGTCGCGGCCAATCAGATAGGTTTTTTTAACGGTGTCATAGAGGATAAAGGCGAACATGCCTTCCAGCTCGTCGAGGAAATCGACACCTTTCTCCTGATAGAGCGCCAGAATGACTTCACAGTCAGAACCGGTCTGAAATTCGTAGCGATCGCTGAGTTCAGCGCGCAGTGCCTGATGGTTGTAAATCTCGCCGTTAACCGCCAGTACGTGGGTGCGATCGGCGTTGTACAGCGGCTGTGCGCCATTGTTAACGTCAACAATTGAGAGGCGTTCATGCGCCAGGATAGCATGGTCATCTGCGTAGACGCCTGACCAGTCCGGGCCGCGATGACGCATTAAGCGTGAACATTCCAGCGCTTTTTTGCGCAGCTCAACAGGATCGGTTTTCAGATCCAGCACACCAAAAATTGAACACATAACTGACTCCTGAGCTCACCTTACGGCGATGTTATCTTTTGCGTTTGTCCGGCAGCCTGACGCTGCGTGATACATAAGAAAATGCGCTATTTGGTGCATTCAATGCAAGAGGAATCGTGATTTACTGATAAAAATATTGCTCGCATGCCAATAAAATTGAATAAACGATAATTTAAACGTTGTTCTGTTGTTGGATCGGCAATGGAATGGCTTTTTTGAGCAAAAATCAGGCAGTAAAAAGGAAAGGGTTGTGCAAAAAAGGGGGACGCATCACAGATTAGCCGGATGCGTCATAAGAGAAATGAATCAGAACAGGTCAATATCGGCAACTGAAGGGTAGATCCAGTCCGGACGGAACGGCATGGCATCAATATCACTTAGCGTTGAGACGCCGGACAGCACCAGTACCGTTTCCAGACCCGCCTGAAAACCAGCCAGAATATCGGTACGCAGGTTGTCACCGACAATCACCGTCTCTTCTGAGTGGGCCTGCATTTTGTTCAGCGCGGCGCGCATGATGTAGGGGCTGGGTTTGCCGACCACAAACGGACGACGGCCAGAGATCTTTTCAATACCTGCACAGAGCGCACCACAGGCGGGAATAAAACCACGCGCATGCGTATCCGGGTTAGTGGCAATAAAGCGGGCGCCGTTAGCCACGAAGAAGGCCGCTTTATGCATCATGTCCCAGTTAAACGAGCGCGTTTCTCCGACAATCACGAAATCGGGATTCACATCGGTAATGGTAAAGCCCGCTTTATAGAGTTCATGAATCAGTGCGCCTTCGCCAATCACATACGCTTTTTTGCCTTCCTGACGGCGCAGGAAGTCGGCTGTGGCCATAGCGGAGGTATAGAAAACCGATTCAGGAACTTCTACGCCAGCCGAAGCAAAACGGTTAGCCAGATCCTGCTCGGTCTGCGAGGGATAGTTCGTCAGCACCACCAGCGGCATCTCTTTGGCCAGAATGCGCTGTAAAAACTCCTGTGCGCCGGGAACGGCCGTGTTGTCGTGCATCAGCACGCCATCGATATCACAAATTACGCTTTTAATGGTCATAGTCAGATCCGATGTGGCCCGCCACAGCAGCGGGTTAGCTTAGTCTTCCAGAAGATGTTGCAGCAGAATGCCGTTAAGCATGGCACGTTTAGCGAGCGCAAACGCGCCAATCGCAGAACGATGATCCAGCGTAGAACGCACCACCGGCAGATTTTTACGGAAGGCTTCTAAGGCCTGGGTATTGATGCAGCCCTCAATCGCGGGCAGCAGCACTTTTTCTGCCTCTGTGATCTCACCCGCCAGCACCACTTTTTGGGGATTAAACAGGTTGATCGCAATCGCAATCGCTTTACCGAGATAACGACCCACGTGCTCGACCACTTCGCAGGCCAGGGCATCACCGTGATTGGCCGCTTTGCAGATGTGGGATATCTGACAGGCATCCAGGGTCAGCGTGCTGGGGTGGCCCTGACTCAGCAGATGTCGCACCCGATTCTCAATGGCACCGTTGGCGGCAATGGTTTCCAGGCAGCCAAAGTTGCCGCAGTGACAACGCTCGCCAAGCGGGTCGACCTGGATATGGCCGATCTCGCCGACGTTGCCGTTGCTGCCCAGAAAAATATGGCCGTTAGCAATAATGCCGGCGCCGGTACCACGGTGTAAACGCACCAGGATCGAGTCAGCACAGTCGCGGCTTGCACCGAAGTAGTGCTCGGCCAGCGCCAGGCTGCGAATATCGTGGCCGACAAAACTGGTGACGTTGAAACGTTTTTTCAGGCTGGCGACGAGCGGCCAGTGGCTGACAGAGATATGCGGCATATAACGGATCACGCCATTAATCGGATCGACCAGCCCTGGCAGAATGACAGAAATCGCGATCAGCTCGCGGATTTTACGCTGGTGCTGCTCAATGAAGCCGCTGATGGCGTTAAACAGCGCATGTTCCAGCGTCTCCTGAGTGCGTTCCGGCAGCGCATAATCTTCCTGCGCCAGCGACTTACCGCTGAGGTCGAACAGCGTCAGCGTGGCATCGTTGCGGCCGAGGCGGACCCCGATGGTATGGAAATGGCGGGTTTCAGTGATAATCGAGATGGCGCGGCGACCACCGGTAGACGCCTGCTGGTCTACCTCTTTGATCAGGCCGCGCTCAATCAACTGGCGGGTAATTTTGGTGACGCTGGCGGGGGCGAGCTGGCTGAGTTCGGCAATCTGAATGCGCGATATCGGCCCCTGTTGATCGATCAGCCGGTAAACCGCTGCACTATTGAGTTGCTTAACAAGATCGACATTTCCTATTTGTGACTGGCCGCCAGTGGTCATTCAGTGCTTACTCGCTCAGGACGTCGTCTCCGTTGACAAACGTCTTAATGATTTTAAAGTCGCGCGTAAACACAGTCAGGTTCGCGATTTTTCCTGCTTCGATCGAGCCCAACTGTCTTTCCACGCCCATCGCCCGTGCCGGGTAGAGTGATGCCATGCGTAACGCTTCGTCCAGTGCGATACCCACATGCTCGACGCTGTTTTGTACCGCTTCAATCATCGTCAGGGCAGAACCACTTAATGTGCCGTTTTCATCAACACAGAGCCCGTCACGATAATAGATTGTTTTACCTGCAAAAATAAACTCGCTAATGTCAGCGCCAGCGGGTGCAGTGGCATCCGTTACCAGTACCAGTTTGTCGCCTTTGATGCGTTTTGCATTGCGAACGTTAGCGTAATGTACATGTAAACCATCCGCAATAATGCCGCAGTATACATCAGGCGAATCAAACAGCGCACCGATAAGCCCCGGTTCACGTCCGGCAAACGCCGGCATGGCGTTGTAGAGATGGGTCGCGAAACTCACGCCAGCAGAGAAACCCGCTTTCGCCTCTTCATAGGTCGCATTCGAGTGACCTGCGGAAACAATGATGCCGGCATCAGTTAACTGACGAATGACGTCGCTGCCTGCGTTTTCCGGTGCCAGGGTGACCTTGGTGATGACGTCGGCGTTGTCACAGAGATACTGCACCATCGCAGGCTCTGGCAGACGAATCAGCGCCGGATCGTGGGTGCCTTTTTTCGTCTTGTTCAGCCAGGGTCCTTCCAGATGCAGACCCAGCGCCTGATGCGGATGCTTCTGCAGATAAGCGCGCATGGTTTCAATCGCCCGCTTCATCAGGGCGTCGCTACTGGTGATCAGCGTCGGTAAAAAGCTGGTGCAGCCAGACTTTTCATTGGCACGCTGCATCGTTTCCAGCGTCTCAATGCTGAGCGCCTCAAGGCTGTCATTGAACTGCACACCCCCGCAGCCGTTGAGCTGAAGATCGATAAAGCCGGGCGCAATAATCGCACCCGCCATATCGCGCTGCTCAATATCGGCCGGGAGCGATTCCTGCGGGCAGACGCGCGCAATATGCCCGTCAGCCACCACGACGGCGTAATTATCCAGAACCTCATGGCCGCTGTAGATTCGACCGTTAACTAATGCGTACATCTTTTTTCTCCCGTCCTGACCTGCTGTCACTCAGCGTAACAGCAGGGCACTGTTCTGTTACACGCCTTTCATATTTTCCGCTTCCATTTCGCGGAAATATTTCACGGTTTTCACTTTCAGTTCCATTGTGGCTGGCTCATCACAGACCACGACCGATTTCGCATGCAGCTGCAGGCAGCTGATGGTCCACATATGATTCACGTTGCCTTCAACCGCCGCCTGCAGTGCCTGCGCTTTAACATGGCCGGTAACCAGAATCATTACTTCTTCTGCATCCAGCAGCGTGCCGACGCCGACCGTCAGGGCATATTTAGGCACCTGATCAACATCCCCGTTAAAGAAGCGCGAGTTCGCCACGCGGGTGTCATGGGTCAGGGTTTTAATACGGGTACGTGAAGCCAGTGATGAAGCCGGTTCGTTAAAGGCAATATGACCGTCGTTGCCGACACCGCCCATAAACAGGTGAATTTTACCCAGTGCGCGAATTTTCTCTTCGTACTGACGACATTCTGCGTCAATATCGGGCGCATTACCATTCAGCAGATTGATATTTTCCGGTTGAATATCAACGTGATCGAAGAAGTTGCGATACATGAAGCTGTGATAGCTTTCAGGATGCTCTTTTGGCAGGCCAACATATTCGTCCATATTAAAGGTCACGACATGTTTAAAACTGACCTGGCCCGCTTTGTGCATATCAATCAGGTGTTTGTACGCCTCCAGTGGCGTGCCGCCGGTAGGCAGACCCAGAACAAACGGTCTGTCCGCCGTCGGGTTAAACGCATTGATGCGGTTAACAATATGTCGGGCGGCCCATTTACCTACCTGGGTTGGCGTCGCTAATGGAATCAGTCTCATGTTTCACCTCATTTGAAAATGGAAAGGGGATCGCTAAACCGTTGCGTTAGTCATCAGCCTGAGCAGATAACGTATTCTCGCCACGGGCGGAGCGTAATTCAATATTTCGGATCATAAAATAAGTTTGAGGTCATAGCCAGATGTTGCCGTATGAAACGATGTTTTTTAGTGATAAAAATCACAGTTACACTGGTTTTAATTTGCGAGGCGAATTAATTTATCATTACACTTCGCTGCGTGATATGAAGTGTATTAACGATCTTTGCAGCTGACATAACAACATTAAGCGGCGCAAAGCGACAAGTCAGGCTCATAGGGGGAAGGGGATATGTTAGGTTACTTACAAAAGGTGGGGCGCGCACTGATGGTGCCGGTAGCAACCCTGCCAGCAGCAGCAATATTGATGGGGGTTGGCTACTGGATCGATCCTGACAGCTGGGGTGCCGGTAATGCGCTGGCTGCGTTACTGATCAAGTCCGGTTCTGCCATCATCGAAAACATGTCGGTGCTGTTTGCGATTGGTGTCGCCTATGGCATGTCGAAAGATAAAGATGGTGCCGCAGCCCTGACCGGCTTCGTCGGATTCCTGGTCGTCACCACGCTCTGCTCACCGGCCGCGGTGGCGATGATTCAGAAAATTCCATTGGCGCAGGTGCCAGTGGCGTTTGGCAAAATTAATAACCAGTTTGTCGGTATCCTGGTCGGTATCCTGTCGGCGGAGGTCTATAACCGCTTCAGTCACGTCGAGCTGCCGAAAGCACTTTCCTTCTTCAGCGGACGGCGGCTGGTGCCGATTCTCGTCTCGTTCCTGATGATCCTGGTCGCCTTTATCCTGATGTATATCTGGCCGGTTATCTTTAACGGGCTGGTCAACTTCGGTGAACATATCCAGAAACTCGGCTCTGTTGGTGCCGGTATCTACGCCTTCTTCAACCGTCTGCTGATTCCGGTCGGTCTGCATCACGCCCTGAACTCCGTGTTCTGGTTTGACGTTGCAGGCATTAATGACATTCCTAAATTCCTTGGCGGTGCGCAGTCCCTGGCTGACGGAACCGCAACCGTAGGTATTACCGGCCGTTATCAGGCGGGCTTCTTCCCGATCATGATGTTTGGTCTGCCGGGTGCAGCGCTGGCTATTTACCACTGTGCGCGCCCTGAGAACCGCGTCAAAGTCGGGAGTATCATGCTGGCCGCTGCGTTTGCTGCCTTCTTTACCGGCATCACCGAACCGCTGGAGTTCTCCTTCATGTTCGTGGCACCGGTGCTCTATCTGATCCACGCCGTGCTGACCGGTCTCTCTGTCTTCATCGCGGCCAGCATGCACTGGATTGCCGGATTTGGTTTCAGCGCCGGGCTGGTGGATATGGTGCTGTCGACCCGTAACCCGCTGGCAACACACTGGTACATGCTGATTCCGCAGGGCCTGGTCTTCTTCGTTATCTACTACGTGGTGTTCCGCTTCACGATCAAAAAATTCAACCTGATGACGCCGGGCCGTGAGCTGGCGGTTGCCGGTGATGAAAGTGATGGCTATGACGTCAACGTGGATAAAACAGATAATGGTGAAACGGCCACGGAATCGCTGGCGCGCCGTTATATTGGTGCAGTAGGGGGTTCAGCGAACTTAACCAGCATTGATGCCTGTATTACCCGTCTGCGTCTTAACGTAAATGATTCCGCTCAGGTTAATGAAGGTGTGGCGAAGCGTCTCGGCGCGTCTGGCGTCATCCGTCTTAACAAACAGAGCGTGCAGATCATCGTGGGAACCCAGGCAGAAAGCATCGCCTCGGCGATGAAAAAAGTGCTGACCAAAGGTCCGGTCGCAGCGGCCGCCACCAGCAGTGCACCCGCTGAGCCGGTTCAGCAGGACGTGAAACCGCAGGCAGTACTGAACAGCGAGAAGCGTGTGATCGCGACCCTGCTGGCACCGGTAACGGGCGAAGTGGTCGCGCTGGATGAGGTACCGGACGAAGCCTTTGCCAGCAAAGCGGTCGGTGACGGTCTGGCGATCAAACCCAGCGATAAATGGGTAGTGGCACCGATTGCCGGTACGCTGGTGAAAATCTTCAACACCAATCACGCCTTCTGTCTGGAAACGGAGAATGGCGTAGAGATTGTGGTGCACATGGGGCTGGATACCGTGGCGCTGGAAGGTAAAGGCTTTACCCGCCTGGTTGAAGAGGGGGCCACAGTGGTCGCCGGTCAGCCTGTGCTGGAGATGGACCTTGAATTCCTGAATGCGAATGCCCGCTCGATGGTGAGTCCGGTGGTGGTCAGCAACAGCGATGATTTCGCCGGGCTGACGTTACTGGCTCGCGGTCAGGTGGTGGCAGGTGAAACCCCGCTGTATGAAGTGAAAGGCTAATCCCCGCAACAGAACCCCATAGGCAGGAAGCGATTCCTGCCTTTTTTGTTTTAAAGGCTTAACAAACGGTTGTTTCCCTCAGACGCTTTGTGGATCATACTCCGTTACTTCGTGGTACATATCACCTGTTATTCGTATTGAGGATTTTTGAGATGAGTGAGGCTGAAGCCCGCCCAACTAACTTTATTCGTCAGATCATTGACGAAGATTTGGCGAGCGGTAAGCACAGCAGCGTGCATACCCGTTTCCCGCCAGAGCCCAATGGCTATCTGCATATTGGTCATGCGAAATCGATCTGTCTGAATTTTGGCATCGCCCAGGATTATCAGGGGCAATGCAACCTGCGTTTCGACGATACCAATCCGGTTAAAGAGGATCTGGAATTCGTTGAATCCATCAAGCGTGACGTCCAGTGGCTGGGTTTTGAGTGGAGCGGTGAGGTCTGTTACTCATCAAACTATTTTGATCAGCTTTATCACTATGCCATCGAGCTGATTTCCAAAGGTCTGGCTTACGTTGATGAACTGAGTCCGGATCAGATTCGCGAATATCGCGGTACCCTGAAAGAGCCAGGTAAGAACAGTCCTTATCGCGATCGCAGCGTGGAAGAGAATCTGGCGCTGTTTGAGAAGATGCGTAACGGTGAGTTTGCGGAAGGCACGGCCTGTCTGCGCGCTAAAATCGACATGGCCTCTAATTTCATCGTGATGCGCGATCCGGTGCTTTACCGCATCAAGTTCGCGGAACACCACCAGACGGGCAACAAGTGGTGCATCTACCCGATGTATGACTTTACCCACTGCATCTCCGATGCGCTGGAAGGCATTACGCATTCGCTGTGTACGCTGGAGTTCCAGGACAACCGCCGTCTCTATGACTGGGTACTGGACAACATCACCATTCCGGTTCATCCGCGTCAGTATGAATTCTCGCGTCTGAATCTGGAGTATGCGGTGATGTCGAAACGCAAACTCACTCAGCTGGTGACCGAGAAGCACGTAGAAGGCTGGGACGATCCGCGCATGCTGACCGTTTCAGGTCTGCGTCGTCGTGGTTACACCGCCGCGTCTATCCGTGAGTTCTGCCGCCGCATTGGCGTGACCAGGCAGGATAACATTGTGGAAATGGCCTCGCTGGAGTCCTGTATCCGTGATGATCTGAATGAGAATGCGCCACGCGCCATGGCGGTGCTGGATCCGCTTAAAGTGGTCATCGAAAACCTGCCAGCTGGCCACAGCGAAATCATCACCATGCCAAATCATCCGGGCAAACCTGATATGGGTACGCGTGAAGTGCCGTTCAGCCGTGAGATCTGGATCGATCGCGCAGATTTCCGTGAAGAGGCGAACAAGCAATACAAGCGTCTGGTGCTGGGCAAAGAAGTTCGCCTGCGTAACGCCTATGTGATTCGTGCTGAGCGTGTCGCTAAAGATGAAGCGGGCAACATTACCTGCATCTATTGCACCAGCGATGTTGATACGCTGAGCAAAGATCCAGCGGATGGTCGCAAGGTGAAAGGGGTCATTCACTGGGTTTCTGCCGATCACGCGCAGCCTGCTGAATTCCGTCTGTATGATCGTCTGTTCAGCGTGCCAAATCCGGGCGCGGCAGAGGACTTCCTGGCGGTGATTAACCCTGAGTCTCTGGTGATCAAACAGGGCTTTGTCGAGCCGGGCCTGCGCGATGTGGAAGCAACTTCACCGTTCCAGTTCGAGCGTGAAGGTTATTTCTGCGCCGACAGCGTTTACTCTAAGCCGTCGCAGCTGGTGTTTAACCGCACCGTCGGTCTTCGTGATACATGGACGAAAACCGGCGAATAATTTTTTTTGCGGCTGACCTCATAAAATGACAAAAGGGCGATTTATCGCCCTTTTTTATTGCCCCGATTTTTATCATTGCCGACGTTTGTTCTGTACTAACTGCAACCTGTTAAATCCCGCATTGTGAGAGTAATCTGAGTTTAAAAAAATTAATCAATTTACAGATGTGAATTATCCGCTTTCAGGTAGGCTATGCGCTCTCAGAGGTAGCAAAGCGGGTTAAATAAGGAAAAAAAATGACCGTTCTCGCCCAGGAAGCCAGAAACAGTGTTGTCGTTTTACATCAGCTCATTGAACGTATTTTTAATCAGCCTGCCGGATCTGACGACAGTTTTGAGCTGCTGATGTCCTATTTTCATCCTGACTTCCGCATGGTGACCCCGAAGGGCAAAGAGTACAATCTGAACGAAGTTGAAGATCTTTTCCGACAGTTGCAGGGGCAACGGGAAGGGATGCGCATTGCTACCTGCGAACATGTGATCCTCTCTCATCATGATAAAGAGATCACCGTGCAGTATCGCGAAATGCAGATGATGAATGGCAACAACCATAGCCGCATCTCGCTGGCGATTCTGGACTGCAGCAGCTCTATTCCGCGCTGGCGTTATCTGCAGGAGACGCTGGTCGCCTGACGCGTAACGGCAGAACACAGACGAAAAAAAAACCGGTGAATTCACCGGTTTTTTTATTTCAGGCCGCGTTACTGGTCGTGCAGGGTTTCGTTTTCCCGGCAATCGCCCAGTGTGCAGTGTCCATAAAGATAGAGGCTGTGGTTGGTCAGCTTGATGCCATGGCGGGTCGCGATTTCACGCTGGCGCGTTTCGATCGACTCATCGCTGAACTCAATAACCTTGCCGCAATCCAGGCAGATCAGGTGATCGTGGTGATGCTGCTGCGTCAGTTCGAAGACAGATTTGCCGCCTTCAAAATTGTGGCGGGTGACAATACCGGCGTCATCAAACTGGTTCAGAACGCGGTAAACGGTCGCCAGGCCAATCTCTTCGCCGATATCAATCAGGCGTTTGTACAAATCTTCCGCACTGACGTGATGGCACTCAGGTTCCTGAAGCACTTCCAGAATTTTCAGTCTGGGCAGTGTCACTTTCAGGCCAGCCTTCTTTAATGCGGTGTTGTTGTCAGTCATGCGGATTTTGTCCTGTTACTAATATTCACTTTTGTGGCTTTTCGCCTTGAATGTCGATCTTCACTCATTCTCATTTGCGTCTCATTATAGAACTGAAGCGATGAAATGAAAACCAGAGGGCGTGCCTGAATCATCATGGGCTATTGGGGAGAGGTCACCGGGCCGGGGAGGATTCTGGCAGATGTCTGTTTGTACATCGCTTAGTCTTGCCGCTGAGAAAATACGCGGAAGATCGATGCGGGTATTCTACAGATTAAACGGAGAAAGTTAAAAAAATGTGGCTATTATTTCTATAGGAATTTCCATTGCCTCAATGTGAGCTGGCGCTCACATTGAGTCGGACAGAATCAGGCTTCGATGATCTCTTTCAGCTGCAGTTCATCAAAGATCTGCTTAACCCACTGTTCTACACGCTGGTTAGTCAGTTCAGGCTGACGATCTTCGTCAATGGCCAGACCCAGGAAGTGGGTATCATCGGCCAGGCCTTTTGAGGCTTCGAAGTGGTAGCCTTCCGTTGGCCAGTGGCCGACAATCACCGCACCGTGTGGTTCAATGATGTCACGGATGGTGCCCATCGCATCACAGAAGTACTCTGCGTAATCTTCCTGGTCGCCACAGCCAAACAGCGCAACCAGCTTGCCATTGAAATCGATCTCTTCCAGCGTCGGGAAAAAGTCATCCCAGTCGCACTGCGCTTCGCCGTAGTACCAGGTCGGAATGCCCAGCAGCAGGATATCAAACGCTTCCAGATCTTCTTTTGTGCTTTTCGCGATGTCATGCACTTCTGCAACGTCAGTACCCAGCTGTTTCTGGATCATTTTTGCAATGTTTTCGGTATTGCCGGTATCGCTGCCAAAGAAGATGCCTACGAGTGCCATGAGTAAAATAACCTCTTAAATCCTGATGATGAGATGTGTGCCGCAGCACAATTCAGCGAATAATAGCAGACGAGGGAAAACCGGTGAACGGTTAAAGCCCCGACATTTGCTCCTGCGTGCGATTTGCCCGCATCAATCCAGTTTGAGCTGCGCCAGCAGCATCTGTTCAATCAGTTCGCTGCGGCTGAGATTACGCTGTTCTGCCAGCGTGTTGAGTGCATCGACGGCTTCACTGTTCATTTTCAGTTCGACACGACGAAGCCCGCGTCCTTTGTCACGTTTAAGCTGATTGCGCTTGTTGATGCGCAGCTGTTCATCACGCGAAAGCGGACTGGTTTTGGGTCGACCAGGGCGACGCTCATCAGCAAAGAGATCGAGCGTCGTGCGGTCAGTCTGTTCTTTTGCCATGGCTTAGTAAAACTGAATGGGGGCGGGCGCCAGACACTCACCGCGCAGATTATAAATTATTGGCTATTGCCGCAGCAAAACTGACCCGCGGCAAAATTTTAGCGCGCCATCATACTTCACGCGTACTCCCGACGCCAATCCTAAACCTTTGCCGCCATCTGATTGCTTTTAAAGCGCAAAAAAGCGACGAACACTGCGCAAAACGGCATCGGGTTTCTCTGCATGAACCCAGTGTCCCGCGCCGCCGATTACATGGGCCTGCGCGCCCGGAAACTGCTGCAGCAACGCATCGCGGTAGCGATTATCCAGATAGCTGGAGTCGCCGCCGCGGATAAACAGCGCCGGGTGATCCCAGGCCGGCACCGGCTGCCAGCCGGAAATCGTGGTGTAGTTATCCCACAGCACCGGCACGTTAAAGCGCCACTCGCCCTCCTGAAACGACTTCAGCAGGAACTGGATTACCCCTTCTTCTTCAATCACCGTGCGCATAATGCGGGCCGCTTCACTGCGGGATGTGACACCCGCATCGGTGACGGCACGAATACCGGCAAATATCTGATCGTGGCGGCGGGTCTGGTAGTCCACCGGGGCGATATCGATCATCACCAGCCGCTCAATGCGGTCCGGCACCAGCGCGCTCATGGTCATGGCGATCTTACCGCCCATCGAGTGGCCGATCACCGCGACGCGATCGATGCCGTGTGCATCCAGCGTATCGACCATATCCTGCGCCATTACAGCGTAGTTCATCTCGTCAGATCGTGGTGAGAGTCCGTGGTTGCGGACATCAACCTGCAGCAGAGGACCGGCATCTTTCAGGCCACGTGCCAGCACGCCAAGGTTATCCAGACTGCCAAACAGGCCGTGGATTAACAGGATGGGCAGGGAATCAGCAGGGGATTGTTCAGTTTGCAGACGGGCGTTCAAAATCATAGCAAAGTTCTTAAGTTTGAGACCTGTGCTTAGGTTATCATGGTTTCACCTTTTCAGGCGCGCCGGTTCCGGCGGCATTAGGACATATTCTGACTTTTGCCCGTAAACCGTTTGATTGCTAACAACCCGCCTGAATTTAACTTTATAATCCTGATGTTAGAACCCACACACCCTTTGAATTGCCTGACTATACTCAGAGCTTTTCAGGAAACAGGTGGTTCTGTCATGAGAAAGAACCGTACGGAATAAGATGAAAACGATCGAAGTTGACGAAGAGCTCTACCGTTATATTGCCAGCCACACGCAACACATTGGTGAAAGCGCATCCGACATTCTGCGTCGTATGCTGAAGTTCACGGCCGGTCAGACTGCACCCGCTTCGCCTGCGCAGCCAGCGTCAAAAGAGGCAGCGAAAGAGTCCCAGGCCTCTGTGGGTTCGCGCCCGCAGGATCGTGTCCGCGCGGTGCGTGAGCTGCTGCTTTCCGATGAATATGCGGAGCAGAAGCGGGCGGTGAATCGCTTTATGCTTATCTTGTCAACGCTCTATCGTCTTGATACCGCAGCCTTTGCTGAGGCTACTGCATCGCTGCAGGGCCGCACCCGCGTCTATTTTGCAGGTGATGAGCATACGCTGTTGCAGAATGGCACCCATACTAAGCCGAAGCATGTGCCCGGCACCCCGTACTGGGTGATCACCAACACCAATACTGGTCGCAAATGCAGCATGGTCGAACACATCATGCTCTCGATGCAGTTCCCTGCGGAACTGACCGAGAAAGTTTGCGGCACCATTTAAAACTTAAGCGTCAGGGAGCAGCGCCAATGGCCAATCACCCACGTGCCGGGCAACCCGCCCAGCAGAGCGATTTGATTAACGTTGCACAATTAACGTCACAATATTATGTCCTGCAGCCCGATGTGGCGAACCCGGAACATGCGGTGAAATTTGGCACCTCTGGCCATCGCGGCAGTGCAGGGCGTCAGAGCTTTAACGAGATGCACATTCTGGCGATCGCGCAGGCCATTGCCGAAGAGCGTAAAAAGAACGGCATCACCGGGCCTTGCTACGTCGGTAAAGACACCCATGCGCTGTCAGAACCGGCGATCCTGTCGGTGCTGGAAGTGCTGGCAGCGAACGGCGTTGATGTGATTGTGCAGCAGGACAATGGCTATACGCCGACCCCTGCCATCTCGAACGCGATTCTTGAGCATAACAAAGCGGGTGGCCCGCTGGCTGACGGCATCGTCATCACACCTTCGCACAACCCACCGGAAGATGGCGGCATCAAGTACAACCCACCTAATGGTGGACCGGCTGATACCAACGTCACCAAAGTGGTGGAAGATCGCGCCAATCAGCTGATCAAAGATGGGCTGAAAGAGGTTAAGCGTCTGCCACTGGAACAGGCGATGGCCAGCGGTCACGTGGTCGAGAAAGATTTGATCCAGCCTTACGTTGAAGGTCTGGCAGAGATTATCGACTTCCCGGCGATTCAGAAAGCCGGCCTGAAGCTGGGTGTTGATCCACTGGGCGGTTCCGGTATTGCTTACTGGCAGCGTATTGCTGAGCACTACAAGCTGGATCTGACGCTGGTGAATGACGCGGTCGATCAGACCTTCCGCTTTATGCATCTGGATAAAGATGGCGTCGTGCGCATGGACTGCTCGTCTGAAAGCGCAATGGCAGGCCTGCTGGCCTACCGTGACAAGTTCGATCTGGCGTTCGGTAACGATCCGGATTATGACCGTCACGGCATTGTGACCCCGGCGGGTCTGATGAATCCGAACCACTATCTGGCGGTCGCGATCAACTATCTGTTCCAGCACCGTCCACAGTGGGGCCAGGATGTCGCCGTGGGTAAAACCCTGGTGTCCAGCGCCATGATTGACCGTGTGGTCAACGACATTGGTCGCAAGCTGGTGGAAGTGCCAGTTGGTTTCAAATGGTTTGTTGATGGTCTGTATGACGGCAGCTTCGGTTTCGGCGGCGAAGAGAGCGCGGGTGCTTCATTCCTGCGTTTCGATGGCACGCCGTGGTCAACGGACAAAGATGGCATCATCATGTGTCTGCTGGCGGCTGAAATTACCGCCGTGACCGGTAAAAACCCGCAGCAGCATTATGACGAGCTGGCCGCGCGCTTTGGCGCACCTAGCTACAACCGTCTGCAGGCATCAGCCACTTCAGCGCAGAAAGCTGCCCTGTCGAAGCTGTCACCAGAAATGGTCAGCGCAGATACGCTGGCGGGTGATCCGATCACCGCGCGTCTGACTGCGGCACCGGGTAATGGTGCGTCAATCGGCGGTCTGAAAGTGATGACGGAGAATGGCTGGTTTGCTGCCCGTCCTTCAGGTACCGAAGACGCCTACAAGATCTACTGTGAAAGCTTCCTGGGCGCAGAACACCGCGAGCAGATTGAGAAAGAAGCCGTAGAGATTGTCAGCGAAGTGCTGAAAAACGCCTGATAAGGTGGGTAGATAAAAGGCGCCTCTGGCGCCTTTTAGATTGTTGACAAAGTCTATTCCAGTTAGCTGCAGGAACGAGCCAGCACAGGAAACAGGGTCAGATCGGAAAGACGCAAAAGCCGTCATCCATGACACGCTCGTCCCACGCGATTACGCACCTCATCCATGAGGTGCGCCCGTAAACGGGCCAACGCGTTGCGTTGTTCAAAAACGCTCCCGGCGTTTTTGTCCCTGGCGTGGGACGCTTTCCTCCTCTGACCCTGCTCCCTGCGCCTCAGGTTTATTCGTTGCCATCAGATTCACTCTGATTTGATTTTGTTTGCAGTCATGAAAGGCGCCTCTGGCGCCTTTTTTTATGGCATAAAGCGATAGCCAATCCCGGTTTCAGTCAGCAGATGCGCTGGTTGGGTCGGATTTGCTTCCAGCTTCTGGCGCAGATGGCCCATGTAGATGCGCAGATAATGGCTATGCTCCACCGCATTAGGCCCCCAGACCTGGCTCAGCAGTTGCCGCTGCGTCAGCACCTTTCCTGCATTGTTCAGCAGGATACTCAACAGACGAAACTCAATTGGAGTGAGGTGAATCTCGCTACCCGCGCGCTGTACCCGCCGTGCGGTGAAATCAACGCTGACGTCGGCAAAATGAATTCTGGCGTCAGGCTGCTGACCACTATGACGGCGCAGCGCCACACGCACGCGCGCCAGCAGTTCGCCAATGCCAAAGGGTTTGGTCAGATAGTCATCGGCGCCTGCATCCAGCGCAGCGATCTTATCCTGCTCATCGCTGCGCGCCGACAGCACAATCACCGGGATAGCGCTCCACTGGCGCAGGTCACGGATAAAATCGGTGCCATCTCCATCCGGCAGGCCAAGATCGAGGATCACTAAGTCGGGCTTGCGGGTCGCTGCTTCAATCAGTCCGCGCTGAAGCGTATCGGCGTCAAACACCTTCAGCTCTTCATTTTCCAGCGCCAGCCGGACAAAGCGGCGGATCTCTTTTTCATCTTCAACGATCAAAACCGTGGTCACGCAATACCTGCCTTGAGTGGGGGCCGAAATGCCATGTTATCAATATTATAAGCTGGCGTCCGCGTGCTTCACCTTTCGGGCGTTTAAACTCTCGCGTAACCGGACGATAACGTATCTGTAACTTTATTACAGGCTAAATCTTAAACAGTGTAAATAGCGGCAAATAAGTGGTCAGATGAGTAGTAAAGTTACACAACCTGGCGTAAAATTGGACACAGATCACATTCGAACACGTTATTTACCGGGAGGAGAAACCATGTATCAGGCTTATCCACGTTACAAAATTATCGCACGCCGTACGCTGGTGGTTCTTCTCGGCGTTCTGGCACTGCCTGTCATGTTGTTCCGACAGGATCGGGCGCGTTTCTACAGCTATCTGCACCGCGTCTGGTGTAAGACCAGTGCAAAGCCGGTCTGGCTGGCGCAGTCTGAAGCCGGTGGCGGCGCGTTCTGGTAATTTGCCCTGCTGCAAAACAGGCCTGGTCAACCGACCGGGCTTTTTTTTGCGTTTTTTCTGAGAATAAGCGGACCGGAACTACGTTTTAACCCTTTCTTCCTGACCATTTTGCGCTACACTTAAACCTCTACAAGATTTCGGAGGTTGTACAAGTATGAGCAAAAAAATCCCCGTTGGAATCAGTGCATGCCTGCTCGGCGACCGCGTCAGATTTGATGGTGGGCATAAGCGTCTTACTTTTGCGACCGACGATCTCACTCCCTTTGTCCACTTTGAACCCATCTGTCCTGAAATGGCGATTGGTCTGCCTACGCCACGCCCGGCTTTACGGCTGGTTAAGCAGGGCGATGATGAGGTCCATCTCTGCTTCAGCAAAGATGGCGGAGATGAGGTCACCACGCAGATGCGTGACTGGTCTGCGGAGCGGGTTAAATCGCTGCATCATCTCTGTGGCTATATCCTGTGTGCCAAATCTCCCAGCTGCGGCATGGAGCGTGTGCGGGTCTACGAGCCTGACAACAACAACAACCGCAAAGTGGGCACCGGCATTTTCGCTGAATTCCTGCAGCGTGAGATGCCCTGGCTGCCGCTGGAAGAAGATGGTCGCCTGCACGATCCCGCCCTGCGTGAGAACTTTATTGGCCGTATCTGCGCGCTGCACGAATTTAATCAGATGTGGGAAAACGGCCTGACCCGTCAGGGGCTGATTGCCTTCCACAGCCGCTACAAACTGATGATGCTGGCGCATTCGCAGGAGAAGTACCGTGAACTGGGCCCGTTTGTCGCCTCGATGAGCGAGTGGGAATCACTGGACGCCTTTGCGTTTGAATATCGCAATCGCATGATGGAACTGATGTCACGTCCCGCGTCACGTCGCAATCACACCAATGTGCTGATGCATGTGCAGGGCTACTTCCGCACGCATCTCAGCTCAGCGCAGCGCCAGGAGCTGGCAACCCTGATTGACCGCTATCGTCAGGGCACACAACCGCTGCTGGTGCCGATCACCATTCTCAAGCACTACATGGCGGAGTACCCGCATCCGTGGCTGGCACAACAACGCTATTTCGATCCCTATCCCGAAGCCTTGTGCTTACGTTACGGACAGTAATTCAGGAGGAGTATGACCACCCATCTGGTCTGGCTGCGTAACGATTTACGCATAAACGACAATCTGGCGCTGCACGCCGCCTGCCGCGACAGCGAGGCAAAAGTGATTGCGCTCTACCTTGCGACACCGGAGCAGTGGCAGCAGCATGATATGTCCCCGAAGCAGGCGGCGTTTATCCACGCCAGTCTCTTACAGGTGCAGAGTGCACTGGCCGAGCGGGGCATTGAGCTGCACTATCAGGCGTGTCATGCCTTCAGCGACAGTATTGATGCACTGGTGCAGTTCTGCGCAGATCAACAGGTCGATCAGCTCTTCTACAATTATCAGTATGAAGTTAACGAGCGTCAGCGCGATGCCGAAGCTGAAAAGCGTCTTGATGACGCGGGCGTGATTTGCCAGGGCTTTGATGACAGCCTGTTGCTGCCGCCCGGCAGCGTGCAGAGCGGTGATCGCTCGATGTACAAAGTATTCACTCCGTTCAGCAAAGCCTTTGTCCGCCGCTTACAGCAGGGGTTGCCGGAGTGCGTCTCTGCACCGAAACCGCGTGACGGTGCGCCGCTGAAAACCACCCCCATTCCTGCGTTTGACTATCCGACCGAAGATTTTGATCAGGCGCTGTTCCCGGCGGGCGAAGCGGCCGCGCTGAAGCGGTTGCGCCATTTCGCCACGAAACCGGTGCTCGACTATCCCGCTAAGCGCGACCTTCCGGCGCTGGATGCCACCAGCCGTCTGTCGGTCTATCTGGCGACCGGTGTGCTGTCGCCCCGTCAGTGTCTGCATCGCGTGCTGCATGAACATCCCGATGCGCTGGACAACAGCCGTGCGTTCACGTGGCTGAACGAGCTGATCTGGCGTGAGTTCTACCGGCATCTGCTGGTGGCTTATCCAGCGCTGTGCCGGCACCAGCCGTTTATCGACTGGACGCGTAACGTGGAGTGGCAGCGTAACGACGCACATTTCGAGGCCTGGAAAGCGGGTAAAACCGGCTATCCGATTGTCGATGCCGCGATGCGTCAGATGAAGGCGCTGGGCTGGATGCACAACCGCTTACGGATGATCACCGCCAGCTTCCTGGTCAAAGATCTGCTGATCGACTGGCGCGAAGGCGAACGCTACTTCATGCAGCAGCTGATTGATGGGGACCTGGCCGCCAATAACGGTGGCTGGCAGTGGGCGGCATCAACCGGCACGGACGCGGCTCCCTATTTCCGCATCTTCAACCCGACGACCCAGGGCGAGCGTTTCGATGAGAAGGGCGATTTTATCCGTCACTATCTGCCGGAACTGGCCGACGTCCCTGACAGTGATATTCACCAGCCCCATGTCTGGGCGGAGAAGCATCATAAGAAACTCGATTATCCGGCACCAATCGTGGATCATAAGGCAGCCCGTAAAAAGACATTAGACGCCTTTGAGCGCGCCAAAAGCGCCGCCTGAGGCCGTGAAGGAGCCTGAATGAACCATTACGAATTAGAGACGCTGATCAACCAGCAACTCGACAGCCACAGCTTCAGCGATTACGCCCCCAACGGTTTACAGGTTGAGGGACGAAGCGAGGTCAAAACGATTATCACCGGCGTAACGGCCTGTCAGGCGTTGCTGGATGAGGCGGTGGCACGTCAGGCCGATGCGATTATCGTCCATCATGGCTATTTCTGGAAAAGTGAACCGGCCGCCATTAAAGGCATGAAGCGCCGCCGTCTGCGGACCCTGCTGGCTAACGATATTAATCTCTACGGCTGGCATTTGCCGCTCGATGCGCATGCTGAATTAGGTAACAACGCCCAGCTGGCGAAACTGCTGGATATCGAGGTGCGAGGCGAAGTCATGCCGCTGGTGTTCTGGGGTGAGCTGGCTGAGCCGATCTCAGGCGAAGCGCTGGCCCGCCGAATCGGCGATCGGCTGGGACGTGAACCGCTGCATTGCGGTGACAACGCGCCAGCACTGATCCGTCGCATCGCCTGGTGCAGCGGCGGCGGACAGGGCTTTATCGACCAGGCCGCCGCCGCGGGCGTCGATGCCTATATCACCGGCGAAGTCTCTGAACAGACCATTCACAGCGCACGCGAGCAGGGGCTGCATTTCTTTGCCGCAGGTCATCACGCGACCGAGCGCGGCGGCGTCAAAGCGCTGGGCGAGTGGCTGGCACAGCACCACGATCTTGATGTGACCTTCATCGATATTCCCAATCCTGCCTGATCCCCACTCAGGTCCTGCGCGCCTGCGCAGGACCTAAATCTGTTGACACATCCCCGTCACTTTCGCATAACTATTTGCTTTATGTAGATAAGCCATCGGCCGATCCGGGTTTCCGGTCAGGCGCGATCTTAACCAGGCGGGAGGTAGCTGTTGCAACGAGCACGGTGTTATTTATTGGGTGAACGCGCTGTCGTGCTGGAGCTGGAACCACCGATCTCACTGGAGAGTCAGCAACGTATCTGGGGACTGAACCAGCGGCTGCAGTCTTACGCGGACGTGCTGGAGGTGATTCCCGGCATGAACAACATCACCCTGATCCTGCGGGATCCCCAGCAGAGTCCGCTGGACGCGATAGAGCGGCTTCAGCGCTGGTGGGAAGAGAGTGAGGCGCAGTTGCCGGAGTCGCGTCTGGTGGAGATCCCGGTGATCTACGGCGGCGAGTCAGGCCCCGATCTGAGCGTAGTGGCGGAACATGCCGCGATGACGCCCCATCAGGTGGTTGAGCTGCACAGCATCAACGACTATGTGGTGTTTTTTATCGGCTTTCAGCCGGGCTTCCCCTATCTGGGCGGACTGGATCCGCGCCTGCACATTCCGCGTCGTGCGGAACCCAGGGTTGCGGTGCCCGCCGGTTCGGTCGGCATCGGCGGCAGTCAGACCGGCGTCTATCCGCTGGCCTCGCCCGGTGGCTGGCAGTTAATCGGCCAGACGCGTACCGCGCTGTTTGATCCGCTGCAGCAACCGCCCACGCTGCTCCGTCCCGGTGACCGGGTCCGCTTTGTGCCGCAACAGGAGGGCGTATGTTAAATATTCTGCGAGCCGGACTGGCCGCCACCCTTCAGGATGCGGGCCGCTACGGCTGGCGTCAGTATGGCATCAGCCCCGGTGGTGTGCTGGATCATCCCGCGATGATCACCGCCAACGTGCTGGTGGGCAATGACCCTGACAGCGCGGTGCTGGAGATGGTGCTTGGCCAGTTCAAAGCGGAGTTTACCCGCGATGGCTGGTTTGCGCTGACCGGCGCAGGCTGCCATGCGGAGCTGGACGGTCAGCCGGTCTGGACAGGCTGGCGCACGCCGGTGAAGCGTGGGCAGGTCCTGTCGCTGGCGATGCCGCAGCGCGGTATGCGCAGCTATCTGGCGGTGCAGGGCGGTTTTGACATCCCTGCGGTACTTGGTTCTGCCAGCACCGACCTCAAAGCAAAGTTTGGCGGGTTTCACGGGCGCGCCTTGCGGGATGGCGATCAGATCCCGCTGGGTAAACCGACCCGTCAGTTCGATCGCAAAGTCGGGGTGCGGCAACTGCTGTGGGGCAACCGCATTCGCGCTCTGCCTGGCCCGGAGTATCACGAGTTCAGCCCTGAAGCGCAGCAGGCGTTCTGGCGAACGTCATGGAAACTCAGTCCGCAAAGTAACCGGATGGGATACCGGCTGGAGGGACGTGAGCTTAAGCGTGAGAAACCGCGCGAGCTGCTGTCACACGGCGTGATGCCGGGTGTGATCCAGGTACCGCCGAACGGTCAGCCGATTGTGCTGATGGCGGATGCTCAGACTACGGGCGGCTATCCGCGCATCGCCTCGGTTATCGAAGCCGATCTCTATCACCTGGCGCAAATCCGTCTGGGTGAGCCGATTCACTTTATTCACTGCACCCTGCCGGAAGCGATGCTGGCCCGTCAGCATCAGCAACGCGCCCTGGACCAGATGAAGTGGGGACTCAATGAACATTGATTTAAATGCCGACCTGGGCGAGGGCTGCGCCAGCGATCAGGCGCTGCTGCAACTGGTGAGTTCGGCCAATATCGCCTGTGGCTTTCACGCCGGTGATGCGCAGACCATGCTGCAGTCGGTGCGCTGGGCGCAGGCATCCGGCGTCGCCATCGGTGCGCATCCCGCCTTTCCCGATCGGGAAAACTTTGGCCGCAGCGCCATGCAGCTGCCGCCGGAAACGGTCTATGCCCAGATGATCTACCAGATTGGCGCGCTGAAAAGCCTGGCGGAAAGCGAAGGCGCGCGGCTGGTTCACGTGAAACCGCACGGCATGCTCTATAACCAGGCCGCGGCTGACCCGGTGCTGGCGGACGCCATCGCCCGCGCCATCAGGGCGGTCGACAGCCAGCTGATCGTGGCAGGACTGGCCAATAGCGAGTCAATCCGTGCGGCGGCGCATTATGGCCTACGTACGCGGGAAGAGGTGTTTGCCGACCGTGGCTATCTCAGCAGCGGTGCGCTGGTGCCGCGCAGCCAGCCGGGCGCGCTGATCGAAGATGAGCAGCAGGCTATCGATCAGACGCTGACGATGGTACAGCAGGGCAAAGTTAAAAGTATCAGCGGAGAATGGGTGGCGGTGAATGCACAGACCGTCTGCTTACATGGCGACGGCGCGCACGCCCTGCAGTTTGCACAGCGGTTACGTGATGCGTTTGCCGCTCAGCAGATTCATGTCACCAGCGCCTGAACAACCACACTTAGCCCGGCTTATGCCGGGTTTTTTTAACTCTGGGGGAATCTATGGAAAGTGCAGTGAATCTCTGGCCGTTACTGGGTATTGCCGCGATCGTCGTCGGCTTCGTATTACGTTTCAATCCGGTGCTGGTGGTGATTGTCGCCGGATTTGTGACGGGTCTGGCCGCGATGATGCCGCTGGCTGACATTCTGGAAAAGCTCGGCGCGGGTTTTCTTAACACCCGTAACCTGCCGCTGATTCTGCTGCTGCCACTGGCGGTCATTGGCCTGCTGGAGCGTCACGGGTTGAAGGAGAGGGCGCAGGCGTGGATTGCTCAGATCAAAACCGCCACCGCCGGACGTCTGCTGATCGTCTATCTGTTTGTGCGTGAAATCACGGCGGCGCTGGGGTTAACCAGTCTCGGCGGACATCCGCAGATGGTGCGTCCGCTGCTGGCACCGATGGCAGAAGGCGCCACTGAAAACCGCTATGGTGAGATCTCGCCTGAACTGCGTCATAAGCTGCGCGCCATGTCAGCGGCGACCGATAACGTCGGCCTGTTCTTTGGTGAGGATATCTTCGTGGCATTTGGCGCGATTATCTTTATGCACAACTTTATGCAGGAGTCAGCCGGGATTCAGACCGAACCGCTGCACATCGCCTTATGGGGCATTCCCACTGCCGTGGCTGCCTTCCTGATCCATTCCGCGCGTCTGGTGCGTCTGGATCGCCAGCTGGCGCGGGAGCTGCAGCAGCTCAACAGTCAGGCGCTGAAAGCCAAAGGAGGTCAGTAATGTTCCAGCAACAATATCTGATGTGGCTGGCGGGCATTATCCTGCTGGTGGTCGCGATTCTCTCCTGGCGTGACAGCGCCAACCCGCGCCGTTTTACCACCGGACTCTTCTGGGCATTATATGGACTGGTGTTCCTGGTGGGTGACTGGACGACGCAGATGATGAGCAGCCTGATGGGCTCGGATGCAGCGGGCACCCGCATGCTGCACATCACCATCGGTGTCATTGTGGTGGTGATGGCGTTGATCGCCGGTTTGGGGGGTGTCCGGCTGGGTCGCTATCATCAGCGCAGCGATGAAGAGAAACAGGCCAGCGCCCTGCGTCTGCGTAATAAACTGTTTCTGCCTGCGCTGGCCATTCCGGTCGTGACCGTGGTCGGTGTGCTGGCGTTTAACAATATTCCCGGCCTGCAGGAAGCGGTATTCGGTCCCGGCAACCACGCCACGCTGGTGACGCTCTTTTCAATGATGCTCGGCTGCGTGCTTGGCTGGCTGGTGGCGTTAAAACTGACGCATGAAAAACCGGTGCAGTCCATGCAGGAGACCCGTCGTCTGCTGGATTCGATTGGCTGGGCCTTTATTCTGCCGCAGATCCTCGCCACCCTGGGACTGCTGTTTACCACGGCGGGCGTGGGCAGCGCCATTTCACATCTGACCGAAACCTGGCTGGCGGTGGATAACCGCTTTATCGCGGTCACCGTCTATGCCGTGGGGATGGCCCTGTTAACCATGATCATGGGCAACGCCTTTGCGGCGTTTCCGATTATCACCGCAGGCGTTGGCATCCCGATTCTGGTGCTGCAGCACGGCGGAAATCCGGCAGTGATGGCGGCGATTGGCATGTTCTCCGGCTACTGCGGCACGCTGATGACGCCGATGGCGGCCAACTTCAATATTGTCCCGGCGGCGCTGCTGGAGTTGCCCGATCGTAACGCGGTCATCAAAGCTCAGATTCCAACCGGTGTGCTACTGTTAATCGTTAACATTTTCCTGCTCTATTTCCTGATGTTCCTGTGAGGCTGCATGAAAACTGTTCTGATGACCGCCTTTGAACCCTTTGGCGGTGAAACGATTAACCCCTCCTGGGAAGCGGTGCGCGCACTGGAAGGCAAACAGATAGGCGGCGCGACGATAGTGATCCGCCAGTTGCCGGTCGTCTTCAGCGAGGTCCTCCACGTGCTGAACCAGGCACTGGAAGAGATCAAACCGGATGCGGTGCTGTCGGTAGGGCAGGCGGGCGGCCGCAGCGACATTACCGTTGAACGTATCGGCATTAATGTCGATGACGCCCGCATTCCGGACAACGCCGGTCATCAGCCGGTGGATGAACCGATTGTGGCAGGCGGTCCGGCCGCCTATTTTTCCCGTCTGCCGATCAAGACGATTGTGGCGGCTGTGCGTGAAGCGGGGATCCCCGCATCGGTCTCACAAACTGCTGGCACCTTCACCTGCAACCGGGTGATGTATGGCCTGCTGCACTGGCTTGAGCAGCAGAAGAGTCCGGCGCGGGGCGGCTTTATTCATATTCCGTATCTGCCTGAACAGGCGGCGCTGCATCCCGGTGCGCCGAGCATGGCGGTCGCGACTATTATTCAGGCGCTGGAGATTGCGGTGCAAGTGACGCTGGAGACCGGCGAAGATATTAAACAGGCTGGCGGCGCCACCCATTAAGAGGAAGAACGATGCCTGAAGGACCGGAAATTCGCCGCGTGGCGGATAAGCTTGAAGCCGCCATTGTAGGTCAGCCGTTAACGGAGGCGTGGTTCGCCTTTCCTCAACTGAAGACTTATGAACCCTCACTGATTGGTGAGCAGGTGCAGGCGATTGAAACGCGGGGAAAAGCGCTGCTGACTCATTTCAGCAATGGCCTGACGCTCTACAGTCATAATCAGCTTTATGGTGTCTGGCGCATTGTGAAACCCGATACCGAACTGAATACGACGCGTCAGTTGCGGGTGCGGCTGGCGACAGCGGGTAAAGCGATTCTGCTTTATAGCGCCTCAGATATTGAACTGCTCAACGCAGATACGCTGGCGGCGCATCCGTTTCTGACCCGCATCGGACCGGATGTGCTGAACAGCCAGCTTAACGTGGAAGAAGTGAAAGAGCGGCTGCTGTCACCCCGTTTCCGGCGGCGGCAGTTCAGTGGTCTGCTGCTGGACCAGGCTTTTCTGGCCGGACTGGGAAACTACCTGCGCGCCGAGATTCTCTGGCTGGCGCAGCTGCTGCCAAATCATCGGGCGCAGGATCTCAGTGACGATCAACTGACTGCTTTCAGCGAGGCGCTGCTGTCAGTGCCGCGTCATGCCTATCGGATGCGGGGAACCATGAAGAAATATCATGAGGAAGCGGCGTTTCAGTTTGAGGTGTTTCATCGGCAGGGCAGGAAATGCCGGCGCTGTGGCACGGTCATTGAGAAGGGCACGCTTTCATCACGGCCTTTTTACTGGTGTCCGGGTTGTCAGAGATAGAAAGGGCATGAAGTTTATAGCGAAATGTTCTTACATCAGACGGCTATAAAACTTCGAACCGGGTGATTCCAACCGCTACGAAGAAGCTCAACGCGCGGGGAACACGGTCAGAAGAGGAAAGCGTCCCGCGCCAGGGACGGCGCGGGCCGAGCGGCCAGGGATGGTTTAAGCGACTTTCCGATCTGACCGTGTTTCATGCGCAGACGCAGTATCACAGCGAAGCGCCCCAGCGTTATAACCACATCAAGCGGAGATTCCTCTCCGCTATCCACCGACTCTTACTTTTTCAGCTGTGAGCTGAACTCGCGCTCGGTATAACCGGTATAGAGCTGACGCGGACGGGCAATCTTCATGCCTTCGTCGTGCATCTCTTTCCAGTGTGCAATCCAGCCAACCGTACGGGCCATCGCGAAGATCACCGTAAACATGGAGGAAGGAATACCCATCGCTTTCAGAATGATACCGGAGTAGAAGTCCACGTTCGGATAGAGTTTACGCTCGATGAAGTACGGGTCGTTCAGCGCAATGTGTTCCAGCTCCATCGCCACTTCCAGCAGATCATCCTTCATACCCAGCTCATTCAGAACCTCATGGCAGGTATCGCGCATCACGGTCGCACGTGGATCGTAGTTTTTATAAACGCGGTGACCAAAGCCCATCAGACGGAATGAATCATTCTTGTCTTTGGCGCGTTTAACAAATTCCGGGATGTGCTCAACGGTGCTGATCTCTTCCAGCATACGCAGAGTCGCTTCGTTGGCACCGCCGTGCGCTGGTCCCCACAGGGAGGCGATCCCGGCGGCGATACAGGCAAACGGGTTCGCGCCGCTTGAACCAGCGGTACGTACGGTAGAGGTTGAGGCGTTCTGCTCATGGTCAGCATGCAGGATCAGGATGCGGTCCATCGCGCGTTCCAGTACCGGGTTCACTTTGTACTCTTCGCACGGCGTAGCGAACATCATATGCAGGAAGTTACCGGCATAAGAGAGATCGTTGCGCGGATAAACAAACGGCTGACCGATTGAATATTTGTAACACATTGCTGCCATGGTCGGCATTTTAGAAAGCAGACGGAAAGCGGCGATTTCGCGGTGGCGCTCAATGTTTACATCCAGCGAATCGTGGTAAAACGCAGCCAGCGCGCCAGTCACACCGCACATTACCGCCATCGGATGAGAGTCACGACGGAAACCGTGGAACAGGCGGGTAATCTGCTCATGAATCATGGTGTGACGGGTAACCGTGTTACAGAACTCATCAAACTGTTTCTGGTCTGGCGCTTCGCCGTTCAGCAGGATGTAGCAGACTTCCAGATAGTTAGAGTGGGTCGCCAGCTGAGAAATAGGGAAACCACGGTGCAACAGGATACCTTCATCACCATCAATAAAGGTGATAGCAGATTCGCAGGACGCTGTAGACGTAAAACCGGGATCGAAGGTGAACAGGCCACTTGAACCCAGAGCGCGGACATCAACCACATCCTGGCCCAGCGTACCTTTCAGCACGTCCAGTTCAATAGATGTTCCATCTTGCAGGGTTAGCGTTACTTTTTTATCTGTCATTTTCGTCTCCATAGCGCCTTATGTAGGTAAGGATCTTTAGACACCTGAAACGCGTTCATGTTGCGGTTGGCAAAACTACACGGTATCACTCTGCGGGGGTACAGCGGTGCAGGGTACAGAGTGAGCGGCGCGTTCCCAGCGGGAACCGGT
Source organism: Pantoea sp. Lij88 (assembly GCF_030062155.1). NCBI lineage: Bacteria > Pseudomonadati > Pseudomonadota > Gammaproteobacteria > Enterobacterales > Erwiniaceae > Pantoea > Pantoea sp. Lij88. The sequence continues at coordinate 2,869,747 of NZ_CP118269.1, read as the reverse complement.
GAGCCATGGACATGCTGCATATCGCGGTTGTTAAAGATCCGGTCAGGACATAACTTCTTGGTAACCAATAACCTGATGCTTTTTAAAGCTCATTATCGCAATGTTACATAACTTGCGCTTAGGGGAAAGTGTATCCCCATAACTTTTGTGCATCATAGGCATTTATAGGCTTAGTTTGTAACTGAATTGTTGAACTATTGTCAAATCAGATAATTAAAATTGTATCAATTGTGAAAATCGTGAGTAGGATCACTGTTCCACCTAAAATATACCAAAGAGTTTGTAGGGGAATTGTAATCAGAATGTGATCCTCCTATACTCCTGGCAGGTCTCCGGAACACCCTGACACCAGGAGCCACCCAGCGTTTACTACCGCGTCAATTAACACTGGATGTTGCTTTTTTGGTGACGGTTAAGTCTGCCACACGTTGTGATTAGACTCCGCCTCAGGTCCGGAGGAAGCAAAATAAAAAAGAGCTGTGTGGGCAAAACCGTGAAAAAACAAAGACCTGTCAACTTGGATCTCTCGACGATCCGGTTTCCCGTTACTGCAATATCGTCCATTCTCCACCGCGTCTCCGGCGTAATCACATTGGTTGCTATTGGCATCCTGCTGTGGCTGCTCGGTCTCTCTCTCTCTTCTCCTGAAGGTTTCCAGCACGCTGCGTCCATCATGGATGGCTTCTTCGCGAAGTTCATTATGTGGGGCATCTTAACCGCGCTGGCCTATCACGCGGTGAGCGGGATTCGTCATATGTTGATGGATTTTGGTTATCTGGCCGAAACGCTGGAAGTCGGTAAGCGTTCCGCTCATATGACTTTTGTGATCACTGTCGTGCTGGCAATTCTGGCGGGAGTCCTCGTATGGTAAGCAATGCATCCGCGTTGGGTCGCAACGGCATTCAGGACTGGCTGCTGCTGCGGGCAACAGCAATCCTCATTACGCTCTACATCGTCTACATCCTCGGTTTCGTGGTGATGACAGACACGCTGACTTATGACCTGTGGCGTGGCTTCTTCGCGTCCGCATTCACCAAAGTGTTCACGCTGCTGACACTCTTCTCCATTCTGGTCCACGGCTGGATCGGTATGTGGCAGGTGTTAACAGACTACGTCAAATCGCTGCCGGTTCGCTTGCTGTTGCAGTTTGTGATTGTCGTGGCGCTGTTGTGGTATGCGATTTATGGCTTTGTTGTGGTGTGGGGTGTGTAAATGAGTTTGCCAATCAGAGAGTTCGATGCCGTGGTAATCGGCGCAGGTGGCGCAGGAATGCGGGCCGCACTGCAAATCTCCCAGGGCGGCCAGACCTGCGCTCTGTTATCTAAAGTTTTCCCGACCCGTTCCCACACTGTATCTGCGCAGGGCGGTATTACCGTTGCGCTGGGTAATACCCATGAAGATAACTGGGAATGGCATATGTACGACACCGTCAAAGGTTCCGACTACATCGGTGACCAGGACGCGATTGAATATATGTGCAAAACCGGCCCGGAAGCGATTCTGGAACTGGAGCACATGGGCCTGCCGTTCTCGCGTCTGGAAGATGGTCGTGTCTATCAGCGTCCGTTTGGCGGCCAGTCGAAGAATTTCGGTGGCGAGCAGGCGGCACGTACGGCGGCTGCGGCTGACCGTACCGGTCACGCCTTGCTGCACACGCTCTATCAGCAGAACCTGAAAAACAAAACCACCATCTTCTCTGAGTGGTATGCCCTGGATCTGGTGAAAAACGCCGATGGTGCAGTGGTGGGTTGTACCGCTATCTGCATCGAAACCGGCGAAACCGTCTATTTCAAAGCGAAAGCGACCATTCTGGCCACCGGCGGCGCGGGCCGTATCTACCAGTCCACCACCAATGCGCATATCAACACCGGCGACGGCGTCGGTATGGCACTGCGTGCGGGCGTGCCGGTGCAGGATATGGAGATGTGGCAGTTCCACCCAACCGGCATCGCCGGGGCGGGCGTGCTGGTCACCGAGGGCTGCCGTGGTGAAGGCGGCTATCTGCTGAACAAACATGGCGAACGCTTCATGGAGCGTTATGCGCCGAACGCCAAAGATCTGGCGGGCCGCGACGTGGTTGCGCGTTCAATGATGATTGAAATCCGTGAAGGTCGCGGCTGTGACGGCCCATGGGGTCCACATCTGAAATTGAAACTGGATCACCTGGGTAAAGAGGTGCTTGAGTCACGTCTGCCAGGCATCCTTGAGCTGTCACGCACCTTCGCGCACGCCGATCCGATTAAAGAACCTATCCCGGTCATCCCGACCTGTCACTACATGATGGGCGGTATTCCGACCAAAGTGACCGGCCAGGCACTGCGTGTGAATGAGCAGGGCGAAGATGTGGTGATTCCAGGCCTGTTCGCCGTCGGCGAAATTGCCTGTGTATCGGTGCATGGTGCCAACCGTCTGGGCGGTAACTCACTGCTCGACCTGGTGGTCTTTGGCCGTGCAGCGGGTCTGCATCTGCTGGAGAGTATCAAAGAGCAGGGCGACCTGCGTGATGCTTCTGAAGACGAGATCGCCGTGGCGATGGCGCGCTTCAACCGCTGGGAAAACAACACTACCGGTGAAGATCCGGTTGAGATTCGCAAAGCGCTGCAACGCTGCATGCAGAACAACTTCTCTGTATTCCGCGAAGGCGAAGCGATGGCGCAGGGTCTGGAAGAGCTGAAAGAGATTCGCCAGCGCCTGAAGTCAGCGCGTCTGGATGACCGCTCACCGGATTTCAACACGCAGCGTATTGAGTGCCTGGAGCTGGATAACCTGATGGAGACGGCCTTTGCCACGGCGGTAGCGGCTAACTATCGCACCGAGAGCCGCGGTGCGCACAGTCGCTTCGACTTCCCGGATCGTGATGATGAAAACTGGCTGTGCCACAGTCTTTATGTCCCGGAAACCGAAAGCATGACTCGCCGTGAGGTGAACATGCAGCCGAAACTGCGCGCGGCCTTCCCGCCGAAAGTGCGTACCTACTAATTTCGGAGACGATCATGAGACTCGAGTTTTCAATTTATCGCTACAATCCGGACGTCGATGACAAGCCGCGCATGCAGGATTACACCCTGGAGTCGGAAGACGGTCGCGACATGATGCTGCTGGACGCGCTGATTCGCCTGAAAGAGAAAGATCCGACGCTGGCGTTTCGTCGCTCCTGCCGTGAAGGCGTGTGTGGCTCTGATGGCCTCAACATGAACGGTAAAAACGGACTGGCCTGCATTACGCCAGTCTCGGCACTGGGCAACGGCAAACAGAAAATCGTTATCCGTCCCTTGCCGGGTTTACCGGTGGTGCGTGACCTGGTGGTAGACATGAGCCAGTTTTATGCACAGTATGAGAAGATTAAACCTTTCCTGTTGAATAATGGGGAAAATCCGCCAGCACGTGAGCATCTGCAGATGCCGGAAGAACGTGAACACCTGGATGGCCTGTACGAGTGTATTCTCTGTGCCTGCTGTTCAACCTCATGCCCATCATTCTGGTGGAACCCTGAGAAGTTCATCGGTCCTGCTGGCCTGCTGGCGGCGTACCGCTTCCTGATTGACAGTCGCGACACCGAAACCGAAGCACGTCTCGACAATCTGAATGATGCTTTCAGCGTATTCCGCTGCCATAGCATCATGAACTGTGTGAGTGTCTGTCCGAAAGGGCTGAACCCGACGCGCGCCATCGGCCATATCAAGTCGATGCTGCTGCAGCGCGGCGCATAAGCAGTCTCCGCCGGGAACCTCAGGTTCCCGGTGTTTTACGGAAGCCTTTGTAAGCGCGGTGATTACCACGTTTACAAAGGTTCCCTTACGGGCCACGCGCGCTGCGCAAAGTGCTCGTATCGCTGAACTCACTACGGCAAACCGCGAAAGCGGCAACAAATGAAACCTCAAAAAAGCATAGCAATGCTTAAGGGATCACAATGCAGAACAGCGCGATGAAGCCCTGGCTGGACTCTTCCTGGCTGGCCGGCGCGAATCAGTCTTACATAGAGCAGCTCTATGAGGATTTCCTGACCGATCCTGACTCTGTCGATGCAGTGTGGCGCTCGATGTTCCAGCAGTTACCGGGCACCGGAATGAAACCTGAGCAGTTTCACTCCACCACACGTGAGTACTTCCGTCGCCTGGCGAAAGATGCATCTCGTTACACCTCATCTGTCTCCGATCCGGAAACCAACTCCAAGCAAGTAAAAGTGCTGCAGCTGATAAACGCGTTTCGTTTTCGCGGCCATCAGCATGCCAATCTTGATCCGCTCGGCCTGTGGAAACAGGACCGTGTCGCCGATCTCGACCCCGCTTTTCACGATCTGACCGAGGCCGATTTTCAGGAAAGCTTTAACGTAGGTTCCTTTGCCATTGGCAAGGACACCATGAAGCTGGCCGATCTCTTCCAGGCGCTGACGCAGACTTACTGCGGCTCAATTGGCGCAGAATATATGCACATCAACAACACCGACGAGAAGCGCTGGATTCAGCAGCGTCTTGAGTCAGTCGCGGGCCGTGCAGCGTTCAGCAACGAAGAGAAAAAAGGTTTCCTGAAAGAGCTGACTGCGGCAGAAGGTCTGGAAAAATATCTCGGGGCGAAATTCCCGGGTGCTAAACGCTTCTCGCTGGAAGGCGGCGATGCGCTGGTGCCTATGCTGCGCGAAATGATCCGTCACGCCGGTAAGAGCGGTACCCGTGAAGTTGTCCTGGGTATGGCGCACCGTGGTCGTCTCAACGTGCTGATCAACGTGCTGGGTAAAAAGCCACAGGATCTGTTCGACGAGTTCGCCGGTAAGCACAAAGAGCATCTTGGCACCGGTGACGTGAAGTACCACATGGGCTTCTCGTCTGACGTGGAAACCGAAGGCGGCCTGGTTCACCTGGCGCTGGCGTTTAACCCGTCACACCTGGAGATCGTCAGCCCGGTGGTCATGGGTTCTGTGCGTGCCCGTCTGGATCGTCTGGATGAGCCAGCCAGCAATAAAGTCTTACCTATCACCATTCATGGTGATGCGGCCGTGATTGGCCAGGGCGTGGTTCAGGAAACCCTGAACATGTCTCAGGCGCGCGGTTATGAAGTGGGCGGTACCGTTCGCATCGTTATCAACAACCAGGTTGGCTTTACAACGTCCAACCCGAAAGATGCGCGTTCTACCCCTTACTGCACCGACATCGGCAAAATGGTGCTGGCACCAATTTTCCACGTCAACGCAGATGACCCGGAAGCGGTCGCCTTTGTAACCCGCCTGGCGCTCGATTATCGCAACACCTTCAAACGTGATGTGTTTATCGATCTGGTCTGCTATCGCCGTCATGGTCACAACGAGGCCGATGAGCCAAGTGCGACCCAGCCGCTGATGTACCAGAAAATCAAAAAACACCCGACACCGCGTAAAATCTACGCTGACCGTCTGGAAGGTGAAGCCGTTGCCACGCAGGAAGATGCGACCGAAATGGTCAATCTCTATCGTGACGCGCTGGATGCGGGCGAGTGTGTGGTGCCGGAATGGCGTCCAATGAGCCTCCACTCCTTTACCTGGTCCCCTTACCTGAATCATGAGTGGGACGAGCCTTACCCGGCTCAGGTTGACATGAAACGTCTGAAGGAACTGGCACTGCGTATCAGCCAGGTGCCTGAAGAGGTTGAAGTGCAGTCGCGTGTGGCCAAGATCTATAACGACCGTCGCCTGATGGCTGAAGGTGAGAAAGCCTTTGACTGGGGCGGCGCGGAAAACCTTGCCTACGCCACGCTGGTTGATGAAGGTATTCCGGTTCGCCTGTCGGGCGAAGATACCGGTCGCGGGACCTTCTTCCACCGTCACGCGGTCGTGCATAACCAGGCGAACGGCTCAACCTATACCCCTCTGCACCATGTGCACAGCGGTCAGGGCCAGTTCAAAGTCTGGGACTCCGTGCTGTCAGAAGAGGCGGTACTGGCGTTTGAATATGGTTATGCCACCGCAGAGCCGCGCATCCTGACCATCTGGGAAGCGCAGTTTGGTGACTTCGCCAACGGTGCACAGGTTGTTATCGACCAGTTCATCAGCTCCGGTGAGCAGAAATGGGGCCGTATGTGTGGCCTGGTCATGCTGCTGCCGCACGGTTATGAAGGTCAGGGGCCAGAGCACTCCTCTGCGCGTCTGGAGCGTTATCTGCAACTCTGCGCTGAGCAGAACATGCAGGTCTGCGTACCGTCTACACCAGCACAGGTCTACCATATGCTGCGTCGTCAGGCGCTGCGCGGTATGCGCCGTCCGCTGATTGTGATGTCGCCGAAATCCCTGCTGCGTCATCCGCTGGCGATCTCCACACTGGATGAACTGGCTAACGGCACCTTCCAGCCTGCGATTGGCGAAGTTGACGATCTGGATCCGCAGGGCGTGAAACGCGTCGTGCTGTGCTCCGGTAAAGTTTATTACGACCTGCTTGAGCAGCGCCGTAAAAATGAGCAGACCGATGTGGCCATTGTCCGTATCGAGCAGCTCTATCCGTTCCCGCATCAAGCGGTTCAGGAAGCATTAAAAGCGTATTCTCACGTACAGGATTTTGTCTGGTGTCAGGAAGAGCCGCTGAATCAGGGCGCCTGGTATTGCAGCCAGCATCATTTCCGTGAAGTTGTGCCGTTTGGTGCGACCTTACGTTATGCAGGCCGCCCGGCCTCCGCCTCACCGGCCGTGGGTTACATGTCCGTACACCAACAACAGCAGCAAGACCTGGTTAATGACGCGCTGAACGTTAATTAATTAAAAGGAAAGATAATGAGTAGCGTAGATATTCTCGTTCCCGACCTGCCTGAATCGGTTGCCGATGCCTCAGTGGCAACCTGGCACAAAAAACCAGGCGATGCAGTCACTCGCGATGAAGTGCTGGTCGAAATCGAAACCGACAAAGTGGTGCTGGAAGTGCCAGCCTCTGCTGACGGTATCCTGGAAGCGGTTCTGGAAGAAGAGGGCGCCACCGTCACTTCCCGCCAGATCCTGGGCCGTCTGAAAGAGGGCAACAGCGCAGGTAAAGAGAGCAGCGCGAAGGCTGAAAGCAAAGAGTCTACCCCGGCTCAGCGTCAGACTGCGTCACTGGAAGAAGAGAGCAACGATGCGCTCAGCCCGGCTATCCGCCGCCTGATTGCAGAGCACAATCTCGATGCTTCTCAGATCAAAGGCAGCGGTGTTGGCGGACGTCTGACCCGTGAAGATGTTGAAAAACATCTGGCGAATAAGCCGCAGGCTGCGAAAGCCGCCGCGCCAGCCGCTGCTGCTGCACCACAGCAGCCAGTCGCGAACCGCAGCGAAAAACGCGTGCCGATGACCCGTCTGCGCAAGCGCGTTGCCGAGCGTCTGCTGGAAGCGAAGAACAGCACTGCGATGCTGACCACCTTCAACGAAATCAACATGAAGCCCATCATGGATCTGCGTAAGCAGTATGGTGAGGCCTTCGAGAAGCGTCACGGTGTACGTCTGGGCTTTATGTCCTTCTACATCAAAGCGGTTGTTGAAGCGCTGAAACGCTATCCGGAAGTGAATGCGTCCATCGATGGGGAAGATGTGGTTTACCACAACTACTTCGACGTCAGCATCGCGGTCTCTACGCCACGTGGTCTGGTTACCCCGGTCCTGCGTGACGTTGATGCGCTGAGCATGGCGGACATCGAGAAGAAAATCAAAGAGTTGGCAGTGAAAGGCCGTGACGGCAAGCTGACAGTGGAAGATCTGACCGGCGGTAACTTCACCATTACCAACGGCGGCGTCTTTGGTTCACTGATGTCTACCCCGATCATCAACCCACCGCAGAGCGCCATCCTGGGCATGCACGCCATCAAGGATCGCCCGATGGCGGTCAATGGTCAGGTTGTGGTGCTGCCAATGATGTATCTGGCGCTCTCCTACGACCACCGTCTGATCGATGGCCGTGAATCAGTTGGTTATCTGGTTGCAGTGAAAGAAATGCTGGAAGATCCGGCGCGCCTGCTGCTGGATGTCTGATTTTCACCGGGCGCGCCTCGCGCGCCCAACCTCAATACTCTTTTCAGACCTGAATGGATAGAACATCATGAACTTACACGAATACCAGGCGAAACAACTGTTTGCACGGTATGGCATGCCGGCACCAACGGGTTACGCCTGCACTACACCACGTGAAGCGGAAGAAGCAGCCTCTAAAATTGGCGCAGGCCCGTGGGTAGTTAAATGTCAGGTTCATGCCGGTGGCCGCGGTAAAGCGGGCGGTGTGAAAGTGGTTAACAGTAAAGAAGAGATTCGCGCCTTTGCTGAAAACTGGCTGGGCAAACGCCTGGTGACCTATCAGACAGATGCAAACGGCCAGCCGGTAAACCAGATTCTGGTTGAAGCGGCGACCGATATCGATCAGGAGCTCTATCTGGGCGCTGTGGTCGATCGCGCAACACGTCGCGTTATTTTCATGGCCTCCACTGAAGGCGGCGTGGAAATTGAAAAAGTGGCGGAAGAAACCCCGCACCTGATCCACAAAATGGCGCTGGATCCACTGACGGGCCCGCAGCCTTATCAGGGCCGTGAGCTGGCGTTCAAACTGGGCCTGACCGGCAAGCTGGTTGGACAGTTCACCAAGATCTTCATGGGTCTGGCAACACTGTTCCTGGAGCGCGATCTGGCGATGGTTGAGATCAACCCGCTGGTCATCACCAAACAGGGCGACCTGATCTGCCTGGATGGCAAACTGGGTGCCGATGGCAATGCCCTGTTCCGTCAGCCAGAGCTGCGCGAAATGCGCGATCCAAGCCAGGAAGATCCACGTGAAGCGCATGCGACACAGTGGGAACTGAACTATGTTGCGCTGGAAGGCAACATCGGTTGTATGGTTAACGGCGCAGGTCTGGCGATGGGCACCATGGACATCGTTAAGCACCATGGCGGTCAGCCAGCCAACTTCCTGGATGTCGGCGGCGGCGCAACCAAAGAGCGCGTAACCGAAGCCTTCAAAATCATCCTGTCTGACGATGCCGTTAAAGCCGTCTTCGTTAACATCTTCGGCGGTATCGTACGCTGTGACCTGATTGCCGACGGCATCATCGGCGCAGTCGCTGAAGTGGGTGTGAACGTGCCAGTAGTGGTACGTCTGGAAGGTAACAACGCCGAGCTGGGCGCCCAGAAACTGGCGGACAGCGGTCTGAACATCATTGCAGCAACCAGCCTGACAGACGCCGCACAGCGTGTTGTTGCTGCCGCGGAGGGTAAATAATGTCCATTTTGATCGACAAAAACACCAAAGTCATCTGCCAGGGTTTCACCGGTGGCCAGGGGACGTTCCATTCTGAGCAGGCGCTGGCTTACGGCACCCAGCTGGTTGGCGGCGTAACGCCAGGCAAAGGCGGCACGACTCACCTCGGCCTGCCGGTGTTCAACACCGTGCGCGAAGCCGTAGAAGCGACTGGCGCAACCGCCACCGTGATCTATGTGCCAGCACCCTTCTGTAAAGATGGCATCCTGGAAGCGATCGAAGCGGGCATCAAACTGATTATCACCATCACCGAAGGTATCCCGACGCTGGATATGCTGACCGTGAAAGTGAAGCTGGATGAAGCAGGCGTGCGGATGATCGGTCCAAACTGCCCGGGTGTGATCACCCCAGGCGAATGTAAGATCGGCATCATGCCGGGCCACATTCACCAGCCAGGCCGTGTCGGTATCGTCTCCCGTTCAGGCACCCTGACCTATGAAGCGGTTAAGCAGACCACTGACATCGGCTATGGCCAGTCAACCTGCGTCGGCATCGGCGGTGACCCAATCCCAGGCTCTAACTTCATCGACATCCTGAAAATGTTCCAGGACGATCCACAGACTGAAGTTATCGTGATGATCGGCGAAATCGGCGGCAGCGCTGAGGAAGAAGCCGCCGCCTTCATTAAAGAGCACGTGACCAAACCGGTTGTGGGCTACATTGCTGGCGTAACCGCGCCAAAAGGCAAGCGTATGGGCCATGCGGGCGCCATCATTGCCGGTGGTAAAGGCACAGCAGATGAGAAATTTGCTGCGCTGGAAGCGGCAGGCGTGAAAACCGTTCGCAGCCTGGCTGACATCGGTGACGCAGTTAAAGCCGTATTACCGGCTAAATAAGTCAGCGTCATCTGAAACGAAGCCACCTCCGGGTGGCTTTTTTTATGCCCGTCATCCACGCGCATAATGCAGGCCGCTAAAGAGAAAAATACGGTGTTAAATAACCTGCTCGCGGTTTATCACGTTAAGGAAAAGTGACAAAGGTAAACTATTTCTTCACGCCTTATTTCATTAATGACACCTCATTAACAAGAAACCCACCTGACTCTATCTGGAAACTTATTGCGTTAATCCAGATCAATAAATCACGTTTTATATCCAACTATATCTCTGGCAAAGCGCAACGCTAAAGGCGTAAATTGCGCTGCATCAATCCAGCCTTTTACACAAATTTTCAAACGTCTGCTCAACCCGGGATGAAACCTGCTTTCCGCCTGTTAAAGCACGCGTTAATGAAAGCGTGGATTGACACTTTCAGAGCTGCTTCATTCGCTATTCGCTTTTTCGGGCAGCTCACAGACCTGTTCTGCTGGTAATAAAAAAACTGGAATTAATAAACAGCCGTTCCTGACTCTGATTACGTTCGATCTGTTCGCGCGCGTGACGGAGACAAAGCGAGGAGCAAGGAGTCCTTATGTTAGATATCGTCGAGCTGTCGCGGTTACAGTTTGCCTTAACGGCGATGTACCATTTTCTGTTCGTCCCTTTAACGCTGGGTATGGCGTTTTTGCTGGCGATCATGGAAACGGTATATGTCCTGAGCGGCAAACAAATTTATAAAGATATGACGAAGTTCTGGGGCAAGTTATTTGGTATTAACTTTGCGCTGGGTGTCGCCACCGGCCTGACCATGGAATTTCAGTTCGGGACGAACTGGTCATATTACTCACACTACGTCGGCGATATTTTTGGCGCGCCGCTCGCCATTGAAGGTCTGATGGCGTTCTTCCTTGAATCGACCTTTGTCGGCCTGTTCTTCTTCGGCTGGGATCGCCTCGGTAAAGTGCAGCACATGGCGGTGACCTGGCTGGTGGCGCTGGGCTCGAATATGTCTGCGCTGTGGATTCTGGTCGCCAACGGCTGGATGCAGAACCCCATCGCCTCTGAGTTCAACTTCGAAACCATGCGCATGGAGATGGTCAGCTTCTCAGAGTTGGTGCTGAACCCGGTGGCGCAGGTGAAATTCGTTCACACCGTTGCGGCCGGTTACACCACGGGCGCGATGTTTATCATGGGCATCAGCGCCTGGTACATGCTGAAAGGCCGTGACTTCGCCTTTGCTAAACGCTCATTCGCTATCGCGGCCAGCTTTGGCATGGCGGCGGTGCTGTCAGTCATCGTGCTGGGTGATGAGTCCGGCTATGAAATGGGTGACGTGCAGAAAACCAAGCTGGCCGCTATCGAAGCGGAGTGGGAAACCCAGCCGGCTCCGGCGTCGTTTACCCTGTTTGGTCTGCCCGACCAGGCTACTCAGGAGAACCGGTACGCCGTGCAGATTCCCTGGCTGCTGGGCCTGATCGCCACCCGCTCGATCGATAAGCCAGTCACCGGCCTGAAAGAGCTGATGGCACAGCATGAAGTGCGCATCCGCAACGGCATGAAAGCTTACTCCCTGCTGAATGAACTGCGCGCTGGCAGTCAGGATCCGGCAGTACGTGACGCGTTCAACAGTCATAAACAGGATCTCGGCTATGGCCTGCTGCTGAAACGCTATACCGATAACGTGGCGGATGCGACTGAAGCGCAGATCAGGCAGGCGACGCAGGACTCTATCCCGCGTGTCGCACCGCTTTATTTCGCCTTCCGCATCATGGTGCTGTGTGGCGTCCTGCTACTGGGCATTATCGCGCTGGCGTTCTGGAGCGTGTTACGTAACCGCATCGGCAAAAGTCGCTGGTTACTGAAAGCGGCGCTGTTTGGTATTCCGCTGCCGTGGATCGCGATCGAATCAGGCTGGTTCGTGGCGGAGTATGGCCGTCAGCCCTGGGCTATCGGTGAAGTCCTGCCAACAGCGGTGGCGAACTCTTCCCTGACCGTTGGCGATCTGCTGTTCTCGATGATTCTGATCTGCGGACTCTACACGCTGTTCCTGGTGGCTGAGATGTACCTGATGTTCAAATTCGCCCGCCTTGGGCCGAGCAGCCTGAAAACCGGGCGTTATCATCATGAGCAGATCTCGGCAACCGTTCAGCCGGTTCATGGATAAGGAGAGCGACCATGTTTGATTATGAAGTTCTGCGCTTTGTCTGGTGGCTGTTGATTGGCGTGCTGCTGATCGGCTTTGCCGTTGCAGATGGTTTTGATATGGGCGTCGGCATGCTGACGCGCATCCTGGGTCGCACCGATACTGAACGTCGCATTATGATTAACAGTATTGCCCCGCACTGGGACGGCAACCAGGTCTGGCTGATCACGGCCGGTGGCGCACTGTTTGCCGCCTGGCCGATGGTCTACGCGGCGGCCTTCTCTGGCTTCTACGTGGCGATGATTCTGGTGCTGGCGTCGCTGTTCTTCCGTCCGGTCGGCTTTGATTACCGTTCGAAGATTGAAGACAACCGCTGGCGCGGTGCCTGGGACTGGGGCATTTTCATTGGCAGTTTCGTGCCGCCGCTGGTGATTGGCGTGGCCTTTGGCAACCTGTTACAGGGCGTGCCGTTCCATGCCGATGCGTATCTGCGCCTGTTCTACACCGGTAACTTCTTCCAGCTGCTGAATCCGTTTGGTCTGCTGGCGGGAGTGGTGAGCGTAGCGATGATTCTGGTGCAGGGCGCGACGTATCTGCAGATGCGTACCACCGGCGAACTGCATCTGCGTTCGCGCACTGCCGCTCAACTTGCCGCGCTGGTGATGATGGTCTGCTTCATCCTGGCGGGTGTCTGGGTGAAATATGGTATCGATGGCTATGTGGTGACCAGCACGATGGATCACTTCGCCGCCTCTAACCCACTGGGTAAAACCGTGGTGCGCGAAGCGGGTGCCTGGATGGTGAACTTCCAGAACCATCCTGTGCTGTGGCTGTTCCCACTGCTGGGTGTGGTGCTGCCGCTGCTGACCATCCTCTGCTCGCGGGTTGAGAAGGGCGCCTGGGCGTTCCTGTTCTCCTCACTGACGCTGGCCTGCGTCATCATGACCGCCGGCATTGCGATGTTCCCGTTCATCATGCCATCCAGCACCGTGCCGGGGACCAGCCTGACGATGTGGGATGCAACGTCCAGTCTGCTGACGCTGCAAACGATGACCGTTGCCGCCGCTATCTTTGTGCCCATCATTCTGATTTACACCACCTGGTGCTACTGGAAGATGTTTGGTCGTATCACCAAAGAGCATATTGAAAGCAACAGTCACTCACTCTATTAATCAAGGAGATGTCGCATGTGGTATTTTGCCTGGATTCTCGGCACGTTGCTGGCCTGTGCCTTTGGTATCGTGACCGCGCTGGCGATTGAACACGTTGAAGCGCAGGATGAGCCTCGCTGATGCGTACGTTAATTCGGATGCTCTATGATCTGATGGATAAGGGCCCGTTACGGGTCCTTTCACTGCTGCTGGCACTGCTGACGGCAGGTGGCGTGATGTGGGATCCGACCCGTTTTGCTAATCACGCGGGCCAGCTGCCCGCGTTGCAGGGTCTCGTGCTGATCTGGGCAGTCTGCAGTGGCGTGATCCACGGTGTGGGCTTCCGGCCACAGCAAACCCGATGGCAGGCGCTGTTTAGCCCGTTACCCGCCATGCTGGTGCTATTGATTGCGCTTTACCGTTTTTACCTTTAATCCCCCATCTCACCGGCGCTGACAGTGAATTTTTGTCAGCGTCTGGTCAATAAATCTCCCTGAAATCGTTCCATTTGTTACGACGCGATAATTATTTTCACCTGGCTCTGACGAGCCATTCCCAACCCCAATTCTCTTGCGTATAGTAGCAACGTTTAAAACGAGGCCGGGATGTAGAGTGAGTACAACGCTGTTTCGCTGGCCGGTTCGGGTCTACTACGAAGATACTGATGCCGGTGGTGTGGTTTATCACGCCAGCTATATCGCTTTTTATGAACGAGCACGTACCGAAATGTTGCGACAGCACCATTTCAATCAGCAGACGCTGTTAGAACAGCAGATCGCTTTTGTGGTACGGCGCATAACGGTGGACTATCTGGCGGCGGCGCGTCTTGATGACCTTCTGGAGATCCAGAGTGAGGTCACCTCAATGACACGGGCTACCATGACGTTTACTCAGCGTATCGTGAATACCGAAGGCAAAGTGCTCAATGAGGCAGAAGTCCTGATTGCCTGCATTAACCCTCATCTAATGAAGCCGATTGCGCTTCCCAAGTCTATTGTCGCGGAGTTCAAGCAGTGACTGACATGAACATTCTTGATTTGTTCCTGAAGGCGAGCCTTCTGGTCAAACTTATCATGTTGATTTTGATCGGCTTTTCTATTGCCTCCTGGGCCATCATTATTCAGCGCACACGTATTCTGAATGCGGCGGGAAGAGAAGCTGAGGCATTTGAAGACAAATTCTGGTCCGGCATCGAACTCTCGCGCCTGTATCAGGAGAGCCAGGAGCGCCGGGAAGAACTGGGCGGTTCGGAGCAGATTTTCTACTCCGGCTTCAAAGAGTTCGCCCGCCTGCATCGCGCGAATAATCATGCGCCGGAAGCGGTCATTGAGGGGGCCAGTCGTGCGATGCGCATCTCGATGAACCGTGAGCTGGAAGCGCTGGAAAACCATATCCCGTTCCTCGGCACCGTCGGTTCTATCAGTCCGTATATCGGGCTGTTCGGTACCGTCTGGGGGATCATGCACGCCTTTATCGCGCTGGGCGCGGTGAAGCAGGCGACACTGCAGATGGTGGCACCGGGTATCGCCGAAGCATTGATTGCGACCGCGATCGGTCTGTTTGCCGCGATTCCGGCGGTCATGGCGTACAACCGTCTGAACCAGCGCGTGAACAAACTGGAGCAGGGCTACGACAACTTCATGGAAGAGTTCACTGCCATTCTGCATCGCCAGGCTTTCTCCAGCGATAGCGCTAAGTAAATAGAGGTTAATGATGGCCAGAGTACGTGGTCGCAAACGCCGCGACCTGAAGTCGGAAATCAACATCGTTCCGCTACTGGACG
Organism: Pantoea sp. Lij88; assembly: GCF_030062155.1. NCBI lineage: Bacteria > Pseudomonadati > Pseudomonadota > Gammaproteobacteria > Enterobacterales > Erwiniaceae > Pantoea > Pantoea sp. Lij88. The sequence continues at coordinate 2,854,625 of NZ_CP118269.1, read as the reverse complement.
TCCTGTTGGTGCTGCTGCTGATCTTCATGGCAACGGCGCCCATTATTACCCAGAGCGTGGAAGTGGATCTGCCTGATGCGACCGACTCTAAAACCGTTTCCAGCGATGATAATCCGCCGGTGATTGTTGAAGTGGCGGGCGTGGGGCAGTACAGCCTGGTCGTGGATCACGATCGTATGGATCAGCTCCCGCCAGAGCAGGTGATCAGCGAAGCGCAGCGTCGACTGGAAGCAAATCCTAAGACGGTCTTTTTGATCGGGGGCGCGAAAGAGGTGCCTTACGATGAAATTATTAAAGCGCTCAACCTGCTGCACCAGGCGGGTGTTAAATCTGTCGGTTTGATGACGCAGCCGATTTAAAATCGAACCGTTTTTTGGGAACCGAGTGTGTCGAAGGCAACCGAGCAAAACGAGAAGTTAAAGCGCGCGATAATCATTTCGGTGATTCTGCATATCGTGCTGATCGCGCTGCTGATTTGGAGCTCGTTTAATGAGCACGTTGACCCCAGCAGTGCGGGTGGCGGAGGCAGCGATATTGATGCAGTGATGGTCGATCCCGGTGCCGTCGTGAGTCAATACAATCGTCAGCAGAACCAGCAGAGCGACAGCCAGCGTGCTGAGCAGCAGCGTAAAAAGCAGGCGCAGCAGCAGGCTGAAGAGCTGCAACAGAAACAGGCTGCTGAACAGCAGCGTCTGAAAGCGCTGGAAAAAGAGCGTTTAGCCGCGCAGGAAACCGCGAAAGAAGAGGCTAAACAGCAGGCTGAGCAGCAGAAAGCGGCAGAAGAAGCCGCTAAACAGGCGCAGGAACAGCAGAAAACCGCTGAAGCGGCGGCAGCCAAAGCGAAGGCGGATGCGAAAGCCCAGGCCGACGCTCAGGCTAAAGCGACTGCTGAGCAGGCGAAGCAGGCCGCAGCCGAAGCAAAGAAGCAGGCTGATCAGCAGGCGAAAGCCGCAGCGGCTGCGGCGGCAAAAGAGAAAGCCGTGGCGGAAGCGAAGGCAAAGTCTGAAGCGGATGCGAAAGCGGCGGCTGAGGCCAAAGTGAAAGCGGCTGCGGATGCCAAAGCGAAAGCGGCCGAAGAAGCGAAAGCGAAAGCCGCAGAAGCCAAAGAAAAAGCAGCAGAGGCGGCGAAAGAGAAGGCCGCTGAAGCCGCGAAAGAGAAAGCTGAGGCCGCTAAAGAGGCGGCCAAAGAGAAAGCTGAGGCAGCCAAAGAGGCCGCTAAAGAGAAGGCAGAAGCCGCTGCAAAAGCGAAAGCCGATGCAGCAGCCAAAGCGAAGGCCGATGCTGCCGCGAAAGCCAAAGCAGATGCTAAAGCGAAAGCGGCCGCCGATGCGGCCAATGACAGCGATGTCGATGATTTGCTGGGTGGACTCACTTCCGGTAAAAATGCACCGAAAAGCGGCACCTCAGGTGGCGCAGCAGGGCAGGGCAACCAGAAGAAAGCGGGTGCATCGGGCGCGGAGATCAACTCCTACATGGGTCAGGTTGTGAGTGCGATTCAGAGCCGATTCTACGATGCCGATCTGTATCGCGGAAAAACCTGTGATTTGCGGATTAAACTTGCGCCTGATGGCTTGTTGATTGATGTTAAGTCAGAGGGTGGCGATCCCGCGCTCTGTCAGGCCGCGATTGCTGCCGCCAAACAGGCACGCATTCCGAAGCCGCCTTCACAGGCGGTCTACGAAGTGTTTAAAAACGCCCCAATGCGTTTTAAACCGCAATAATGCAGTAACGGTCGGCAAGTTGATCTATGTTTAGCTTGCCGTACTTATGTTGTACTCGTGGTTTCCAGGAACAGTGCCAATTATCGTGGACTGAGGTTCAGATAAGGGAGATAAAATGAAGCAAGCTCTTCGCGTTACGTTAGGCTTTTTTATCCTGCTGTGGGCAGCCATGCTGCATGCAGAAGTTCGAATTGAGATCACCCAGGGTGTTAACACCGCGCGCCCGATTGGCGTGGTGCCGTTTAAATGGGCCGGTTCTGGCGCAGCGCCGGAAGATGTCGGCGGTATCGTAGCGGCTGACCTGCGCAACAGTGGCAAATTTAATCCACTGGATCGCTCACGTCTGCCACAGCAGCCAACCAGCGCGCAGGAAGTTCAGCCTGCCGCCTGGAGCGCACTCGGCATCGACGCCGTTGTCGTCGGTCAGGTTGCGTCTAACCCGGATGGCAGCTATCAGGTCTCTTACCAGCTGGTCGATACCGGCGGTGCACCGGGTACGGTGCTGGCACAGAACTCGTATAAAGTGACGAAGCAGTGGCTGCGTTATGCCGCTCACACGGCGAGTGACGAAACGTTCCAGAAGCTGACAGGCATTAAGGGCGCTTTCCGCACCCGTATCGCCTATGTCGTGCAGACCAATGGCGGCCAGTTCCCGTATGAACTGCGCGTAGCGGATTACGATGGCTATAACCAGTTCGTGGTGCATCGTTCACCACAGCCACTGATGTCGCCAGCCTGGTCTCCGGATGGCAGCAAAGTGGCCTACGTGACCTTTGAAAGCGGCAAATCTGCGCTGGTGGTACAGACGCTGTCTAACGGTGCAATCCGTCAGGTCGCCTCTTATCCGCGCCACAACGGTGCCCCGGCGTTCTCGCCAGATGGCTCTAAGCTCGCTTTCGCGCTCTCTAAAACCGGCAGCCTGAATCTCTATGTGATGGATCTGGCCTCAGGTCAGACGCGTCAGGTGACGGATGGTCGTTATAACAGTACTGAACCGACCTGGTTCCCGGACAGCCAGACACTGGCTTATACCTCCGATCAGGCGGGTGCCCCTCAGATCTATAAAGTCGGTGTTAATGGCGGCACGCCACAACGTATTACCTGGGAAGGTGGTCAGAACCAGGATGCGGATGTCGCAACAGATGGTAAATCTATGGTGATGATTAGCACCAACGGTGGTGCTCAACACGTCGCCAAACAGGATCTGGAAACGGGAGCCGTTCAAACGTTAACGGACACGTTCCTGGATGAAACGCCGAGCCTGGCACCAAACGGCACAATGGTAATCTACAGCTCTACTCAGGGTATGGGTTCCGTGTTGCAGTTGGTTTCAACCGACGGCCGTTTCAAAGCGCGTCTTCCGGCAACTGATGGACAGGTAAAATTTCCTGCCTGGTCGCCGTATCTGTAATGTCTGACAATTCAGACATCGCAAACAATAAACAATAATGGGATTTTTGAAATGCAACTGAACAAAGTGCTGAAGGGTTTGATGCTGGCTCTGCCGGTTCTGGCAGTAGCGGCTTGTAGCTCACACAAGAACAACAACAATGACCAGACTGGCTCAGGCGCTGATGGCGCTTACGGTGCAAATTCTGGCATGAACGGCAACGGCGGCAACATGTCTTCTGACGAGCAGGCTCGTCTGCAGATGCAGCAGCTGCAGCAGAACAACATCGTGTACTTCGGCCTGGACAAGTATGACGTTCAGTCTGATTACGCACAGATGCTGGATCAGCACGCGACCTTCCTGCGCAGCAACCCATCATACAAAGTGACCATCGAAGGTCACGCGGATGAGCGCGGTACGCCGGAATACAACATCGCCCTGGGCGAACGTCGTGCTAACGCCGTTAAGATGTACCTGCAGGGTAAAGGCGTGTCGGCTGATCAGATGTCTATCGTTTCTTACGGTAAAGAGAAGCCAGCCGTTCTGGGTCATGACGAAGCAGCGTATTCTAAAAACCGTCGTGCCGTTCTGGTCTACTAAGAGAATCACATGGTTAGTAACTTCAGACGTCATCTGTTGAGTCTGTCGTTACTGATTGGCGTAGCGGCCCCCTGGGCCGCTAATGCCCAAGCGTCAATCAGTAGCGTTGGCTCCGGCTCGGTCGAAGACCGTGTCACCACTCTTGAACGAATCTCTAATGCCCAGGCCCAGCTGATGCAGCAGTTGCAGCAGCAGATGAGCGATAACCAGCGTGATATCGATGCGCTGCGTGGGCAAATCCAGCAAAACACGTATCAGTTGAATCAGGTGGTTGAGCGGCAGAAGCAGCTTTACCAGCAGATTGACACGCTGAGCAGCGCCAGCAGCAACGGCGGGCAACAGGCAGCCGGCAACGATGCCGCAGCGGATACAGGCGCAGCAGCAACCGCAGGCGCGGCAGCATCAACGGAGAGCGCACCTGCGCAGACCGGTGACGCTAACAGCGATTACAACGCGGCTGTGGCGCTGATTCTGGAGAAGAAACAGTATGACCAGGCGATCAGTGCGCTTCAGGCGTGGGTAAAACGTTACCCTGATTCGACCTATCAGCCGAATGCGAATTACTGGCTGGGTCAGCTGAACTACAACAAAGGCAAAAAGGACGACGCGGCTTATTATTACGCCACGGTGGTGAAAAACTATCCGAAGTCGCCGAAAGCTGCAGAAGCGTTGTTGAAAGTGGGTGTGATCATGCAGGAGAAAAAAGACACGGCGAAAGCCAAAGCGGTCTTCCAGCAGGTGATCAAACTTTATCCAGACACCGAATCTGCTAAGCAAGCTCAGAAACGTCTGAGTGGCCTGTAATTTGTCCGGTTCAGACCAGATATCGTGTGATTTCTGGTCTTGCCGTATGAAAGGTAAGCAACTGAAGCATTTAGCAGAAATAAGAGTTGCGCTACCCCGCTAAATCAGTAATATATGCCGCCGTTGCCGGGACACATTGAAAAGTGTCTGGTAAGCCTGAAGATGGGTCGTTAGCTCAGTTGGTAGAGCAGTTGACTTTTAATCAATTGGTCGCAGGTTCGAATCCTGCACGACCCACCATCTCCTTCAGACGCGCTTTTACCGCGCAGTTTTAAGAAGAACACTTCAGCATTGCTTCACAACCTAAGATGGGTCGTTAGCTCAGTTGGTAGAGCAGTTGACTTTTAATCAATTGGTCGCAGGTTCGAATCCTGCACGACCCACCATCTTATCTCAGCCGCCTGGCGCGCTGAACGGTTGTAAGCCCCCAGCGGGTCGTTAGCTCAGTTGGTAGAGCAGTTGACTTTTAATCAATTGGTCGCAGGTTCGAATCCTGCACGACCCACCAATTAAGAAAAAAGCGCCCTTTGGGCGCTTTTTTCGTTTCCGGGGCACGGACTTTACCGTGCAGGGTGAGAACCTGCAGCAGGTTCGACTGAATCGCTCGGCGATTCAGGCTGATGCTTCAGCATCACCCGGAGGGCGAGGCCCTGGAAGGGCCGAGGCAATCCTGCACGACCCACCAATTAAGAAAAAAGCGCCTTTAAGGCGCTTTTTTCGTTTATGGGGTATCGACTTAAAAGCACAATGCATCTGGCATTTAAGATAGTGGTGAAGTCTGTCCGGGATCGCTGTTAGATGGAGCCTGCGCAGAGAACACGGTCAGATCGGAAAGACGCAAAAGCCAGTCCATGACACGCTCGGCCCGCGCGATTACGCACCTCATCCCTGAGGTGCGCCCGTAAACGGGCCAACGCTTTGCGTTGTTCAAAAACGCTCCCGGCGTTTTTGTCCTAAGCGCGGGACGCTTTCCTCTTCTGACCGTGTTCACTGCTCATTTGCTTTTGCGTTGCGGGGAGAGTTGCCCTGTATCCGCCGTCACGCCTTTTTCTTTACCTTAGCCACCGCCAGGCTCTCCCAGATATGCATCACCGCATAGCTGCGCCAGGGGCGCCAGGATTGCGAGCGCGCTTCCGCTTCTTTGGATGACAGGCCGCCCAGGTTATTACGGATGGCGATGTCCTCTTTGGGAAACGCATCCGGCCAGCGCAGGGCGCGCATCGCGATGTAGTGCGCGGTCCAGGGACCAATGCCCGGCAGGCTGACCAGCTTTTTTATCACCTCGTCAGGCGGCTGTGCAGCACTGAGACGCAGATCGCCGCTGGCGCAGGCGCTGGCAAAGGCGATGATGGCGCGGGAACGGGCGGCGCTGACGATGCCCATCGGCGCAACGTCATCCACCGTCAGTCCGGCGATGCGTTCAGGTTGCGCGGTGTAGCGGGTCAGATCGGCAAACGGCGTCTCGCAGGGCTCGCCAAAGGCGGCGGCAAAACGGCTGCTGACGGTTGTGGCCGCTTTGACCGTTACCTGCTGGCCGATAATGGATCGTACGCCCAGTTCGAAGGCATCGAAGGCGCCAGGCACGCGCAGACCTGGATGTGCGATCAGGCTGGGTGCCAGCAGCGGGTCCTGGACCAGACAGGCGGCGATACGCTGCGGTTGCGCGTCGAGGTCAAACAGATCGCGCAGACGGCGCAGCAGCAGGGGCAGTACCGGGGTCAGCGAGGTGGAGAGCGTCACCTGCAGTGCGTTCTTCTGCGGCAGATGGGAAACACTGACCCAGCCCCGGCAGCGACCCAGCGCCACGGTGCGTCGCCAGCAGCCATCTTCCACCGCCTCGACCTCCTTCATCAGGTGCGTCTGCAGAAACCAGAGCATCGCCGCCCAGTCGTAGGGAGGGCGATAGGCCAGCCGCAGCGTCACGCGGTCGCCGGGCTGCGCGCGCTTCGTCCCTGTGTCGTCACGCCGCAGCGCGCTCGGCGTCATGCGGTAGCGTGCCTGGAACACATCATTGAAACGGCGCAGGCTGCTGAAGCCGCTGGCGTAGGCGACCTCTGTGACCGGCAGTTGTGTCTCGGTCAGCAGCTGCTTTGCCAGCAGCATGCGTCGCGTCTGCTTCAGCTCCAGCGGCGAGACGCCGAGCTCATGCTGCACGATACGGCGCAGCTGACGCAGGCTGAGACCGAATTCAGCGGCAATCGCCTCCAGCCCTTCGCGCTCTTCCAGCATGCCTTCTTCGATGCGCTGAATCAGCTGTTCCGCCACGCGATGCGGCTGATCAACCGGCGCGTTGCCGGGAGCCAGCTCAGGCCGGCAGCGCAGGCAGGGTCGGAAGCGTGCTTTCTCGGCCGCCTCGGCGCTGCTGAAGAAGAGGCAGTTCTTCTGCATCGGTGCTTTGACCGGGCAGACCGGACGGCAGTAGATACCGGTTGAGGTCACGCCCACAAAGAAAACGCCGTCAAAGCGGGTGTCACGAGAGGTCAGCGCCTGATAGGCAATGTCGGGATCGAGCATGGCATTTCTCCGGTAAATAAGCGCAGCCTACACCGGTGACTCCCGGCAGACTGGCTGTTTTCGGACAGCACAACAGTTTATAGCCATGACCGAAAACAGCCAGTCAGGCTGATGAAAAGTGCGATACTGGGTGACGGAATCGTGACGGGAGAATCACCATGTATTACTTCAAATCGATAGTTACCCCGGTGGGCGAACTGAAGCTGGTCGCCAGCGATTGCGGCCTGGCGGGGATTTTGTGGGAAAACGACGATCCGAAACGCACCCGGTTTTTACCGCAAATGCGCAATGACGATCATCCCATTCTGATCGAAACCGAACGTCAGCTCAGCGAGTACTTTACCGGTGCGCGTCGCTGTTTTGAGCTGCCGCTCGACATGGTCGGCACCGACTTTCAGAAGAAAGTCTGGCAGGCGCTGGTGGCGATCCCGTTTGGTGAGACCCGCAGCTACAGCCAGATTGCGCGGGAGATCGGCCATCCGCAGGCGGTGCGGGCGGTCGGCGCCGCCAACGGGCGTAATCCACTCTCCATTGTCGCACCGTGCCATCGCGTGATCGGTGCTAACGGCAAGCTGACCGGCTTTGCGGGCGGGCTGGATATCAAAGCGTTCCTGCTGGCACTGGAAGCGCCGCAGAAACCGCTGGTGCTGGCGGATGAAACGCAGCCGGGCAGGGTGGGTGCTGTGATGCAGCCAGAGTAAATATCTCACGACACAGTCTGGCTTTTCCGCTATCGTGTTTAGCATATAAAACACGACGGCGGATTCATCGCCATTATTCGCCTCCTCAGGCGATTTTCGTTAATTAGACAAAACGAGAGCTGTGTCATGAGTGTGATGTTTGATCCTGAAACCGCCGTTTATCCTTTTCCGCCCAAACCCACCCGCCTGAGTGATGACGAGAAGGCGTTTTACCGTGAGAAAATCAAAGCGCTGCTGAAGGCGCGTAACGCGGTAATGGTGGCGCACTACTACACCGATCCGGAAATCCAGGCGCTGGCGGAAGAGACCGGCGGCTGCGTCTCCGACTCGCTGGAGATGGCACGCTTTGGCAGCAACCATTCAGCCACCACACTGCTGGTGGCTGGCGTGCGCTTTATGGGCGAAACCGCCAAAATCCTCAGTCCCGAAAAAACCGTGCTGATGCCGACGCTGCAGGCGGAGTGCTCACTGGACCTCGGCTGTCCCATCGAAGAGTTTAACGCCTTCTGCGATGCGCATCCCGATCGCACCGTGGTGGTGTATGCCAACACCTCGGCGGCTGTCAAAGCGCGGGCCGACTGGGTGGTGACCTCCAGCATTGCGGTTGAGCTGATTGAGCATCTCGACAGCCTGGGAGAAAAGATCATCTGGGCACCGGATCGTCACCTTGGCCGCTACGTCACTCAGAAGTCGGGCGCGGATGTGCTCTGCTGGCAGGGTGCCTGCATTGTGCATGACGAGTTCAAAACCCAGGCGCTGCAGCGCATGAAAGCGCTCTATCCCGATGCGGCGGTGCTGGTGCATCCGGAGTCACCGCAGGCGATTGTCGATCTGGCCGACGCGGTTGGCTCGACCAGCCAGCTGATCCAGGCCGCGAAATCCCTGCCGCATCCGCAGATGATTGTCGCGACCGATCGCGGCATCTTCTACAAAATGCAGCAGGCGGTGCCGGATAAAGAGCTGCTGGAAGCGCCGACTGCCGGAGAAGGCGCAACCTGCCGCAGCTGTGCTCACTGTCCGTGGATGGCGATGAACGGCCTTAAAGCCATCGCAGAGGCGCTGGAGTCGGGTGGGGTGGAACATGAGATTCAGGTAGATGAGACGCTGCGAGAGGCGGCGTTACTGCCGCTTAATCGCATGCTATCCTTTGCAGCGGAACTCAAACTCAACGTGAAGGGCAACGCCTAAGCGTTCCCGGACAGGTGCTCTGCATGGATTTCTTCAGCACACATAATATTCTGGTTCACATTCCTCTGGGTGCCGGAGGCTACGATCTCTCATGGATTGAGGCCATCGGCACGCTGGCAGGCCTACTCTGTATCTGGTTTGCTAGCCTGGAAAAAATCATCAACTATCCGTTCGGCCTGATTAACGTCACGCTGTTTGCGGTGATCTTCTTTCAGATTCAGCTCTACGCCAGCCTGTTGCTGCAGCTCTTCTTCTTTGCCGCCAATATCTATGGCTGGTACGCCTGGAGTCGTCAGACCGGGGATCACCAGGCGGCGCTGAAAATCCGCTGGCTGCCGCTGCCCAAAGCGCTGGCCTGGACGGCGGGCTGTGTGATTGCGATTGCGCTGATGACTCTCTACATCGATCCGGTGTTTGCGCTGTTAACCCGCGCGGCGGTGACGCTGATGAACGGTCTTGGCCTGTCGGTGGCGATGCCTGTGCTGCAGCCGGATGCCTTCCCGTTCTGGGATTCGTGCATGATGGTGTTGTCGATTGCCGCGATGGTGCTGATGACGCGCAAATATGTTGAGAACTGGCTGCTATGGGTCATCATCAACGTAATAAGTGTGATGATTTTCGCCCGTCAGGGCGTCTATGCGATGTCGCTGGAGTATGTGATTCTGACGCTGATTGCACTGAACGGATCACGTATGTGGATCCGCAGCGCGCGGCAACAGGGTTCCCGCGCGCTGTCGGCTCAGTGAGTGTGCGCTTCGCCTTTAGCGTGAGCGTGGTCATGATCATGGTCGTGTGAATGACTGTGGTCATGGCCGGTCGCAGCAGCGTTGTCTGAGCCGAGTTCACACTCGGCGCCGGCACAGGGCTGATACTCCATCTGCACCGTCGCGTGCGCAATCTGATAGTTCTCGCGCAGATAGTCGTGAATGCGATGCAGCAGCGCATCGTGATCGTAAGGCGGGATCACCTGCGCATGCAGCGTCAGCATCGGTTTTTCGCCCACTTGCCACAGATGCACATGGTGAACATTGCGCACCTCGGCGATGTTCAGGGTGAGATCCCGTGTCAGTTTGTTCACATCCAGTGAATGCGGTGCCCCTTCCAGTAACTCCTGCAGACTCTCACGCAGCAGCGACCAGGCGCTGCGCAGCACCAGCAGTGACACCAGCAGCGACAGAATCGGGTCGATGGGCGTCCAGCCGGTCAGCAGGATGATCACCGCCGCCACAATCGCGCCCACCGAACCGAGCAGGTCTCCCATCACATGCAGCGCCGCGGCCCGCACGTTGAGGTTTTTCTCGCCGCTGCCGTGATGCAGCAGCCAGAACGACAGAATATTGGCCACCAGGCCGCCAATCGCGATCCCCAGCATCAGTCCGCCAGTCACCGGTTGCGGGTCGGCAAAGCGGCGTACGGCCTCCCAGACGATCAGCGCGGTAATGCCCAGCAGCGCAATGGCGTTAACAAAGGCCGCGACCGTGGTCAGACGCAGCAGGCCAAAGGTGTGGCGTGCATTGGGTTTACGGCGTGAGAAATGAACCGCCAGCAAGGCCATCAGCAAGGCTGCGGCATCGGTCAGCATATGTCCGGCGTCCGCCAGCAGCGCCAGTGAACCTGAGAGCCAGCCGCCAATGACTTCAGCAACCATGAAGACGACGGTCACCCCGAAGGCGGCCGCCAGACGCGTGCGATTACTATCCTGCCCGCTATGAGTGTGGGTATGTGCCATAAGTTTCCAGTTTTTTCAGTAACCTGTTTGCTAATAATATCAGTAATTGCCACGTCTCAGACGTGTCCTGATTCTGTTTTACCTGCTCCGTCAGTTGCTGGCTGAGCCGGGCACCATGCTCCAGCCCCACCAGTAACCAGCTTCCTTTCATCCTGTGTGCCGCCTCGGCGAACTGCGTCCAGTCTGCGCGCTCGTGCGCCTCGTGCATCACAGCCAGATCCTGCGTTACCGTACTGTGCAGCGTCTGACTCAGACGGCTGAGGAATTTGTCATTCTGCTGCGCCAGCTGCCACAGATTGGCATCCAGCGACGCCAGCGGATCTTCCTGCCACTCCGCCAGTAGCGCGCTGAGATCGGCTAACTGCACCGGCTTGATCAATACCCGCTCCTGCTCCTCAAGGCGGCGCGACAGCAGCTGCGCATCAGCCGAGCAGAGTACCCGCATCGCCTGTCGTTTACGCTGGCGGTCACGCCGGCGCAATATCCGCATCAGCAGCGTGCCGTCGGGACGCGGCATCATCTGGTCGATAAACAGCAGGTCATAAGGCTGCTGCGCATCGGCCTGCAGTAGCGCGCGTCCCTGTTCGAAGATGTCCGCCTGAATCGCAAAGCGTGCCAGCTGCTGCTGCATTACCAGCAGATTGGTCGGATGGTCATCAACAATCGCCACCCGCAGCTGTGGAAAGCCGGGCAGGGCCGTCTCGTCCACGTGGCTTGCCGGTGCGCAGATCGCCAGCGGCAGCGTCACGGTGACCTGGGTGCCCTGACCGGGTTCAGAGGCGAGCCGGATGTCGCCGCCCATCCGCAGCACCATTTCCCGGCAGATAAACAGCCCCAGACCGCTGCCCTGCACCGAAACCGATTTCCCGGACGGCGCCTGATACCACGGGTCAAACAGCTTCTGCTGTTCACCGGGCGGAATACCACTGCCGCTGTCGCTCACCGTCAGAATCAGCTGTTGATCCTGTGCGGCGAGGGTCAGACGAATCGCGCCGTGACGGGTAAATTTCAGCGCATTGGTCATCAGGTTGTTGACGACCTGCTGCAGACGGTCGGCATCAATCATTACCGTGTCAGGCAGCGGCGTGAGCGCCCCGACGATCAGACGCGGGCCATCAGTGCGCATTAACGGATGATAAAAGTGCTGCTGCTGATCGAGCCACGGCGCCAGCGCCAGCGGACGGGGCGCCAGGGTGAAACTGTTGCTCTCGATGCGGGCATGATCCTGCAGGTCATTCAGCAGCGTCAGCAACGATTGTGCGCTGCTGTGCAATAGCGTGAGGTTCTGGCTGCTATGCTGCTGCTTCTCCAGCTCCAGTAGTCCGAGGATCGCCTGCATCGGCGTGCGCAGCTCATGGCTGACGGTCGCCAGAAACTGGCTCTTCATCGCATTGGCGTGTTCCGCCTGTTCCCGCTGCTGACGCTCCCGGCGCTGCTGCCAGTAACGGCGCGCCAGCAGCAACAGCAGCAGCACAATGGCCGCACCGGCCACCGCCAGCACCATCATTGGCAACGAACCCATGACCATGACGCTGCCGGGCTGCGGCGGGGCAGACCAGCTGTCACGCATCTGGCTCTGGGTATCGGCCGGGATCTGCTGCAGAGCGCGATCCAGCAGCGTGCGCAGCACCGGCTGGTCCGGTGTGACACCCAGCGCGATAGGCCAGGCGATGTCGCTGGCGGCAAAGGCCAGGTGGATGCGGGCATCATCGCGGCTGGCAATACGCCAGCGGGCAGAGAGCACGTTATCGACCAGCGCATCGATCTGTCCTTTTGCCAGCGCGTCATAGAGGCTATTACGATCGGCAAACTGCTGCGGCTGCAGATCTGCAGGCAGCAGGCGCAGCGCCAGGTCATCCTGTAATACCCCGATGCGCTTGCCACGCAGGTCGCGCCAGTGCGCCAGCGTATCGGACTGAATGCTATAGATGCCCCACAGCGCGCGCCACACCGGCAGTGAGGTGCTCTGCATTGCATCCCCATTCAGCGGCTGCATCAGTTGCAGCATCGCCTGCTTTTGTTCAATCAGCGTGCGGGCCTGACGGGGATTGCTGACCCATACCGGTTCAAACTGCAACCCGGTGCTCTGCGCTATCGCTTTCAGCAGGTCCACGCCGTAGCCTCTGGCGGTTCCGCTGGCATCGCGGTAGCTCCAGGGGTAATTGTCCGGTTCGGCGGTGTAGGTAATACGCGGATGATCGGCAATCCAGGCGCGTTCAGCGGCGCTGAGCATCAGTGTCTGCGTATCCTGATAACGCGGCAGGTTACTGCTCCAGCGCGCCTGCAGCGTGTTCATCAGTTCCGCAGGCAGCTGACGCAGGCTCTGATTAATCCAGCTGATCAGCTGGGGATCGCGTGCCACCGCACGCAGGTTGAGCTGCCCGGCCTCGATGTGGGAGGCGATCTGGTAAATCTGGCCCTGCTGCAGCTGACTCAGCAGAAAACCGGCGCTGGTCTCATCCGCCACCACATAGTCATTCTGCTGATTCATGAGGGTATAGAGCGCCTGCAGATCGCTGCTGTAGCGTCGCCAGCTGTGGCGCGCCGCCAGCGCGGGCGGCAGCTGGGCCAGCGTGCTGTCGCTGATCGCCAGTTGGGCATTCTGGCTGTTAAACATCACGGCACGCTGGTTTTGCTGATTGCGGTAGACCCGCAGCGGGCTGCTGTACCAGTTATCGCTGCTCAGGGTGCCGGCTGGCAGGGGGGTAACCCACATGCCCAGCGCGAAATCGATCTGGCCGCTGCTCAGCGCCTGCATCAGATGCGGCTGATCGCTGTAGAGGTTAAGTGTGAACTGCGCGCCGGTCAGCTGTCGCAGCGCGGAAAGATAGTCGGCATTGATGCCATAGAGGTCATTGCCGATGCGCATCGCCCAGGGGGCGTGGTTCTCTTCCAGCAGGCCAACGCGCAGGATTTTGCCCTGCATGGTTTCCGCGTGCGTCACCGGCAGCATCATCGGCAGATTGACGCTGCTCACCGGCCGTACCTCAGCCAGCGCGGAGCCGCACAGCACCAGCAGCATCAGCAGAAATACTCTCACTGCTGCGCCTTCCACAGGTCAGCCAGTTCGACTACCGAACGGGCGCCGGTTTTTTCCAGAATGTTCTTTTTATGGGTGCTGACCGTTTTGTTGCTGATGTGCAGCTGGGCGGCGATTTGCAGATTGGACAGGCCGCTGGCCAGCAGCGCCAGAATCTGACGCTCTTTCTGGGTGAGCGGAAGTTCAGGCTCATCATCCATCTCCGGAAACGCCGTCTGCCCGCCCAGTACCGCCAGGATGGCGCTAAGCAGCTGCGCCATGCGCTGGCTCTTCACCACGTAACCGGCGGCACCCAGCGCCTGGGCGCGACGCACGTAGTGGCGGGTCTGCTGGGCGGAGTAGATGAGGACCGGGCATTCAGGCCGGTGAATCTTCAGACGACGCAGAAACTCCAGTCCATCGCTATCCGGCAGGCCGATATCCAGCACGATAATGTCCAGCGGCTGCTGAAGCAGGGGACGGGCGGCTTTTTCACTGCTGGCAGAGAGGAGCTGAACCGGAATGGGTGACTGGCTCAGGGCGGCTTCAAGTGCCACTTCCACCAGCGGATGATCGTCAATCAGAAGCAAAACGGCCATGAAGGATTCCCTGTAAATTTCACAGGATTAGCATAGCGGAAGAGTGGGGCAGAGGGGAAAAAAAACCCGGAGAGCCTTAGCTCGCCGGGTTAAACAGAATTACTGGGTGGTGCCGTCGGTTTTGGTATCTACGTCACCGCCGCCCACTTTAGTCTGAACTTTTTTATTGATGTTCGGACATTTGCCATCTTTACACTGGGCGTTCTGATCCATTTCGTTAGCAGTCATATTACCGTTGCTGGTAGTGCTGCCAGAGGTTGCAGGATTGGTGTCATTGCCAGTGTTATTAATTTTGTTGTTATCAACTTTATTTGGCGGCAGATTCTCTTTCGCTCCACCCGCTGCTGCACCTGCACTGGCCGCCTGGTTGGCTGTACCATTATTGCTGCTGCTGTCCGCAGCCAGTACTGCACCACTGCTCAGTGTCATTGCTGCTGTCAAAAAAACTAAGGCTAACTTTTTCATCATTATGCTCCCGTTAATAAATGAAGTTGCTTTAAGCCCAGAGGTGCAATTTCGGGTAATAAAATCCCTGACGAAATAAAATTCGCCGGTTGGCTTAAACAGGGTGATTAAATCGTGTAAGCGGGATGTTCTTCAGTGCTTACTAGTAAAAAGCTTAGTCGCTAACCTGATTAATGCAAATATGACCCGAACATTTTACCCGCAGCGGTAATTTACACCCCTGGCGCTTCGGGCTACATTGGACAGGTTGTGTCCGGCGGGCGCCGGGCCAGAAATAATATGGAATCAGTATGAATTACCAGAACGATGACTTACGCATCAAAGAGATTAAAGAGCTGTTACCTCCGGTTGCGCTGCTCGAAAAATTCCCGGCGACCGATCGTGCTGCACAGACCGTTTCACAGGCCCGTCAGGCGATTCATCAGATCCTGCAGGGCAAGGATGACCGCCTGCTGGTGGTGATTGGTCCCTGTTCCATTCACGACACAGAAGCGGCGAAAGAGTATGCCGATCGCCTGCTGGCGCTGCGTGATGAGCTGAAAGGCGAGCTGGAAGTGGTGATGCGGGTCTATTTTGAGAAGCCGCGCACGACAGTGGGCTGGAAAGGGCTGATCAACGATCCGTATATGGATAACAGCTATCAGCTCAACGACGGTCTGCGTCTGGCGCGTAAGCTGCTGCTGGAGATTAACGACAGCGGTTTACCGGCGGCGGGCGAGTTTCTGGATATGATTACCCCGCAATATGTGGCTGACCTGATGAGCTGGGGCGCGATTGGTGCGCGTACCACGGAATCTCAGGTTCACCGTGAGCTGGCGTCCGGTCTCTCCTGTCCGGTCGGTTTCAAAAACGGCACCGATGGCACCATTAAGGTCGCGATCGATGCGATTAACGCGGCGGGTTCACCGCACTGTTTCCTGTCAGTGACGAAGTATGGTCACTCTGCCATTGTGGAAACCAGCGGCAACGGTGACTGTCATATCATCCTGCGCGGCGGCAAAGAGCCGAACTACAGTGCGCAGCATGTGGCTGAGGTCAAAGCGGGGCTGGCGAAAGCGGGTCTGCCACAGCAGGTGATGATCGATTTCAGTCACGCCAACAGCAGCAAGCAGTTCCAGCGTCAGCTGGTTGTGGCTGATGATGTTTCACAGCAGCTGATTAGCGGTGAGAAGGCCATTGTCGGTGTGATGATTGAGAGTCATCTGGTGGAAGGTAACCAGAGCCTGGAGAGCGGCGAGCCGCTGGTCTATGGCAAAAGCGTCACCGATGCCTGTATCGGCTGGGAAGATACTGACAAGGTACTGCGTCAGCTGGCGGCAGCGGTTAGACAGCGTCGCGGCTGATTAAGATAACTGACAAGTTCTGAACCGGTTCGCTTTGAGGATTGTTCCCTGCGCATTAAGCTAATTTATTGCTGTAAAATTTATCCTGATTTGACGTTGTAAGCAGCTTGAGTCTGGCAGTTAAAGATGACGCGCAGCATTGCCGGGCGCAGCCCAATAAAAAAGGCCAGACTTTCGTCTGGCCTTTTTGCATTTCAGCGAGAAATTACTTCGCTTTACCCTGATTCGCAACGGCTGCGGCTTTCGCGGCAATCTCGTCCTGGTCGCCCAGGTAGTAGCGTTTCAGCGGTTTGAAGTTTTCATCGAACTCATAGACCAGCGGTACGCCGGTAGGGATGTTCAGTTCGAGGATTTCATCTTCGCCGAGGTTATCCAGATATTTCACCAGCGCACGCAGTGAGTTGCCGTGTGCGGCAATGATCACTTTCTCACCGCTTTTAATGCGCGGCAGAATGGTTTCGTTCCAGTAAGGGATAACGCGGTCGATGGTCAGTGCCAGGCTTTCGGTGGTTGGCAGCTGCTCTGGGGTCAGTTTCGCGTAACGCGGGTCGTGGCCCGGGAAACGCTCATCTGCACGATCCAGCTCCGGCGGGGTAACGGCAAAGCCGCGACGCCACTGCTTAACCTGCTCGTCGCCATATTTAGCGGCAGTTTCCGCTTTATCCAGACCCTGCAGCGCACCGTAGTGACGCTCGTTCAGACGCCAGGTTTTCTCAACTGGCAGCCAGGCCTGATCCAGCTCATCCAGCACATTCCACAGCGTGTGAATGGCACGCTTCAGTACGGAGGTGTAAGCGAAATCAAAAACAAAGCCCTCTTTCTTCAGCAGCTGACCTGCTGATTTGGCTTCGCCACGACCTTTCTCTGAAAGGTCAACATCATACCAACCGGTAAAGCGGTTTTCGTTGTTCCACTGGCTTTCGCCGTGTCGCACCAGAACCAGCTTAGTTACAGCCATAGCTTAACTCCTTAATACTGTGATGTTTCTGTGAGATTGGAAACCTGCTGCTGCCCGCCAGATACACGAGCTGATTGCGCCATACCATAACGGAAAAGCGGGCAGCGCGTAAGCCTGTGTGTGACGCACTGCGCGTTTTTCAGCCGGAGGCTCAGCGTGGCGTGAAGCGATAACGCGTCACCGATTCCCAGCGATCTCCCGGCTGCAGCCAGCAATCAGGCTGAGGCCACTCAGCATGATTAGGCGAATCCGGTAAAAATTCACTCTCCAGCGCAATGCCCTGAAATGCATTATAGCTCGCCTGCTCACGGGCACGGGTGCCCGCCAGGTAGTTGCCGGAGTAGAACTGCAACGCCGGGGCCGAGGTCGTCACGCTGAGCTGTAATTTGCCATCTTCCGACCAGAGTTCTGCCGCAGGCTGACTGCTGTCGCCTGCGCTGTTGAGCAGAAACGCATGGTCATAGCCCTTGACCGCGCGCTGGTCATCGTCTGCCAGGAAATCCTGCGCCACGACTTTGGCGTTGCGGAAATCAAAGCTGGTATCGGCAACCGCTTTCAGCGGCGCATTCGGAATGCCTTCGCTGTCGACGGGCAGATACTGGTCGGCGTGCAGTTGTAAGCGATGCTGGCGGGCGTCGCCATGATGCGCATCAAGGTTAAAGTAAGCATGGTTAGTCAGATTGACCGGGCAGGGCTGATCGCAGTGCGCTTCATAGCTGATGCTCAGGCAGTTCTGGTCATCCAACTGATAGCGCACGTCGGCAATCAGATTGCCCGGATAGCCCTGGTCGCCATCCGGCGAATCAATGCGGTAGTGCACTTCGCTGTCGGACTGGCTGACAATCTGCCAGCGGCGTTTATCAAAGCCTTCCGGCCCGCCATGCAGCTGATGTGCGCCCTGGTTTGGCACCAGCTGGCGGTTCAGTTTATTGAGTTTTGCCCCGGCGATGCGGTTGGCATAACGGCCCACCGTGGCGCCCAGATAGGCATCCTGATGCAGATAGTCAGAAGGCGTGGCGCAGCCGAGCAGCGTTTCACGCACCGTGCCATCCTGCATCGGCACGCGGGCGGAGAGCCAGGTTGCGCCCCAGTCCATAAAGGTCGCCAGCATGCCGTTGGCATTGCGCAGCACCGTTATGCGCCACGGCTGACCGTCTGGCGCATGGGAGTTGACGTCATTCAGCATTGGCCGGCTCCTTCAGAGGCTTTGCAGACGTAGAAAGTCTCTTTGATGCCGGTCGCGGCTTCATACTGCTCCGCAACCGCGGCTTTGACCTGATCGACCAGATCCAGGGGCATCAGCGCCACGATGCAGCCACCGAAGCCGCCACCGGTCATGCGCACGCCGCCGCGCTCACCGATCTGTGCTTTCACGATCTCAACCAGCGTATCGATTGGCGGCACGGTGATTTCGAAATCGTCACGCATGGAGGCGTGTGATTCGGCCATCAGCTGGCCCATACGGGTCAGGTCGCCCTGAGTCAGCGCATCGGCCGCTTCCAGGGTACGAGCGTTCTCGGTCAGGACGTGACGCACGCGTTTTGCCACCTGCGGGTCGAGCTGCGCCTGCGCCGCTTCAAACTCAGCCAGTTCAACGTCACGCAGCGCTTTCTTATGGAAGAAACGCGCGCCCGCTTCACACTGCTCGCGGCGGGTGTTGTATTCGCTGCCAACCAGAGTGCGACGGAAGTTGGAGTTGATGATCACCACCGCGATATCTTCCGGCATTGACACCGGACGCGTGCCCAGCGTGCGGCAGTCGAGCAGCATGGCGTGATCTTTCCGGCCCAGCGCGGAGATCAGCTGGTCCATGATGCCGCAGTTACAGCCGACGAACTGGTTCTCCGCTTCCTGACCATTCACCGCGATGGCCGCGCCATCCAGCGGCAGGTTATAGAGCTGTTGCACTACGGTGCCGACCGCCACTTCCAGCGAGGCAGAGGAGCTGAGGCCCGCGCCCTGTGGCACGTTGCCGCTGATCACCATATCAATGCCGCCGAAATCGGCATGACGCTTCTGCAGATGTTTCACCACGCCGCGCACATAGTTGGCCCACATCGGTTCCTGCACGCTGACGATCTCTTCGTCCAGCGAGAAGGTGTCCTGCGCATTCTCATAATCGGCAGCGACCACACGAATCTGGCGATCGTCACGGCGGGCACAGGCGATTACCGTCTGGTAATCGATGGCGCACGGCAGTACGAAGCCGTCGTTATAGTCGGTGTGTTCGCCAATCAGGTTAACGCGGCCCGGTGCCTGAATGGTATGGGTGGCCGCGTAGCCGAAGGTGTCAGAGAAAAGCTGCTGCGTGATGGTTTTTAAGCTCATTGTTGTGCCTCACGGAAGTGAACGTCGCTGACAGAACGCAGACGTTCCGCCGCCTGTTCCGCCGTTAAATCGCGTTGGGTTTCGGCCAGCATTTCATAGCCAACCATAAATTTACGAACCGTTGCTGAGCGCAGCAGCGGTGGATAGAAGTGAGCATGCAGTTGCCAGTGATCGTTGGCTTCGCCGTTAAACGGCGCGCCGTGCCAGCCCATCGAGTAGGGGAAGGAGCACTGGAACAGGTTGTCGTAGCGACTGGTCAGCAGCTTAATGGCTTTTGCCAGGTCGGCGCTCTGCGCGTCACTGAGATCGGTCAGCTGTTTAACGTGCGCTTTCGGCAGCAGCAGGGTTTCGAATGGCCAGGCGGCCCACCACGGCACCACGGCCAGCCAGTGTTCGGTTTCCACCACGGTACGGCTGCCATCCTGCCGTTCGCGGGCCAGGTAATCGACCAGCATCGGCGAGCCATGTTTAGCGAAATAGTCGCGCTGATGATCATCTTCGCGCTGCGCTTCATTCGGCAGGAAGCTGTTGGCCCAGATCTGGCCATGCGGATGCGGGTTAGAGCAACCCATCGCCGCGCCTTTGTTCTCAAACACCTGCACCCACGGATAGTGCTGACCCAGATCGGCGGTCTGCGCCTGCCAGGTGCGCACCACTTCTTCCAGCGCGCTCAGTGACATCTCCGGCAGGGTTTTGCTGTGATCGGGCGAGAAGCAGATGACCCGACTGGTGCCGCGTGCGCTTTCACAACGCATCAGGATATCGTCGCTCTCGGGCGCGTCAGGCGTGTCGGTCATCAGTGCGGCAAAGTCATTGGTGAAGACGTACGTGCCAGGATAGTCCGGGTTTTTGTCGCCGGTGATGCGGGTGTTTCCGGCACACAGGAAGCAGTCCGGATCGTGCGCCGGTAAGGTGTTGACCGCCGGGGTTTCCTGCGCGCCTTGCCACGGACGTTTGGCCCGATGAGGTGAGACTAAAATCCATTGATCAATCAGTGGATTGTAACGGCGATGCGGGTGATCGACCGGGTTGAATTTTTCCATGTGAGATCCTGGTAAGCGTCAAAAGCCAAAGAGGCATCGGTAAAAAGTAGCACAACAGCGCGCCCGAAAGCGTGATCAAGTCTGGATAAATGGTATCGCTTACACAAGCTGAATATTCTTATTTGGTGGCATTGCGTGCGTTTTCAGAGGATGAAAGGGGTGGAGTAATGGTAACGCTTACACAGTGACACAGTAAAACGCCGCGATAGCGGCGTGGAGGGCGGGTTAAGAACGCTTTAGCGCAGCGTTTCCTGCTGAAAGGCGTAGCCGCCATCAGCAGGAACAAAGCTCAGGCGATGCGTAATGCAGGCGGGCGCATCTTCGGCATGATGCGAAACGAACAGCAGCTGAGTGCGTCCCTCGCCAATCAGCACATCGACAAAGCGGCGCACCAGCTGGCGGTTAATCGGGTCGAGTCCCTGCAGTGGCTCATCCAGAATCAGCAGCGTCGGATGCTTAACCAACGCGCGGGCAATCAGCACCAGCCGCTGTTGTCCCCAGGAGAGCGAGTGGAACGGCGCATCGCCCAGCCGGTTATCCATTCCCAGCAGCGTCAGCCACTGCTGCGCCAGCGCCTTCTGCCGGTCAGATGCCGCCTGATAAAGCCCGATGGAGTCGAAGAAGCCCGACAGGATCACCGTCCGCACGTTGGTGCTGACGCGGTAATCGAGATGCAGACTGCTGCTGACATAGCCAATATGCTGCTTGATATCCCAGATGGTTTCGCCGCTGCCGCGACGGCGGCCAAACAGGGTTAAATCATTGCTGTAGCCCTGCGGATGATCGCCGGTCACCAGGCTTAACAGGGTCGATTTTCCGGCCCCGTTCGGGCCGATAATCTGCCAGTGCTCGCCGGCATTGACCTGCCAGTTCAGCCCCTGAATCACCAGCTTATCGTTGTACGAGACGGTGCCGTTGCGCAGGATAACGCGCGGGGCATCATCCGCCAGTGAGGGCAGTTGATCCGGCGCATCCGCCTCAGGTAATGCCATTCCCATCAGCTGTTCACTGTGTGCCAGCTGCGCCACCAGCGCTTCCGTTAAAATGGCCTGACGCGGCCCGCTATGGGTGAGGGTGCACTCCGCCAGCACGCCAACCTGCTGAATAAAATCGGGAATATCGTCAAAGCGATTGAGCACCAGCACCAGGGTAAACGCCGGATGCTGCAGGCTGCGCAGCGTGTCGGTCAGGCTGGCGCGGGACGCCACATCCAGTCCGTCAAACGGCTCATCCAGAATCAGCAAATCTGGTTCGTTCATCAAAGCCTGACAGAGCAGGGTTTTGCGGGTTTCGCCGGTGGAGAGATATTTGAAGCGACGGGACAACAGCGGTTCGATGCCGAACTGCTGTGCAAGCTGTTCACAGCGTTCGGGCTGCTGAACGTCAGCCTGAATCACCTCTGCCACGGTCAGACCGGTATCCTCTTCGCCTTCGCTGAGCATATCGGTGTTGTTGCGCTGCCACTCCTGCGCCACCAGCGTCTGTAACTGCTCCAGCGACAGCCGGACCGGTCGTCTGAAATCGCTGCTGACGGAACCAGCCAGCGGCGGAAGTTCACCGGAAAGCGCGCGCGCCAGGGAGGATTTACCGCTGCCGTTAGCGCCGACAAAGGCCCAGTTTTCGCCGCGCTGCAGTTCCACCTGATTCAGGTTCAGTATCCGGGTATCGCTGAGACGAAACGTGCCTTGCAAAATCTGCAATGAAGCCATGATCTGTTCCATTTTCTGCATCGTGTCACTGAGTTGTAACCATTGCCCGTAATGAAGTCAAATCAACCGCTAGAGCAGGGTGGCGACGATAGCATTTTCCGCGTTAAAACTGGCCATCACGGCGTCGCCCGGCTGCAGCCTAAGCTGTTGCAGCTGATCGTTACTCAGGGTGGCGCACAGGGTTTCGCCGCTGGCGAGCTGCATCAGCACTTCGCTCATCTGCTCGCCGGGTTCGATGGCACTGACCGTGGCCGCCAGCTGGTTATCTTCCTCTGCAGCGTCACGGCTGATGCGGATCCACGGTGCCTTGATCAGCACCAGCACCTCTTTACCTGCCGCCAGCTGCAGACGATCGGCGCTGCGCTGGGTCAGCGCCACGTTAAGCTGCGTGACGCCATCGGCCAGCTGAATCATCAGATGCTGCACCACCTGCTGCGCATCGTTGCTGACCACGGTGCCAAACAGCTGGTTGCGGGCGCTGGTCTGCAGAGAGAAGCGGGCGATGGCCGCCAGCAGACTGTCGAGGGGCAGCGTATCCTGCTGCAGCGCATCAAAGGCTTTCTGCTGAATCTGCTCCATCAGCTGGAACAGCTGAATCAGGCGTTCACCGTAGCGGGTCAGCGTTGCGCCCCCGCCGCCTTTACCGCCTGTGGCCCGCGCCACCAGCGTTTCATCCGCCATCTGGTTCATCTCATTAATCGCATCCCAGGCACTTTTGTAGCTGATGCCGGCCAGCTTCGCCCCCTGACTGATCGACCCGGTCTGCTGTATGCGTTTCAGCAGCTCAATACGTCGTGGATCGGCAAACAGTTTCTGTTGTAAACGGATATGAAGGGACAGTTCGGCTTCCATGACAGCTCCGGCAATGGGTTAAGGCGAAGGGCCGATGATAGCGGCGTTTTGTGACCAAAGTAAAAGCACGAAAAGGGCTGCGCAAAATTTTCCTGACCCGTTACAATCACTTTTTTGTTAGCAGAGTGAGACTCTCCATGCTGGAATTACTGAAAAGCCTCGCCGTCGCCGTACTGATGGTGCCTGTCGTGATGGCGCTGATGCTGGGTATGATTTATGGCCTGGGTGAAGTGTTTAACGTCATCTCTAAAATTGGTCATCGCGACGAAAAATCCTCAGCCCGTTCGCACAATTAATTTCTGCCACGCCCGCCATCTGCGCGGGCGTGGTCGTTTTTGCCTCCCCGGATTTAACCTTTTGTTCCCCCTGCCGATAATTTACTGAACCTCTCTGACATTTCGCTATATTATCCGCTACACAACGAATAGCCGGAGAACATCATGTCATTTAAACACTATCGCTGGAGCGCAGCGGCGCTGATCACCGTTTCGCTGGCCGGACAGGCTGTGGCGGCCGACAACATTACCGTGTTTGCCGCGGCGTCACTGACCAACGCGATGCAGGATATTGCCAGCCGCTACAAAGAAGAAAAGGGCGTGACGGTGGTCTCCTCATTTGCCTCCTCTTCAACACTGGCGCGCCAGCTTGAGCAGGGTGCGCCTGCCGACCTGTTTATCTCTGCCGATCAGCAGTGGATGGATGAGGCGGTGGCGAAAAAAAGCGTCATCACCCGCACCCGGTATACTCTGCTGGGCAACGATCTGGTGCTGATTGCGCCTCGCAGTGCCGCAGCCAAAGCGGTGACGCTGGACAAACAGACCGACTGGAAAACCCTGCTGCACGGTGAACGTCTGGCGGTGGGCGATCCCGACCACGTTCCGGCGGGCATTTATGCTAAAGAGGCGCTGCAGAAGCTGGGTGCCTGGGAAAGCGTTGAACCGTCACTCGCCCCGGCCAATAATGTGCGCGCGGCGCTGGCGCTGGTCGAGCGTAACGAAACGCCTTATGGCATTGTCTATGGTTCGGACGCCGTCGCCAGCGACAAAGTGCACGTGGTGGGACGTTTCCCGGCAGACAGCCATAAACCGGTGGAGTATCCGATGGCGATCGTGAACGATCACGACAATGCTGCGGTTAACGCGTTTTATGATTATCTGAAAGGACCGCAGGCCGCGGCCATCTTCAAACACTACGGATTCACACCGACGAAATGATACTCAGCGATCCCGAATGGCAGGCGGTAGTCCTTAGCCTCAAAGTCTCTGGCATAGCCGTGCTGGGCAGTCTGCCGTTTGGCATCCTGATGGCCTGGATTCTGGTGCGCTGCCGGTTTCCCGGCAAAGCGCTGCTCGACAGCCTGATTCACCTGCCGCTGGTGCTGCCACCGGTAGTGGTGGGTTATCTGCTGCTGATTAGCCTGGGCCGGCGCGGCATCATTGGCGAAAAGCTTTTTGACTGGTTTGGCTTCAGCTTTGCTTTCAGCTGGCGCGGCGCGGCACTGGCGTCTGCCGTGATCGCGTTTCCGCTGATGGTGCGCGCCATCCGGCTGGCGCTGGAGGCGGTGGATATCCGGCTGGAGCAGGCGGCGCGCACGCTGGGCGCCGGACGCTGGCGGGTCTTTTTCACCATCACGCTGCCGCTGACACTGCCGGGCGTGATCGTCGGTACGGTGCTGGCGTTTGCCCGTTCGCTGGGTGAATTTGGCGCCACGATCACTTTCGTGTCCAATATTCCTGGCGAGACGCGCACGCTTCCGCTGGCGATGTTTACCCTGATCGAAACACCCGGCGCGGAAGGAGCGGCGGCGCGGCTCTGCGTGATCGCAATCGTGCTGGCCCTGGCGTCACTGCTGGCGTCGGAGTGGCTGGCACGCGCAGGCCGCAAGCGGATGGGAAACTGATGCTATCACTCAACTTTATGCAGCAGCAGGGCGATCATCAGCTGGAGATCGACCTGCAGATCCCGGCCAAAGGGATCACCGCCATTTTTGGCGTCTCCGGAGCCGGTAAAACGTCCCTGATCAACGCGATCAGCGGACTGACCCAGCCTCAGCGGGGACGGATCCAGCTTAACGACCGTCTGCTGTTTGATGCGGAGCAGAAGATTGCGCTGCCGCCGGAAAAACGGCGTATTGGTTATGTGTTTCAGGATGCGCGGTTGTTCCCGCACTATCGGGTGCGTGGCAACCTGCAATATGGGATGGCCCCGTCGATGAAAGCGCAGTTTGACAGCCTGGTGTCGCTGCTGGGTCTGGAGGCGCTGCTGCCGCGCTTTCCGCTGTCGCTGTCGGGCGGAGAAAAGCAGCGGGTCGCGATTGGCCGGGCGCTGCTGACCGCACCGGATATGCTGCTGCTGGATGAGCCGCTGGCGTCGCTGGATCTGCCGCGCAAACGCGAGCTGATGCCGTATCTGCAAAAGCTGGCAAAGCAGGTCGATATTCCGATGCTTTACGTTTCGCACAGTCTCGATGAAATTCTGCATCTGGCGGATAACGTGCTGGTGCTGGATGCGGGCAAGGTCAAAGCCTTTGGTCCGCTGGAGCGGGTCTGGAGCAGCAGCGCGATGCGTCCGTGGCTGCCGGTGAGTGAACTGACCAGCGTGCTGCGGGTACTGGTGCTGGAGCAGCATCCCGACTACCCGATGACCGCGCTGTCGCTGGGCGATCAGCACATCTGGGTCAGCCGGGTGAATCAGCCGGTTAAAACCCCGCTGCGTATTCGTATCGCCTCTTCCGATGTTTCGCTGGCGCTGCAGCCGCCGCAACACAGTTCCATCCGCAACATTTTACCGGCACAGGTGGTGGAACTGCTGGAGGTCGGGGATCAGGTGGAGGTGAAGCTGCGCATCGGCATCAGTGAGCTCTGGGCGCGCATCACGCCGTGGGCGCGTGATGAGCTGGGCATCCGGCCGGATCAGTGGCTCTATGCCCAGATCAAAAGCGTCTCAGTGACGCCCTGATTACAGCACGTACTGACGGAGCGTATCGGCAATACCGGTTTCAAGGTTGGTGCCGATCACCCTTTTCGCTTGTTAATCTGGTGCTGCATGACTGCACTACCAAAGAACGCGATTTCGTTTTTGTTTTAGACTAATCAGCAGTAATTTTTTGGACTGACCTCTTAATGTTTAGCTTAAGCATCGCTATACTTTTCGTCGGCTCGTTTTGAACTGACAAGCATCACGTAGCTCAAAATTAGCTTACTTCATGACGTTCAGTATTGACTCAAAGCAAAGGCAATCATGTATTGAAATGCTAACTACATAAATAACTGGATTACTTAACTAGTATTTATGTACAAAGAAGTACCTCAAAGGGAGATAGATATGAACAGAAAAAAATTCATTCAGTCATATGGCGGTACTTGCAGCAACTGGACCTGGAGTTGGTCATTTGTAAATCATGAAAAAAAGATGGTCATCTTTGGAACATGGGATGTTGAGAGCGAACAGGAAAGGGCAGTAATCTTACGTGAGCGCTGGGAATACAACTCAAGCAACAAAAAGCAACCAGGTTATACGCAGGCTATCGAACACATAAAGCTCATACATCAAGGATATGAGCTATATACCTTCAATATGATATTTTCAGAACATCCAGATAATCCAGAAGTGGCAGTTATTAAGGACTTTGAGCGTAATCTTGAAAAACGCTATTTGAGAAAGGATGGCGCTGTATGGTATGCGGATTTTTTCCCTAATCCATTTCCTGATGAAATTCCCGCACCTGAAAATTATGCGGAAGGAGCAAAAAAACAAGTTACGGTCAACTCATATGAGCGTGATCCAAGAGCACGGCAGGCGTGCATAGATCATTATGGTACTGTCTGTAAATGCTGTGGGTTCGACTTCGAAAAGATATATGGCGAACACGGTAAGGGCTTCATTCACGTGCATCACATCAAACCTTTGCACACTCTTGGTGAGAATTATGCAGTCGATCCTATAAATGACATGATTCCTTTATGTCCTAACTGTCATGCTATGGTACATCGTGGCAGTGAAGTGCTACTCATTAGTCAATTAATAGAGAAAATTAAAATTAAGTCTGGTGACTATACTGGTTGACATTGCTGTATAAATTATACGCTACCCTAATAGTCTGTGAATTGAGTTTTGCTGATTGAGCTCAAAAGGCTTTTAAGGGTTTTAAAGTGCATGCATTGTAATCAAGACCATAATGGCAGTAATAAATAATAGCGATAAGTCATAATTGATCGATTTTTTCATTGATCTTTTATGACTTTCGAATTAATTGGTTTTGATTTTTAGTAGATAAAGAATAGTGATTTTATGAAGAATGATAAAATTTTTATTTTTCACACCTTAAGAATTTGCTAGTTTGCTTTCTAACAGATTAATGAATTCATTGCTCTGTGAAAACTCCATATAATTAATAGTGAGTTTATGTGACTTATAACCGGTAAAGTTAATGTAATTGTGGGTTTTTATTAAATCAAATAAATAATTCTACTCTTTTTAACAAAGCTGATTAAATAAAGTAAGCATTTTTCATATATCTAACTCTGCGCGCGCGATGAGCTGGGCATCCGGCCGGATCAGTGGCTTTATGCCCAGATCAAAAGCGTCTCAGTGACGCCCTGATTACAGCACGTACTGACGGAGGGTATCGGCAATACCGGTTTCAAGGTTGGTGCCGATCACCATTTTCGCCCGTGCTTTAATCGCGTCGTCCGCATTGCCCATCGCCACACCCAGTCCGGCCGTTTCCAGCATACTGAGATCGTTGTAGTTATCCCCGAACGCGATCACATCGGACATGCTCAGCCCCAGCGATTCAACCCACTGCGCCAGCCGCTTGCCTTTGCTGTTGCCACCTTTGGCGATATCCACCTGATCGTGCCATGACCATTCGCAGGCCAGACCCAGCTCTGCTTCGGCACGGGTCGCGAACTGCTGCAGCTCCTCGTGATTGTCGTGTGACAGGGCAAACTTCCAGATTGAACCGGCCTCACGCGCCGCCTGGGCTAAGTCGGGCACCTGGCGGAACAGTGGACGCTGGTGGGCGGGCAGCGATTCGGCCCACTTCAGGGTACGCATCACGTGACCGGTCGGCGTCTGATAGAGCATCGCATCATCCACGTAGAGCAACCCGTGAATCTGCTGCTGGTCCAGCATCTCAATCACCTGTAACGCCCGCTGCGGGTCAAGAGGATCGGACGCCAGCACCTTTTTCGCCTGGTAATCATACAGGTAGGTGCCATTACAGCAGATTGCGGGTGTATCCAGTTGTAACGCCTGATAAAAAGGGTGGATAGCGCAGTGATGGCGTCCGGTCACGATAGCGACATGAATACCCGCCTGGCGGGCCTGATTTAGCGCGTCGATTGACTGCGGCAGAATCGTCTTGGCTGGGGTCAGCAGTGTGCCGTCGAGGTCGAGGGCAATTACACGGTAGCTCATTAATCCTCACGTTTTTCCAGGTTTACAGGGGCTGAAGTCTACACCTGACCACGGCCCGGAGACAAAAAACAGGGCACAAATGATTCCAGCGTAGGGCAATAAAACGCGCTACAGTGATTCACAGATCATGACAAGGCAGCAAAAAAGGAGAATGCATGAAACAGGTTGTCTACACCGCCAGTCCCGAGAGCCAGCAGATTCACGTCTGGCAGATGAATGATGAGGGTGCGCTGACGTTGCTTCAGGTAATCGATGTCGCCGGCCAGGTTCAGCCGATGGTGGTGAGTCCGAAACGCGATTTTCTCTATGTCGGTGTGCGTCCCAATTTTCGCGTGCTGGCGTTTAAGATTGCCGCCGATGGCACGCTGACCGAAGCCGGTCAGGCACCGCTGCCCGGCAGTCCGACCCACATTTCCACCGATCGCGAGGGCCGGTTCCTGTTCTGCGGCTCCTACAATGATGCCTGCGTCAGCGTCAGCCCGATTGGCGATGATGGCATTCCGCAGGCTCCGCTGCAGGTGATTAACGGTCTGGATGGCTGCCACTCGGCCAATATCGACACTGACAATAAGACCCTTTATGTCCCGGTCCTGAAGCAGGACCGTATCTGTCTGTTTACGCTGGGTGCCGATGGTCAGCTGACGCCGCGTAAACAGGCGCAGGTCACGACGGTAGAAGGCGCAGGCCCGCGTCATATGCAGTTCCATCCGGGCGGCCAGTTCGCTTACTGCGTGAACGAACTCGACAGCACGGTTGAGGTCTGGGCATTAAATACGGGTGAAGGCGAAGCAGAAAGCGTGCAGACGCTGGATATGATGCCGCCTGACTTCAGCGGGACGCGCTGGGCAGCCGATATTCATCTGACGCCGGATGGCCGATTCCTTTACGCCTGTGATCGCACCAGCAGCACGCTGGCGATCTTCAGCGTCAGCGAACTGGGCGATGAGCTGAACCTGGAAGGGTTCCAGCCGACGGAAACGCAGCCGCGCGGGTTCAATATCGATCACAGCGGACGTTATCTGGTGGCGGCGGGACAGAAATCTCATCACATCGAAGTCTATGCGATTAGCGAACCGAAAGGCTTGTTACAGCCACTGGGACGTTATGCGGTAGGGCAGGGCCCGATGTGGGTCGTGATTCACCAACTGCAGGCGTAACGCATCACGAAAAATGCCTCTCCCGGGCGGGAGAGGCGTGAAATTGTTGACGGAGTTTGCAACTGCCAGCTGTGAGATCGTGCAGACACAGGGAATAGGGTCAGATCGGAAAGACGCAAAAGCCGCCATCCATGGCATGCTCGACCCGCGCAATTACGCATCTCATCCCCGAGGTGCGCCCGTTGCCGGGCCAACGCGTTGCGTTGTTCAAAAACGCTCCCGGCGTTTTTGTCCCAGTCAGCGGGACGCTTTCCTCCTCTGACCCTATTCCCTGCAATTTAAGCTAATGCGTTGCTGCCAGGTCACTCAGCTTTGGGTTTGTCAGGCGGACTGAATTACTGATAATTTACGGTCAGCGAGGCGCTCGCCAGTGCGTGGAAATGCACATTAAAGCCGACCATTGCGCCACTGGCGCCTTCATCCACCTCAATCGTCTCCACATCCAGCGCATGCACGGTGAAAATGTAGCGATGGGTTTCGCCCTGTGGCGGCGCCGCGCCACCGTAGCCCGCCTGACCGAAATCGGTACGCGTCTGGATTGCGCCTGCTGGCAGTGACGCTTTGCCGGAACCGGCACCCTGCGGCAGTGACGTGGTGCTGGCCGGAATATTCGCCACCACCCAGTGCCACCAGCCGGAACCGGTCGGGGCATCAGGATCGTAGCAGGTCACCACAAAACTTTTGGTCCCTTCCGGCGCGGCTTCCCAGGCAAGATGGGGAGAGATATTTTCACCCTGATAACCCATGCCGTTGAAAACATGCTTTTCGGGCATCTTCTCGCCGTCATTAAAATCCTGACTAAAAACGTGCATTACATCTCCTCACTTGTCGATGAATAGCCTTTCATCATAACCAAAAGCGCCACCAGTGCCAGCGGTCGGCCCGCTTCAGGCGGCAAAATGTTGCGAATGGTCCAGCGCGCCGCCAATCGCCTGCACCAGCTGACTCAGTGCCTGTGGCGTGATGATGTAGGGCGGCATCAGGTAAATCAGCCGGCCAAAAGGCCGGATCCAGACGCCCTGTTCAACAAAGAACTGCTGCAGTGCCGCCATGTTGACCGCCTGACGGGTTTCCACCACGCCAATCGCTCCCAGCACGCGCACATCGGCCACCTGTGGGGAACGGCGCAGCGGCAGCAGCTCAGCCCGCAGCCGCTGTTCGATTGCGGCCACCTGAGGCTGCCAGTGACCTTCCGTCAGCATGGTCAGGCTCTCTGCCGCCACCGCGCAGGCCAGCGGATTGCCCATAAAGGTCGGGCCGTGCATGAAACAGCCCGCCGCGCTGCGGCTGATGGTGTCAGCGACGTCGCGGGTGGTCAGCGTCGCCGCCAGCGTCATCATGCCGCCGGTCAGCGCCTTGCCGACGCAGAGAATATCCGGGGTAATACCTGCGTGCTCACAGGCAAAGAGTTTGCCGGTGCGGCCAAACCCGGTGGCGATCTCATCCGCAATCAGCAGCACGCCATAGTGATCGCAGGCTTCCCGGACCTGCTGCAGATAACGCGGATGGTAGAAACGCATGCCGCCCGCACCCTGCACAACCGGCTCCAGAATCACCGCCGCCAGCTGCCGGTGATGCTGTTCAATCAGCCGGGCGAAATCATCGAAATCGCGCTCGTCCCATTCATCATCAAAGCCGCAGGCCGGAGCCGCTGCAAAGTGATGTTCGGGCAGATAGCCGCGCCACAGGCTGTGCATCGAGTTCTCAGGATCGCACACCGACATCGCCGCAAAGGTATCGCCGTGATAGCCGCGCTTCAGCGTCAGGAACTGCTGGCGTGTTTCACCGCGTCCCAGCCAGTACTGCAGCGCCATCTTCATCGACACTTCCACCGCCACCGAGCCGGAATCGGCCAGGAAGACACACTCCAGCGCCTCGGGCGTCATCATCACCAGCTTCCTGCAAAGGGCTACCGCCGCCGGATGGGTAATGCCGCCGAACATTACGTGCGACATCTGTGAGACCTGCTCCGTCAGCGCCCGGTTCAGGCGCGGATGGTTATAGCCGTGGATCGCCGCCCACCACGATGACATCCCATCCACCAGCTCACGGCCATCGGCCAGTTGCAGCTGAAAACCCTGTGCGGCAACCACCGGGTAACAGGGCAGTGGATCCTGCATTGAGGTGTAGGGATGCCAGATATGCTGGCGGTCAAAACGGGCATCATCTGAGGAGAAAACAGGGGTAGTCATCGGAGTTGTAAACCAAAATAAAAAAATATAGTTTACAAGTATACCCCTGCTTTTCGTCGGGATGACACCCTTTTCTGGAGTAAGTAATGGCTCAACGCTGGACAATTGCACAGGCGCAAGCGCTGTTTGATCAACCTTTTCTCGAACTGATGTTTCAGGCGCAGCAGGTGCATCGTCAGCACTTCGACCCGCGCCAGGTGCAGGTCAGTACCCTGCTGTCGATTAAAACCGGTGCCTGTCCGGAAGATTGTAAATATTGCCCGCAGAGCGCGCGCTACAAGACCGGCCTGGAGTCAGAGCGTCTGATGGAAGTGGAGGAGGTGCTGACCTCCGCGCGTCAGGCCAAAGCCGCCGGTTCGACCCGTTTCTGCATGGGTGCCGCGTGGAAAAACCCGCACGAGCGCGACATGCCTTACCTGGAAAAGATGGTGGAAGGCGTCAAGGCGATGGGAATGGAAACCTGCATGACGCTGGGCACCCTCAGCGATCAACAGGCGCAGCGACTGGCGGGCGCGGGCCTCGATTACTACAACCATAACCTCGACACCTCGCCGGAATTTTACGGCTCCATCATCACCACCCGCAGCTATCAGGAACGTCTGGATACGCTGGGCAAAGTGCGTGACGCTGGGATCAAGGTCTGTTCGGGCGGCATCGTCGGCCTGGGCGAAACCGTGAATGACCGTGCGGGTCTGCTGGTGCAGTTAGCCAACCTGCCGACGCCACCGGAGAGCGTGCCAATCAACATGCTGGTCAAGGTCAAAGGCACGCCGCTGGCGGATAACGATGACGTGGAACCGTTCGATTTTATCCGCACCATCGCGGTGGCGCGCATCATGATGCCGACCTCGCATGTGCGCCTCTCAGCGGGACGCGAGCAGATGAGCGAGCAGACTCAGGCGATGTGCTTTATGGCCGGGGCGAACTCGATATTCTACGGCTGCAAACTGCTGACCACGCCGAATCCGGAAGAGGATAAAGACCGCGTGCTGTTCCGCAAGCTGGGGCTGAACCCGGAGCATACCCACACCCAACATGGCGATCAGCAGCAGGCGCAGCAACTCAGTGAGCAGCTATTCCATGCCGACACTGAACAGTTCTACAACGCGGCGCTGTAATGAGCTGGCAGCAACGACTCCGGCAGGGGCTGGAGCAGCGCCGTGCGGCCGATGGCTGGCGGCAGCGTCGGGTTATTGATGAGCAATCGACCCGCACACTGCAGAGCGGTGGCCGCAGCTATCTCCACTTCTCCAGCAATGACTATCTCGGCTTAACCCGGCATCCGGCAGTAATTGCGGGCTGGCGGCAGGGCGCGGCGCTGACGGGCGCGGGGGCAGGTGCCTCAGGGCACGTCACCGGTTATCACCGTCAGCATGCGGATCTTGAGGCGCAGCTGGCCGACTGGCTCGGCTATGACCGTGCGCTGCTGTTTATCTCCGGCTTTGCCGCCAATCAGGCGGTGATTCATCTGCTGGGCGAAAAAAACGATCGCATCCTGGCCGATAAACTCACTCATGCTTCGCTGCTCGACGCCGCCAGCCACAGCCCGGCGCAGCTGCGACGTTTCAGTCACAACGATCCGGAGAGCCTGGCGACACGTCTCGCCTCACCCTGCGAGGGGGAGACGCTGGTCGTGACCGAGGGGATTTTCAGCATGGATGGCGACAGCGCGCCGCTGGCTGCGCTGGCACATCAGACGCAGCAGGCACAGGGCTGGCTGCTGGTGGATGATGCGCACGGCATCGGCGTGGTGGGTGAGCAGGGGCGCGGCAGCTGCTGGCAGCAGGGGGTTAAACCGGAACTGCTGGTGGTCACCTTTGGCAAAGCCTTTGGCGTCAGCGGTGCCGCGCTGCTGTGCGATGCAGACACCGCCGACTATTTCCTGCAATTCAGCCGTCATCTGATCTACTCCACCGCCATGCCCGCCGCGCAGGCTGTCGCGCTGCAGGCTGCGCTGCAGGCGATCCAGCAGGGTGATGCGCTGCGCCAGCAGCTGCAGCAGAACATTCACCATTTCCGGCGCGGTGCGGCCTCGCTGCCGTGGCAGCTGATGAACTCCACCAGTGCGATTCAGCCGCTGCTGGTGGGCGAAAACAGCGATGCGATGGCGCTCTCTCAGCGGCTGGCGGACGCGGGCTGCTGGGTCAGCGCGATCCGGCCGCCCACCGTGCCGCCGGGAACGGCCCGTCTGCGTATTACCCTGACGGCGGCACATCGCACCGAAGATATCGATCGGTTACTGGAGGTGCTGCATGACGCTGCGGGTTGATAAGCAGGCGGTTGCACGCGCCTTTGGCCGGGCGGCCAGCCATTACGACGCCCATGCTGCGCTGCAACGGCTGAGCGGCGATGCGCTGCTGGCACGCGCACCGGCTCACAGCGGGCTGCAGCTGCTGGATGCTGGATGTGGCACCGGCTGGTACAGCAGGCTGTGGCGCGAACGCGGCAAACAGGTGACGGCACTCGATCTCTCTCCGCAGATGCTGCAACAGGCGCGGGACAACGACGCGGCGCAGCACTACCTGGCGGGCGACATCGACGCACTGCCGCTGGCGGATAACAGCTTTGACCTGGTGTGGAGCAACCTGGCGGTGCAGTGGAGTGAGGATCTGCCCGGCGCGCTGCGCCAGTTCCGGCGGGTGCTGCGGCCCGACGGCACACTGCTGTTTTCCACGCTGGGCGACGGTTCGCTGCAGGAGGTGCATGAGGCCTGGTCCCATCTGGATGCGTTGCCGCACGCCAACCGCTTTCTCAGCGAATCGCAGATTGCAGCGGCCTGCCACGCAGAGCAACTGCGCTGCAGCTCAGAGGTGGTGACCCTGCATTTCCCCGATGCGCTCAGCGCCATGCGATCCCTGAAGGGGATCGGGGCGACCCATCTGCATCAGGGCCGCGACGGGCAGAGAGTCACCCGACAACGGCTTAATCAGTTAGAGGCGCACTGGCCGCGCGATCGGCACGGCTATCGCCTGAGTTACCATTTAATTTACGGAGTCACGCTTTCATGAATCGGTTTTTTATTACCGGCACCGACACCGAAGTCGGGAAAACGGTTGCCAGCGGCGCACTGTTGCAGGCGGCCACCGCAGCGGGCTTTCGCAGTGCGGGCTATAAGCCGGTGGCGTCAGGATGTGAGATGACGCCAGAGGGGATCCGTAACAGCGATGCGCTGGCCCTGCAGCGCTTCAGCAGCGTGCCGCTAAGCTATCAGCAGGTGAACCCGCTGGCGTTTATGGAGCCGACCTCGCCGCACATCGTCAGCGCGGAAGAGGGCAGGCCGATTACGCATCTGGCGCTGTCGGCGGGTCTGGCGGCGCTGGAACCGCTGGCAGACTGGATTCTGGTCGAGGGCGCGGGCGGCTGGTACACCCCGCTGTCAGAGACGCACACCTACGCGGACTGGGTGGTCAGCGAAAAGCTGCCTGTGATTCTGGTGGTGGGAATAAAGCTCGGCTGCATCAATCACGCGATGCTCACCGCCGAGGCGGTGCGGGCGCGCGGCCTGCCATTGGTGGGCTGGATCGCCAACACGGTCGAACCGCCGGGTAAACGCTATCAGGAATATCTCACCAGCCTGAAAAACCGACTGCCTGCGCCCTGTCTGGGCACGATTCCGTACCTCACCGATGCGGCGCAGCAGGCGTCCTGTGGGCAGTATCTGACGTTGCCGGAGTAAGTCTCAGGCGACCGTCAGCCATTTATCGACGGTGTGATCATCCAGCTGCTCCATGCTGCCCTGCGCCACATTGCGGCCGCGGTGCAGCAGCAGGAAATAGTCCGCCACGCGACGGATCAGCGACAGGCGCTGCTCCAGCAGCAGGATGGTCAGCCCGTAGTCGAGGTTAAGGCGGCGGATCAGGTTGCCCATCTCCTCTTCCAGCCACGGCGACATCCCGTCGGTCGGCTCATCCAGAATCAGCAGTTTGGGCTGCAGCACCAGCGCGCGCGCCAGGGCCAGCTGTTGCTGCTGATCGATCGGCAAATCGCCGCTGCGCTGCTGGCGCAGTGAGTAGAGCGCCGGGAACAGATCGAACACCATTTCGGGAATAGCGCGATGGCGATCGCGCTGGCTGGCGCCCGCCAGCAACGCAATCAGCAGGTTATCTTCCACGCTCATCTGGGTGAAAATATGGCGGCCCTGCGGCACATAGCCAATTCCCATCTGCGCCCGCTGCTCTGCCGGTTGCAGCAGCAGATCTTCCGGCGGGGAACCGTCCTCTTTCCAGGAGATCGAGCCGCTGTTAATCGGCAGTCTGCCCATGATGCAGTTCACCAGCGTGGTTTTTCCCATACCAGGGCGGCCCAGAACGCCGGTGCAGGTGCCAGGCGACAGATCCAGGTCCACATCCCACAGAATATGGTTTTGACCATAAAATTGATTTACCGAACGTAGACTCAGCATCTGACACTCTCCTTCCCGATCATTAGCCTGATTGCATCCGCTCTCTGTCGTCTGGCAAACAAGTCATCAGCAACGGCAGCCTCGCCATTGCAGCACAGTGCGCGTGACGCGCGGTGACGCCAGTGAGTCCTGCAATTCCCAGGCCAGATCTAAAAACGGACCTGATTTCTGCCGGAATGCGGGATTTCAGGGCTAAAAGGTGAGAAAAACTTATCAATTCTCCACGGTGGTCACGACGCTGCACTTTTGCAGTGCCTCAGGGCGCTGTTTCTGGTGCAGACGTGCTGTGAAGAGGCAACAACTCTGATTAAGAATCGTAGTGGAATGGCGGAAATTTGCGCACTGCGCCAGGCGACAGATTAAAAATGCAGAATATTCCGTCAGCAGCCGCTGCGAAATTTAACGCAAAAAAAATTATTTTCACGGTGAGGGAAGGGCAGGGAAAAATTATACACAGCTGATGGCGGCGGGGCTGCCATCACTTATCCACCATTCCTGTGGATAACCTTGTGCATTAGGTAATGAAAACCAGTTGGAAGCGAGGAAATACGCGGCCTGGTAACATAATGACGAGAATCTGGCCTTATAGGCTTAAATCAATAAAATCAGTTGGTTATCAAAAAACAAGCCTGCGAATTATCTGTCAGGTAACCGAACTGTAATTTTGTGACGGTCTATTGACAAATGTTAAATCTGATCCCTGCCTGGGGATAACATTGCGCAACGACCTTTGCACCCGTGTGACCCGATTGCAGGGGTGAAAAGTACCCTGGTGCTGGCGTTAACAGTGCATCATTACTGTTTTTATATCCAGTATTATTTTCTGGCAAAATCACCATAGCAGAGTAAAATAAGTGCCTGCCCGCCGACTTCTCCAGCAGGAACCGCATTCATGACCAAAGCTTTTAAACTGAATTCCGCCTTTAAACCTTCTGGCGACCAGCCTGAGGCGATTCGTCGCCTGGAAGAGGGGCTGGAGGATGGACTGGCCCATCAGACCTTATTAGGCGTAACCGGCTCCGGGAAAACCTTTACCGTCGCCAACGTCATTGCCGACCTCAATCGCCCGACGATGGTGCTGGCACCGAACAAGACGCTGGCTGCCCAGCTCTACGGCGAGATGAAAGAATTTTTCCCGGATAATGCCGTCGAGTTTTTCGTCTCTTACTACGATTACTATCAGCCTGAAGCCTATGTCCCGAGCTCCGATACCTTTATCGAAAAGGATGCGTCGGTGAACGAACACATCGAACAGATGCGTCTGTCGGCCACCAAGGCGCTGCTTGAGCGGCGCGACGTTATCGTGGTGGCGTCGGTGTCGGCGATCTACGGTCTGGGCGATCCCGATCTCTATCTCAAAATGATGCTCCACCTGACCCGCGGCATGATCATCGATCAGCGCAGCATTCTGCGCCGCCTGTCAGAGCTGCAATATACCCGCAACGATCAGGCGTTCCAGCGCGGCACCTTCCGCGTGCGTGGCGAAGTGATCGATATCTTCCCGGCAGAGTCGGACGATATTGCGCTGCGCGTCGAGCTGTTTGACGAAGAGGTTGAGCGTCTGTCGCTGTTTGACCCGCTGACCGGCCAGATTGATTCGGTGGTGCCGCGCTTTACCATCTACCCCAAGACGCACTACGTAACGCCGCGTGAGCGTATTCTGCAGGCGATGGAAGATATCAAAGTGGAGCTGGCGGACCGTCGCCGGGTGCTGCTGGAGAACAATAAGCTGCTGGAAGAGCAGCGTATTACCCAGCGTACCCAGTTTGACCTGGAGATGATGAGTGAGCTGGGCTACTGCTCCGGCATCGAGAACTACTCGCGCTACCTCTCCGCACGCGGACCGGGCGAAGCACCGCCAACGCTGTTTGACTATCTGCCCGCTGATGGCCTGCTGGTGGTGGATGAGTCGCACGTCACCATTCCGCAGATTGGCGGCATGTACAAAGGCGACCGGGCGCGTAAAGAGACGCTGGTGGAGTATGGCTTCCGCCTGCCGTCGGCGCTGGACAACCGCCCGATGAAGTTTGAAGAGTTCGAGGCGCTGGCACCGCAGACCATCTATGTCTCCGCGACGCCGGGCAAATATGAGCTGGAAAAATCGGGCGATGAAGTGGTCGATCAGGTGGTGCGTCCTACCGGCCTGCTGGATCCGATTATCGAAGTGCGTCCGGTCGGTACTCAGGTCGACGATCTGCTGTCGGAAATCCGTAAGCGCGTGGAGATCAACGAACGTGTGCTGGTGACGGTGCTGACCAAACGTATGGCGGAAGATCTCACCGAATATCTCTCTGAGCATGGCGAGAAGGTGCGTTATCTGCACTCCGACATCGACACCGTAGAGCGTATGGAGATTATCCGCGACTTACGTCTGGGTGAGTTTGATGTGCTGGTGGGCATCAACTTACTGCGTGAGGGGCTGGATATGCCGGAAGTGTCGCTGGTGGCGATTCTGGATGCGGATAAAGAGGGCTTCCTGCGTTCCGAACGATCGCTGATTCAGACCATCGGTCGTGCGGCACGTAACATCAACGGTAAGGCGATTCTCTATGGCGATAAAATTACGCCGTCAATGGCCCGCGCCATTGAAGAGACCGAGCGCCGCCGCGAGAAACAGCAGCTGCACAACGAACAGAACGGCATTGTGCCGCAGGGCCTGAATAAGAAGATCACCGATATTCTGGAACTGGGCAAAAACGTGGTGAAAACCCGTGGCAAAGCGAAACCGGCACGTCCTGGCGAAGCTCAGGCGCTGGCCGATTTCCAGCTGTTAACGCCGCAGGCGCTGCAGAAGAAAATTCACGAGCTGGAAGGGCAGATGCAGCAGCACGCACAGAACCTTGAGTTCGAACAGGCGGCCAACGTGCGCGATCAGCTGCATGAGCTGCGGACGCTGTTTATTGCGGCCTCGTAGCGCCGTCAAAGCCCTGAATGGCGTGTTCCAGCGCCACCCGTAACAGCTGGCGGTCGTGACGATATTTGATGTCGGCGGCCTCCAGCGGTTCACGGACAATCAGCCGGTTTTCAATGCCCTCTGTCGCCACTGACGGACCAACCACCACCGCATCAATGACCCGCTTGCCGATATAACGCTCCATCATCTGAAGCTTGTCGGCCACCGAGAGACTGGCGGCGGCGGGGCTAAGTTCGCGGCCCAGATTGCCGATAAACACCATCGTGGCTGGCGTGCGACGGAGTGCCTGCGCCATCTCTTCCATCAGCAGAATCGGCATCAGGCTGGTGTAAAAGCTGCCGGGTCCTATCAGGATCAGATCCGCTTCGCCAATGGCCTGCAGCGCTTCCCGCGTGGGCTGCACGTTGGGATGCAGCATCAGCTCCTGCGGCGGTTGTTTCATCTCGTCAATCGCGGTTTCGCCGTAAACCATATTGCCTTCGGCATCCATCGCCACCAGATCTACCGGCTGCTCGGACATCGGGATTAAAAAGGCATCCACTTTCAGGAGGTTACGGATAATGTTGATCGCTTCCAGCGGACGGACGCTGAGATGGTCCAGCGCCCGCAGCATCAGGTTACCGAGGTTGTGTCCGGCCAGTTCGCCGTTACCGGCAAAACGGTACTCGAACATCGCTGAGGCGACGCTGGGTTCTGCAATCAGCTGGTTAAGGCAGTTACGCATATCGCCCCAGGCGATGCCGCCTTCGGAGCGGCGAATACGGCCGGTTGATCCGCCGTTGTCGGTGGTGGTGACAATACCGGTGAGGCGCGAGCCCAGCGGGGAAAGGGCAGACATCACGCGGCCTAAACCGTGTCCGCCTCCCAGTGCCACAACGCGATCAAGATCGGCCAGTGTGCGATTCATACTTCTCCTTAATAACCGTTCGCGTGGCGAGGCTCTAAACGCTAAGCCCGCGCCGATGACTTACGTCAAAATCTGGATCGCATTTTAACGTATCCTGTCGCGAAAATGCGGTGAAAGTTCGATATGTATAAGAATATATAGCGAAAAGAGCAAATGGAAGAGTGGCGAAATACACGCTACCATCATGCTTACCGCGCTGAC
The DNA here is from genome assembly GCF_030062155.1 of Pantoea sp. Lij88. NCBI lineage: Bacteria > Pseudomonadati > Pseudomonadota > Gammaproteobacteria > Enterobacterales > Erwiniaceae > Pantoea > Pantoea sp. Lij88. Next base: position 2,814,468 of record NZ_CP118269.1, on the reverse strand, counting down.
CAACGGGTCAGCGTACACTCAAGCCTGAATGCCTAAGTCTGCGGATAGGGGGTTCAGGCCGTAGCCATCGAGCTGCCAGGGTGCAGGAAGAAATGACTGCATCTCCCAATCTGGAAAGGTGTTCTGGTGTCACAATTTACTGATGCATACGCGCGTAAGTTCTATTACCTGCGCCTGTCGGTCACGGATGTCTGTAATTTCCGTTGTACCTACTGCTTGCCTGACGGCTACAAGCCGCAGGGAATTCAAAACAAAAGTTTTCTCTCACTGGATGAAATCCGCCGTGTCACGCGGGCCTTCGCTGCTGCCGGCACCGAAAAAGTGCGGCTGACCGGCGGTGAGCCGTCGCTGCGCCGTGATTTCACCGACATCATTGCGGCGGTGCGTGAAAACGCCTCTATCCGCCAGATCGCAGTCACGACCAACGGCTACCGGCTGGCGCGCGACGTGAAACAGTGGCGCGATGCAGGTCTGACCGCGCTCAACGTCAGCGTCGACAGTCTGGATGCCCGTCAGTTTCACGCTATTACCGGTCAGGATAAATTCCATCAGGTGATGAGCGGTATTGATGCGGCGCTGGATGCCGGTTTCCGTCAGGTCAAAGTCAACAGCGTCCTGATGCGCGATCTCAACAGCCGTAATCTGGCCACGTTCCTCGACTGGATCCGTACCCGCCCGATCCAACTGCGCTTTATTGAACTGATGGAGACCGGCGACGGCGGCACGCTGTTCCGCGATCAGCACGTTTCCGGCATGGTGATCCGCGATCAACTCATCGCCCAGGGCTGGCAGCGTCGCGAAAGCGGACGCAGCGACGGCCCGGCGCAGGTCTTTTATCATCCCGACTATGTCGGCGAAATTGGCCTGATCATGCCTTATGCCAAAGATTTCTGTGCCAGCTGCAACCGTCTGCGCGTCTCGGCGCATGGCAATCTGCACCTGTGCCTGTTTGGTGACGGCGGTGTGCCGCTGCGCGACCTGCTGGCGTCCGATGAGCAGCAGGCCGAACTGCAGGCGCGCATTGCCAGCAGCCTGGGGCAGAAGAAGCAGACGCACTTCCTGCATCAGGGCAACACCGGCATCACACAGAATCTCTCTTACATTGGCGGCTAATTTCAGGAGGCAGTATGGGTAAACCAGCCAGCGAATTTCAGGCATTGCAGATTGCGGTGATGACGGTGTCAGACCGTCGCGATGCCAGCAACGATACCTCCGGCGACTATCTGCGTGAGGCGGCTGCGGAAGCGGGTCATGACGTGGTCGATCACGCCATCGTGCCGGATAACCTCTACCGCATTCGCGCCACCGTGTCGCGCTGGATCGCCAGTGAAGATGTCCAGGTGGTGATCATTAATGGCGGCACCGGCTTTAACCTGAAAAACAGCACGCCGGAAGCGCTGCTGCCGCTGTTCGATCGCGAGATTGACGGGTTCGGCGAACTGTTCCGGATGGTTTCCTATGAAGAGATTGGCGGTTCCACGCTGCAGTCGCGCGCCGTTGCCGGTCTGGCTAACGGGACGCTGATTCTGGCCGTGCCGGGTTCAACCAGCGCCTGCCGCACCGCCTGGGAGCGGATTATCGCTGACCAGCTTGATGCGCGCACCGCGCCCTGTAATTTTGTCTCACACCTGAAGAAACGGTAAGTATGTCTCAACTCACACACATTAACGCCGCGGGCGAAGCACACATGGTGGATGTCTCCGCCAAGGCTGAAACCGTGCGCGAAGCGCGGGCAGAAGTGCTGGTGCTGATGCAGCCGGAAACGCTGCAGATGATTATGGAAGGCAGCCACCATAAAGGGGATGTCTTCGCCACGGCGCGCATCGCCGGGATCCAGGCGGCGAAGCGCACCTGGGAGCTGATTCCGCTCTGTCATCCGCTGATGCTGAGCAAAGTGGAAGTGAACCTGGAAGCGGAACCGGACCATAGCCGGGTTCGCATCACCACGCTCTGTCGCCTGACCGGTAAAACCGGCGTCGAGATGGAAGCGCTGACGGCCGCCTCGGTTGCCGCCCTGACCATCTATGACATGTGCAAAGCCGTGCAGAAAGATATCGTCATCGATCAGCTACGTTTAATCAGCAAGAGCGGCGGTAAAAGCGGCGATTTCCAGGCGGTTGCAAATGATTAAGGTGCTGTTTTTCGCTCAGGTGCGGGAGCTGACCGGCACCGCATCGCTTGAGGTGGGGGCTGATTATCCGGATGTGGCCGCGCTGCGGAGTGCGCTGGCCGAACGCGACGACCGCTGGGCGCTGGCGCTGGCGTCAGGCAAGCTGCTGGCGGCGGTGAACCAGACGCTGGTGCCGATGAGTCACCCGCTGCACGCCGGTGATGAAGTGGCCTTTTTCCCGCCCGTGACCGGAGGCTGAGATGGAAACGCAGATTCGCGTCGGCCCCGCGCCCTTTGATATGGCGGAAGCCTATCGCTGGCTGGCGGCCTGTGATGAAGATGGTGCGGTGGTGACCTTTACCGGCAAAGTCCGCAACCATAATCTGGGTGATAACGTGGCGGCGCTGACGCTGGAGCACTATCCCGGCATGACCGAAAAAGCGCTGCGGGAGATTGTGGATGCGGCACGCGAACGCTGGCCGCTGCAGCGCGTCACGGTGATTCACCGCGTCGGCGAGCTGTTTCCCGGCGATGAGATCGTGCTGGTGGGCGTCACCAGCGCCCATCGTGGCAGCGCCTTTTCTGCCGCCGGGTTCATCATGGATTACCTGAAAACCCGCGCGCCGTTCTGGAAGCGCGAAGCGACAGAGCAGGGCGATCGCTGGGTGGATGCCCGCGACAGCGATCACCAGGCTGCTCAGCGCTGGGACTAAGCCGGCGTGTTCAACGCAGCGGGCCGGAGGGGTTCCGCCCGCTGCGTCTTCTCTGAACATCCACACGTTACTGCCTGCAAGTCCGCGCTTTACACCGCTTAAGGCTGCTTCAGCTGCTCCGCCGGGCCAAAGCCGGTCTGGCCGTGGCTGTGTTCACCGCCACCATTGGTGCGCTTCAGCTGAATCACCTGGCCCTGCTGCCAGGCGTTAGCACCCGGAGCCGCCGGATGCGCCACAATATCCGCCCGCTCGGCACGGATCTGTTTGCTGTCGACGTCAAAACGGCGATCGCGATCCGCCAGCAGTCGTGAATCCATCTGACCATCCGCTGTAAAGCCCATCATCAGCGCCGGAATGCCAATCGGCAGGGTTTTGTCGCGGTCGGTGTGCCAGGTGTGCCAGGTTTTCCCGTAAGTGTTCGCGATGCGCGTCATCAGGGCATGGTCGGCGGCGGCGGGTAAGCCTGGCGCAATCAGCGTGCCCGATTTCACCTCATACTGATGGCTGTGCCACAGCTTCTTCTCTTCGGGCGGCAGGGTCTTAAACAGCCGTTCGCTGATAATGTACTCCACGCCCATCAGCCGCGCGTCGCGCGTGTTGCCGTCGTAAATCACCGCCTGCATCACATCGTCGTTCAGCACGGTGACATAGTGATGCGCCTCCATCTGACCGTTCTTGTCGCCGTTATAAAAATGGAAGCCATCGAGATAGGTGTTGATGGCGTCGATAGGCGGACGTGACTGCATCACGCTGGCGCCGGTCTCCAGCACCTTCAGTGAGGAGGAGGTGGGCGCGCCCGGTGACTGCACCTGGGCAGGGGTATTATTGGCGCCGCAGCCGGTTAATAACAGGCTGAACGCCGCAACAGGCCAGAGTTTAAACATCGTAAGTTCCTTTAACGTTAAAAAAGGTAACCTTAGTTCAGTTCTCTCCTGCCTGTGAAACTCTGGCAATGGTAGAGTAGGGCTTTGGTTCATTCTGAGGACAGGCATGTCATCCACCCCGATTCTGCAACGTCTGACACTGGTCGCCGCGCTGGTGCTGGCGGGTTGTAGCAGCAAGAAAACCCCTGAGGCGCCGGTGCGGCAGCCTGAAGATGTCAAAGCGCAGATCCAGCGGCTGCTGCCGTCGCACGTCAGCAATAAAGCGGCGTGGAGCGACGACATCTACACCACCTTCCGTACGCAGCAGATCGATCCCAGCGCCAGTAACCTCTGTGCGGTGATCGCCGTGGCGGATCAGGAGAGCAACTTCAGCGCCGAGGCCGCCGTGCCGGGCCTTCCGAAAATCGCCTGGGGTGAGATCAACCGCCGTGCGGCGCAGGTGCATGTTCCGGCCTTCCTGGTGCGCACCGCGCTGCTGATCAAATCGCCGACCGGAGAAAGCTACGCGGCCCGTCTGGACAAGGTACGCAGTGAAAAAGATCTCAGCGCCATCTTCGATGACCTGATCGATATGGTGCCGATGGGCCAGACGCTGTTCGGCAATCTCAACCCGATCCACACCGGCGGACCGATGCAGGTCAGCATTGCGTTTGCCGAAGCCCACGCCAAAGGCTACCCGTGGCCGATTGATGGCACCATCCGGCGCGAAGTCTTTACCCGTCACGGGGGGATCTACTTCGGGACGATGCACCTGCTTGGCTACCCGGCAGACTACAGCCAGCCGCTCTACCGCTTTGCCGATTACAATGCGGGCTGGTACGCCAGCCGCAACGCAGCGTTCCAGGCGGCGGTGTCACGCGCTACCGGCATGAAGCTGGCGCTGGATGGCGATCTGATTCTTTACGGATCGGATGCGGCGGGCGGCACCGAACTGGCGGTGCGCACGCTGTCGAAGCAGATCGACATGAGCAACAGCGATATCCGCCGCGATCTGGAGAAAGGAGAGAAAGAGTCGTTCAGCGACAGCGAGCTCTGGAAACAGGTCTTTACCCTGGCGGATAAAATGGCCGGTCGTAAGCTACCGCGTGAAATGCTGCCGGGCATCAAGCTGGAAAGCCCGAAAATTACCCGTAATCTCACCACGGCGTGGTTTGCGCAGCGCGTCGATAGCCGTTATCAGCAGTGTCTGTCGCGGCGTTAAGCGGCATGTTGTGGCGCAGTTGAGCTGAGCTGTGCCACACTTAGCCTCTGGCATGGCTCCCTGTCGGGAGCGCATCTGTTCATCCGTCTAACAAGAGGTGCATCATGGACCGATATCCACGCAATGATTCCATCGTTCAACCCGCATCTCGCGGTTTACAAGCCTATATGGCGCAGGTCTATGGCTGGATGACCTGCGGTCTGTTACTGACCGCGTTTGTCTCCTGGTACGCTGCGCGCACGCCAGCGGTGATGGAGATGGTGTTTGCCAACCGCATCACATTCTTCGGGCTGATTATCGTGCAGCTGGGGCTGGTCTTCTTCCTGTCAGGCATGGTGCATCGCCTGAGCGGGGCCGTGGCAACCGGGCTGTTCATGCTCTATTCGGCGCTGACCGGCCTGACTATGGCGAGTATCTTCCTGGTCTACACCAACTCCTCGATCGCCAGCACCTTCTTTATCACGGCAGGGATGTTTGGTGCGATGAGCTTCTACGGCTACACCACCAAACGCGATCTGAGCCGTTTCGGCAGCCTGCTGTTTATGGCGCTGATTGGTATTCTGCTGGCGTCACTGGTGAACTTCTGGCTGAAAAGCCCGGCGCTGATGTGGGCGATTACCTACATCGGCGTGGTGGTGTTCGTGGGGTTAACGGCCTATGACACACAGAAGCTGAAAAACATCGGTGAGCAGATTGATGCCCGCGACACGGAGAACCTGCGTCGCTACTCGATTATGGGCGCACTGACGCTCTATCTCGACTTCATCAACCTGTTCCTGATGCTGCTGCGGATTTTCGGCAACCGCCGTTAAGTCTGTGGGGGAGAGCGGGGGAGGCGCACTGTGTGCGCCTCCCCTTTTTTATGACTTCTGTAACTTCTGCTCGTTCTTCTGACGCAGATGCTTCGCCCGACTCTCCAGCCCCAGATAGAGTACCAGCGCTAACAGCAGCGGCAGGATAAAGTAGAGCACGCGATAAGCCAGCAACGCCGCAATAATGGTGCCATGCGAGGCGTGCTGACCGCTGAGCAGCGCCAGGAAGACCGCTTCCAGTACGCCAATGCCCGCCGGAATATGCACAATCACCCCGGCGATACTGCTGATCAGCAGCACACCCAGCACCATCGGATAACCGACGTCGCGTCCCAGCAACAGCCAGATAATCGCGCCCATGACCATCCAGTTGGCGCAGGAAACCCCGAACTGCAGCAGCGCCATGCGCAGCGAAGGCAGCTGCAGCGTCTGGCCTTTGATCGTCCAGCGACGCTGTTTTGAGAAGGCGCAGGCCCACAGGTAAACCGCGACCAGCACCAGCAGAACCGCGCCAATCAGCCGTAGCGTGGTCTCACCGATAAACCAGCCGCCGGGAATCGAGACCATGCCCGCACTGAACACCACGCCCGCCAGCAGAATATAGCCGAGCCAGTTGGTGGCGATACTCAGGGAGAAGATGCGGGTGATGGTGCCGCTGTCCAGGCCGAGCCGGGAGTAGAGCCGGTAGCGCATCGCGACGCCGCCCACCCAGGTGCTGAGCGTCAGGTTAAAGGCGTAACAGATAAACGACACCAGCATCACCTGCCGCTTCGCCAGCTTATGGCCGCAGTAGGCGCGGCCAATCAGGTCATAGCAGCCGTACACCAGGTAACTCAGCACCACCAGTCCGGCAGCGGTCAGAACGACAAAGCGGTTGTAGTTAACGATGACGTCATAAACATCTTCCCAGTTCACTTTGCGGGCATAAACCACCAGCAGAACCACCACCGCGATGAAAAACAGGACGGTGAGAATCTTTTTTGCCAGTTGCCAGCGTGGATGTTTTTTTGCCATCAGGATTTTGCTCCCGGGTTGTCAGTTTCAACGCGATCCTGCGTCTCCATTTCAGGCTGTACCGGCTCACCCACCTGGGCCAGCAGCGGCGTGTGCGCCGGAAGCCAGCCAGCGATGGCCGGGAAATGGCGCAGGAAGTGGAATACCACCACGCTTTTACTCAGTTGCCACCAGTTGCGTGGCGGCAGGCGATCCTCCTGCACGCGCTGGCAGTCATTGGCCAGCAGCGCTTCGAGGTTGTCGCGCAGCGTCTGGTTAAAGGGGCGATCGTGGATAATCAGATTGGCTTCCAGATTCAGCGAGAGGCTCAGCGGATCGAGGTTGCTGGAGCCGACGGTGGCCCAGTGATCGTCTTTCACGGCGATCTTGCCGTGCAGCGGACGACGGATATATTCGTAAACCTCGACGCCGCCATCGACCAGATAGTTGTAGAGCAGCTCCGCACCCACTTTCACAATCGGCATATCCGGTTCGCCCTGCACAATCAGGCGCACCCGCACGCCACGCTGCGCCGCATTGCGCATCTCACGCAGCAGCCGGTAGCCCGGGAAGAAGTAGGCGTTGGCGATGATCACATCCCGCTTCGCCTCGCGCAGCATCTCCAGGTAATGCACTTCGATGTCGTCGCGATGCTCGTCGTTATCGCGATAAACATAGAGCACCTGCGCATCGCCGGGTTTAGCATTCACCGCCGGACGATGAGAACGCGAACCCCACCAGCGACGGGTATGCTGTTCGCTGCCAATTGCCTGCTGCAGATAGCGGGCAATATCGGCCACCACCGGGCCTTTGACCTGCACCGCATAATCCTGCTTCGCCTCCGGGCCGTAATCGGTGTTGTGCTCAGCCGAGAAGTTGATACCGCCGACAAAGGCGACCACGTCGTCCACCACCACGGTTTTGCGGTGCAGACGGCGGAACACGTTGGTGCGCATGCCCATCACCAGCGGACGCGGATCGTAATAGATGAAGCGCACGCCCGCGCTGGTCAGGCTGTTCACAAATTTGTCAGAGAGCTCGGCAGAACCGTAGCCATCGACCATGATTTCGACCCGCACGCCGCGCTGCGCGGCGGCCAGCAGCTCGCGGTGCAGGGCGTTACCGACGTCATCCTCAAACAGAATAAAGGTTTCGATTAATACGGTGCGTTCTGCCCGCTGAATCGCGCCAAAGACGCGCGGGAAGAATGCTTCGCCATTTTCCAGCAACAGCAGCCGGTTGCCTTCCTGCCAGCTAAAATTCATAGGTGGATCTCCACTGCCAGCGGGGCATGGTCGGAAAGATGGGACCAGGGCTTACGCGGCAGCGCCCACGGATGACTCACGGTAGCGTTGCGCACATAGATGCGGTCGAGTCGCAGCACCGGAAAGCGCGCCGGGAAAGTCCGTGCCGGGCGTCCGGTCTTCATGCTGAATACCTCTTTCAGGCCTGCGCCCTGTTTTAAGATGGCGTTGGCGCGTCCCTGCCAGTCGTTGAAATCGCCCGCCACTACGACCGGTGCGTCGGGCGGCAGCGAGTTGACCATTTCACAGATTTTCTTCATCTGGGCGTGACGATGCGCCTCCTTCAGACCCAGATGCACACAGATCACATGGAGCGTGCCGTGCGGCTCAGGCAGGGCGATCTGACAGTGCAGCATGCCGCGGTTTTCACTGCCCGCCACCGAGATATCCCGGTTTTCATATTCCGTGATCGGAAAGCGCGACAGCACCGCATTGCCGTGATGTCCCTCCGGATAGACCGCATTGCGCCCATAGGCGAAATCGTTCCAGATAGTGTCGGCCAGAAACTCATAATGGGGCGATTCAGGCCATTCCTCATGGTTAAGGGAGTGGATGGCATGCGTGCCCATCACCTCCTGCAGAAAGACCACATCCGCCTCCGTTGCGCGAACGGCATCGCGTAATTCGGGCAGGATGAAGCGGCGATTAAAAGGGGCGAAACCCTTGTGTGTATTGATCGTCAGGATTTTTATTGAAAATCCTTGCTTGTTTTGTGGCATACTCGCGACGCACTCCTTTTCATCATCAATAGAATCAAAGTGTAGTCTTTGTCACAAATGGGTGGTGAAAGAGGGCAATAATTAGGGCGTTATCCGAAAATTGTTTTACATTGAGGAAATCGTTTCCGGCTTGTGCCGGTAGCACTTGGGCGACCTGTTGGGTCTGCCAGGAGAACTGAATGAAATGGTCTAATCGTATTCAAATCATCACGGGTCAGACGTTGATGCATATCGCTATGCATCTGCTGGTGATCGCTGCGCTGATCTGGGGCTGGAAGCACAAAGCTCTGGTTGATGTCTGCAGCACGCTGGTGGCGATGTATGCACTGGTTTTTGTTGCCATGCTGGTAACACAGCGCATTCCCCGTTTACGCACTCTCGGCGATTATCTTGAAGAAGCGACCACCACTTACTACTTTGGCGCCGCCATGATGACACTGTTCCTGGTGTCGCGGATTTACCACAACAACCTGCTGCTGGCGTGTCTCGGCGTGGTGATGTTGCTGGGTCCGGCGCTGGTCTCGCTGCTGGCGAAAGAGCCACCGCGGCGAATCGAAAACAAACGTAGTTAAGTTGAAGGCCACCGGAAGGTGGCCTTCCTGTTTTCAGACGATTAAGTTGTGTCACGAAATGTGAGCTATCTCGCACACTTCCCTTAAAGCTGATACACTCGCCCGCTTACGCATCGTAGTTTGTGCCCTTTTCACGCGTCAGCCCCAACTGGCGTCACTATCCCTCTGAAAACTACACCGTGAATCACGGCCAGAGCGGACCGGAGTAAAACACTTAATGTCTTTTGACTCTCTCGGCCTGAGTGCCGATATTTTGCGCGCTGTTGCCGAACAAGGCTACAGCGAACCTACACCTATCCAGCGCCAGGCGATTCCTGTTGTGCTGGCAGGCCGCGATCTGCTGGCGAGTGCCCAGACCGGCACCGGCAAAACGGCCGGCTTTACGTTACCGCTGTTACAGAAACTCTCTGCGACTGCCACGCCTGTCCGCGGTCGTCGCCCGGTGCGCGCCCTGATCCTGACCCCAACCCGTGAACTCGCGGCGCAGGTCGGCGAAAACGTCAGCGACTACAGCAAATATCTTTCACTGCGTTCGCTGGTGGTGTTTGGTGGCGTCAGCATCAATCCACAGATGGTCAAGCTGCGTGGCGGCGTTGATGTGCTGGTCGCAACCCCTGGCCGCCTGCTGGATCTGGCACAACAGAACGCCGTTGACCTGTCACAGGTCGAAATTCTGGTGCTGGATGAAGCGGACCGCATGCTGGATATGGGCTTTATCCACGACATCCGTCGCGTACTGGCGCGTCTGCCGGCTAAGCGTCAGAACCTGCTGTTCTCTGCCACCTTCTCTGATGAGATCAAAGGCCTGGCTGAGAAACTGCTGACCAACCCGGAAATGATTGAAGTGGCTCGCCGCAACACCGCCTCCGAGCAGGTTGCGCAGCAGGTTCATCTCGTTGATAAGAAGCGTAAGCGGGAACTGCTGTCGCAGCTGATTGGCGAAGGTAACTGGCAGCAGGTGCTGGTCTTTACCCGTACCAAACACGGCGCTAACCACCTTGCCGAGCAGCTGGGCAAAGATGGCATCTCCGCTGCCGCGATCCACGGCAACAAGAGCCAGGGTGCACGTACCCGTGCGCTGGCCGACTTCAAGTCAGGCGGCATTCGCGTGCTGGTTGCGACGGATATCGCGGCCCGTGGCCTGGATATCGAAGAGCTGCCACACGTCGTGAACTACGAGCTGCCTAACGTCGCCGAAGATTACGTTCACCGTATCGGCCGTACCGGCCGTGCTGCCGCGACCGGTGTCGCGCTGTCACTGGTCTGCGTCGATGAGCATAAACTGCTGCGTGATATTGAGCGTCTGCTGAAGCGTGAAATCCCGCGTCTGGCGATTGAAGGCTATGAGCCGGATCCGAGCATCAAAGCGGAGCCGATCATCAACGGTCGTCAGCAGCAGTCTCGCGGCGGTGCAGGTGGTGGTGGCGGCCGTGGTCGCAGCCAGGGTGGTCAGGGTGCAGGCGCATCGCGCTCATCTTCATCCGGCGAAAAGCGTCCTCAGGCGCGTCGTCAGAGCCAGGGCGCACCTCAGGGCGATAAGCCCGCAGCAGCCCGTCCGCGTCGTCCGGCAGCAGCGAAGCGCACCGGAAACGTCTGAGTATGAGGGTTTTACTGGCACCGATGGAGGGCGTGCTGGATTCACTGGTGCGCCAGCTGTTATCGGAAGTGAACGACTACGATCTCTGCATTACTGAGTTTTTGCGCGTCGTCGATCAACTGTTGCCGGTAAAATCTTTCACCCGTCTCTGCCCCGAACTGCATAACGCCAGCCGCACGCCTTCGGGCACGCGGGTGCGGATGCAGCTGCTGGGGCAGCATCCCGAATGGTTAGCCGAGAACGCCGCACGCGCGGTGGAACTGGGCTCCTGGGGTGTCGATCTCAACTGTGGTTGTCCTTCTAAACTGGTCAACGGCAGCGGAGGCGGCGCCACTCTTCTTAAAGATCCCGATCTGATTTATCGCGGCGCGAAAGCGATGCGTGAAGCTGTGCCTGCGGATTTACCGGTAACGGTGAAAGTGCGGCTCGGCTGGGATTCCAGCGCCCGCAGTCTGGAGATTGCCGATGCGGTGCAGCAGGCCGGTGCCAGCGAGCTGACGGTGCATGGGCGAACCAAAGAAGAGGGCTATCGCGCAGAGGCGATCAACTGGCAGGCGATTGGCGAGATTCGTCAGCGGCTGCGTATTCCGGTCATTGCCAACGGCGAGATAGGGGACTGGCAAAGCGCGCAAAACTGTATGGCGGTCACGGGCTGCGATGCGGTGATGATTGGCCGTGGCGCACTGAACATCCCCAACCTGAGCCGGGTTGTGAAATATAACGAGCCGCCGATGGCCTGGCCTGATGTGGTGCGGTTACTTCAGAAATACAGCCGCCTGGAAAAGCAGGGCGATACCGGCCTCTATCACGTGGCACGTATCAAACAGTGGCTGGGTTATCTGCGTAAAGCCTATGGCGAAGCTGATGGCTTATTCAGTGAAATCCGTGCGTTAAAAAACTCAGGTGATATTGCGCAGGCGATTGATCGTCACGCGATTTTTCATGGTTTGTGATAAAAAATCAGGCGACCCCTTAGCGGCCTGACGGTATAGTGGGCCAAATTCCCCATACCCCTTGCCTGCTATGTCTGACACCGCTGTATTGAGCAACAGCCAGCTCAACAAACGAATCCTCTCGGTTATCATCTTCACCTTCTTCTGCTATCTCTCCGTCGGACTGCCGCTGGCTGTACTGCCGGGCTTCGTCAAAAATCATCTTGGCTTCAGCTCCTTTATCGCCGGACTGATTATCAGCATTCAATATTTTGCGACGCTGCTCAGCCGTCCGCAGTCGGGCCGTCTGGCCGATCGGCTTGGACCAAAACGGGTGGTGATGCTGGGACTGCTCTGCTGCGGCATGAGCGGGGTGCTGACTATCGTGGCTGCAATGATGAGCAGCTGGCCATGGCTGAGTCTGGCGCTGCTGGCTATCGGGCGGCTGTTTCTCGGGGTAGGTGAGAGCTTCAGCAGTACCGGCTCCACGCTGTGGGGCATGAATATCGTCGGGCCGTTGCAGACTGCGCGTGTGATCTCCTGGAACGGTGTCGCCACCTATCTGGCAATGGCCGTCGGTGCGCCGCTGGGCGTGCTGCTCAACAGTGAATTTGGCATGAGCGGATTTGCCGGACTGATTGCGCTGATGGGCGTCGTCGGTTATCTGATGGCGAGCCGCAAACCGGCAGTGACGGTCAGTGTGGGCGAGCGCATACCGTTTCACCGCGTCTTCTCCCGCGTCTGGCTCTATGGCCTGGCGCTGGGCTTCGGCACTATCGGCTTTGGCGTCATCGCCACCTTTATCACCCTCTATTTTGCCAGCCGTGACTGGCAGGGCGCGGCCTATGCGCTGACGCTGTTCAGCCTGGGGTTTGTGCTGGTGCGGCTGGGATTTGGTCGCTTTATTACCCGCTTTGGCGGATTGCGCGTGTCGCTGTTCTCTTTCCTGCTGGAGTGTCTGGGACTGCTGATTATCTGGCAGGCCGACAGCGCCTGGCTGGTGGGCGCGGGCGCATTCCTGACCGGCAGCGGCTTTTCGCTGGTCTTTCCGGCGCTGGGTGTTGAGGCGGTTAAAAGGGTTGAGCGCCAGGATCAGGGCTCGGCGCTGGGCACCTATTCCGCCTTTCTCGATCTGGGGCTGGGCTTAACCGGCCCGGTGGCGGGACTGTTTATCGGACACTGGGGGATGCAGTCGGTCTACTTGGCTGCCGCGATGATGGTGCTGGGCGCACTGCTGATTACGTTGCGGCTCTATGGGCAACAGCGGCTCACCGCCTGAGACGCGGTGAGCCGACGGCTGTCAGAAATGGGTAAACAGCCAGTAGAGCAGGGCGGAAAGCAGAATCGAGACTGGCAGCGTTAATATCCAGGCGACAGCCAGATTACGCAGGGTAGAAAACTGCAGGCCAGATCGGTTGGCCGCCATCGTGCCCGCTACGCCGGACGACAGCACATGGGTGGTCGATACTGGCAGGCCAAAGCCATCGGCCGCGCCAATAGTCATCATTGCCACCAGTTCGGCGCTGGCACCCTGTGCATAGCTCAGATGGGTTTTCCCGATCCGTTCTCCCACCGTGACCACAATCCTGCGCCAGCCGACCATGGTGCCCAGTCCCAGCGCAATCGCCACCACCACTTTCACCCACATCGGAATAAAGCGCGTGGCGCTGTCGAGTTCCGTTTTCACTGCCTTGAGATTGCGTTCGGTCTCCTGCGGCAGTGCCACCTTCGCGGTCTGCAGATGCTTGATCGACTCCGAAGCCAGGTACATCTGGTTGCGGGTGTTGGTCACCGCCTGGGCAGGAATGTTATCCATCGAGCCGTAGCGGCGAATCTGATCGCCCACCTCGTTGAGCGTATTCGCCAGCGCCGGTAACACATCGGCATTCATTTTGTTGCTGCCGACAAAGCCGGTCAGCACGTCGCGGGCGGCCGGAGGGGTCGCTGAAGCGGGTTGCAGTTGCAGCAGCTGATGCGCAGTGACTTCCGTCAGCGCGGCCACGCGCGGGATCTGATCGGCGGGCAGCGATCGGTTCAGCGCATAGGCGATCGGCATGGTGCCGACCAGGATCAGCATAATCAGCCCCATCCCTTTCTGCCCATCGTTGGAGCCGTGCGCAAATGAGACGCCGGTACAGGTCAGGATCAGCAGGCCACGGATCCAGACCGGTGGCGGCTGGTCACTTTTCGGGGCCTGATAAAGCTGGCGATTGCGGATAAAGATCTTCATCACCCACAGCAGCAGCCCGGCGCAGACAAAACCCACTACCGGCGACAGCAGCAGAGCATAGCCCACCTTCAGTGCCTGATCCCAGTCTACGCCGCTCAGCCCGCTGCGGCCGTGCAGCATCGCGTTAGCCACCCCGACGCCGATAATCGAACCGATCAGGGTATGCGACGACGATGAGGGCAGACCGAAATACCAGGTGCCGAGATTCCAGATAATGGCGGAGAAGAGCAGCGCATAAACCATCGCGAAGCCGTTGCCGCTGCTGGCCTGCAGGATCAGCTCGACGGGCAGCAGCGAGATAATGCCAAACGCCACCACGCCGCTGGAGAGCAGCACGCCCATAAAGTTACAGAAACCGGACCAGACCACTGCGACGCCGGGCGTCAGCGAATGGGTATAGATGACGGTGGCGACCGCATTGGCGGTATCGTGGAAACCATTGACGAACTCAAAACCCAGCGCGATCAGCAGCGCCAGTCCCAGCAGGAAGAACGGCAGATAACTGGTGACCGGGGTGTTGGTCTGTTCTACGTCATTGACCAGGTTAAGTCCGGCGAAGGCCAGCCCGGCGATCAGCAGAATGAAAAACAGCGGTTTGCTGAAGCGACTGCTTTTGCCGTTGAAATCGGGGCGTCCCTGGGCTGATGAGGAGGAGAGACTGTTTTCGCTCATGGTGTACCTCACGTGGCTGATGCCGGATGCTGATTTGCATCGGGTTAACGCAGTGTGATACGCGCTTTATATGACAGATTAATGATGGTCACGCGGGGAAGAATAGAAGAAATATTCGATGATTTGCCTTAGTGCAGGCAATAAAAAAGCCAGCGACAGGCGCTGGCTTTTCAGAGCTGACGGCAGTTACGAGCTGGTATTCGCCGGGGCTGCCGGGGCTGCTGGCGTTACCGGTGCAGCTGGCGCGGCAGGTTCAGTGGCCGGCTGCTGGGGCTGCGCGGCATCACTGTTTGCACCCTGTGGGGTGACCGGCGTCATTGGCTCTTCCTGAGGAGCAGCCTGTGAGTTTTCCGGCACCGCAACAGGCGCGGTCTGGATGTTGTTCTCCACACCGTTCACTTTTACTGGCATACCGGTACGACTCTGAATCGCGGCGTTAACCTGATCCTGATTCACACTGGCATCAACCACAATTTTACTCACGGCCTGAGTCAGGGTAATCGGCACCAGCTCACGTGAGTTGAACTGCTCTTCGGTGGTCGACAGGGGGTTATGCACTTCGACATAACGTGAACCGTCTGGCTCTACGGTCGCTTTCACGGGCTGATCAACGAACTGTACGCGCGTGCCAACCGGCACGTTCTGATACAGCCATTTGATATCGTCAGCACGCAGACGCACACAGCCGTGGCTCACACGCAGGCCGATACCGAAGTTGGCGTTGGTGCCGTGAATCGCATAGAGACGACCGATGTAGAGCGCGTACAGGCCCATCGGGTTATCCGGACCTGCCGGGAACACCGCTGGCAGCGTTTCACCGCGTGCCGCGTAATCCGCATGCATGCCTTTGGTTGGCGTCCAGGTCGGGCCATCTTTTTTACGTTCTACCGCGGTGGTCCAGCTGATCGGGGTATCTTTACCCAGTTCACCGATACCAATTGGCAGAACCACGACGGTTTTGCTGCCTTTCGGGTAGTAATAAAGACGCATCTCCGCGCTGTTAATCACAATGCCTTCACGCGGCGCGTCAGGCAGGATCAGCTGCTGTGGGATGATCATTTTGCTGCCAGCCTTAGGCAGATAAACGTCAACGCCCGGATTGGCTTCCAGCATGTTGCTGAGGCCCATCTGGTACTGCGCCGCAAAAGCTTCCAGCGGCAGTTTGCTGTCTTCAGGAACCGTAATTTCGATATTTTCCCCGATCAGACGGCTGTTAGCCGGCGGTAACGGGTAAACCACAGCAAAGGCTGACTGACTGAAGGCCGCCAGAGCCAGTGCGATTGAAGCGAAAGCGCGAATGATTTTCATATTTTACAATTCTTTATCGCCATATTTCAGGCTGTTCAGTGTGTCGAATTCATGCTGGCCAATGTGACCTGCTGCGCATTATATGTTCATTAAACTGACGTTGTGAATCGGGATTTTAACCTGCCTGCAATACTTTACGAAAATTCACCGCGGATGTTAGCGCATTTCCGGAAAGCAGGAGCGTAAAAATGGGGCTTTCCGGGGTTGCCGCTCACTAAGGCTGCCACTGCGTCTGCTCGCCGCTGAGTTTACGATTCAGGAAAAAGGCGGCACTGATTAACGCCAGGTGCGTCAGCGCCTGTGGCGTATTGCCCAGCGCATGGCCGTGTGTGTCGAACTCCTCGGCATAGAGGCCCAGCGGGTTGGCATAGCTGAGCAGCTTCTCAAATTCAAAGTGCGCTTCCTCAATCCGGCCCGCGCGCGCCAGACATTCGACATACCAGAAGGAGCAGGCACCAAAGGAGCCTTCCGAACCCTGAAGGCCATCGGCAGGCGTCTCATGGATATTGTAACGCCGCACCATCCCGTCGCTGACGAGATGGGTCTTGATCGCATCCAGCGTGGCAATCCAGTCCGGATCGGTCGCGCCGACGAAGCGCACCAGCGGCATCAGCAGCATAGAGGCGTCGAGATGTTCGCCATGCCGGGTTGCAGAGAAGTGGCCGCGTTCGCTGTTCCAGAAGTTAGCCCAGATATCTTCGCGGATCTCCCGGCGCGCCCGGTCCCAGCGCTCGTAGGGCATCGGCAGGGATCGCTTCATGCCGAGACGCAGTGCGCGATCCATCGCTACCCAGCACATCAGACGCGAATGCAGGAAATGTTCCGGCTCGCCGCGCATCTCCCAGATACCGGCATCGGGCTGATCCCAGTTCTCACTCAGCCAGTCGATCATTTTAACGACATGTTCCCAGCCGCGCTGGGAGATCGCCTCGCCATATTTATTGGCCAGATAGATCGCATCCATCAGCTCGCCGTAGATATCCAGCTGGGTCTGCTGCCAGGCACCGTTGCCGATGCGCACCGGCCGTGAGTCGGCGTAGCCGGAAAGATTCAGCAGCTCCATCTCATGCAGCTCGGTGCCGCTGTCCAGCCGGTACATGACCTGCAGACGCATCTCATCGTGATGGCTGTTTTCAACGCAGCGACCGACCCAGTGGGTGAAGTGTTTGGCTTCATCGACGTAGCCCAGCCGCATCAGGGCATACATGCTGAACGAGGCGTCGCGGATCCAGGAGGCGCGATAGTCCCAGTTGCGCTCGCCGCCCAGCTCTTCAGGCAGGCCAAAGGTTGCCGCCGCCGCAATAGAACCGTGCTGATGCGAGGTCAGCAGCTTGAGCACCAGCGCCGAACGCTGCACCATCTCGCGCCAGCGTCCCTGATAGGTACTGTGGGCGCTCCAGCGTCGCCAGTAGTTCACCGTCTCTTCAAAGCAGTGTTCAGTAGCCAGCGCTTCGATATGCGCATCATCCACGCTGCCAAATTCAAACTGCGCATGTTCGCCAGGTTGTAACGTGAAACGGGCGGTCGCGCTCTCCTCTTCCAGCGTCATGACCACGGAGGCGGCAAGGCGCAGCGATGGCTGGCCCTCCGCATGGAAATCGATACAGCCTTTATGCGCTTCGGCACGGGTCTGCGCGCGGGCATAGTCGTGGCGGGGCGAACAGCGCAGTTGAAAGGTCGCGCTGCCACGCACCATTTTGACCCGCCGGATCAGGCGCGGCAGCTTGTTCGTGTCATCACAAATCGGCATGTAGTCGGTGATTTCCGCTACGCCTTCATCATCCAGCCAGCGGGTTTGCAGGATGTTGGTATCGGGCAGGTAAAGCTGCTGACGCCGCGCATTGGGCCAGTCAGGGGCCAGGGAGAAAAGGCCAGCTTCATCGCTGTCGAGCAGGGCGGCAAAGACCGACGGGCTGTCGAGTTCGGGCCAGCAGAGATAATCAATGGTGCCGTCATTAGCGATCAGCGCACAGGTACGCAAATCGCCGATAACGCCGTGGTCGTCAATCTTACGTTTTACCTTACTCATCCTCATCTCCCTGTCAGTGTCCTTGCTAACTATAGCTGAGCTATCCGATGCGGCTTCGTTTGGGCACAGATGGTTAACGCACGGTTTAATGAGGAAGCAAAGGGGAGGGGGGCGGGTGAGATTCACGGGGTCGGCACGGTCGCCAGACTCCGTTCAGAGTCTGGCGACTGTGCGTCAACGGGCAAGGCCGCAGTTCATTTATGGCTGATCGGCACGATGGTTGTGCCAGCGGCGGATCACCCAGCGCAGTACAAACGCGAAGACGACCGCGCCGACCAGCCACAGCAGGTGCTTCAGGTGCTGGTCGAGTTTGTGCAGCCACGGCGCGATAATGCCGCCCGCGAAGTAGCCCAGCGTTACAAAGATCACCGACCAGATCGCCGCACCGATAACGTTAAGGATAAAAAACTTCATCGGGTTGAGGCGGCTGGAACCAATGATGATCGGACCAATCAGCCGAAAGCCATACATAAAGCGCACGCCAATCACAAACAGGCTGGGACGGCGTTTGATCAGACGATTCGCTTTGACCACTTTATCCTGATGCTTTTTAAAGCGGCGCAGGATGCGCGTGCCCCAGCGGCGACCGACCCAGTAGAGCAGCTGATCGCCAACAATACCGCCGCCCATCGCAGCCAGCACCACGCCAACGTAATGCAGCAGTCCCTCATGTGCGGCAACGCCGCCCAGCAACGTAAATGTCTCCCCCTCGGCAATACAGCCAATAAAAAGTGCCAGATAACCGTACTGCGTAATTAATGCGTTGATATCCAGATGCAAAATGACTCTCCCTGTTCGGTGATGGTCCCTCAAGTCTATACGCGATTTGGCTTCGCTTCCGCCCGGGCATCACGTCTGTTTATTTATGCTGTTTTTTTGTCCGGCCACCACGAAAATTTTACTGCCGCTTATACTTGAAGAGACGCTGCCCTCAAAGACGCATGCAGCACCGGGCGGCCCATCGCATCAGAGGAGTGACTGTATGAACCATGTCTGGGGACTTCTGGCGCATCCGAATCAGGAAATGCGTCATATCAAGCAAGAGAATGAGAGCGTCTCGCACCATTACACCCACCATGTTCTGCTGATGGCGGCGATCCCGGTGATCTGCGCCTTTATCGGTACAACTCAGCTGGGCTGGAATCTGGGCGAGGGGCAATATGTGCAACTTAACCTGGCGACCGGGATCGGGCTGGGCATTCTGTTCTATCTCATTATTCTGGGTGGCGTCGCCGTGATGGGACGCGTGATTCACTGGATGGCACGTGATTTTCCGCAGCGCCCTGGCGTCCAGCGCTGTACGGTATTTGCGGGTTATGTGGCCACGCCGCTGTTTCTCAGTGGGCTGGTGGCGCTCTATCCGCTGGTCTGGCTCTGCGTACTGGCAGGGGCGCTGGCGCTGCTCTACACCGGCTATCTGCTCTATATTGGCATACCCCTGTTTCTGAATATCGACCGCGAAGAGAGCCTGCGCTTTTCCGGTTCTACGCTGGCCATCGGCGTGCTGGTTTTTGAAGTGTTACTGGCACTGACCGTGGTGCTGTGGGGATATGGACCGCATCTGTTCTGATCGACCGCTGCCGCCGCTCTGGCGGCAGTTCTCTTTTTACGCCCGGAAACAATCTCGCCAGGAAATTTCTTAACCTTACGGGTATGATACCGCTGCCAGCCCGCGCTCCGACGTCACTGAAGCGGGCGGCCTGTGTCGGTCTGACACAGTACACCTTCATAACCGGGTTTTTTTCTACGATGCCTGCAAAAATTCGTTCCACCCTGCTTTCGCTGGCGCTGCTCGTTTCAGGGCAGATTGTTTCACTTCCGGCGCAGGCGACAACGTCACTGTCGCAACTTGCGCCTATTGCTCAGCCGCAGATCGCCTCTGGCAGTGCGATGATTGTCGATCTCACGACCAATAAAGTGCTCTTCTCCAGCCACCCGGATCGGGTCAGACCCATTGCGTCGATCACCAAGCTGATGACCGCGATGGTGGTGCTGGATGCGCATCAGCCGATGAACGAGATGATCACCGTCGATGTCAGCCAGACGCCAGAAATGCGTGGCGTCTTCTCACGCGTGAAGCTCAACAGCCAGATCAGCCGTCGTAATATGATGCTGCTGGCGCTGATGTCCTCAGAAAACCGCGCTGCCGCCAGCCTGGCTCACGCCTATCCGGGCGGATATAACGCCTTTATCCGCGCGATGAACGCCAAAGCGCGCTCACTGGGCATGAAACAGACCCGCTATGTTGAGCCAACCGGCCTGTCGACGCAAAACGTCTCCAGCGCGCAGGACCTGATTAAGTTGCTGAAAGCGACGCGGGAATATCCGATGCTTGGCGCGCTCAGCACCACGAAAGAGGAGACGGCGGTTTTTGCCCATCCGAGCTATGCGCTGCCGTTCCGCAACACCAACCATCTGGTGTATAAAAATGACTGGCACATTCAGCTGACCAAAACCGGTTATACCGACGAGGCAGGCCACTGCCTGGTGATGCGCACCATGATTAATAATCGTCCGGTGGCGCTGGTGGTGCTGGATGCGTTTGGTAAATATACCCACTTCGCCGACGCTAACCGTCTGCGTAGCTGGATTGAGACCGGCAAAGCGGCTCCGGTGCCTGCCGCCGCGCTGGCGTATAAAAAACAGAAGTCGGGTCAGGTCGCCAGCAATGGTGCCGGCAGTGCCGACGTCGAGTAGAAAATAGCCGGTGTCGCGCACTGCGCGCACTGGCGTTACCTGCAGGCTGAGCAGGTAGCCGGGAGTACAGGGCCAGCGGCTTAAAACCCTTTTTTTGCCTCTGACCCTCCGGAATCAGCCCGAAAAATGCCCGTTATTCCTATATTGCCCTCCCTTGCAAAGCCCTACACTACGCGCGACTGGCGAGGGAAGATCGCCTGATTTAAGCAGCCGGAATCTTACTCATATGTTTATACGATCCTTTTTTGCATTGTTAATGCTGGCGCTGGTGGGGTTTGCCCCGGCGCTGACGCTGGCCGCGGATGATACGGCCACGCCTGCTCAGGGACAGGATGCGCCACCGAAGCTGAATGCTGCGGTGGAACTGCCGAAAATGCAGAAGATCCTCGATAAAATCAAAAGTCAGGTCTCCGTCGATGCCGGTGAAAACAAGCTGACGCAGCTGAATGAAATGGCGCTGGAGCTCTCTGGCAATGCCGATACGCTGGGTCAGGCGCTGGTTCCCGATCGTCAGCAGGTTGATGCACAGCTGGGCGTCCTTGGCCCGGCCCCGAAAGCCGACAGCGGGGTGAAAGAAACCCCGGAAGTGACGCGCAAGCGTAACGCGCTTGAGAGCCAGAAAGGCAAACTCGACGACCAGATTAAGCAGGCCGAAGGGATTAAAAATGGCGCGCTGATGCTCTCCTCGCAGATTGTTAACCTGCGTCGTGATCAGCTGAAAAGCCAGCTGGCGCTGAACTCCGGCAGTATCCTTGGGTCGCGCTTCTGGTCACCACTGCTGAGTACGCAGGATCTGGATGGCGAGAAAATTGGTGAGTTCCTGCAGGAGTTGAAGGACACCGCAGCGCTCTCATGGGAGCCGGGCTGGCGCGTCGGCAGTGTTTTCTGGCTGCTGGCGGCGATGCTGGTGATGACGGTAGGCCGTCGCTACAGTGAAGAGTTTCTGGCCTGGGTCAGCATTAATAAACTGCCGGAAGGGAAGCTGCGCCGCAGTTTCCTGGCCGCCGCGATAGCCCTGACCACACTGGCAGCGGTCGTCCTCACCTTTAACTTTATCTCCCTGGCCTTTACCCGCCGTGATGAGGTCTCTGAAAACGTTCAGGACTTTGTCGATCGCCTGGTGCAGCTCAGCGTGTTCTGTGGCCTGATTGCCGGACTGGGACGCGCGTTCCTCTCTACGCGCAGGCCCAGCTGGCGCTTACCGGCCATCTCCAATGAAGTGGCGATGGCACTTAAGCCGTTCCCGCCGATTACTGCGGTGCTGGTGTTTATCTTCCAGACGGTCGAAGCGTTCAACTACAGCGTCGGCACCAGCCTGAATACCACTATTTTTGCCAACGGACTGACGGCTCTGCTGATTGGCTGTACCGCGCTGGCCATCAGCATGCGTACCAACCGTGTGCGTCGTCGTATGACCCAGGCGGGTACGCCGCCGGAAGCCCGCTCGACGCTGGTCGGGTTGATCCAGATGGGTCTGACGCTGACCGCGATTGCCATCCTTGTGTCACTGCTGATCGGGTACGTCACGCTGGCGCGCTTCCTGAGTTATGAGGTGATCTGGTGCGGCCTGCTGTTTGGCTCGTTCTACTTCCTCAGTCACCTGCTCAAAGATGGCTGTGAGAGTCTCTTCTCGACCAGTAACGCCACCGGTCGCCGCATTCAGAGTTCACTTAACATCAATGAGCGTCACCTGCAGCAAACCGCCACGCTGCTGACGGCCATCGGTAAGACCTTCCTGGTGCTGGTTGTGGCACTGGCGCTGCTCAACGGCACCTTTGCCTCCTCAACGCCGATTGAGCTGCTGCAAAAAGTGATTGAGTTCTGGGGCGGTAAAGGACTCGAATCCCTGAATATCGTGCCGGCGCACATGGTCAATGCGATCATCTGCCTGATTGTCGGCATCTATGTGCTGCGCTCGGTACGCCGCTGGCTCGACACCGATTTCCTGCCAAAAACCACCATGGATGTGGGGATGCGGGTGTCGCTGGTAACGCTGTTCAGCAACATCGGTTATGTGCTGATTATCCTGCTGACCCTGTCGATCATGGGTCTGCAGTGGAACAAGCTGGCCTGGATCGTCAGTGCGTTGTCGGTCGGTATCGGTTTTGGCTTACAGGAGATAGTGAAGAACTTTATCTCCGGTCTGATTCTGTTGACCGAGCGGCCGGTTAAAGTCGGCGATCTGGTGAGTATCAGCGGCATCGAAGGGGATATCCGCCGCATTAATGTGCGTGCCACCGAGATCCAGCTGGGCGATAAATCCACAGTGATCGTGCCGAACTCGCAGTTTATCTCGCAGAACGTTCGCAACGCGACGATGGGTAATGCGCAGGGTGTGGTCACGATTACGCTGACCTTCCCGCTGGATATCGATCCGGTGAAGGTGCGCGATATTCTGCTGGAGGTCTACAACGAGAACGAACGTATTCTGGAAACGCCGGAGCCGTCTGTTTCGTTTAAAGATCTGACCCAGCAGGGGATTATTCTGAGCGTCACCGGTAACGTGGCGGGTCAGCGCCAGATCTCTGGCGCGAAGAGCGACCTGCTGTTCGATATTCTGACGCGTCTGCGTAAAGAGGGCATCCTGCTCTCGACACCGCAAACCATGATTATCGAGCGCCGTCAGCAGATGGCGGGTGTGGAGCCGGTACCCGAAGAGAAGCTGGTTTAGGTGTGAAAGGGGCTGATCTCTTTTGGCCTCATACAATTTACTCACATAAGTGGGAATCTGGCAGCAACAAATTAGCCAAACGTGCAGGGAATAGGGTCAGAGTAGGAAAGCGTCCCGCGCCAGGGACGGCGCGGGTAGAGCGTGTCATGGATGACGTTTTTTGCGTCTTTCCGATCTGACCCTATTTCCTGCGTATGCACGTTCTCACAGCGAAGCGAGTCAGATTTTGTCAAAATTTAAGGCCGACTTATGTCGGCCTTTTGTATTTTTAAGGCGCTGGTTTCTTATCCCCGTGCCACTCCCGCTTTCTACAGCGTCTCAACGCGGCTGGTGCGCTGGCCATCGCGGCTCACCGAGCGGATTGCCACGGCACCGCTGACCTGCGGCGGTCTTTTAGCATCGTAGCGCTGCCAGTTTGCGCCCTTGTCCAGACTGTACTCCAGCGTCACGCCAGGCAAAGCCACGTTCATCGACAGGATGCCATCAACGATTTTTGCTCCCGGCACCGGCAGGCGATAATGGATACCTGCCTTATCCAGTTTCGGCAGTTCCCGCTGTCCCAGCAGATTGGCAAATCGCTGCCAGTCATTCAGGCGCGCCTGCTGATCAACCCGATGCGTCTTACCGCCTGCATACGTCTGACCGGCCTGGTAATCCTGTTCCCAGCTGGCGCGGTGCCAGCTTCGTTCCGCGACCGCAAACAGACGCGGATAGATCATGTGCTCCATCCCGGCGTCAGTGCGCACGGTTTCGCTCCACAGCTGGGCCGAAATACCATAAGCACCGCGCCACGGCTTCTCTGATGTGGCGCTGAAAAAGTTGCCGTCGCGATCCACGGAGGTCTCCGCATTCTGCGGCAGGTTGTCTGGTGCGAAGCCAAAGATTTTGCGCTCGTCGTTGAAGCGAGTGCCCCAGTAATAGCCGCGTTCCAGCGGATTCACCTCATACGGGAAATCCAGATAGAGGTAATCGGGGCTGGAGATCACCACGTCGTAACCTTTCTGTGACCAGTCACTGGCACTGTCAAAACCGCCCCAGTAGAGGGTGTCCCAGAAGTTGACCGCAACATGCCGGGTGGCGAAGGCGCCAGCGTTTGTGGCATCTTTCAGGCCATCCTGCCACGCCTGCATTTTGCTAATGCCGTGCCGGTTAACAATCTCACTGACGGACAGGGCGAAGTAGCTCGGCAGGTGCGCCAGATCTTCCACTTTGCCGCTTTTCACCAGCGCCTGACAGACCTGCGATTTCGCCCACGGCAGATCTTCTTTACTCCAGTCGCGCAGACCGGTGCCCGGTTTGGGACTGTTTTTGTCAGAGTAGCCTGCGCCCAGCCGGATATTCTTCGCTTCGTCACCGCCAAAATGCCAGATGCTGAGCGGCTGTCCCGCCTCTTTGTGCATCGCCTGAATCTCGCCGATCACTTTGTCGACAAAACGCAGTGAACCCTCAATGCAGGGATTGAGATAACTGGTGCGATCATAAAGTTGGACGGAGGTGGTACTGGAATCGTCGGTAGGATCAATCAGGCGATACGCGCTGGCCTGTTCTGGCTCTCCCGCTTTCATCAGCCGCTGGTAGCGCGCTTCCATTGAGATCACCGCCGCACGGGCATGGGCGGGCATATCGATTTCCGGGATGACCTGAATATGGCGGGCCTGCGCGTACTTTACTATCTCAATGTAGTCGGCACGACTGAAGTAGCCGCTGCCGTTGTTATCGCTGAACGGACCGGAACCGAGTTGCGGCAGAAGGCAACGCTGTTCGGTCAGGTCATGACAGCGTCTGGCGCCGACATCCGTCAGTTCCGGTAAGCCGGGAATCTCAATCCGCCAGCCCTCATCGTCACTGAGGTGAAAGTGGAAGCGGTTCATCTTCCAGGCTGCCATCTGATCAAGCAGCCGCATCACCGCCTGCTTACTGTGAAAGTTACGGGCAACGTCAAGAAACGCGCCGCGATAGGCAAAACGCGGTGCATCATGGGCCTCCAGCGCGGCAATACGCGGCGCGCCTTCACCGGGCACCAGCGAGAGAATCGACATCAGACCATAGAAAACACCGGCAGCATCATAGCCCACTACGATGGCGCGACGGGGAGTGATATCCAGATGGTATGCGCCCGATTTAGCCCGTTTGCCGCTGAAGCGACCCGGTTTGATCTGCGTCGTGATAGCAAACCCATCCGACGCTTCTTTCAGGCTAAGTTGAATCAGTTGCTGTTTTACCGCCTCACTGGTTTCATCGCTCAGCCCGGTCAGCGTCAGCCTGACACCCCGGCTGAGATCGGCATCGTGCGAGCGGAGGTTCACCTCAAGGGGCGTGGGCGTTATCTGGCCCCGCAACGCAGAGGCGGGCAGGGTGGCAACATCGCTGTTTTTCTCAAACCGGCTGGCAGGCTGCATCAGGACATTATGATCATCGGCACTGCGCCGCCAGTGATCGCCCAGCGGCAACACAAACTGGGTGAGATCTTCATGGTCGGTGCTGGCAATAATTTTGGGGGGTGCCTGCCCGGCCGTGACATACCAGCGCGGCATCACATCGGTGATAAACAGCTGCCAGTACTCGTTAACGATGGGGATCTCCACTGATTCGCCGGCGTCAATGCCGGTGAATTTCTCCGTCGGCTCCAGCCGGGTTAAGTCGCCGACCAGATGGGTCATTTTAAACTGGTCGTTATCAACCCGAAGCGTCTGGTGGACGTTGCTCATGTAGATAGCCCAGTGTTTGTCGGTCAGTGCCGGGCCGTTATTGGTCAGGGTAATGGTGGCGCGTTGACAGGCGGCATAGTCGGCACCCAGCACGGCACAGTCGGTGCCGTTCAGAGCGGCCTGATTATCGTTCACCTGATACGTGACGCCGAACTGGCTGATTTGATTCACCACCTGCTGATCGGATGGGCTGGCGTAGCCTGTGACTGCAATGCCCAGCAGAGTGAGCGCGATAAAGCTTAACTTAAACATAGTGAGTCATCCTTGCTGCTGAAAAAGTATCCAGGAGTCCG
The DNA here is from genome assembly GCF_030062155.1 of Pantoea sp. Lij88. Taxonomy (NCBI): domain Bacteria; kingdom Pseudomonadati; phylum Pseudomonadota; class Gammaproteobacteria; order Enterobacterales; family Erwiniaceae; genus Pantoea; species Pantoea sp. Lij88. Next base: position 2,788,023 of record NZ_CP118269.1, on the reverse strand, counting down.
CAGGGCGTCAGAACAGCGTAAACGGCACGAGAACCATGAATTTGATGTCCTTCTCGTCCTGGAAGATGTTGCCGTAACCGCCGCTGTAACCAGGCAGATCGCTGTGATTGTCGTAATGGGTGTAGTGCAGTCTGAACTGCGTATCTCTGGCGCGGCCCTGCTGGATTTGATAGATCAGATCAAGGTTCCAGGCGGACTCTTTCAGCCGCTGACGCGGGTCAACGCCGGGCAGGGTGGCGGGTCTGGCATCCCAGCCCCAGACGTACGATGCACCCACTTTCCATCCCGCCAGCTGCCACGGCGTTAAGTCGAGCATCGCACCGGCAAAGACCGCTTTTTCGCCATTGGCGTTCCAGTCGGAACGGGCATCCCACCAGATATCCAGTCGTCCATTGGAGCTGGCGTAACCCGGCGTCATGCGCTGCAGGAAGAAGCCCTGATTGCCTTCTGCTTTGACCCAGCTGCCTTCGAGTCGCAGATCCAGCGGGCCGACGTTGTAACCGACCGTGATCGCCTGTAACCAGGCCAGGCCATCATAGACATCACGGGGATTAGCGGCACCGCCTGAGACTTTGTCGTGCGCGCCGTAAAACTGATAGCTGGCAGAGAGTGCATTGCCGTAAGGCGTGGCCGACCAGGCGGCTTTGGCAAAATATTGATCCATATAATCTGCCGCCTGACCAAATGCCCCTTCCAGCACCAGATTATTTTTAAAGTCATATTTCATGCCGAATGAATGCAGGTAGCTGACAGGCGTTTTGCCATCAGCCTGGCGGAAATTATATAAATCACGATACCAGGGTGCCTTATATTTATCGCTCCACATCCAGGAAAGTGATAATGCTCCGGCCTCCTTGAAATCATATCGCGCACCGACTTCGGCGCCACGATAGGTGCCGGGTAAAAAACTCCAGTGCGGCGCAATAATTGTCTGACCAGTTGGCTGAATATATCCGGCGCGTAACCAGTAATCGTTATATTTAAATTTCAGCGCAGCGTTATAAACAGATGCACCGCTGCTGTCGCCATCCCACTTTTCATCCCAGCGGGTGCGCGCCTTACTGAAGCCAATTTCATTGGGGGCGGCGGGGCCGCTACTGGAGAGTTCGGCGGCACCAAAAACGGCGAAGTCCAGACCAATCCACTCCCCCGCATAGCCTGACTGAAAGTCGAGATTACTGTTAAGTGAGGCGTGATGTAAATTATCCCGATACTGTCCCTGATATTCACTGTTGGGATCGGTGTCTCTGCGGTCCCGCTGACGCTGCCAGTAAAAGACATTACCTTTTAGCGATGCGTCCTCAATAAATCCACTGGCATAACCCGGCGATGTACCCATTGCTGATAACGCAAGGGCTAAGGTGGCTGATTCTATTAACGCCAACGCGTAATTAATTTTTCGCATCGATCATCATTCCCTGAATGAAATTCAATTGATCTATTATTTTTGTGGCGACAATTTATTTTTCGTGAGGCGAATTATCAAATGGCAGGGTAATGATTTGTGAGACGTTGCGCATAACCTGATGAGAGAAAATAAAGAAGGTTCAATCTGGGAAGAGGAATTAATTTTTTGATGAAGATGTTAGTAATAAAAACAGGTCGAAAAGGGGAGTAAATGGGTCAACCACAAGCGTGACGGTCAGCCTGCTCACACAGGCAGGCTGACCATTAACGTCGTTAAACCTGTTTTACCGCCCAGCCTTTTTGCTTGCTGGTTTTGCCAATGCCGGGATTGAAACTGTTAGTCGGATCGAGCCGGCGGTAGAACGCCGCCAGCTGCGGTTTGGCCTGATAGAGATGACCGACGTTATGCTCAGCGGGATATTCCGCGCCACGCGCCTGAAGGATCTCCAGCATCTGTGCTTTCAGCGCATGCACATCAACCCCTTTTCTGACGATGTAATCCTGATGGAAGACGTGACAGAAGAAGTGACCATAGTAGAGGCGATGGCTCAGTGAGGCGCGAATCTCATCGGGCAGGGTTTCGAACCAGTCCGCATCGTTGCGGCGCAGGGCGATATCCAGCGCCAGAATATCCTCGACCTCATCCGCATGCACCGCGTGATAGCGCACGGCCGCACCCGCTGCCGCGAAGCGATGCAGAAAAGCATGCGCCCCTTCTTTGCCTTCACACTCGAAGAACTCACCACCGCCTTCGCGGAAGTAGTCGCGCAGATAGGTACGCGCTTCCGCCACGCCGTCGCCTGACATCTTCAGCATCAGATGATGTTCATATTTGTCGCGATACTGCTTCATGCGTGCAGGCAGATGCGCCGGGAACAGTTTACTCAGGCGCTGCAACAGGCGATCGCTGAAGTGCGGTTTAACGAAAGAGAGCTTGCTCAGCCAGGCATCAACCCGTCCCTTTAGCGTGAAAAACAGCGGCATCCTGTTGGTGCCCAGCTTGTCGATCATCAGGAAAGTATCTTTACCGTAGACTTCCGCAATGTCATAGATGTCGCGGTGCATATATTCGCCCGCCACCGGCAGATGGGTGAAATGCGCCAGCATATGGCGGCGGATATCGTTGAGTACACCGGGTTCGTTGGTGCCGATGTAAAACACCTGCTGCTGCGGTTCGCTGGTGAAGGTATCGAGTCGCACCGCGAACACCGCCAGCTTCCCGGCACAGCCGGACGCTTCAAACAGGCGACGCGCATCGGCGTTGTAACGCGCTGGCGTATCGGCATCGACGTCACGCACCCGGTCGGCATATTCATGATCGGAGGCGTGACGGCCATCGTGCTGCACATCTTTGGGCTGCCAGCGATCGTCATCCAGCCGCCCCAGAATCTCTTCCGGCGAGGTACCCAGATCGATACCCAGATGGTTCACCAGCTTCAGTCTTCCCTGCGCATCAATCTGGGCAAACAGGGCCATTTCGCTGTAGGCCGGACCGCGCTTAATCAGCGATCCGCCGGAGTTATTACAGATGCCGCCCAGTACCGAGGCACCAATACAGGAGGAGCCAATCACCGAGTGAGGCTCGCGTCCCAGCGGCTTCAGCGCTTTTTCCAGCTGATAGAGAGTGCTGCCGGGGAACGCCAGCACCTGCTGACCTTCGTCGATCAGCTGAAGCTTATCGAGTCGCAGGGTACTGACGATCACCAGCGGACGATCGTAGTCGTCGCCGTGCGGCGTTGAGCCTTCGGTCAGGCCGGTATTCGCCGCCTGCATCAGGATGATGACATCCGCATTCACCAGCGTCTGCAGTACCCGCCAGAGCTCCAGCAGCGTGCCGGGAAACGCCACGGCCAGCGCGTCACCTTCGCCGGAGCGAAAGCCTTTGCGATAGCGGGCGGTCTGTTCAGGTTCTGTCAGCAAATGGGAGGGGCCGACCAGGCGGCGCAGGTCAGAAAGCAGGGCAGAGGTTTGTATCATGAGCAATTCCCTTGTCTTATCAGTGCGTCCTAACTGTAGCACGTCAACTGACCTCAACGCAGTGTGAGCCTGGCCGCTACCTGCTATTCTCATCTTGTGGCACACTGCCGCCTGTTTATTCGATATTGCGCAGTTACTTAAGAGAACCCAACCTGATGAAATGGATTTACTCTGTTAGTCTCGCTGTCTCCCTCGCGATGCAACCCGCATTAGCTGAGACATTGCAAGGTAACCACCCGATGACCGAACAGGCGCGGGATGCCTTCGTTAACCAACTGCTTAAAAAAATGACGCTGGACGAGAAAATCGGCCAGCTGCGTTTAATCAGCGTCGGACCTGATAATCCGAAAGAAGTGATTCGCGACATGATTCAGAAGAGTCAGGTTGGCGCGATCTTTAATACCGTGACCCGTCAGGATATCCGCGCGATGCAGGATCAGGCCATGCAGCTCAGCCGCCTGAAAATCCCCCTCTTTTTCGCCTACGACGTGATTCATGGTCAGCGCACCATTTTCCCGATTCCTTTAGCCCTGGCATCAAGCTGGGATCTGGATGCGGTAAAAGAGGTGGGGCGCGTCTCTGCCTATGAAGCGGCGGACGATGGCCTGAATATGACCTGGGCGCCGATGGTGGATGTCAGCCGTGAACCCCGCTGGGGCCGTGGCTCCGAAGGTTTCGGTGAGGATACGTATCTCACCAGCGAAATGGGTCGCAGCATGGTGCAGTCGATGCAGGGCAAAAGCGCCGCCGATCGCTACAGCGTGATGACCAGCGTGAAGCACTTCGCACTCTATGGCGCCGTGGAAGGTGGACGCGATTACAACACCGTGGACATGAGCCCGCAGCGCATGTTCCAGGACTATCTGCCGCCTTATAAAGCCTCACTGGATGCAGGCAGCGGCGGCGTGATGGTCGCGCTCAACTCGATCAATGGCGTGCCTGCGACTGCGGACAGCTGGCTGCTGAAAGATCTGCTGCGCGATAAGTGGAAATTCAAAGGCATCACCATCAGCGATCACGGCGCAATTAAAGAGCTGATCAAACATGGCGTTGCCAGCGATCCGCAGGAAGCGGTTCGTATCGCCCTGAAGTCGGGCGTCGATATGAGCATGAGCGACGAGTATTACAGCAAGTATCTGCCGGCCCTGGTGAAGAGCGGCGACGTCACCATGGCTGAGATTGACGATGCGGCGCGCCATGTGCTTAACGTCAAATATGACATGGGTCTGTTTAACGATCCCTACAGCCATTTAGGGCCGAAAGAGAGCGACCCGCAGGACACCAATGCGGAAAGCCGTCTGCACCGGGCCGAAGCGCGCGACGTTGCGCGCAAGAGTATGGTGTTGCTGAAAAACCGCCTGGAAACACTGCCGCTGAAAAAATCGGGCACCATTGCTCTGATTGGACCGCTGGCAGACAGTCAGCGCGACATTATGGGCAGCTGGTCGGCGGCGGGCGTGGCGAAGCAATCCGTTTCGCTGCTGCAGGGCATGCGCAATGCCACCGAAGGCAAAGCGACGCTGCTGTATGAGAAAGGCGCCAACGTCACCGACAACAAAGGCATTCAGGACTTCCTGAACCTCTATGAGCAGGCGGTTTCTGTTGATACACGTTCACCGCAGCAGATGATTGATGATGCGGTCGCCAAAGCGAAGCAGGCCGATGTGGTCGTTGCCGCCGTGGGCGAAGCGCAGGGCATGGCGCATGAAGCCTCCAGCCGCAGTGACCTGGTTATCCCGCCGAGCCAGCAGAAGCTTTTAGCGGCACTGAAAGCCACCGGTAAGCCGCTGGTGATCGTGCTGATGAACGGACGCCCGCTGTCGGTGGTGAATGAAGATCGGATGGCCGATGCGATGCTGGAGACCTGGTTCAGCGGCACCGAAGGTGGCAACGCCATCGCCGATGTGCTGTTCGGCGACTACAACCCGTCGGGCAAACTGCCGGTTTCCTTCCCGCGTTCAGTCGGTCAGATTCCAATCTACTACAACCATCTGCCAACCGGCCGTCCTTACAACTTTGCTAAGCCTAACAAGTACACCTCGCACTATTACGATGCCGCTAACGGGCCGCTCTATCCATTTGGTTACGGCCTGAGCTACACCAGCTTCACCGTGTCGCCGGTCAAAATGTCGTCGCCGACTATGCCGCGTAACGGCAGCGTTGAAGCCACTGTGACCGTGACCAACAGCGGTAAGCGCGATGGTGCGACGGTGGTGCAGATGTACCTCAACGACCCGGTCGCTTCCATCAGCCGTCCGGTGCAGGAGCTGCGTGGCTTCAAGCGCATCATGCTGAAAGCGGGCGAGTCGCAAAATGTGACGTTTAAGATCGACGTCGATGCGCTGAAGTTCTGGAACCAGCAGATGCAGCACGTTGCAGAGCCCGGCAAATTCAACGTGATGATTGGACTCGATTCCGTTCGTACTCAGGATGCGCAGTTCAACTATCAATAACCGTCAGCCTTTCCCCTGAATGCAGGGGAAGGTGATGCGGCGCGTCGTTAGCGTCCTGCTACCGCGCGCCGCATCATATCCACTATCAGAGCCGCCATGATTAATCTGCGTGACCGCATTCAGCAGCAGGTATTCCGCCTTAACGGCCTGTCGATGAATGAATTTGACCTTTCTCAACCGCCTGGCGATCCCGGCCTGTTTGGCCCGGACAGCGTGATCTGGCGCGTTCACGGTGATTTCACCTCCATGATGTGCGGCGGGATCAGCGCGCTGCTGTTGCAGATGCTGCATCCGGCGGCGCTGGCGGGTGTGTGGGATCACTCCAATTTCCGCGAAGATATGATGGGCCGTCTGCGGCGCACCAGTCAGTTTATCGCCGTGACCACCTACGGTAATTCGCAGGATGCACAGACGCTGATCGAGCGGGTGAAACGCATCCACCTGAAAGTCAGCGGCGTTGATAGCGAGGGCAAACCTTATGCCGCCAGCGATCCGCATCTGCTGACCTGGGTGCATGTGGCGGAAACCAGCCGTTTTCTGGCCGCTCATCTGCGCTACAAAAATCCGCAGCTTACCCGCGCCGAACAGGATCAGTACTATCAGGAAGCGGCGCAGATTGCCGAAGCGCTGGGCGCAGAGAAGGTGCCGAAAAGCGTCGTCGATGTGGCAGATTACCTGCAACAGATGCGTTCAGAGCTGCGTTTTGATCAGCGTACTGCCGAAGTGACGCGATTGCTGATGAATGCCCCTGCACCCAGCTGGCAGGCGAAACCGGTGATGAAAATCATGCTGAAGTCCGGATTCGGGCTGATGCCCGCGTGGGCGCAGGCGATGTCCGGTCGTGAGATCGGCCGCTTTGAGCAGGCGATCATTGACCAGAAGATCAATGCGATTGCGGTGGGATTGAGATGGTCGATTCAGCGCGGAGCGTGGTATAGGGCAATGGTGAGGATGGGGAGGCTGGGGTGAATGGGCTATGAATGTCCGCTTTGTGCCAGGAGCGGACCTTGCAAACATCGTTGTTTTAATAAGAAGATAACGGGTCAGGCCATGTGGATTTTATTGACCGCGCTCCATCAACTCCAGCGTCTGTCCATCGGGGCTTTGTAAATATATTACTCTGGTTCCCTGCATGGGGCCTGATAAGACTGTCTGAGGTTTACCTGGTGTCTTCCAGCCATACTCCGATACTTTGCTCAGGAGCGTATCAAGGTCTTCAACTATAAACGCAAGGTGAGCATAGCCAGGGATGTAAGGTGCTGAAGGTTCTTCTGGCTGTTTAATGTTATCGTATTGCAGTAATTCAATTTTGATACCAGCCAGTTCAAGTAACGCCATTCGTACATCAGCCCCCCTTGCGCCTGTGACTTCATCAATGACAGGCCCAGACATTTTCCCTTCGCGTAATAACTCCCCTCCAAGAATATGAGTCCAGAAGAGTAATGACTCCTCAATGTTTTTAACTGAAAAACCGACGTGATCCGCTCTTTTTATCATGAAATTATCTGCTGAGTTTCAAAAAAGGAACACCAAACTATCTGAAATCTGTACTTTAGTACTTCACGATAAGTGCGGAAGTAATTTACTCATCAAAACATATAGTTAAGCCTGGCCTGAGTGATATATTTATGATTATCCACTGTGAGAGCTATGCACGTTAACTAACCCCCGTAGAAAAATACGCGATTGCGTCACAAGCCGGTATCAATTATTGAAAACCTGCGCTCGTCCGCTGTTCGCTGATATCGGCCTTTAAGGCCAACAATGGTCACACTTACAAAGCTCAGCACCCAGCACCCCACCAACCCCCACACTTTGAGACTATTACCCTTGTCTCAAAGTATGGCAGCCAGGATTCTGCTTTAATCGCGGGGAAAATGGATTACTCCAGGCTTTGTCGAGGCACTATGGCGTACAAATCCCTGACTGCTGAAGTCCACAATCAGCAGCGCAATAGGTGCTGAATGATGCAGCAGGAGCCGCGTATTATGTTGAGGCGGATATAAGACGCAGCTTACCTTTACAGCCGTTAGCGTTGAGTTAGTTAAAATGGTATTGTGAGGTGATGCAAAGTTAATAAAGTCGTTATTGAAAATGAAAGTCGATTCATTCAAAGATCTTATAAAGAAAGCTGCATTAAACCTTTTCAAAGAGAAGGGTCTGAACAATGTTTCAACGCGGGATCTGAATGCCCGGCTTAATATTTCCAGAAGCCATATGTATCATTACTACAGCAACTGGGAAGAGCTTAAGCTCGACGCCATAAAAAAGTTGCTGGATGATGATGTTAATGATTATTTTCTGAAGAAAAAAGAGAGTGACACAGGGAAAGTCTCAGAAGAGTTATTGTACTTTTTAGATTACCTTCTGCCAGATGCGCCCTCTTCACACTGGATTTTATATCTTGAAATATGGCCTCTTTCAGCGAGAGATCAGCGCTATGCTGACCTTATTCACGCCAACCTGTTGCAGTGGAATGAAATCGTTGAAGATATCATAACGCGTGGTATCGAGGCGGGGGAATTTACCTCTGCAAATAGCCAGGTTTCAGCCCGACAAATTGCGGCTGTGCTTGATGGTTATTCAAGTATGATCATTCTTGATTATTCTGAAGAAAAACGAGCTCTCTTTCTTAAAGAGATTTTTGATTTTTCTCTTCAGGTGTTGAGATAAAGACGAGCTCGTGCGTTTATGCTTTGTCAGCGTTCAGAGATGACTGACGTCCAGATATTTTAGTAGTTTTATCATTTTGCGCTCAGCGGGTATATATCCTGGCTGGCTGGCATCGATCCAGCTTTCGTCTGCTTCAGGATGGGGTCCGGTGAGTACCACTTTACCTTTTCCATAGGTATAGGCCGCCATGGCAACATCGCCATTGCTATACCAGGAGATAGGGGTAAATCCTTTACTGGCGGAACTGTTATTCAGATAAGGACCATCCTGATAATAAGCTGATTCTTTCTTTCCTCCCCACAGTATTGTTAGCGTGTAATCGCCCTCATCAGTGGCTTCTGCGCCCGGTCTTCCTGCTTCTGTATCAAGAGGTGCGTCAATCAGACCTATCCAGTCTTTGTCAGCAAGATAAGCGCCCATACAGAGGCCAAGAAACCCTTTTCCAGAGCGAACAAAATTCCGGATGGCTTCAGCCCCGTCATCGCCTATAGCATCATAAGCCGCAGGAATATCCTGTCCGCCACCTGGCTGAATATAAATATCGAATTTTTTCAGGTTGTCGCTGCTTATTTTTAGTTTTTCATTTTCGCCAATGTAACTGACAGAAAGGTTTAATCCTGTTTTTTTAAGCGATTTAACAACCATCTCCGAACAGCCTTCGCAACCCGCTTCTCCTCTGTAAACCGCGATGTTGACAGGTTTTGTTTCGGCAGCATAGGTTGCTGGCGAATACGCTGCCGGGAATGCCGTTAATGCTGAGGTAAAGACAAAGGCGCTCAGGTAGCTTCTGCAACGGAATTTATCAGACTTCATTACGCATCCCTTAATTGTAGATATGAAAAATAAACAGACAGTGAAAATAGTCTGAAAGTAAAAAAGATAAATTAGAGCAGTCGCCCTAATTTACATCCGGGCGTACTGGTGTCAAGTTTTACTTTTTTTGCAGTCAGATCATTTAGCTTTCATTCAGAGTGGCAGTGCTGATGAAGCAAGGTAAATCCTGCCGGATATCATAAAAAACGGTCATGTATCGCGAGTGACACCGATTTTTAACGGAATATTTTCTTATTGCCTGAAAAGCAAAGATAAAAGGTAAGAGGATGGCGCTCAGAATGACTATATAGTGAGTGATGAAACCCCAACGCGTCTTCCGCCATCAGGTTAATAGCGCCGCCGAAAGGGCAAATGTTTAATGTCGGAAACAATGATGCAGGGAGCCTGTGTGCGTGCGGATGAGCCTTTTTTATCTTTAGTGAGAAGAGGACAGAAACCTGCAGGGTCTGTTTTTGCTCAGATAATCTCGGGGCCGCTATCTCTCATGACGTTAAAATCGAGCTTACCGCCTCTTACAACCTTTACCCCCTGTATGCACCCCCCACACTTTGAGACTATTACCCTTGTCTCAGAGTGCGGCAGCCAGGATCCTGCTCTATTCTCGGGGAAAATGGATTCCTCCAGGCTTTGTCGAGGCACTATGACGTACAAATCCCTGATTGCTGAAGTCCACAATCAGCAGCGCACACTGACCGCCATTGTCGAGCAGGATGAGCGCACCGCATATTTTTACATCTGGCCCACCGATCTGTTCCGCAGTCAGTATGCGGTGCGCGGCTGCTGGCTTCGCAACCTGCTGCCTGCGCCAGCACAGGAAGATCGCGAGGCGATGGAGCAGGGCATAGCGCCGCTGCTCAGCGCAGAGTATTGCCGTAATCTGGAAGCGGAGCCCGCGCTGGACCCGGCCGGTCTGCAGGTCCTGTGGGAGCCGAGCGATGATGGCGCGGCGCTGTGGTATTACGGCCAGTTGCTGGCGGTCATTCCCGGCTGGAGCCTCTATCAGGAGAAGCAGGTAAGCTTCTCGGCGGGCTGCATCAAAAAGAACCGGCTGACAGCCCCGCTGGGATCGGCATCGACCAATGACTACTATGCGCGTGCGGAACATCAGCGACAGTTCTGGCGCGAATGGCACGACGGCAGCGAGTGGGACAAGGTGCAGCAGGATCTGATGGCCTGCTATCAGGCACGCTTTGGCGAGTCGGTGAAATATTATGCGATTGATCAGGGTAGCTGGCCGCCGATGGCGATCTCGCAGCACTGGCATCAGGGCGTCTGGTACTTCCTGACGCTTGGCATGAGTATCCGGCCTATGCCGCAGGTCGATTATCTGTTTGATGAGCTGGCACCGCAGTATCGCCGTATCGAACTGGGCATGGCGGTTGACGGTGAGGTCATGACCGAAAGCAACGCGGTGCAGATGGCCAGCGCACTGGCAGAGTTCGTGCATCTGCCGTGGGCGCGGCTGACCTGGCTGGGCGAGGGCCATACGCTGGCGTCGGAAGTTGCACCCGTCGGCTTTGAAAGCTTTCTGCTGGCGAATGAACTGGCACCCGCGCCCGCGCAGTTCACGCTGCCGAAACGCGATGGCGATCGCCCGACGCTGCTCTGGACCACGCCAGTCACCGAAGCGGAGCGGCAGTTCGCGCAGGCGGATGAGCATGGCGGCCAGAAGTTAAGAGAATTGTTAACAGCAGATGGCAACGATCACGTTTTCCGTCCGCGCCAGCAGGTGGTCGAATCAGAAGAGTAGACCAGTCATAATGCGCCTGTACGCACGTCCCCGGCACCTGCCGGGGACGTGATAGTCCCGCAGTGAAATTAAATTTTTACAGAAATCATACATTTCTCAAATATGTGATCCCGCCCATCTCAAGTTCCCCTAAAGCCAGCCGTTAACCCGGTTATGGCAATCGCGCCGTACCTGGTTCTGGGGAACAAAGATGTTTAAAACAACACAATCCCGCTTTACCGCAACAATGATCGCATTCTTTGTTGCGCTTTTACTCGTTACAGTTTGGGTCATTAATCAGTTCGTCGCGCCACAGCTCGTCGACAGCGAAAGCCGTCTGGTTCGCTATCAGGTCGATTCACTCGCCTCTGGTATCGTTGAACAGATGAACCGCGTGCAGGCACAGCAGCGTGCAATTACCGAAGCCGCTTCCGTGATGGACAGCGCGACTATCGACACTCTGTTACCGACGCTGGTAAACCAGTATCAGGACAGCAACGTGTTTGGTGGCGGTATCTGGCCACTGCCAAACCGTCGTGATCCGGCCAAAGAGAAAGACAGCAGCTTCTTTGCGCGTAACGCGAGCAATGAACTGCAGGTCAACACCTACTGGAACTCCGACGCCGCCGACAAATACTGGGAGCAGCCCTGGTACAAAGATGGCCTGGCGGCTGCGAAAGGGCAGTGTGCCTGGGCAAAAGCCTATCAGGATGCTGCCAGCCCGCAGCCGCGTACCAACTGCGCCATGGCTATCTATCGCAACGGCTCAGCGTGGGGTGTTGCCACCATCGACGTGACGCTGGGATTCTTTAACCAGCTGGCGAAGCAGATGGGTGAAACCATCCATGGCAACGTGCTGATCGTTGAAGCCGACGGCAAAGTGGTAGGCAACGGCGCGCTGGTGAATGCCGCGCCGAAGCTGGAGAATCTGGCTGACGTGCAGATTCCGATGGCGGCACCGCTGAAAACGCTGCTGAACGGCGTGGGTAATCAGCCGCTGGAAACCACCTATGACAGCAGCGAAGGCGAGCAGACACTGTTCGTGCAGGCCATTCCTGGCAGCCCGTGGTATCTCGCCAGCAGCCTGCCAACCAGCCTGCTGAAAGCGCAGTCGCACAATATGCTGACCCGCCTGGGTCTGGTGCAGATCCCACTGGCGGTCATCCTGCTGCTGGTGTCGCTGGGCTTTGTCCGCGCCATGATGAAACGTCTTAACGTGCTGAACAGCAACATTGAAGCGCTGTCGACCGGCGGTGCGGATCTGACGCAGCGTCTGCCAGCCAGCAACAGCCCGGAATTCAACGCCGTCGCGCAGAGCTTTAACCAGTTCATCAGCTATCTGCAGGGTCTGCTTCAGCAGGTGGGCGATAGCGCGCTGGCGATTACTGCCGCGTCGCGGGAAATTGCCAGCGGCAACGCCAATCTCTCCTCGCGTACTGAAGATCAGGCCAGCTCGATTGTCGAAACCGCTGCGTCGATGGAACAGCTGACCGGCACCGTGCGTCAGAACGCCGACAACGCAACTCACGCTAACCAGCTGGCGGGCGATGCCTCGCAGGTGGCCGCGCGTGGTACCGAAGTGGTTCGTCAGGTGGTCACCACTATGGGTGAGATTCATCACTCATCCCGTAAAGTGGTCGATATCATCAGCGTGATCGACAGCATCGCATTCCAGACCAATATCCTGGCGCTGAACGCTGCGGTAGAAGCCGCACGTGCCGGTGAACAGGGTCGCGGTTTTGCGGTGGTGGCATCGGAAGTGCGCAACCTGGCACAACGTTCAGCTAACTCGGCGCGTGAAATTAAAAAGTTAATCGAAGAGTCAGTGGCGAACATCGATACCGGCAGCGCGCTGGTTGAGCAGGCGGGTCAGACCATGGACGAGCTGATGAAGGGCGTGAGCAGTGTAACGACCCTGATGAGCGAAATCATGTCAGCCAGCCGCGAGCAGAGCATGGGTATCGAACAGGTCAACGTCGCGATTACCCAGCTGGATGGCACCACACAGCAGAACGCCGTGCTGGTGGAGCAGGTTTCCGCTGCCGCGCAGGCGATGGAATCGCAGAGCACCCAGCTTGAGCGTGTTGTTCAGAGCTTCCGACTGTAATCCTCCTTCAGGCCAGCCTTGCTGGCCTGATTCCCTCTCTGCTTCATCCGCTTATCTCCACCCGACCCGGCTAAAAAATCCTCGCTGATCCGCCCAAACTGCGCATTCTGTGCCAGAATAGTTGGGAATAATCTCAAGGAAACGCCATGTCTGCTATTGAAGTTATCCTCGTTGACCACCTCGATCGTCCCACCGGCAAAATGGAAAAGCTGGAAGTGCATGAAAAAGGATTGCTGCACCGCGCGGTGACGGTCTACGTCTTCAATTCCCGGCAGGAGCTGTTACTGCAGCGGCGTGCCAGCGATAAATATCACTGTGGAGGCTTGTGGAGTAATACCTGCTGTGGTCATCCTTATCCTCATGAATCGACCCGCGATGCCGCCGAGCGCCGTCTGCGTGAAGAGATGGGGATGGACGTAACGCTGACGCCGGTCTTTGAACTGAGCTACAACCTGAAGCTGAGCAATGGCCTGATCGAGCATGAATATGGTCACGTCTTCTTTGCCGTCTGCGACACCCTGCCGCAGCTTAATCCGCAGGAAGCGGATGCCTGGGATTATCGCCCGATGGCGCTGATCGAAGAGCAGATGCAGCAGCAGCCACAGCAGTTCACCCCGTGGTTTTTGCACACCTTCCCACGTATCCCGGACTATCTGGAGCAGTTTCCTTTCCCGGCTGTTACGGCATAAAAAAACCGCACTGAGGTGCGGTTTAGTTGTGGGTGAGAGAAGTCAGGACTTAATGAGTCAATTGTTTATCTGCGATGCCAGGATTTGGTCTTATTGCGGGTCCTGCGGTTGATTCGTGTTCTGTAAGCCTTTCTGCTTCGCTTACAGACCGGCACACACCGGTTTCTTCATTGCCTATTTATCCGCTAAAGCCGGGATGACGTGCTTCGGATCGCGCTCTATGGCCCGTAGTAATGCTTTCGCCGGGCCAGTTGGCTCACGTCGTCCCTGTTCCCAGTTCTTCAGCGTGTCAACATTTACAGAAATCAGCTTAGCGAACCCGCTTTGTGAAAGACCTGTGGCGTTTCTGATCGCTTTGACTTTAACCGCAGTGACCGTAGTCTCGCGGGAAGGCTCTCGGGAGCCTTCGACAATTTCATTCATCTGCGTCATGCTTTCTTTCAAACGCTCAAACAGTTTTTTGTCCATTACCAGCCCTTATTCAACGCCCTTAACAGATGTTTTTCATCCTCGGATAAATCATCCTGGACGCCTTTTTTATAAATCAGCAGCAGCCTGATTTGCGAGTCAGAGACTTTGTAATAGTAAATCACCCTAACGCCGCCACGCTTACCTTTGCCTTTAGCAGCCCAGCGGACTTTACGCAGACCGCCCGTATTCTGGATAACATCACCCCAGTAGGGATTGTCGGCCATGAATTGCTGAAACTCGCGATATTCATCATCGCTGAGTAGTTCCTTTACATCTTCCGTGAAAACTGGAGTTTCAATAAATAACATAGCTATACGTCAATGGCGTAGGTTATGGGTCATCTTATCATTCGAAGGGGGTAAGTCAATGGCGTACAGTAAAATCCTCTGCATCCACGTCATATCCCGACGGTTCCCAGCGGATTGCCAGCAGCGCCAGCAGGCCCGCAAGCGGAGCCAGGAAGATGACCCAGAACACGCCGGTGCCCAGTGCCGCGACCAGCACCGGGAACAGAAACAGTGAAACGGTCGAACTGCCGCGCATCAGCGTCTGATTGAAGCCGACACCCACGCCGCGCAGCGAAGTGGGGTAGCTCAGCGACGCGAACGTCATCGTATGCGAACCCGGCCCGAATCCCTGACCAAACAGGAACAGCGCCAGCATGCCGATCGCCAGCGCGGCTTCCTGACCGCCTTCCGGGCGACCAATCAGCGCCAGCCCGAGCAGCGCCACGCACTGACAGCCATAACCCGCTACCGACATCTTCCACGCCCCCAGGCGCGGCACCAGCCGCACTGCCAGAATCCCGCCAACAAAGGCAAACAGCAGATTCAGCGCCAGCGAGACCAGAATGGTGGTGAGCATCGACTGAGCAAAAAAGCTGGAGATAATCACCGGCAGACCAAACGCCACCGCGTTATAGGCAAAGGACGAGGCAATGGAGGTAATGGTCGCCAGCAGCGTTCGACGGCGATAGACGCCCTGCAGCAGCGCACCATAGTTACGCCAGCTCGCCTTGCGCACCGGCGAGGCAGCGGTCAGCCCGGCGTCGGGAGCCACCTGGGCATTGATATTCCACGCACTGCGTAAAATCGCGGCGGCCCCTTTTAAATCACCCTGATTGGCCGCCCACACCGGGGATTCACTCATGTAACGGCTGCGGATGGCGATAATGACAATCGCCGGAACGGCACCAAACCCGAGGATCAGCCGCCAGAGCCAGTCAGTGTGACTTTCGGGCAGCACCGCATAGAGCAGCAGCACCAGCAGATACGAGATGCTGATCGCCGCGTACCAGGTCGGACACCACATCGCCACGCTGGCCGCTTTATTCCCCTTGCCGCGCAGCTTTGAAAACTCCGCCAGAAACGCCATCGCCACCGGCAGATCGATCCCGACGCCAAGCCCCATCACAAAACGCGCGCCAGCCAGCACATACTCATTGGGCGCAAATGCACAGGCGATAGCCGCCACCACGAAAAAGAACATATCGGCCATAAAGACCCGATAACGGCCAATTTTGTCGGTGAGATAGCCGCCGATCAGCGCGCCGATAATCGCTCCAAAAGTGATTGCCGAGGCGACCATGCCGGTGCCGGTTGGAGTAAGGCTGAACTCACGCGTGATATCTTTGATGCCAAACGCCAGCGCGCCCAGGTCGTAGGCGTCGAGGAACACGCCTCCCAGCGCTATCGCCACCACAATGCGGGCATTGTTACGGGCGCTGTCGCCGCTGTTCACTAATCGGGAGACGTCAGCTGCGCTGCGAATCCACTGCGTTTCGCCACCGGGCGAACTCCCTGCTGTTGCCACATGGGCGGAAGAGGTCAGGTCGGACATGATGTTGTGCGTCTTTTATTATAAAAACAGATTTTCGAGAATAGCCGTTTAGACGCCCAGACGTAAATTCATTTCGGTTATAGATAATAATTTTCTAATCTCACATCGTTATTAATTTGCGATAAAGTCAGCTGCATCACCGCTGCGCCAGGCTACGCTTTTAAGGCAGATTATTTCCGCTGCCCATTCTGCCACTCTCCCTCTCCCCGGCAGGAGCGCAGCCTGAACGACGCCACGCGAACACATCACGTAATAACGAAACGCGAAATGCGATAAGGAAAAGGCCATGGTCAGAATTCGGGGTTGGATGGGAGTCAGCGCGTTGCTGCTCAGCATGGGGATGGCACACGCGGCGGATCCGGTGCGGGTCGGCTCTAAAATTGATACCGAAGGATCGCTGCTGGGCAATGTGATTCTTCAGGTGCTGGAAAAGCATGGGGTAAAAACCGTCAATAAAATCCAGCTCGGCACGACCCAGGTGGTGCGCGGTGCCATTACGGCGGGCGAACTCGACATCTACCTGGAATACACCGGCAACGGCGCATTCTTCTTCAACGATGAGAAAGACAGCGCCTGGAAGAATGCCACCGCAGGCTACGAAAAGGTGAAGAAGCTGGATGCGGAGAAAAACCATCTGGTGTGGCTGACGCCAGCGCCGGCTAACAACACCTGGACCATCGCCGTGCGTAAAGATCTGGCGGAGAAAAATCAGCTCACCTCGCTGGTCGATCTCAGCGCCTTTCTGAAAAAAGGCGGCACCTTCAAACTGGCGGCCTCAGCCGAATTTATTGAACGCAGCGATGCCTTACCGGCCTTCGAAAAAGCGTATGGCTTTGACCTCAAGCAGGATCAGCTGCTGTCGCTGGCGGGCGGCGATACCGCTGTCACCATCAGCGCGGCGGCTCAGCAGACCTCCGGCGTGAATGCGGCGATGGCTTACGGCACCGATGGCCCGGTGGCGGCATTGGGTCTGCAGACGCTCAGCGATCCTAAAGGCGTTCAGCCAATCTATGCGCCGACGCCGGTGATCCGCGAATCGGTCCTCAAAGCCTACCCACAGATTGCCGACTGGCTGAAGCCGGTGTTCAGTGCGCTTGATGAGAAGACCCTGCAACAGCTTAACGCCAAAATTGCGGTCGACGGTCAGGATGCCAGCAGCGTAGCGACCGAGTGGCTGCAGCAGAAAAAGCTGCTGTAACCGATGCAGATATCGCGGGAAGCGATACGCCGTCCGGTTCAGCAGCCGGTGGCGTTACTGCTGCTGACGCTGCTGAGTCTGGCGCTGGTGGCATTGCCGTTTCTTAACTTCGCCCCGAACCGTCTGGTGGCGGGCGAACCGCTGATGGGCTGGCAGATCAGCCGTTTCGGGCTGCTGTTGCTGCCGCTGGCGACGCTGTGGTTGCTGCTGTGGCGCTCGGCAGGGCGCAGCACGCTGATTGTGGCGCTGCTGGCCGCCGAACTGATGCTGGCCGCGGTCATCTGGCTCAGCGGTCATCAGGCCACTTTGCTCAGCCAGCAGGGCAGCCGTCTGGCGCGCACCAGCTTTGCCAGCGGCCTGTGGTGCAGCGGTGCGCTTATCCTGCTGCTGATCACCGATCAGGTGCGGCAACTCACTTCCCATCGGCTGGCTCAGCTGCTGCTCAATCTGCAGGTCTGGCTGTTGCCGCTGTTGCTGCTGTTCAGCGGCCAGCTTAATGATCTCTCCCTGCTGAAAGAGTATGCGAATCGTCACGCGGTGTTTGATGCGGCGCTGAGCCGTCATCTGACCCTGCTGGCGGGCACCGTGCTGCCTGCGCTGATTATTGCGCTGCCGCTGGGCGTCACGCTGTTCCGGCGGCCTGGCTGGCAGGGTGGCGTGTTTGGCGTGCTGAATGTGATTCAGACGGTGCCGTCGGTGGCGCTGTTTGGCCTGCTGATCGCGCCGCTGGCCGGTCTGGCCCAGCAGTTTCCGTGGCTCGGCGACTGGGGGATCAGCGGCATTGGCATGGCACCGGCGCTGATCGCCCTGGTGCTTTATGCCCTGTTGCCGCTGGTGCGCAGCGTAGTGGTGGGCTTGCAACAGGTGCCGCAGGAGGTGCGTGAAAGCGCGCGCGGCACGGGCATGAGCGGCTGGCAGCAGTTTATTGCGGTGGATGTGCCGCTGGCGCTGCCGGTCTGGCTGGCGGGGCTACGCGTGGTCGTGGTACAGACGCTGGGCATGGCGGTGGTGGCGGCGCTGATTGGCGCGGGCGGCTTTGGCGCAATTATTTTCCAGGGGCTGTTAAGCAGTGCGCTGGATTTAGTGTTGCTGGGAGTTATCCCGGTGATTGCGCTGGCGGTCGTCATCGATGCGCTGTTCCGTCTGCTTATCTCACTGCTGGAGAGAAAAGATGATTGAGTTTGATGGCGTTTCCCGCGCGTTTAACGGCAAAGCCGCGGTGAAAGATCTGTCACTGCAGGTGGCAAAAGGGGAGTTCTGCGTACTGCTCGGCACCTCCGGCTCCGGCAAATCGACCACCCTGAAGATGATCAACCGGCTGGTGGAGTTTGATAGTGGCGAGATTCGCTTTGCCGGTGAGTCGATCCGCCAGCTCGACGCCCGCACGCTGCGGCGACGCATGGGGTATGCCATTCAGTCGATTGGCCTGTTTCCGCACTGGACGGTGCGGAAGAATATCGCCACGGTGCCGGTTTTACTGGGCTGGCCCCGAGCACAGGTCGATGAGCGTATTGCGACGCTACTGGCACTGCTCAGTCTTGACGGGCAACTGCTGAATCGCTATCCGCATCAGCTCTCCGGCGGCCAGCAGCAGCGGGTGGGCGTGGCGCGGGCACTGGCGGCGGACCCGGAAGTCTTGCTGATGGATGAGCCATTTGGCGCACTCGATCCGGTGACGCGCGGCGTGCTGCAGCAGGAGATGCTGCGTATTCATCGGCTGTCGGGCCGCACCATCGTGCTGGTGACTCATGACATCGACGAAGCACTGACGCTGGCGGACCGCATCGTGCTGATGGATAACGGTGAGATTGTTCAGCAGGGCAGGCCGGTTGAGCTGCTGACCCAGCCGAAAAATGATTTTGTGCGCGACTTCTTTGGCCGCAGTGAAATGGGCGTCCGGCTGCTGTCGCTGGAACAGGTCGGGAATGCGGTACGGCGTGGCGAATGGCTGGCAGGCGAACCGATCGCTGCCGCTCTGACGCTGCGGGACGCCCTGTCGCAGTTTATCGCGCGTCGCACCGATAAACTGCCGGTCATCGACGATCAGCAGCAGCCGCTGGGCGTGCTCCACTTTGGCGACCTGCTGCAACTGCGCGAGGCGTTAACATGCGCAGGCTAAAGGATCCGCTGCTGTGGCTGGTGCTGTTCTATGGTGCGCTGCTGACGCTGATGCCGTATAGCGGGCCGCTGTTTCACCGCTGGTTTCCGGACCTGGCTCGACCCCTCTATCAGCAGGAGAGCTTCTGGCAGCTGACGCTGGCGCATCTGTTTCTGGTAGTCACCGCCAGCCTGCTGGCGATCGTGACTGGCATCGGCAGTGGCGTACTGGTGACGCGGCGGGCGGGCCGTGCGTTCCGGCCGCTGATGGAAACTATCGTGGCGGCGGGGCAGACGATTCCGCCGGTTGCGGTGCTGGCGATTGCGGTGCCGGTGATGGGGTTTGGTGCCTGGCCTGCGGTGGTGGCGCTATTGCTCTATGGGTTGCTGCCAATTTTACAGGGTACCCTGGCGGGCATTGATAGCGTGCCCGCCAGCAGCCGGGAGATCGCCATCGGGGTCGGCATGAGCAGCTGGCAACGGTTATGGCAGATTGAGCTGGCGCTGGCTGCGCCGGTGATCATTGCCGGGATACGTACCTCGGTGATCATCAACATCGGCACGGCGGCTATCGCCTCGACGGTCGGCGCGAAAAGTCTGGGATCGCCGGTAATTATCGGCTTAAGCGGCTTTAATACAGCCTATGTGATTCAGGGGGCACTGCTGGTGGCGCTGCTGGCAATAGTCAGCGATCGCCTGTTTGAGCGCCTTCAGCGGTGGTTCAGCGTGAGTGAACGATGAGAGAGTATCCGACCAGCATCAGACCGCTGGTGCCGCCGGCCGCCATAATAAAAAACAGCGTGGCGAAAAAGGCTTTTTTGACATTCATGGTTAAAACCTGAGCTTGTTAACAGTGAGGCGGGGATAATAGCGCGCGCAAGGCAGAAGGCAAAGTGCCCGGCGTGCGTTTTTGTTATCAGCCGGGTTCATGCAACCGTACGGCATAACCCTGTTCCTGCCAGTGTGACAGCTGTTCCTGCTGGCGACGGGTCAGTTTTTTACCGGTGAAGACAAACATATTCATGCCAGGAAAGAGTTCAGGACGCGGCAAATCGAGCGGTTCAGCCAGCACATCAATCCGCCAGCCATGCTGCGACAGACGCCAGCCTTCCAGCCAGATGCGGGTCCGATCGTCGATACCCCAGCCAATAATCAGCGCATCTTTTCCCGATTTTTTGCGGCTGCCGGTCAGGCAGAAGGCGACATAGTCGATCAGCAAACCATCAAGCAGACTGCACATCGTGCGGGCGGTGTTCTGGTCCAGGCTCAGCTTCTGACGTACCGGCATGAAAACATGGTCAATCAGCGCATCAATCGGATGTTCGCGACCAATCGCGGCAATTTTATTACGAAGTTTGGCGGGTCTGACGTGGCGCAGTACGCTAATCAGCTCATCCTGCAGTGTGGTCCAGCCATCGTGTGCATCAACATCGCCACCTTCCAGCAGTGCTTTCACTTTACCGACCGGCACGCCACTTTCAATCCAGCGCATAATCTCTTCGATACGCTGAACATCTTCTTCGTCAAACTGACGATGTCCGCCTTCGGTACGTTGCGGCTTCAGTAAGCCATAACGACGCTGCCAGGCGCGCAGGGTGACTGGGTTTATGCCACAGCGCTCGGCGACGTCACCGATACTGTATAAGGTCATAAATTCCTCTTTCGATTGGTCTGAGTGCGATTACCATAACGAAGCAAACTAAGTTGTACAATACATTTCTCAATGTACAACTTGACTGATACGCCCTTTCTCAGCTATATCTCATTTAAGGGAATGTTTCCCATATTTGAGAAAACACCATGCCGGAGCTGAATACTGAGCAACGACTGGCGGTGAGGCTGGCAGAATTACGCCTGCAACGCGGCTGGTCGCTGGATGAACTTTCTGTCGCCACGGGCATCAGCCGCGCGTCATTATCGCGCATTGAGCGAAGCGAGACCAGCCCTACTGCTGCACTGCTCAATCGTCTCTGTGCGGCCTACGGATTAACGATGTCGCGCCTGCTGAGTGAAGTAGAGGAGGAGTCCAGTCTGCTGGTCACAGAGAATCAACAGCCGGTGTGGCAGGATGAGGCCAGCGGATTTATCCGCCGCAATATTTCACCACCCGCACTTCATTTTAGATGCGAACTGGTTGAGGGCAAGTTACGGCCTGGTGCGCGTATCGATTACGATGCGCCACCTATCCAGGGACTGGAGCAACATATCTGGCTGCGCGAGGGCGGCCTCACCATCTCGATGGGGTCTCAGGCGTGGACGCTGCAGCCAGGCGACTGCTTACGTTTTCATCTGGTCGGAAAATCGGCTTTTGAGGCGCACCTGACCGACGGCGCGCGCTATTTACTGGTGGTGGCAAAACCATGATTGACTACACAACACTCAGCGCGACACAGGCGCAACAGCATCTGGGCGAACTGACCGACGTTTTGCAGGGCTGTGTGGCAGACGGGGCCAGTGTCGGTTTTATCGATGCCAAAGACATTGAAGTGATGACGCGCTTCTGGCAGCAGCGGATCGTCAGCATTACCGGCGGCGACAGCGAATTACTGGTGGCGCGTCAGCAGGGGCGCATTGTGGCGACGGTCATTATCAATCGCAGCGGCATGCCCAACGGCCGCCACCGGGCTGAGATCAGCAAACTGCTGGTTCATCCGCAGGCACGCCGTCAGGGCATCGCCCGTGAACTGATGCAGCGCGCTGAGCAGCGGGCGCGCGAGCAGGGCAAAACCCTGCTGGTGCTGGATACGCGCAGCGGCGATGTCGCCAGCGATCTCTATCGTTCGCTGGGCTGGCAGGTGGCGGGGTCGATCCCGTTTTATGCCGAATCCACCCCCGGCGTGCTGGATGCCACCACGGTGATGTACAAAGTGCTGGCGTAAATCACCGCCGTCGGGCAACCGCTGAAATTTACGACGGCGCACGAAAAATTCGGCGTGAAAGCTGACGCCGCCGGGATACTGTGTAAAAATACAGGCCAGTTTTTCGGTGTGGTAAAGCAAATCATGGCCCTGACAGCCGCAGTAAAAAGCCAGATAGCGCAATGGTATAAAGCGCTTCAGGAGCAGGTGCCTGATTTCATCCCGCGTGCGCCGCAGCGTCAGATGATTGCCGAAGTGGCAAAATGTCTGGCGGGCGACGATTCGCGCCATCTGGCGGTTGAAGCGCCGACCGGCGTGGGCAAAACCCTCTCTTATCTCATTCCGGGCATCGCGGCCAGCCGCGCCCAGGAAAAGCAGCTGGTGATTAGCACCGCCAATGTGGCGCTGCAGGATCAAATCTTCACCAAAGATCTGCCGCTGCTGAAAAAAATCATCCCTGACCTCACTTTTACTGCTGCCTTTGGCCGCGGGCGCTATGTCTGTCCGCGCAATCTGGCGGCGATGGCGGCCGACGCCGATCAGCAGGGCGATCTGCTGCTCTATCTCGACGATGACGCGGTCAGCAGCACCAAAGAAGAACAGACGCAGTGTGGTCGCTTACAGAAATCGCTGGATCGCTACCAGTGGGATGGCCTGCGCGATCACAGCGAGGAGAACGTCAGCGATAGCCTGTGGCAGCGCCTCTCTACCGACAAAGCGAGCTGCCTCGGCTCGCATTGCCACTGGTATCGTGAATGCCCGTTCTTTGTGGCGCGGCGCGAAATAGAGCAGGTGGATGTAGTCGTGGCGAACCATGCGCTGGTGATGGCGGCGATGGAGAACGAGTCGGTGCTGCCACCGGCCAAAAACCTGATGCTGGTGCTGGATGAAGGACATCACCTGCCGGAAGTGGCGCGTGATGCGCTGGAGATGAGCGCCGACATCACGCCGGGCTGGAGCAGCCTGCAGCTCGACCTGTTTATCAAGCTGGTTGAGAGCATCATGACGCAGATGCGGCCAAAATCGCCGCCGCCGCTGGCTAATCCTGAGCGGCTGAAGGCGCACTGCGATGAGCTGCGCGGACTGCTGACCACCACCGCGCAGGCGCTGAATCCGCTGCTGCCGCCGCATAACCAGCCGGGCGAATTTCGCTTTGTGCTGGGCGCGCTGCCGCAGGAATTACTGGAACTCTGTGCCCGGCTGTTCAAACTCAGCGATGCCCTGCGCGGCCTGAGCGAAGGCCTGATTAATGCGCTCAGCGAACAGACCGGTAAAGTCGATCTGGTGCGTCTGCATCGCAATCTTTTGCAGCTCAATCGCCAGTTTGGCTGGTTCGAATCGGTCAGCAAGCTGTGGCGGCTGGCGGCGATGGAAAAAGCCTCTGGCGCGCCGGTATCGAAGTGGATCACCCGCGAGCTGCGTGAAGGTCAGGCGCATCTGCTGTTTCACTGCGCCGGGATCCGCGTCAGCGATCAGCTGGAGAAGATGCTGTGGCGCAAAATTCCACACGTGGTGGTCACCTCCGCCACGCTGCGATCGCTCAACAGCTTCAATCGCCTGCAGGAGATGTCGGGGCTCAGCGAGAAAGCGGGTGACCGTTTTGTGGCCCTCGACTCGCCGTTTAACCACGTGGAGCAGGGCAAGCTGGTGATCCCGCAGATGCGCTTTGAGCCGCTGATGACGCATGAAGCGGAGCACATCGCGGAGATGGCCGGTTTTTTCCGTCAGCAGATGGCGGAGAAAAAGCACAAAGGCGTGCTGGTGCTGTTTGCCAGCAACCGGGCGATGCAGCAGTTTGTCGCCTGTCTGCCCGACCTGCGGCTCTCCATGCTGGTGCAGGGCGATCAGCCGCGCAGCCGCCTGGTGGACCTGCACCGTCAGCGCGTCACCAAAGGCGAAACCAGCGTGCTGATAGGCCTGCAGTCCTTTGCCGAGGGGCTGGATCTGAAAGGCGATCTGCTGAGTCAGGTGCATATTCACAAAATCGCTTTTCCCCCGGTAGACAGTCCGGTAATTTTGACCGAAGGCGAGTGGCTGAAAAGCCTGAAGCGCTATCCGTTTGAGGTGCAGAGTTTACCCAGCGCCTCATTCACCCTGATTCAACAGGTCGGACGCCTGATTCGCAGCCATCAATGTTATGGCGAAATCGTGATTTATGACCGCCGTCTGCTGAGCAAATCCTACGGCAGCCGGTTATTAGCTGCGCTGCCGATCTTCCCGATTGAACAGCCCGAAACGCCAGAGCCGGAAGCGATACCGGCCACCGTGGTGCCCAAAAACACGGTGCGTAAACGACGTCCCACGCGGCGCTGAGCCGCGCACTGAACCGGAAGCGAGTGATGGAACTGAATAAAATCATTAAAGAGATTGGTCGCGGTAAAAATCATGCCCGCGACATCGATTTTGATACCGCGGTGGCGCTCTATGGCGCGATGCTGGCGGGCGAGGTGCCGGACCTGGAGCTGGGCGGCATCCTGATTGCGCTGCGTATCAAAGGCGAAGGCGAAGAAGAGATGCGCGGTTTTTATCAGGCGATGCAGGCGCAGATGATGCAACTGCGTGCGCCAGAAAACCGGCCGATGCCGGTGGTGATCCCCAGCTACAACGGTGCGCGCCGCCAGGGCAATCTGACGCCGCTGCTGGCGCTGCTGCTGGTGAAACTCGGCTTCCCGGTGCTGGTGCATGGCGTCAGCGATGACGCGACGCGCATCACCAGTGAAGCGGTGTTTGCCGCGCTGGGCATTATGCCTGTCACTACCGCTGAGGCGGCGCAGGCGAAACTCGATCAGGGCGAGCTGGCCTTTATCACCATCGATCACCTCTGTCCGCCCATGGCCAAACAGCTGTCGCTGCGCTGGCGGATGGGCGTGCGTAACAGTGCACATACGCTGGCAAAACTGGCGACCCCGTTTGCGGAGCGAACGGCGCTGCGGCTGTCGAGCGTCTCGCATCCGGAGTATGTGCCGCGCGTGGCGAAATTCTTCAGCGACATCGATGCCCCGGCCATACTGCTGAATGGCACCGAAGGGGAGGTCTATGCCAATCCTCAGCGCTGCCCGGCAATCAGCATGATTCAGGGCGCAGGTGCGGAAGCGGAAGTGTGGGTTGAGCGTCAGCCTGAAGTGGCGGTTGAACTGCCGGCAGACAAGACGGCAGAGGTGACTGCGCGCTGGATTGAAGAGGTGCTGAATCAGCAGCGCCCGGTGCCTGCGTCACTGCGACTGCAGCTCGCCTGCTGTCTGCGCGCCAGCGGCCAGTGCGACTCGCTGGCGGCGGCAGAGCAGCAGATCAGCGCTGCCGGTTACTGATTCAGGCGGCGGGCAGCGCCTGTTCAACCAGGTTCTGCCAGAAACGGATGCCAATGGGCAGCAGCGCGTCGTTGAAGTCATAGCGGGCGTTGTGCAGCGGCGCGGAGGGGGTTTCACCGTCCGCGCCCAGCCAGAAGTAAGCGCCGGGACAGGCTTCCATCATGCAGGCAAAATCTTCTGACGCCATCGACGGATTCACCTGCCAGTGAACCTGTTCTGCCCCCAGCGTCGCCAGCGCCACGTCGCGCACCTGCTCAGCCGGGGCGGCATGGTTAGCCGTGACCGGATAGCCCGGCAGCCAGTCAATCTCACCGCTGACGCCAAACGGACGCGGCAGGGTCGCCACAAACTCATCAATCAGCCCGCGCACTTTTTCGCGCACGCTGGTCTGCAGGCAGCGCACTGTCCCGCGCAACACAATCTGTTCCGGGATGACGTTGATCGCTTCGCCACCGTGAATCTGCGTCACGCTGACCACCGCTGACGCCAGCGGCGAGAGCCGGCGTGACGGAATGGTCTGTAGCGCCAGAATCAGCTCGGCCGCTACCACCATCGGGTCGGCACCGCTTTCCGGCATCGCCGCATGGCAGCTTTTGCCGTGCAGCGTAATTTCAAACGAATCCAGTGACGCCATCATCGCACCCGGGTTAACCGCCAGTGAGCCCAGCGGCAGCCCCGGCCAGTTGTGCATGGCGTAGATCGCATCCATCGGGAAGCGCTGGAACAATCCCTCTTCCACCATTTTGCGCGCACCGCCCAGATTCTCTTCGGCAGGCTGAAAAATGAAATGCACCGTGCCGCTGAACCGACGCGTAGCGGCCAGCTGGCGGGCAGCGGCCAGCAGAATGGCGCTGTGACCGTCGTGTCCGCAGGCGTGCATCACGCCAGGCGTCGCGGAGCGCCACTCAGTGTCGCCTTTTTCCGTAATCGGCAGCGCATCCATATCTGCACGCAGCCCGATAACCGGGCCAGGACCGTTTTCCAGCGTGCCAATGACCCCGGTACCCGCCAGACCACGAAATACCTGCAATCCCGCACGCGCTAACTCTTCCGCGATAAACTGGCTGGTTTGCTGTTCCTGGTAACCTAATTCGGGTTGGCGATGAAACTCACGGCGCCAGCGCAGGGCATCTTCAAGCAGGGCAGGGGAAAGGGTCATGCAGAGTCGCGCTCCATACAGAATGAGAAGATTTCACTTTAGTGATCGGGTGGCGCGGCGTCTATCGCCGTCAGGACTAAATAGGGCTATAGGCTAAATCAAAATGGAATAAGTAATAAGGAAGTGATTTCAGAACGGATTCAGAAGGGAGAAAAACGAAGAAAACGGGGCAAGCTGCAGCTCACCCCGTTCAGGAGATTATTTCTGCATCGGCAGGTTCAGGCCATGCTCTGCCGCACAGCTCTGCGCCAGCTCATAACCTGCATCGGCGTGACGCATCACACCGGTTGCCGGGTCGTTCCATAACACCCGTCCCAGACGCGCATCGGCCTCTTTGCTGCCGTCACAGACAATCACCACGCCCGAGTGCTGTGAGAAGCCCATGCCGACACCGCCGCCATGATGCAGGCTGACCCACGTCGCGCCACCTGCAGTATTCAGCAGCGCATTGAGCAGCGGCCAGTCAGAGACGGCATCCGAGCCATCTTTCATCGCTTCGGTCTCACGGTTAGGTGAGGCGACCGAGCCGCAGTCGAGATGGTCACGGCCAATCACCACCGGTGCTTTCAGCTCGCCGTTGCGCACCATTTCGTTGAACGCCAGACCGGCAAGATGCCGTTCACCCAGTCCCAGCCAGCAGATACGTGCCGGCAGGCCCTGGAAGGCGATGCGCTCCTGCGCCATATCAAGCCAGCGATGCAGCGTTTTGTGGTGCGGA
This sequence comes from Pantoea sp. Lij88, assembly GCF_030062155.1. NCBI lineage: Bacteria > Pseudomonadati > Pseudomonadota > Gammaproteobacteria > Enterobacterales > Erwiniaceae > Pantoea > Pantoea sp. Lij88. Next base: position 2,760,506 of record NZ_CP118269.1, on the reverse strand, counting down.
AACAGTTCTTTGAGTCTGGCGTCGGTCTTGTAGATATCCTCCGGGTCGCCTGACAGCGCCACCCAGCGGAACGGGCCTTTGCCTTCGCAGAACAACGGACGGATGTAGGCCGGTACAAAGCCAGGGAAATCGAAGGCGTTGCTGACACCCTCATCCAGCGCGACCTGACGGATATTGTTGCCGTAATCCACGGTCGGGATACCCATATGACAGAAGTCGAGCATCGCCTGGACGTGAACTGCCATAGAGGCTCGCGCCGCTTTCTCTACCGCTTTCGGCTGTGAAACGCGCTCCTGCTGCCAGCGCGCCAGATCCCAGCCAATCGGCAGATAACCATTAATCGGGTCGTGTGCCGAAGTCTGATCGGTCACGATGTCCGGCTTCGGCCCACCCGCCTGGGCGCGTTTCACCAGTTCCGGCAGGATCTCCGCGGCATTGCCCAGCAGCCCGACCGAAATCGCTTTCTTCGCGGCGGTCGCTTCGCTGATTAACGCCAGTGCTTCGTCCAGCGTGGTGGCTTTATAGTCGACGTAGCGGGTACGCAGACGGAAATCGATGCGCGACTCCTGGCACTCAATCGCCAGCACACAGGCACCGGCCAGCACGCCCGCCAGCGGTTGCGCGCCGCCCATGCCGCCCAGCCCGGCGGTCAGGATCCAGCGTCCGCTGAGGTCGTTGTTATAGTGCTGACGGCCCGCTTCCACGAAGGTTTCGTAGGTGCCCTGCACGATGCCCTGCGCGCCGATGTAGATCCAGGAACCGGCGGTCATCTGGCCGTACATCATCAGGCCCGCTTTATCCAGCTCATGGAAGTGATCCCAGGTCGCCCAGTGCGGCACCAGGTTGGAGTTCGCCAGCAGGACGCGCGGCGCATCTGCGTGGGTGCGGAAGATGCCGACCGGCTTGCCGCTCTGGATCAGCAGCGTTTCATCCGGCTGCAGCGCCCGCAGTGAACGCAGGATCTGCTCGAAGCACTCCCAGTTACGCGCCGCTTTACCGATGCCGCCGTAAACCACCAGATCTTCCGGTCGCTCGGCCACATCGGGATCGAGGTTGTTCTGAATCATGCGGTAAGCCGCTTCAATCAGCCAGTTGGCGCAGTGCAGGGTGGTGCCATGCGGCGCACGAATCTCACGTGCTACAGCCTGAGAAAGAGTTTCGCTCATGAAAGATTCCTTAATTCAAGAAGTTGGGCGCATGCTCGGCAGCAGCGCGGTCAATGCCTGAGGCCAGTCAGCGCGACTTGCCCACTGACGCATGGCCTCGATATCGGGGGCCAGCAGGCGATCCTCCTCAAGGAAGGCGACCTGCTCGCGAATGGTGTCGATGGCCTGCTCAATCAGCGCGGAGCTTTTCAGCGGCCGGTTAAATTCAATGCCCTGCGCGGCGGCCATCGCTTCGATGCCGACCACGGCGGCGCTGTTAAAGCACATGCTGCCGAGACGGCGGGCGGCGTAGGTCGCCATGGAGACGTGATCCTCCTGGTTAGCGGAGGTCGGCAGGCTGTCCACGCTGCCCGGATGGGCCAGCGATTTGTTCTCAGAGGCCAGCGCGGCGGCGGTGACCTGGGCGATCATAAAACCGGAGTTCACGCCGCCGTCGCGCACCAGGAAGGGCGGCAGACCGGAGAGGCCGCTGTCCAGCAGCAGCGCCATTCGCCGCTCAGAGATGGCGCCGACTTCGGCAATCGCCAGCGCCAGGATGTCAGCGGCAAAGGCCACCGGCTCGGCGTGGAAGTTGCCGCCGGAGATCACATCGCCGCTGTCGCTGAACACCAGCGGGTTGTCCGAGGCGGCGTTCGCTTCAATTTCCAGAATCCGCGCCGCGTGGCTGAAGTTATCCAGGCAGGCACCCATCACCTGCGGCACGCAGCGGATGGAGTAGGGGTCCTGCACGCGGCCACAATGTGTATGCGACTGCAGAATTTCACTGCCCTCAATCAGGCTGCTGACGGCGGCGGCGACCGCAATCTGGCCCTGCTGGCCGCGCGCCTTATGGATACGGGCGTCGAACGGTTTCAGCGAGCCTTTGATCGCCTCCAGCGACAGCGCACCCGCCATCAGACCGGCAGCAAACAGGTTCTCACCTTCAAACAGGCCGCGCAGCGCCAGCGCTGTTGAAACCTGGGTGCCGTTGAGCAGCGCCAGTCCCTCTTTCGGGCCGAGCACAAACGGCGACAGGCCAACACCTGCCAGACCTTCTGTTGCCGGGATCAATTCGCCATTGAGCCGGACCTGACCTTCACCCAGCAGCATCAGCGACATGTGCGCCAGCGGCGCGAGATCGCCGGAAGCGCCGACCGATCCTTTTTCCGGGATGCAGGGCATCACGCCCGCGTTGAACAGTGCCAGCAGCGCCTCAACCAGTTCGGGACGCACGCCAGAGTGACCGCGCGCCAGGCTGATGATTTTGGTTGCGACCACCAGACGGGTGACATTGTCGGGCAGCAGATCGCCCAGGCCGACGCTGTGTGACAGCACCAGATTACGCTGCAGATCCGCCAGCCGGCTGGCCGGGATTTGCGTCTGCGCCAGCTTGCCAAAGCCGGTGTTAATGCCATACACCACGTTGCCGGAGGCGACAATCGCATCCACGGTCTGCTGGGCAGCCGCAATCGCCTGATGTGCACTCTCATCAAGGCTCAGCGTGACGTTACCCTGATAGATAGCGCGTAATGTGGCGAGGTCCACCTCGCCTGGCACCAGGCGCAATGCCTGAAACGAACCTGACATAGTCTACTCCTGTCTATACAAGTGTGCTGGCGTGGCTAAGCTGCTTTCCTTGCCCTGACCAGCGGAATAATTCGAGTGAAACATAAGCCTTAATTCTTGTCTATGCTTGTCTATACAATCAAGTCAGAGAAGCAAGCGTCGTGCCAGGCCGATCACAAAAATCGAATCTCCGCCCGCTGCGGGTTGCGTGCGAAGCGCGATGGAGAGGCTGCACCATCAGGATGCGCAGGCTGCACCAGTGGGGCACCGCGTGCGCTACTGGATGTATATACATTCACGCGGTGAGACAGTAAACTTGGGGAACTTTCAGCATAAGGAACAGCAAATGGTTGAGCATACGGCACTGGCACAACTGGCGGCGGCAATGAGCGATGAACCCGCCCCGATCTATCAGCGGGTCAAGCAGGCCATCGTCAGCCAGATCCGTGAAGGGTTGTGGAAAGCGAATCAGCGTGTGCCATCAGAAAGTGAACTGGTGAATGAACTCGGCGTCAGCCGCATGACCATCAACCGGGCGCTGCGTGAACTCACCAGCGAAGGCTTCCTGGTGCGGATGCAGGGCGTCGGAACCTTCGTGGCGGAGATGAAAGGCTACACCGCCATGCTGGAGGTGCATAACATCGCCGATGAGATCGCCCAGCGCGGTCATCAGCACAGCTGCAGAATCCTCGCCATCGGTCAGAACAAAGCCGATCCCGAGCAGGCTGCGGTGCTGGGACTCACCACCGGGCAGACGCTCTTCCATTCGCTGATTGTGCACTACGAAAATGATCTGCCGGTGCAGCTGGAGGATCGTCTGGTTAATCCGCTGGTCGCGCCCGATTACCTGACGCAGGATTACGAGAAGATGACGCCGTACACCTATCTGATGCGGGTTGCGCCGCTGACGGCGGGCGAGCACATCGTTGAAGCAGTGCTGCCTGATGCACGTCAGCGTAAACATCTGTCGCTGGATGAACACGAACCCTGCCTGCTGATTCGCCGTCAGACCTGGAGCGACACTAAAATCGTGACCTATGCGCGGCTGCTCTATCCCGGCTCACGTTACAAACTGCTGGGTCGCTTCAGAGGACACGGCTAAGACGCGTAAACAGCAGCCTGGCATCACACGCACACGGGCTGAGTTGTACCGCTTCATCGACCCACCATGCGCCCTGTTGCGCGGTCAGCCTTTCCCCGTCGGCCGTCTGCCACGCGCCCGCCAGAACCCAGGCGACGCCATGCAGTGCGGTGACGGGCGTGGTAACGACCTCCACCGTGGCCTGCCATTCACCGCGCCGCGTCATGATATTAAAATCTTCGCTGACGCTGCCCTGCAGCTGCGCCGTTAAGGCGAGTTCTCCGGCAAACGCCCACGGCTGTTGCGGCGTCAGAAGATGCTGCACGTCAGGCGTGGTTAATAACACCGGGTCGCCATGCAGCAGGGTGATGACCCGATCGATGTCCGGAAAGGCAGAGAAGGGACCATCCTGTGCCAGGGTCGCAATACTGGCGCGCCAGCCGAAGCGTTCGGCACCCGGTGGGAAGCTGAGGATTTCGCGGGTTTCGCCACCGCCGTTGCGCCAGCGGCTCACCGCCAGATCCTCGTATGCGAAGCGGGCGATCATCGCAGCGCCGCCATCGCCTGAGCAAAGCGTGCGGCACACGCCGCCTGCTGCGGATGCTCGCCATCTTCCACCACGGCCTTACCGGCGACATAGACGTCGCGAATCTGATCGCGCTGTCCGGCAAACAGCCAGCGGTTCAGCACGGCGTGGGACTCAACGCTGCCGAGCCACGCTTCATCGCGCAGCACCAGCCAGTCGGCACGTTGTCCCACCGCCAGCGCGCCCTGCTGAATGCCGCACGCCTGTGCGCCACCCGCTGCCGCCTGTTGCCACAACAGGTCGCCTACCGACGGCTGGCCGGGCAGGGTAATCCGGTTTCGACGCTGGTCGCGCAGTCGCTGCGCATATTCCAGCCAGCGCAGCTCTTCCTGGGCGCTCAGCGAGACGTGACTGTCAGAGCCGATGCCCCAGCGTCCGCCCTGCGCGATGTACTTCACCGCCGGGAAGATGCCGTCACCGAGGTTCGCTTCGGTGGTCGGACAGAGGCCCGCCACCGCGCCGCTGCGGGCGAGGCGCGAGAGTTCGCTCTCATCCAGATGGGTGGCGTGGATCAGGCACCAGCGCGCATCCACCGCAAAGCGGTTCAGCAGCCAGGCCACCGGACGCTCGCCGCTCCACGCCAGCGAGTCATTGACCTCTTTCTGCTGCTCAGCCACATGAATATGCACCGGCAGCGTCGGATCGCTGGCCGCCAGCACGTCGTGCATCTGGCTTTCACTCACCGCCCGCAGCGAATGGAAACAGAGGCCACGGTTCAGCAGTGGCCGCTGCTGCTGCCACGCCTCCAGCCGCGCCTGCTGTTGCAGATAGCGATCGGTCTGCTGGATAAAACGTTTCTGACCGGCCGCTGCGGGCTGGCTACCGAAGCCGCTGTAGCTGTAGAGCACCGGCAGCAGCGTCTGGCCGATACCGGCGATCTCAGCCGCGTCGATCAGCTGTTGCAGCATCGCGTCATCATCGTACGGCGCGCCGCTGGGGTCATGGTGCAGATAGTGAAACTCCGCCACCTGGGTATAACCGCCTTTCAGCATCTCGATGTAGAGCAGGGCGGCAATGTCGCCCACCTGCCGGGGCGTCAGGCGCTGCACCATGCGGTACATCAGATCCCGCCAGGTCCAGAAGCTGTCCTGAGGATCGCCCGCCACTTCAGCCAGACCCGCCATGGCGCGCTGGAAGGCGTGCGAGTGCAGGTTGGCAATCGCCGGGATCACCTCGCCGTTGAGCCGGATAGCCTGCTCAGCGTGGCTGTCCGGGGTAATGGAGTCGATAAAACCGGCCTGATTGACCGTGATACGCACCTGCTGCTGCCAGCCCTCCGCCAGCAATGCGCGCGGGGCAAAAAACGTTGCCATGGTTGATCCTCATCGGATGTGGTTGTATATACATATACATACTTTGAGGCACAGTGTAAACGGCGGAGGCATGAGGCAGCGATGGCAGAAGAGATGCGCGTAGAGACGGTGTGGACCGGGGCCGACCTGGTCACCATGCGTGACGGAAAGTACCATCTGATCCCTCAGGGCGCGCTGGTGGTGCGGGCGGGCAAGCTGGTGTGGGTCGGGCCACAGTCGGAGATGCCCGCGTTCGTCGCCGATCAGCATCATCAACTGCCGGGCGGCATCGTGACGCCGGGACTGGTGGATTGCCATACCCATCTGGTGTTTGGCGGCGACCGCAGCCAGGAGTTTGAACAGCGCCTGAATGGCGTCAGCTACGCAGAGATCGCCGCGCAGGGCGGAGGCATTCTTTCCACCGTGCGCGCCACTCGCGCTGCCACTGAAGACGAACTGGTGGCGTCGGCCCGCTGGCGGCTCAACCGCCTGCTGGCCGAGGGTGTCACTACCGTAGAGATCAAGTCCGGCTATGGCCTGGATGAAGAGAGCGAACTGCGGATGCTGCGGGCGATTCGCCAGCTGGGCGAGAGCGTAGCCGCCGATGTCCATGCGACCTGTCTGGCAGCGCATGCCTTTCCGCCGGAGTTTAAGCACGACCCGGACGGCTGGGTCGATATTATCTGCGACCGGCTGCTGCCGCAGGTTAAAGCGCTGGGGCTGGCGGATGCGGTGGATGCGTTCTGCGAGCATCTCGCCTTTTCCCCGGAGCAGGTGGCGCGGGTGTTCGATCGGGCGGTGGCGCTTGGCATGCCGGTGAAACTGCATGCGGAACAGCTCTCATCGCTGGGTGGTGCAGCGCTGGCGGCGCGCTACGGCGCACTCTCTGCTGATCATCTCGAATACGCCACCGACGAGGATGCCAGAGCGATGGCAGAGCATGGCACCGTGGCGGTGCTGCTGCCCGGTGCATTTTATCTGCTGCGCGAAACCCAGCGCCCGCCGGTGGAACTATTCCGGCAACACGGTGTGCCGATGGCGCTGGCCAGCGATGCCAATCCTGGTACCTCGCCTGCACTGTCTCTGCGTCTGATGCTCAACATGGGCTGCACGCTGTTTGGCATGACCCCGGAAGAGGCGCTGGCCGGCGTTACCCTGTGGGGCGCAAAAGCGCTGGGACTGGCGGAGAGTCACGGCTCGCTGGAGGCGGGAAAGGTGGCAAACTTCGTGCACTGGCCGCTGGCCCGTCCGGCAGAACTGGTTTACTGGCTGGGTGGTGAGCTGCCCTGTACCGTTGTCTATCGTGGAGAACCGCAATGAACCCTTTCTATTTTACCCAGGGCAGCCTGCCGCTGCTGGTCAGCATTCCCCACGCCGGTACCGAACTGACGCCTGGCGTGGAAGCCGGACTGAGTGAGGCCGCGCGCGGCCTGCCTGACACCGACTGGCATATCCCGTTGCTGTATGATTTTGTGCGTGACCTCGGCGCCAGCGTGTTAATCGGGCGCTACTCCCGCTTTGTGGTCGATCTTAACCGTCCGCCCGATAACCAGCCGCTTTACACCACGGCCACCACGGGCCTGTTCCCGGAAACCCTGTTCGACGGCACGCCGACCTTTGCGCCAGGCAAAACGCCGGATACCACGGAGCGTCAGGACTACATCGATCAGATCTGGCAGCCTTATCATCAGCAGATTCAGCAGGAGCTGGCGCGGCTTAAAGCGCTGCATGGCTATGCGCTGCTGTTTGACGCGCACTCCATCGCCAGTGAAATTCCCCGCCTGTTTGAGGGCCGTCTGCCCGATATCAACGTCGGCACCAACGACGGCGTAAGCTGTACGCCTGCCATGAGCGCGGCGATTGAGGCGGTGTGCGCAGCGCAGAACGACTACAGCTGGGTGATCAACGGGCGTTTTAAAGGCGGCTACATTACCCGCGCGTATGGCCAGCCGCAGCAGCAGATTGAGGCAGTCCAGCTGGAACTGGCGCAGCTCAACTACATGGATGAAACCCCGCCTTACGCCTGGCAGCAGGCGCGTGCCGCCCGGTTGCAGAAAGTGCTGAAGGCGATGATCCACGCCATGCTGGCGCAGGCCAAACCGCAATAATGCCGCGATGCGCCACCCCGGTGCAGCGTTGCGCTAATCGGGTGCAGGAGAGGGCGTGTCGCCTGCCTGCGCCCATCCTCCCGCCCCTTTTTCCGTCTCTGCAGAGCTGGCATAACCTTTGCTTGGTTGTATGTACAAGTACAGCAGCGCCATCACCCCCGTCATAAATTACGTCTGGCTCACAAAATGATAAAGCCGGCAATGAAGTGCGCTGCGTTAACTTGTATATACATGACATATCATCCTGTGAAATTTATGTTAAATCTCGTCAGGGCGATCATCAGGCCGCTACTTCAGGAGAACCGTATGACACACCCTCTGACTCTTCGTCGTTTATGTCTTACTACGCTGGTTTCCAGTCTGCTGCTCTGTGGCGTCAGCGCCCAGGCTAAAGAGTGGAAGTCGATCACGATTGCCACTGAAGGCAGTTATGAACCCTGGAACCTCACCCTGCCGGGCGGCAAGCTGGGCGGTTTCGAACCGGAGCTGATGGCGGATCTCTGCCAGCGCATGGCGATCCAGTGCAAGCTGGTGGTGCAGAACTGGGATGGCATGATCGCCGGACTGAATGCCGGAAAATATGACGTGATCATGGATGCGATTGTGATTACGCCTGACCGCAAGAAAGTGGTGAATTTCACCGTGCCTTACGCCTCAACGCCCGCCACCTTTATCACGGTGAAAGGGGCACTGCTGCCCGCCGACAGCAAGATCATCAAACTCACCGACGATGAGAAAACCATCGAGCCCGCCATCGCCCCCCTGAAAGCGGCGCTGAAGGGCAAAACGATCGGTATCGCCTCCGGCACGGTCTACACGCCGTTTATCGATAAGTACTTCAAAGGGGTGGCGGATGTCCGTGAATACACCAGCTCAGCCGATGCGATCCTCGACCTGCAGGCGGGGCGTATCGACGCGGTGTTTGACGATGTGACCTTTGCGCAGTCGATGCTGGCCCGACCAGACAACCGTAACCTCAGCTTCAGCGGTCCACAGCTGGGCGGCCCTATCTGGGGTGAGGGCGAGGCGATGGGTGTGCGCATGGCAGACAACGATCTGAAAGCCCGGCTGGATCAGGCCATCAAAGCCGCGCTGGCCGACGGCACAGTGAAAAAGCTGAGCGAGAAGTGGTTCAAAACTGACGTCACACCCTGAGTGAGGTAACTGATGATAAGCCTGCTGAGTTTTGGTCCCGACGGCTGGGGACGGTTGATTCTGAGTGCCACGCTGACCACGCTACTGCTGTCGTTTTCCGCGCTGCTGGTCGGCGCGGTGGTGGGATCGGGCGTTGCCGCCGCAAAGTTGTCTTCGCACCGGGCGGTACGCTGGCTGGGGGAAAGCTACTCGGTCATCTTTCGTGGCATTCCTGAGCTGCTGGTGATCTACCTGTTCTACTTCGGTGGATCGGGACTGATCACACAGATCGGGCAACTGTTTGGCGCAGACGGCTTTATCGAAGCGCCGCCGTTTCTGATAGGGGCACTGGCCATCGGGCTTATCTCTGGCTCTTACCAGGCGGAAGTCTATCGCGCTGCGCGGCTGGCTCTGGCGAAAGGGGAGATCGAAGCCGCCGTCGCTATTGGTATGCCGCGCTGGCGCATCCGGCAGCGTATCCTGCTGCCGCAGGTGGCGCGCTATGCGCTGCCGGGCCTGTCAAACGTCTGGCAGATGAGCCTGAAAGATTCGGCGCTGGTGTCGGTAACCGGCATCGTCGAACTGATGCGGGCCAGCCAGATTGCAGCCGGTTCAACCCGTGACTACTTCTCCTTTTACCTGGTGGGCGGCGCCTGTTATCTGCTGCTGACGCTGCTGTCGAACCGCGCCTTTCTGCGGGCCGAATCCCGTCTTGGTCGCGCCTGGCAAAGCCGCACCGCTGCACAGCATTAAGGAGACTTATGATCGATTTCGCGTTCCTCTCGGACACCTTCCTGAAACTCAGCGCGGCGCTGCCGGTCACGCTCGGGTTGTTTATCAGCGCCTTTCTCTGCGGGGGCGTGCTGGCGGTGGGCATTCTGGCGCTACGCATGAGCCGCTGGCGGCTGCTGAGTGCGTTTGCCCGCGGCTACATTCTGGTGTTTCGTGGCTCGCCGCTGATGATCCAGCTGTTCCTGATCTACTACGGCCTGGGGCAGTTTGGGGTGATCCGCCACAGCGTCTTCTGGCCGTTTCTGCGTGAGCCTTTTACCTGCGCGGTGCTGGCTCTGTCGCTCTGTACCGCCGCCTACACGGCGGAGATCCTGCGCGGTGCGCTGCTGGCGGTCCCGCCCGGTCAGGTGGAGGCGGGAATGGCGTGCGGCATGTCGCGCGGCCTGCTGCTGCGGCGCATTATCGCACCGGTGATGCTGCGTTATGCGCTGCCCGCTTACTCCACCGAAGCGATTCTGCTGGTGAAATCGACCGCGCTGGCCAGTCTGGTGACGGTGTGGGATGTCACCGGCGTGGCGCAGCAGATTATCCAGCGTACTTACCGCACCATGGAGGTGTTTCTCTGTGCGGCAGCGATCTACCTGATCCTTAACTTCATCATCGTCCAGCTGTATGCCCTGCTGGAGCGGCGTCTGACGCCGGTTCACAAAGCGGAAAAAAAGCCGTCACCGGCCGCTAAGCGCTTGTCCCCGGAGGAGAATAAACATGTCTGAATTGCCACCCGTCACGCTGTCGGCCAGCGATATCCATAAATCCTTTGGCGCGATGGAGGTGCTGAAGGGCATCTCGCTGCAGGCGCACCAGGGCGATGTCATCTCTATTCTCGGTGCCAGCGGCTCGGGTAAAAGTACGCTGCTGCGCTGCATCAACCTGCTGGAGACGCCCGATTCCGGCGTTGTCAGCGTCGGCGGTGAAACCATTGAGATGAAGCGTCATGCGCGCGGGCACCAGCTGGCGGCTAACCCGCGTCAGATTGAGCGGCTGCGTTCCCGGCTCGGGATGGTGTTTCAGAGTTTTAATCTCTGGTCGCATCTCACCGTCCTGCAAAACGTCATCGAAGGGCCGCACTACGTGCTGAAGCGCGATAAAAAAGCCTGCATCGCCCAGGCGGAACAGCTGCTGGATCGGGTCGGCCTGCTGAATCGCAAAGATTTCTATCCTGCCCAGCTTTCCGGCGGTCAGCAGCAGCGGGTAGCGATCGCCCGCGCGCTGGCGATGGACCCGGAGGTGATGCTGTTTGATGAACCGACGTCGGCACTGGATCCGGAACTGGTAGGCGAGGTGCTGAAGGTGATGCGCAGCCTGGCCGAAGAGGGGCGCACTATGCTGGTGGTCACGCATGAGATGGGCTTTGCCCGCAACGTCTCAAACCGGGTGGTGTTTATGCATCAGGGCACGATTGATTGTCAGGGCACGCCAGAGGCGATGTTCGGCGACGCCGGTTCGGCGCGCTTTAAGCAGTTTATCTCCAGTCATCATCAGGTGGAGCCGGTGGTATGAACGACGGGATGAGTCAGACACGGGTCTGGGGCGATGGCCCGCTGACATGGCAGATGCTGGTGCAGGTCGCCCGGCACAATGCGACCCTGATGCTGAGCGACAGCGCCTGGCAGCGCATCGCGCAGAGTCGTGACATCGTCGGCAATATCGTGGCGGCGGGGCAGGTCGCCTACGGCATCAATACCGGGCTGGGGGCGTTGTGCAACATCACCCTTTCTGAAGATGAACTGAGCCAGCTGTCGCGCAATACCCTGCTGAGTCATGCCTGTGGTGTCGGACCGGTGCTGAAAAAAGCGGAAGTGCGCGCCATTATGTGCGCTGCGATTGCCAATTATAGCCACGGTAAATCCGGTGTGTCAGTGGCGCTGGTGCAGCAGCTGCTGGCGCTGCTGAATCTGCAGATTACGCCACAGGTGCCGTCGCAGGGATCCGTAGGCTATCTGACCCATATGGCGCATATCGGCCTGGCGTTGATCGGCATCGGCGAGGTGGAGTGGCACGGCGAAATCATGCCCGCGCAGCAGGCGCTGGCCCAGGCGGGATTAGCGCCTTTCCGGCCCGGCGCCAAAGAGGGGCTGAGCCTGGTCAACGGCACGCCCTGCATGACCGGCTTAGCCTGTCTGGCGCTGGACGATGCCGAACGTCTACTGGACTGGGCGGATGTGACGGGCGCAATGAGCTTTGAGGCGCTGCGCGGTCAGCTGGTGGCGTTTGATCCGGAGGTGCTGGCGCTCAAGGCCAGTCCGGGGATTCAGCGCAGCGGCGAACGCCTGCGCCAGTTGCTGAGTGACAGCCCGCTGCTGAAGGCGAGCGTCGGCATCCGGACTCAGGATGCGATGAGTCTGCGGTCGATGCCGCAGGTTCATGGTGCCTGCCGCGATCAGTTTGATCACGCCGCCCGTCAGGTGGAGACCGAACTCAACGCCTGTACCGACAATCCGCTGATTCTGGGCACGCCGCAGGCATGGCGCGTGGTGTCACAGTCACATCCGCATGGCGAGTCGGTGGCGATGGCCTGTGACCTGCTGGCGATTGCGCTGGCGGAGCTGGGGAGTATCGCCGAGCGACGGCTGGATCGTCTGGTGAATCCGCTGGTCAGCGGCCTGCCACCGTTTCTGGTGGCTGAGCCGGGTGTCAATTCCGGCATGATGATTGCGCAGTACGTGGCGGCCTCGCTCTGCGCGGAAAACCGTCAGCTGGCGCAGCCTGCGGTGCTCGACAACTATGTCACGTCGGGATTACAGGAGGATCATCTGAGCCTCGGCACCGGGTCGGCGCTGAAACTGCTGAAGCTGGTGAGCAACGTTGATCACATTATCGCGATTGAGTATCTGCTGGCGGCGCAGGCGCTGGAGTTTCACGGTGAATCACAGCTGGCAGCAGGCACGCGGCGTGCCTGGCAGCATCTGCGGCAGGTCGTTGAGCGCTGGCAGCAGGATCGCTGGCTGGCGCCCGATATCGCCCGCGCAGTGGCGCAGATAAAAGCGCACCGGACCGATGCGCTTGTGGGGTGAGGATTATTTGCGGCGTGCGTCCGGACGGACTAAATCAAAACGCTGCGCTTCACTGATGCCGTAATAGGCGCTCGGGCCGCCCGCGCGCAGAATCGGTTCGGCTTTCGCGGTCTGATAAATGCCCGCTTCCAGCAGCGATTCATCGATGTGGATCGCCACCGCTTCACCCATTACCAGCCAGCTGTCGAGCAGGTTGCTGCTGGCATCCTGCAGTTGGATCAGTTGCGTCAGGCGGCACTCGAAGTTGACCGGGCTTTCTGCCACCAGGCTGGCGTTAACCTGGGAAGCCGCCAGCGGCGTTAATCCGGCAAAGGCGAACTCATCCTGATCGGCAGGCAGCGAAGCGGAACTTTCATTCATCGCTTCGGCCAGCGGGCGGGTGGCCAGGTTCCAGACAAACTCTTTCGTCTCTGCAATATTCCGGACACTGTCTTTCCAGCCGCTGCTGGCGAACCCGATAATCGGCGGATGATAGTTGAAGCAGTTAAAGAAGCTGTAAGGTGCCAGATTACGCTGGCCGCTGGCGCTGACAGAGCTAATCCAGCCAATCGGGCGCGGCCCGATAATGGCGTTCAGCGGATCGTGCGGCAGACCGTGACCCGCACGGGGTTGATAGGAATAGCGTTTATGGCTCATAACTTCTCCAGCAGGGAATTTTATTTATCTTAGCCCGACAGCATCACCCGACGGAATCGGAAAGAGGTAAGCGGATGGTGCGGGTTTATTTTCCGCCGCCTACAGCGTATTGTACGCGCGCCTGAATAATTGAGAGAACGTATGAAAAAGTCAGCCAGCACGTCGCCCTTCCACGCCCGCAATCGCCATCAGGGCGAATACGATTTTGCCGCGTTAACCGCAGCTCATCCGCCGCTGAAGGCTAAAGTCCGGCCTAATGGTTATGGCGTGAAGTCCGTGGATTTTGCGGACCCGGAGGCGGTGATGCTGCTGAACCAGGCGCTGATCAAACTCTTTTACGACATCGACTGGCAGCTTTCTCCTGGCTCACTCTGCCCGCCAGTACCGGGACGCGCCGATTATCTGCACTATCTTGCCGATCTGCTGGCGCTGGATAACAACGGCGTTATCCCGATGGCGGACATTCTCGATGTTGGCTGCGGCGCAAACTGCATCTATCCACTGATTGGTGCGGCGGAATATGGCTGGCGCTTTACCGGCACCGAAATTGATGAAGCCGCCATCAAAGCCGCTAACCGCATCGTCGCGGCTAACCCACGCCTGACGCGCCAGATCCGTCTGCGTCGTCAGAAAAACAACGATGCGGTGCTGGCGGGAGTGGTCAGCAAAACGGAATTCTTCAGCGCGGTGATGTGTAATCCGCCGTTCCACGCGTCCCCGGATGAGGCAGTGGCCGGTTCGCAGCGTAAGGTCCGCAATCTCGGACTGGACAAGAGTGCGCCACTTAACTTTGGCGGTCAGCACAATGAGCTGTGGTATCCGGGGGGTGAAAAAGGCTTTATCGGCAAGATGATCGCCGAGAGCGTGGCGCTGGGTCGTCAGATCGGCTGGTTTACCTCGCTGGTGTCGCGCAAAGAGAACTTACCGGCGCTGGAAAAACAGCTGCAGGCGCTCGACGTCGCTGAGGTGCGGGTGGTGAATATGGCGCAGGGCCAGAAGCAGAGTCGCTTCCTGGCGTGGAGTTTTATGCCTGCCGCACAGCGCAGCAAACTGCTGAGTCGTCTGGGAAGCTAGGGTGTTCCCGGTGCAGGCACGGTATTACTGCGGCTCAGGGCATAAAAAAAACGGGCCGCTAAGCGGCCCGTTTTGATCAGGAGACGTGCTGCAGGAATTCGCGCAGACGGTCACTGGGTGGATTACTGATCAGGCTGTCAGGATCGCCATCTTCCGCAATCCGGCCTTTGTCGATAAAGATCAGGCGCGACGCGACCTTCTGAGCGAAGCCCACTTCGTGCGTCACAATCACCATCGTCATGCCTTCTTCCGCCAGATCCTGCATCACTTTCAGGACTTCGTGACGCAGCTCCGGGTCCAGCGCTGAAGTCGGCTCATCAAACAGCATCATCTTCGGCTTAACCGCCAGCGCACGGGCAATCGCCACGCGCTGCTGCTGGCCGCCGGAGAGCTCAGACGGGAAGTGATGCGCACGCTCGGCGAGACCCACTTTACCCAGCAGCTCACGCGCCAGCTGACGTGCGGCTTCTTTGCTGGCCCCGCGCACCCGGATCGGACCAAAGGCGACGTTGTCCAGCGCACTCATCTGTGGGAACAGATGAAACTGCTGAAACACCATGCCCGCTTCCTGACGAATCAGGCGGTCGTCGACTTTCGGGTCATTCACACGCAGACCATCAACAATCAGCTCGCCGCTGGTGATCTCTTCCAGCTTGTTAATGCAGCGCAGCAGGGTGGATTTACCGGAACCGGATGGGCCGATAATCACCACCACTTCGCCCTGGTTAATCTTCAGATCAATATTGTGCAGCACCTGGGTCTGGCCAAAATGCTTGGAGACATCTTTAAATTCAATCACAGGATTTTCACCCTTTTCTCAATGCGGCGCAGCACAAAGCTCAGCACCAGCGTAATCACCAGATAGATGATCGCGACGGCGCTCCAGATTTCCAGAGCGCGGAAGTTACCGGCAATAATCTCCTGACCCTGACGCGTCAGTTCAGCCACACCGATAACGATAAACAGCGAGGTGTCTTTGATGCTGACAATCCACTGGTTGCCCAGCGGCGGCAGCATACGGCGCAGCGCCAGCGGCATAATCACGTAGCGCAGCGTTTCGCGGCTCGACAGGCCAAGCGCCAGTCCGGCTTCGCGGAAGCCCTTGTTGATCGACAGCACGGCACCACGGGTAATCTCGGCAATATACGCGCCCGAGTTAATCATGATGGTCACCACCGCTGCGCTGAAGGGGTCAATGCGCAGGTCGGGGAACGCCATCGGCAGAGCAAAATAGATGAACATTACCTGCACCACGATAGGGGTGCCACGGATGATTTCGATAAACACCAGTGCGATGTTATTGGTGATCCAGCCACCGTAAGCGCGGGCAAAACCGGCTATCAGCCCGATGAACAGGCCGCCAACCAGTCCGATAATGGAAATAATTAAGGTCAGTTTAGCGCCTTCAAGCAGCGCTGGCATGGCGGGCCAGATGACGCTCCAGTCAAAATCCATGGTGTCACTCCAGATATGTTGCGATGGAAAAAAGCAGGGAAAAAGTTTCCCTGCTGAAATCAGATAACGGGCAGATTATTATTTAGGTTCGGTGCCGAACCATTTTTTATAGAGCGTGTTGTAGGTGCCGTTCTCTTTTAGCGTTTTCAGTGCGCCGTTGACCTTTTCACGTAAATCGTCGCTGCCTTTCGGGAAGGCGATACCGTACTGCTGCGCTTCGATTGAATCGCCTACTGCTTTAAAGCGGCCTTTACCGGCGGTGTGGATGAAGTAAAGGATGTTAGGCGTGTCATGCAGCACCGCGTCCGCACGGTTGGTGCCCAGCTCCATGTAGGCGCTGTCGATGTTCGGGAACTGACGCAGATCTTTAGATTTGATGTTGGCTTTTGCGTATTCCACAGAGCCGGTGCCGCTTTTCACTGCGACCACTTTACCGTTCAGATCGCTGATGCCTTTGATGTCGTTCTCGTTGTTACGCACCATCACCTGCAGACCGCTTTTGTAATAGCCATCAGAGAACTCGATCGCTTTTTTACGTTCTTCAGTGATGGTGATACCCGCCAGTGCCAGATCGACATTGCGCGTTTGCAGTGCAGGGATAATGCCGCTGAAGTCCATTGGCTTGAGGGTGTAATCGAGCTTCAGCTCTTTCGCAATGGCATCCCACAGGTCGACGTCAAAGCCGACATACTTGTCACCCTGTTTGAATTCAAACGGAACAAAGGCGGTATCGGTAGCGACGACCAGCTTCTTTTCTGCTGCAGTGGAGGAGAGGGAGAAGGCCAGCGCCAGCGCGGCCACAGAAACTTTTAACAGTGACTTCATCATTTTTCCTTTTTTTACTACCAGGCGGCAGGGCCTGCGTTTGCGGCTTGTCATATGAAAGAATTATGCCAACATTGCAAAATCCGCGAAATCAGAGAGTTAAATAACATAGCTGACACGATTTTGCAGTTAATTCTGCCTTTGCACCGTTATGGTGCTCGATTTTGGTGCAGGTGGCTGTTTTGGTGCAAGCGGTAGTGTGCCTCAGATGTTAAGGCTGTGAAGCGAAGGAAGGAAAAACTGTTAACAGGGTCATAAAAATGCGGTAACACAGACGTAAAAAAGGCGGGTTTCCCCGCCTGATTGACTGCATTGAGTCTTATTCAATGTTGGCTTCGATGAACCACAGGAATTTATCCAGATCGCGTGATGCCGCAGTAAAGATGTCAGCGGTATCTTCGTCTTTCACTTCTGAAATGGCTTTACGGGTATCGTTAGCAACAACGCTGTAGCGGTCGGCCAGGGCTTTCAGGTGATCCTGAACGCTGTGGATGTTCAGCGGATAGCTTTTCAGCGGAGTGGTATCGTTAACAACCTGCGTGGTGCCCAGCGCCACGCCACCCAGTTGAACAACACGTTCGGCAATGGTGTCCTGATGATCGGTGATCGCAGTACGGAAGCCGTCCAGCATCTCATGTACACCGATGAAGTTAGCACCGCGCATGTTCCAGTGCGCCTGCTTAGTAATCAATGACAGGTCAATAAACTCGACTACCAGACGGTTCAACACCGCGATGGTGGCTTTCTTTTCGTCTTCGGCCACGTCATTGCGGGTATAAATCAGGTCAGAAGATTTAGTTTTAACCAATTTAGCGGTACTCATCGTTTCAGTCCTCTCTTTGATGGTTGTCCTAATCAAGTACCGGATAAGTATAGCAGCGCTTTTCAGCTTTGCAGAAACGACTTTGTCGATGGATGAAATAGCGTGTGGCTTTATTAATAAAAGAGTAGCGCGCAGACGGTTAATGCCATGTTAAAATATAAAATTCATGATTTATGATTAAAAATCAATTAATTAAAGTAAATTGTTAATAACTGGTAAGCGTCTGTTTCAAAATAGTCAGCGCAGGAAAAGGCGAAGGTTAAGAATAATTCTCATGATGAGCATGATTGTTATTTAGCCCGCCACCAGGGCGAGCTTAACGGGTTTATTTCTGACTATCGTCTGCTAATTCAACGCTGTTTATCTGACTCTTTTTCGGTCGCATGGTCAGCGTTGACCCGGCCGAGGCGATGATGATGGCCAGCAGCGCCAGCCACTGTAGTCCGGTCAGGGTTTCTCCCAGAAACAGCATGCCGGAAAAGGCGGCCATAGCCGGTTCCAGACTCATCAGCGTACCGAAGATGCGCGCCGGTAAGCGGGTGAGGGCGATCATCTCCAGCGAGTAGGGAATGGCGCTGGAGAGCAGGGCAACCAGCAACGCGACTGGCATCACGGCCCAGGTCCAGATGCCACTTTCTGCGAACGTCAGCCCCAGCGGCACAAAAATCACCGAAGCAATCAGCGAACCGATGGCAACGGTTGCAGGGCCATGTTCTGCACCTGCCCGCTGTCCTGCCAGGATATAGATCGCCCAGCAGGCACCCGCACCCACGGCCAGCGCTGCGCCCAGCGGATCAATTGCGGTCATGCCGGTGCCAAAAGGCAGCAGGAACCACAGGCCAATCACCGCCAGCAGCACCCAGACAAAATCGAGCGGGCGACGCGATCCAAACAGCGCCAGCGCCAGCGGACCGGTAAACTCCAGTCCCACCGCCACGCCCAGCGGCACGGTACGAATTGCCAGATAGAAGGTGAAGTTCATGGTGCCCAACGCCAGACCATACATCAGCAGTGGCAGACGTTGCTCCCGGCTGAAGCGTAAACGCCAGGGTTTGAAGATGACACAGAGGATCAGGGTGCCAAAGCCCAGACGCAGCGCGGTAATCCCGGTCGCACCGACGGCAGGAAACAGGCTTTTCGCCAGCGAGGCGCCGCCCTGCAGCGACAGCATCGCAATCAGCAGTACGGCAATCGGCAACACTATCGGGGTAAGATTTTTTGCAGCGGGAGAGGCAGACATCCTGTGTACTTTTCCTGGTCATCAACGTAATGAGTGAGCCAGTGTAAGGAAATGAGGGGCAAAAAAGCACGGATTTGTGTTTTAAATTTACTTCTGCTGAGCATTTTTTGGTCAGAATCAGGGCCATTTTGGTAAAGAAATGTCAGGATTTTTTAGGATTTTACTTAAAGAATGAAATGAGCACAAAATGATTGTTGCAGGAATATGACGCTTTTTATAAGAAAAATGAATGACATAGGTTGTCGCATTAACTTCCTGTTACACCAAACATTCTGTTAGACAACAAAATCCGGGCAGAGTTTCTCGCTATTTTTTGTTATATTTTCAGCGTTGTCAGGAGAGAAGTATTTTCACATTTGAGGTGGTTATGAAAAAAATTGCATGTCTTTCAGCATTAGCCTGTGTACTGGCAGTATCTGCAGGTTCAGCAATGGCACAGAGCACCGTAACTGGTGGCTATGCTCAGAGCGATTATCAGGGCGTTGCTAACAAAGCTAACGGCTTCAACCTGAAATACCGCTACGAAGACGGTTCTAACCCACTGGGTTGGATCGGTTCATTCACCTACACTGAAAAAGATCGTACCGAAGATGGCGTTTACAACAAAGGCCAGTACTACGGTGTGACCGGTGGTCCTGCTTTCCGTCTGAACGACTGGGCTAGCATCTATGGTGTTGTAGGTATCGGCTACGGTAAATACCAGGCTAACGATACTTCATCACGCGATAAAGCTGACACCAGCGACGTAGGCTTCTCTTACGGCGCAGGTATGCAGTTTAACCCAATGCAGGACATCGCTGTTGACGTTGGTTACGAGCAGAGCCGTATCCGTAACGTTGACGTCGGTACCTGGATTGCTGGCGTAGGTTACAGCTTCTAAGTTTAGCTTAGCTGACCTGCAAAAAAACGGCCCCTTGTGGGCCGTTTTTTATTGTGCTGATTTTACCCGCCATCTCCCACCTCTCTCCCTTTCCCGACCCTTTCTGAGAACTGAAGCCGATCAACAGCCATGCGACGCTATGCCGCAGGGCACTCTGTTCTGGCAGGAATTCAGAGAAGAAGGGGGGAAAGTGAGCCTCTCAGCCAGTGGCTGAAAGGCACTGAATCAGGATTAGCCGCGCCAGATCAGATTCTGGCAGCGACGATCGGCAGGCTTATGGCCCAGCAGTTTCTCAATCAACATCAGACGCAGTGTGAACGGGGAACGCGTCAGCAGGCACAGCCAGGATTTCATCTCCGTGGTTGTTTTCTTTTCAGCCTGGAAGCATTTGCTGCAATCTAAGCAACATTTCAGGGTGCTCATAGAATCACCTCCCAATCATTGTCGACGCGGTAGTCAGCAACCTGCGGTGAGAAGCGTCATCATCACCGGAGCAGTAAAGGATCCACAAGGATCGTACTTTTACTGCTTACATTATCATCGAATATAGCACTGGCTATATCGTTTAGCCAAGGCTAATGACGAAAAATTTGAGCTTCTTTGCGGCTGGTTTACAATGAGCGCAGCTAAATCCGTACAGCAGTGTCAGTACGGGAAATAATAATGAGGAAGCTGAATGAGTCGTCGTGCTAAAAGCGTGGTTTCTGCGCCAAAAGGACCACTGAAAGATATTGAAGAGCATGTCGAAGGTTTTCGGCAGGTGCGTGAAGCGCATCGTCGGGAATTAATTGATGACTACGTTGAGTTAATCTCTGATTTGATTGGTGAATTTGGCGAAGCGCGTCAGGTCGATATGGCAGCCCGTCTGGGCGTTTCGCAACCGACCGTGGCTAAAATGCTGAAGCGGCTTGGCAGTGCCGGGCTGGTAGAGCAGGTGCCTTACCGCGGTGTCTTCCTGACCAGCGAAGGTGAGAAGCTGGCAGAGGAGAGCCGCGCCCGTCATCATATTGTTGAAAGCTTTCTGCTGGCGTTGGGCATCAGTCCCGAAACGGCCCGACGCGATTCAGAAGGTATTGAACATCACGTCAGTGATGAAACGCTGGCTGTATTTAAGAAGTTCTCCGAAACCCGTTAACGCTAAGGCGTACCCTCACCATGCCTCAACTGCTTCGATCTTTTTTGCATGACTCAATTTTGCATTTATTAATCGTTATTGGTGTAGTTCTGGCATTTCTGGCGGATTTCCGCTGGGCCGATCTGCCCGGTGCCGTCGACTGGCACACGATTATCACACTCACCGGGCTGTTAATCCTGACCAAAGGGCTGGAAACCAGCGGCTACTTTGACGTGCTGGGGGGACGACTGATTGCCCGTTTCCGGCATGAACGTGCGCTGGCGCTGTTTATGGTGCTGGCTGCTGCGTTGCTTTCGACGTTTCTGACCAACGATGTGGCGCTATTTATTCTGGTGCCGCTGACGCTGACGCTGCGGAAGTTCTCACATTTACCTATCTCACGCCTGATCATTTTCGAGGCACTGGCGGTCAATGCCGGATCGCTGCTGACCCCGGTCGGTAATCCGCAAAACATTCTGCTGTGGAGTCACGGCAAGCTCAGCGTTATTGCATTCATTGTGCAGATGCTGCCGCTGGCCGCCTGGCTGCTGTTGAGCCTGGTGGTACTGACCTGGTTCAGCTTCTCAAAGCGGTCGATTGATAAGCATGAGAATCCGGAACAGCCGGAGTGGCAGAAGCCGCTGTTTATCGTCAGCGTGGTGTTATACCTGCTGTTTATTGCCGGTCTGGAGCTGGAGATCACCGGCTGGATACTGCTGCTGATCCTCGCCACCTTCATGGTGATGGCGCGTCAGGTATTGCAACGCATCGACTGGAGCCTGCTGGCGGTGTTTATCGCCATGTTTGTTGACGTCTTCCTGCTGACGCGCCTGCCGGTCATGCAGGCTCACTTTGATGCGGTAGCGCATTTCGGTCAGGGGCAGCTCTATCTGCTGGCGATTGGTCTGTCACAGGTGATCAGTAACGTCCCGGCCACCATTCTGCTGCTGCAGAAGGTCCCGCCGACCGAACTGCTTGCCTGGGCGGTCAACATTGGCGGATTCGGCCTCCTGCCGGGTTCACTGGCTAACCTGATCGCCCTGCGTATGGCGAAAGATCGCGCCGTCTGGTGGCAATTCCATCTCTTCTCCATTCCTCTGCTGGCCTGGTCAATGGCCAGCGGCTGGCTGCTTCTGCGGTTGCTTAATTAGGCCCGACGCGTCCTGCTGCCTCCCGGAGGTGGCAGGACGTGCGCCATTCCTCAAGTTTCGTAAAGTTGCACTGGATTTTGTCAGTTTCCGATATAAGGTTAACAGGACCTTTATGCCCGGAATCAGGGCCTTAGCCAGTGATGGGAACTATGAGCGAGAATAATCAACGCGATCCACACCAGCAGGACGCAGAAAACGCGACGGATAAGAGCCGTCAGTCAGAGGAAAATCAGGACAACGACCAGCAGCCTGAGCGTAAACGCCCCGGTAAAAAGCCGCTGATTATTCTGGCGGTGGTGGTGGTGATTATGCTGATTGTCGGTCTCTGGTTCTGGTTATCTACCCGCAATATTGAAACCACCGACGATGCCTTTACCGAAGGCGATGCCGTGACCATTGCGCCTAAAGCGTCCGGCTATGTCGTGAAGCTGCTGGTGAAAGATAACCAGCGAGTGAAGAAGGGCGATTTGCTGGTGGAGATCGATCCGAGCGACAACCGTGCCCAGCGTGAACAGGCCAATGCGCAGCTCGGTTTAGCGGTGGCTCAGCTGCATCAGGCGCAGGCCCAGCTGGCGCTGTCGAAGGTACAGTATCCGGCCCAGCGCGATCAGGCTCTGGCCGATCAGGCTAAAGCGGAAGCAAATCTGCTGAATGCGCAGGCGGATTATCGTCGCCAGCGTGGTGTCGATCCGCGCGCGACCAGTCAGCGTAATATCGATAGCGCCTCCGCGCAGTTACGTTCGGCGCAGGCGCAGTTACAGAGTGCGAAAGCCCAGACTGAAGTCGCGTCACAGGTTGCCCTGCAGATTCGTCAGCAGGAGACCAATGTTGAAGCGCGTCAGCAACAGGTTGAGCAGGCGAAGGCGCAGTTGAGCACGGCCGATCTTAATCTCTCCTATACCCAGGTTCGCGCGCCGTATGACGGATTTATCACCAAGCGTAACGTTCAGCTCGGCACGCTGGTGCAGGCGGGCTCCTCGCTGTTCTCGCTGGTTTCGCCTGAAATCTGGGTGACCGCAAACTTCAAAGAGTCTCAGCTGCAACGCATGAATCCGGGCGATAAAGTTGAAATCAGCGTCGATGCCTGGCCGGATATGAAGCTGGAAGGGCATGTCGATAGTATTCAGATGGGCTCCGGTTCCCGCTTCTCGACCTTCCCGTCAGAGAACGCAACCGGTAACTACGTGAAAATTGTTCAGCGCGTGCCGGTGAAAATCGTGATCGACAAGGGCCTGGATCCCAACCATCCCCTGCCGCTGGGTCTCTCAGTTGAACCGAAGGTAACGGTGGAATGAGTACGGCGCAGAGTTGGAAACCGGCCAGTAATCCGTGGTTAGTGGCGATCACGGTGACGCTGGCGGTGTTTATGGAGATCCTCGACACCACCATCGTTAACGTGGCGCTGCCGCACATCGCCGGTTCGCTCTCTTCCAGTTACGATGAGTCCACCTGGGTGCTGACCTCCTATCTGGTGGCGAACGGTATTGTGCTGCCTATCTCTGCGTTCTTCAGCCGGCTGTTTGGCCGTAAACAGTTCTTCCTGATCTGCATCGTCATGTTTACCATCTGCTCTTTCCTGTGCGGCATCGCAACGGAACTGTGGCAGATCATTCTGTTCCGCGTTCTGCAGGGTTTCTTTGGCGGCGGATTGCAGCCGGTTCAGCAGTCGGTACTGCTGGACTACTTCAAGCCGGCAGATCGCGGCAAGGCCTTTGGTCTCTCTTCTATCGCCATTATTGTCGCGCCGGTGATTGGTCCGACATTGGGTGGCTGGATCACCGACAACTACAGCTGGCGCTGGGTGTTCTTTATCAACATCCCGGTGGGCGTGCTGACCGTGCTGGCGATCTATCAGCTGCTGGAAGATCCACCGTGGGAGCGCAAATGGGCCAAAGGTAAGCTGAAGATCGATTACATCGGTATCAGCCTGATTACCTTAGGGCTGGGTTGTCTGCAGGTGATGCTGGACCGCGGCGAAGATGAAGACTGGTTCGCCTCGCACTTTATCGTGCTGTTCGCTGTTCTGGCGCTGGTCGGCATCGTCGGGGCCGTTTACTGGCTGATGTATGCCCGTAAACCGGTGGTCGATATCCTGGTGATGAAAGATCGCAACTTCTGGGTAGCCGGGCTGCTGATGGCGGGCATGGCGATGATTCTCTACGGCAGTTCCGTGGTGCTGCCACAGCTGGCGCAGCAGGATCTGGGTTACACCGCCACCTGGTCAGGGCTGGTGCTGTCGCCGGGCGCGGTGCTGATCGTGCTGACCATTCCGCTGGTGCTGAAACTGATGCCGATTGTACAGACGCGATACATCATCGCCTTTGGCTTCAGCTGTCTGGCCGTGGCGTTTTTCTACTCTTCTACCCTGACGCCGAATGTCGATTTCAAAACGCTGGTGATGATGCGTAGCGCACAGTCAATCGGGCTGGGTTTCCTGTTTGTTCCGCTGACCACTATCGCCTTTGTCACCATTCCGCAGCGACTTAATGCGGATGCCTCGGCGCTGTTTACCATGTTCCGTAACGTGGCCGGATCGATTGGGATCTCGCTCTCGACTGCGGCGATCACCGAGCGCGCACAGGCGCGGTCGGCAGATATGGTGCATAACATGACGCCGCTGAACGAGCCGTTCAACATTACGGTTCAGCACTGGGCGCAGGCGATACGCGACTTTACCTCGGCGGTGGGCGATCCCGTCACGCTGGCAACCGGACAGCTCTATCAGGAGATGATTGCGCAGTCGCGTATTCTCGCTTACATCGATGTCTTCTCAGGCCTGAGTATTGTCGCCCTGATTTTGATTCCATTTTGTTGGCTGCTGTCGCCGATTAAGAGCGAAGGCAGTGCAGGAGCACACTAACATGAAGGTTTTATACTCTCATCGCCTGAAACCCCTGAGTTTACTGCTGGCCCTTGGGCTGGCGGGTTGCGCCGTCGGGCCTGACTATCAGGCACCGAAACCTGTCGTGCCGGGAAGCTATAACACCCTGGATTCGCAGGAAGCGTCTAAGCCGCAAAATGCCGCAATTAATTCCCGCTGGTGGCGCAGTTTCAACGATCCGCAGCTCGACAGCCTGATTGAGCGGGCGATAGCGGGCAACCTGAGCCTGCAGCAGACGGTGCTGCGCATTGCTGGCGCGCGTGAACAGCTGACGCAGGCGCAGGGCAGTCTGTTACCCAGCCTGAGCGGGTCGGCCAAAGTGACGCGTCAGCAGCCTGGACTCAAAGGCCTGCTGGAATCTAATGGCGCAACCGATCAGCTCGACAGCAATGTGGCCAGCCAGCTAAATGGCCTGACCCAGCCGGTGAACCTCTATCAGGGCAGCTTTGACGCCAGCTGGGAGCTCGACCTGTGGGGCAAAGTGCGCCGTCAGGTTGAGGCCGCCAATGCTCAGCAGCAGGCCGCGATAGAACAGCGCAATGATGCGCTGGTCTCGCTGGAGGCCGAAGTGGCGCGAGCCTGGCTGCAGTTGCGAGGCGCGCAGACGACCATCCAGACGCTGCAGCAGCAGATTGAAATTGCACAGCAGACGACGGAGCTGACGCAAAGCCAGCAGCGTAATGGTCTGGCTCCGCTGACCGATGTGGAGAATGCCCGTGCCCAGCTCAGCACGCTGCAGGCGCAACTGCCGCAGTATCAGGCGCAGGCGCGGCAGGCGATGAATGGGTTAGCGGTGCTGCTCGGCAAGACACCGGGCGCGCTGGATGCTGAGCTCAGCACACCAAAAGCGCTGCCGCCGCTGCCGCAGTTTGTCCAGGTGGGCATTCCGTCCACGCTGGCACGCCGTCGTCCGGATATACGACAGGCTGAAGCGACGCTGCATGCACAAACCGCTGAGATTGGCGTCTCAGTCGCGCAGCTTTTCCCGAGCCTGTCTCTGACCGGCCAGCTGGGCGTGCGTAACACTGACGTCAGCTATCTCGATAACTGGAGCAGCCATTTCTACAACTTTGGCCCGTCGTTATCGATTCCGATTTTCCAGGGCGGACAGCTGGTGTCGAGCGTGAAGTTAGCGCGGGCGCAGCAGGCCAGCGCCGCGCTGGATTATCGTCAGACGGTGTTGACGGCGTTGCAGGATGTGGAGAATGCGCTGGTCAGTTACCGCGCCGATCAGCAGCGCGTTACCGCACTGGATGAGACGACTGGTGCATTGCAGCGCGCCTTTGATCTCGCCAGCGACAGTTATCGGCAGGGGCTCTCCACCTTCCTTGAGGTGCTGGATGCGCAGCGTCAGCTGGCGCAGGCACAGGAGCAGGCGACGCAGGCGCGGATGCAAAGTGCACTCGATTTAGTGGCGCTCTATAAAGCGCTGGGCGGCGGCTGGGAAACCTACCAGAACGTTGATATGCCGGATTACCCGGTATTTGGCCCGGCTACGCAGGCGAATTAATCCCCCGGCGGTCGCTGCCTCACTACAGCGACTGCCTTATCTCTCCCTCTCTCCGCGTTAAAACAGAAAGTTTCAGCCTGTCCAGGTCGTTCATGATGATCTAACCCGTTGAATAAGTGGATATCTCAGCATCATCCTCTCCGTCTCAGTCCGCAGAAAATAAACCACAGGCAACGGCAGGGATATTATCAGCGCCCCTGGCGAGTGATTATTTTTATGCTGCTGACGCATCCTGGATTGCCGTTTTTGAGCTGCGTCACTTTTCTGCATTTATTTTTTTGTCGATTTTTTAAGGTATCTCACGACTGAGCGAGCGGAGACGCGCGCGACTATTCGTCAGGCTGAACCAGAGCGCGCTGTTATTGTGCAGCGCGTCGCGCTCTGC
The DNA here is from genome assembly GCF_030062155.1 of Pantoea sp. Lij88. Taxonomy (NCBI): domain Bacteria; kingdom Pseudomonadati; phylum Pseudomonadota; class Gammaproteobacteria; order Enterobacterales; family Erwiniaceae; genus Pantoea; species Pantoea sp. Lij88. The sequence goes on along the minus strand of NZ_CP118269.1, from coordinate 2,733,814 downwards.
GAATTATCTGACTCTGCCCTTAATCGCAGCGGCAAAAACGATTATCGGGCGGCAGGAGACATAATTAAAAAAACAGTCAGGCGGTAATTCTTTTGCGCTATTTAACGGTACTGCGGATGGCTTTTTAAGCATAATCTGTAAGCTGGTGTGACAGGGATCGCGCCTGGGGCACCGTTTTAAACTGTTATTGCCGGGACCCTGATTGTAAATAATGCTGCTATACAGCCCGCTTTTAGCGAACAGCGTTAACTATGCGCTACCGGTATAATCTGGCTGAAATCGTTTTCATTGGCTGAGTAAAAGTGCGATTTGTTGTTAATTCGGCGTTAATAAAACGGCAGGCACTGTCGATTTTAATAGTGGTATTTTGTCTGAATTAATACTTAAGAATTATCTGTAGCGTAAAAATAATTTATTTTTTTATTTGAATTAGGTAGTCTTGGCGCTACAGTTTTATTAACCCCCCTTAATCAAGGACATTGTGATGAGTGACGCATTTAAGGTACTGAACAATATTCGCACATTACGTGCCCAGGCTCGTGAACTGCCACTGACCGATCTTGAAGAGATCCTGGAAAAATTAACTGTTGTTGTTACTGAGCGCCGCGAAGAAGCAGAAGCAGAAGAGACGCAGAATCGCGAAAAAGAAGAAAAGCTGTCTAAATATCGCGAAATGCTGCTGGCTGACGGCATCGATCCTAATGAATTATTAGGTGCGCTGGAAAGCGGAAAAAAACGTACCAAGCGTGCGCCGCGTCCGGCTAAATATTCTTACACCGACGAGAACGGTGAGCAGAAATCCTGGACTGGCCAGGGCCGTACCCCAGCAGCGATTAAAAAAGCGCTGGATTCCGGTAAAAGCCTGGACAGTTTCCTGATCGATTGATCGACACAATCCTTGTAAGTGGGAGCCGGGGGGCCATTATGGCCCTCCGGCTTTTTTATTTCTGCCGGGATATCAATCACCCCGCCAGGAATCCACGCCTGACGCTGGCGTGCGCTGCGTCACATCTGGCATAATAGCCGCCGTTTTTTCATCCATTTCTTCACAAAGGTCAATGCCGTGTTAGTTAGCAGCAATATCACCATGCAGTTTGGCAGCAAGCCACTGTTCGAAAATATCTCCGTTAAATTTGGCGGCGGTAATCGTTACGGTTTAATCGGTGCGAACGGCAGCGGAAAATCCACCTTCATGAAGATTTTGGGTGGCGATCTGGTGCCGTCAGGCGGCAACGTCTCTTACGATCCTAATGAGCGCATCGGTAAGTTGCGTCAGGATCAGTTCGCCTTTGAACAATTCAGCGTGCTGGACACCGCCATCATGGGTCACCATGAATTATGGGAAGTGAAGCAGGAGCGCGACCGTATTTATTCTTTGCCAGAGATGAGCGAAGAAGAGGGGTATAAAGTCGGCGATCTTGAGGCGCTTTACGGTGAGATGGACGGCTATAGCGCCGAGTCCCGTGCCGGTGAGTTATTACTCGGCGTGGGTATTCCGGTTGAGCAGCATTACGGCCCGATGAGCGAAATTGCGCCGGGCTTTAAATTGCGTGTGCTGCTGGCGCAGGCGCTGTTTTCTAATCCCGATATTTTGTTACTCGACGAACCGACGAACAACCTGGACATCGATACTATTCGCTGGCTGGAGCAGGTGCTGAACGAGCGTGACAGCACCATGATTATCATTTCGCATGACCGTCACTTCCTTAATATGGTCTGCACCCATATGGCCGATTTGGATTATGGCGAGTTGCGGGTTTATTCCGGTAATTATGACGAATATATGACCGCTGCAACGCAGGCACGTGAACGTCTGTTATCTGACAACGCTAAGAAGAAAGCGCAGATTGCTGACTTACAATCATTCGTCAGTCGTTTTAGCGCCAACGCCTCTAAATCACGTCAGGCGACATCACGCGCTAAGCAGATGGATAAAATTAAACTGGATGAAGTGAAAGCGTCCAGTCGTCAGAACCCGTTTATCCGCTTTGAGCAGGACAAGAAGTTGTTCCGTAATGCGCTGGAAGTGGAAGGTTTAACCAAAGGGTTTGATAACGGTCCGCTGTTTAAGAATTTAAATCTGCTGCTGGAAGTGGGTGAGAAGCTGGCGGTAATTGGTGCCAACGGTATTGGTAAGTCAACGCTGTTGAAATCGCTGGTCGGTCAGCTTACGCCAGATAATGGCACGGTTAAATGGTCAGAGAATGCGCGTATTGGTTATTACGCTCAGGATCACGCCGATGATTTTGCCAATGACCTGACAGTATTTGACTGGATGAGTCAGTGGAAACAGCCTGGCGATGATGAGCAGACCATTCGCGGTATTCTGGGTCGTCTGCTGTTTTCGCAGGATGATATTAAGAAGCCGGCAAAAGTGCTTTCCGGTGGTGAGAAGGGTCGTATGCTGTTCGGTAAGCTGATGATGGAAAAACCGAACATCCTGATTATGGATGAGCCGACTAACCACCTGGATATGGAGTCGATTGAATCGCTCAATATGGCGCTGGAGATGTATGAAGGCACGCTGGTGTTCGTTTCGCATGACCGCGAATTTGTCAGCTCGCTGGCAACCCGTGTGATTGAGTTGAAAGCAGACAAGGTGGTGGACTTCACCGGTAATTATGAAGATTACCTGCGGAGTCAGGGTATCGTCTGATAAAAAACGGGGTGGCGCAGGCCACCCCGTTTTTTTGCCCGGCAGTGCTGAGCGCCCAGGGATGGTTTAAGCGACTTTCTCCGATCTGACCAGGTTCCCTAAGCAGGTAAAACGTCACCACTGTGCGGGCTTCAGGGAGCATACGCCTTTCGCAAAGACGCAAAAGACACCATCCATGGCATGCTCAGCGCGGGCCATCCCTGGCCCGCTATGCTTTGCTACAGGCGTATGTTCCCTTCGCTTTAAGTTTTGAGTTGTCTGTAAGTGGATTGAGCGTGGGATCGGGGAATGTGTTCGACGCAGGCCCCCATCGTTAAGAATTCTGATAAAGCCAGTTCAGAGTGAATTTGGCCGCAACGCATATGTTTAAAGCGCAGGGAACATGGTCAGAGGAGGAAAGCGTCCCGCGCCATGGACAAAAACGCCGGGAGCGTTTTTGAACAACGCGAAGCGTTGGCCCGGCAACGGGCGCACCTCAGGGATGAGGTGCGTAATCGCGCGGGCAGAGCGCCCAGGGATGGTCTAAGCGACTTTCCGATCTGACCGTGTTCCCTAAAGCAGGCAGAGTTCAAAACAGCGCTGGCTTCACTGAGCAGATGTATTGCTTTTGACCTTAAGCCCCACCGCCACACACTTCACAATGCGCGTCCTGCGCGACCTTCATGCTGCGGAACTCCGCGCTCATGGCATCATACATCAGCAACCGGCTGGTGGCGGGGGTGCCGAATCCGGTCAGCACCTTAATGGCTTCCATCGCCTGCATCGCACCAATCACGCCAACCAGCGGGGCCATGACGCCCGCTTCGACGCAACTCAGGGTCTGTTCACCAAACAGGCGGCTGATACAGCGATAGCAAGGTGTACCGGGCTGCCAGTTGAATACGCTGATCTGACCTTCCATCCGAATCGCGGCGCCGGAAACCAGTGGCACCCGCTGCTGCCGGCAAAGCCGGTTGAGCTGCTCACGCACCGCAACGTTATCGGTGCAGTCCAGCACCACCTGCTGCCGGGCAATCAGTGCCAGCAGCGCCGCATCATCCAGTTGACCGTTGACCGGATTCAGCTGGCAGTGCGGATTGATGGCGGCCAGGCTCTGCGCGGCGGAGTCCACTTTGGCGCGGCCAATATCCGCATCATGATGCAGGAGCTGCCGTTGCAGGTTGGAGTGCGACACGGTATCGAAGTCGAGCAGCGTCAGATTGCCGACGCCCGCAGAAGCCAGATAGGGCGCGGCAGCGCAACCGAGTCCGCCCAGCCCGACGACCAGTGCATGGCTCGCTTTCAGCCGCTCCTGACCGTCGAAATCAAAGCCGCGCAGGACAATTTGCCGGTTGTAGCGCAGCATCTCCTCATCGCTGAGTTCAGGCAGCATTTATGCCTCCAGCAGCACGTTGAAAGGCTCTACCTCAACCCATTCGCCCGGCTCAACGTTGCCGCGATCCCGTTCCAGCACAATAAAGCAGTTCGCCTGAGCGAAAGAGCTGAAGACGTGCGAACCCTGCATGCCAGTGGTCTCCACCTCCAGTTCACCCTGTGCATTCTGGCGCAGGATGCCGCGCTGGAAGTCGAGACGGCCCGGTGACTTTTTCAGTCGCGAGGCGCAGCGCACCTTCTGACGAGGCGGCAAAGCAGATTTTTGCTGGCCGGTGAGGGTGGCAAGCAGCGGCTGCACCAGCTGATAGAAAGTGACGGCGGCGGAGACCGGATTGCCAGGCAGACCGCAGAACCAGCTGCTGTTGAGGCGGCCAAAGGCAAACGGCTTGCCGGGTTTAATCGCCAGCTTCCAGAAGCTGATCGCGCCGAGCTCTTCCAGCATGCTTTTGGTGAAGTCCGCTTCGCCGACTGAGACACCCCCGGTGCTGATCACCACGTCGGCCTGCCGATCCGCTTCCTCAAATGCAGCGCGCAGGGCAGCGGGATCGTCTTTGATGATGCCAAGGTCGATGACTTCGCAGCCCAGCTTATGCAGCATCAGCGAGACGGCAAAACGGTTGGTGTCGTAAATCTGGCCTTCTGCCAGCGGCTCACCGACCGGCTGAAGTTCATCGCCGGTGGAGAAGATAGCCACCCGCAGTTTTCGCAGCACGCTGACCTGCGCAATACCCAGCGAAGCCAGCAGCGGCAGCTCCGCGGCGCCCAGACGCGTTCCCGCTTCCAGCACGACATGACCTGGCTGTATATCGTCACCGGTCAGACGGATATTTTGTCCCTGACGCACCGGCGCGGTAATCACAATCGCCTCGCCCTGGGTTTCGGTCTGCTCCTGCATCACCACCGCTTCACAGCCGGCGGGCACCGGCGCACCGGTCATGATGCGAATCACGCTGCCCTGTGGCCACTCACCGCTGAAGGGCGCGCCCGCAAAGGCTTTACCTGCCACAGGGAGCGGCTGTCCGCTGCTGACATCGGCCAGCCTGACGGCGTAGCCATCCATCGCGGAGTTATCAAAGGGCGGCACCGCAATCGGCGAGGTGACTGCGGTTGCTGTGATCCGGCCGACCGCGTCGGCCAGCGGCACGCTCAGGGAGTCGGTGACGGGCGTCAGCTGTGACAGCATTTTTTGTTGCGCCTCCTCAAGGGAGATCAAACCTGCAGTAAAACTTTCCATGAACAGTCCAGCCTGGTTGTTTCAGATGCTGCCTATTATGGGTCGGATTGGCCGCTGAGTCACATCGGTGTCGGCCTGGCGCGCCGGTTGTTATGGCAAAAAGGAAATAGAATGGTAAGAAAAGGTTATAACCACAGGAACAGTTTCCGCTTTACAACACTTAGCAGGCTTTCTATAGTCAAAAATCACCCAAACCCGGTGAAAACCATTTTAAATCAGTGTTTTTCGTCCTGATGCAACTACAGGGTAGAGCGTTATGGTCAATGCAGTGATCGCCATTCACGGCGGCGCAGGTGCTATTACGCGCGCAGCAATGAGCGCCGAAAAGGAACAACGTTATCGCTAGGCGCTACACGATATTGTCACTCAGGGTCAGCAGATACTGGCTCGGGGTGGCAGCGCACTCGATGCGGTGACCGAGGCCGTGCGACTGCTGGAAGAGTGTCCGCTGTTTAACGCCGGTAAAGGGGCGGTGTTCACCCATCAGGGCACCCATGAACTCGATGCCTGCATCATGGATGGCCGAACGCTGGAGGTGGGCGCGGTTGCAGGCGTGACGCGGGTTCGCAATCCGGTGCTGGCAGCACGAGCCGTGCTGGAAAAAAGCGAACATGTGCTGTTTATCGGCGAGGGTGCAGAGCAGTTTGCAGTGGCGAATGGACTGGAAACGGTCGCGCCTGATTACTTCTCAACGCCGGAACGCTGGGAGCAGTTGCAGCGTGCGCTCAACAGCGATACCGCAGTGCTGGACCATGATGGTGCCGCGCACAGCGACGATCCGCTCGACCCGGACCGTAAATTCGGCACAGTTGGCGCGGTTGCACTGGATCTTGAGGGCAACCTCGCGGCTGCGACGTCAACGGGCGGTATGACCAACAAACAGGCCGGGCGGGTCGGCGACTCGCCGCTGCCGGGTGCAGGCTGCTACGCCAGCAACGACAGCGTGGCAGTCTCCTGTACCGGCACCGGCGAAGTCTTTATGCGCACGCTGGCGGCCTACGATGTGGCTGCGCAGATGCGCTACGCCGGACGCTCACTGCAGCAGGCTACGGTTAACGTCATTCATGACAGCGTACTGGAACTGGGCGGGAGCGGCGGGCTGATTGCGGTCGATCGCGCTGGCAACGTGGCGCTGCCGTTTAACAGCGAAGGCATGTACCGGGGCGTTGGGCGAGTCGGCGAAGCGGCGGACGTCGCTATCTATCGCGAAAGTTAAGGAGCAGTGATGAGCGACAGGCAAACGTTACCGCCGCTGGCCCCTGAGCAGGTACTGGCAGTACGCGATCTCAATGTGCGTTTTCAGCACGAAGGCACCGTCACAGACGCGGTGCGTCATTTGTCGCTCGATCTGTTTCGCGGCGAAACACTGGCGCTGGTGGGGGAGTCAGGTTCCGGTAAATCGGTCACCTCGCTGGCGCTGATGCGGCTGATTGAGCAGGCGGGCGGCATCGTCAGCGGTGAGGTGCAGCTGCGTCGTCGTAACGGCGACGTGCTGGATCTGATGCGCGCCTCAAAAGGTCAGATGCGCCGGGTACGCGGCGCGGATATGGCGATGATCTTTCAGGAGCCGATGACCTCGCTGAATCCGGTCTTTTCGGTGGGCGAGCAGATTGCTGAATCCATTCGTCTGCATCAGGGCCTGAGTCACGCCGGTGCGCTGGCTGAGGCGCGCCGGATGCTGGACCTGGTGCGTATTCCCGATGCACACAATGTTTTATCGCGCTTCCCACACCAGCTGTCGGGCGGGATGCGTCAGCGCGTGATGATCGCGATGGCGCTCTGCTGCAAACCGGCACTACTGATTGCCGATGAGCCGACCACCGCGCTCGACGTCACCATTCAGGCGCAGATTCTGCAGCTCATCCGCGTGCTGCAAAAAGAGATGCAGATGGGGGTGATTTTTATCACGCACGACATGGGCGTGGTCGCCGAAATGGCCGACCGGGTTCAGGTGATGTATCGCGGTGAAGTGGTGGAAAATGCCCCGGTCGCCGAGCTGTTCAGCGCGCCGCAGCAGCCCTATACCCAGGCGCTGCTGGCGGCGGTGCCCAGGCTCGGCTCGATGCAGGGACAGCCCTTACCCGCCAAATTCCCGTTGCTGCACAGCGATGCGGTTGATGATGTGCCGCAGGATACGGTTCGCCGCCTGCAGCCACCGATTTTGCAGGTGCGCGATCTGGTTACCCGCTTTGATATTCGCGGTGGCCTGCTGAATCGCGTTAAAAGCCGGGTTCACGCCGTCGAAAAAGTCAGCTTTGATCTCTATGCAGGTGAGACGCTGGCGCTGGTGGGGGAGTCCGGCTGCGGTAAATCGACCACCGGGCGATCGCTGCTGAAGCTGGTGGCCAGTCAGGGCGGCACGCTGACGTTTGACGGCCAGCGGATAGACCATCTTTCCGGCGCCGCGCTGGCCCATCTGCGACGCGACATTCAGTTTATCTTCCAGGATCCCTACGCTTCGCTCGATCCCCGGCTGACGGTCGGCTTCTCAATTATGGAGCCGCTGCTGGTCCACAAGGCGATGCCGCGTCGTGAGGCGGAGCAGCGCGTTGCCTGGCTGCTGGATAAAGTAGGATTGCTGCCGGAACATGCGCAGCGTTATCCGCATGAGTTTTCCGGCGGACAGCGTCAGCGCATCTGTATCGCCCGCGCGCTGGCGCTGAATCCTAAAGTGGTGATCGCCGATGAGTCCGTCTCGGCGCTGGATGTGTCGATTCAGGCGCAGATTATTAATCTGATGCTCGACCTGCAGCGTGAGTTTGGCATCGCCTTCCTGTTTATTTCTCACGATATGGCGGTGGTGGAGCGTATCAGCCACCGCGTAGCGGTGATGTATCTCGGCCAGATAGTCGAGATGGGGCCGCGTCAGGCGGTATTTGAACAGCCTCAGCATCCCTACACCCGAAAACTTATGGCCGCGGTGCCGGTCGCCGATCCGGCTCACCGGCGTCGCGAACGTGCCTTACTGGTCGATGAGATCCCCAGCCCGATCCATGCGTTAGGGGATGAACCTGAAGTGGCGCCGCTGATGGAGGTGGCTCCGGGCCATTTCGTCGCCCGCCACGTTATCAGCGCGACCTGAACAGTGAAGATGTCGCCCCGGCGACCAACCCGACAGGGATTACAGGAGAACAAGATGCAGATGACGATGCGTAAAGGGTTACTGGCAGCTGGCGTATTAAGCAGCGCGATGACATTGCCCGCCTGGGCAGCACAGGATGCGGTGATTGCCGTGGCGTCCAACTTCACCACGCTCGATCCCTATGACGCCAACGACACGCTGTCGCAGGCGGTCGCGAAATCCTTCTATCAGGGCCTGTTTGGCTTCGATAAGGATATGAAGCTCACCAACGTGCTGGCGGAGAGCTATCAGGCCAGCGCCGATGGCCTGACCTACACCATTAAGCTGCGTCCCGGCGTTAAATTCCAGGATGGCACGGACTTCAATGCGGAAGCGGTTAAGGTCAACCTCGATCGCGCCAGCAACCCGGATAATCATCTTAAGCGCTACAACCTTTTTAAGCGCATCGCCAGCACCGAAGTGGTGGATCCGACCACGGTAAAAGTGACGCTGAAAGAGCCGTTCTCCGCCTTTATCAACAATCTGGCGCATCCGGCGGCGGCGATGATTTCGCCTGCCGCGCTGAAAAAATATGGTAAAGAGATCGGCTTCCATCCGGTGGGAACCGGTCCGTTTGTGTTTGAAACCTGGAACCAGACCGATTTTGTGAAGGTGAAGAAGTGGGACGGCTACTGGAAGCCAGGCTATCCGAAACTGGACAGCATCACCTGGCGTCCGGTGGTAGACAACAATACCCGTGCGGCAATGCTGCAGACCGGCGAGGCGAACTTTGCGTTCCCGGTGCCGTATGAGCAGGTGAAGCTGCTGGAGAAGAACAGCAAGCTGGATGTGGTGACCTCGCCTTCGATTATGCAGCGTTACATCAGCCTCAACGTCACGCAGAAGCCGTTCGACAACCCGAAGGTACGTGAAGCGCTGGAATATGCCATCAACCGTCAGGCGCTGGCGAAGGTGGCCTTCTCCGGTTACGCCACACCGGCAACCGGCATCGTGCCGCCTGCCGTCGATTTTGCGCAGACCTATCCGGCCATCAGCTACGATCCTGCCAAAGCTAAGGCACTGCTGAAAGAGGCGGGTTATCCGAACGGATTTGAAACCACGCTCTGGTCGTCACATAACCACAGCACCGCGCAGAAAGTCCTGCAGTTCACTCAGCAGCAGCTGGCGCAGGTCGGCGTGAAGGTGAAAGTCACCGCGATGGATGCGGGACAGCGCGCCGCGGAAGTGGAAGGCAAAAGCCAGAAAGAGAGCGGTGTGCGCATGTTCTACACCGGCTGGTCTGCCTCAACCGGCGAAGCAGATTGGGCGCTGACGCCACTGTTTGCGACCGCAGCCTGGCCACCGGCGATCTTCAATACGGCGTTCTACAGCAATCCTGAGGTCGATAAAGATCTGGCCGATGCGCTGAAAACTACAGACCGTGCTGAGAAAGCGCGTCTTTATAAAGATGCACAGGACACCATCTGGCAGGACCATCCGTGGATCCCGCTGGTGGTTGAGAAACTGGTTTCTGCCAACAGCAAAAACCTCAGCGGTTTTTATGTGATGCCCGATACCTCATTCAATTTTGATGAGGCCACTCTGAAGTAACGGAGCCGGCCAGCCCGCGTGGCTGGCCGCTGCTGCAGGATGTTGCATGTTTAACTATTTTCTCAAACGACTCTTTGGGCTGATCCCGACGCTGCTGATTGTGGCGGTGCTGGTGTTCCTGTTTGTTCACCTGCTGCCGGGCGATCCCGCACGCCTGATCGCCGGGCCGGAAGCCGATGCCTCCGTGGTAGCGCTGGTGCGTCAGGAGCTGGGGCTGGATCAGCCGCTACCGCAGCAGTTCTGGCATTTCATGCTGAATGCGCTGCAGGGCGATTTTGGTCAGTCGATGGTCTCGAAGCGGCCGGTTGCGGATGAGATCGCCTCGCGCTTTATGCCGACCCTGTGGCTGACGCTGGCCAGCATGATCTGGGCGGTGATTTTTGGCATGACTATCGGCATCGTTTCGGCTGTCTGGCGTAACCGCTGGCCCGATCGACTGGGGATGACGCTGGCGGTGTCGGGCATTTCGTTTCCCGCCTTTGCGCTGGGCATGCTGCTGATGCAGGTCTTCTCGGTGGAGCTGGGCTGGCTGCCAACCGTGGGTGCTGACAGCTGGAAACATTACATTCTGCCTTCAATCACCTTAGGCGCGGCGGTGGCGGCGGTCATGGCGCGCTTTACCCGCGCTTCATTCGTGGAGGTGATGCAGGAAGATTACATGCGGACCGCCCGGGCCAAAGGGGTGCGCGAGTCGCTGGTGGTGGTGAAACATGGCCTGCGCAACGCGATGATTCCGGTGGTCACGATGATGGGGCTGCAGTTTGGCTTTCTGCTGGGGGGATCGATCGTCGTCGAGGTCGTGTTTAACTGGCCGGGACTGGGTCGTCTGCTGGTTGACTCGGTGGCGATGCGCGACTATCCGGTTATTCAGGCCGAAGTGCTGCTGTTTTCACTGGAGTTTATTCTGATCAATCTGTTTGTCGACATGCTCTATGCGGTAATCAATCCCGCTATTCGCTTCAAGGAGTCGCGATGAAAAACTGGCGACGTGAGGCGGCACTGAAAACGATGCCGCTGATGACGGAAAATCGGGTGCGTACGCCGTGGCGGGAGTTCTGGCGGCGTTTCCGGCAGCAACCGGTAGCGCTGCTGGCCGGGGCGTTTGTGCTGCTGCTGATTATACTGGCGGTGATCGCGCCATGGATTGCGCCGTTCGACGCAGAGAACTACTTCGATTATGACCGGCTCAATGAAGGACCCTCACTGTTGCACTTCTTTGGCGTCGATTCGCTGGGCCGCGATATCTTCAGCCGGGTGCTGGTCGGTACGCGGATTTCCCTGATTGCCGGGTTCTTCTCGGTGGTGATAGGCGCACTGATTGGCACATTCTTTGGTCTGTTAGCCGGCTATTACGAAGGCTGGTGGGACCGCATCACCATGCGCATCTGCGATGTACTGTTTGCCTTCCCCGGCATTCTGCTGGCGATTGCGGTGGTAGCGATTATGGGCAGCGGCATGAGCAACGTGATTGTGGCGGTCGCTATTTTCAGTATCCCGGCCTTTGCCCGCCTGGTGCGCGGTAATACGCTGGTGCTGAAGCATCAGACCTATATTGAGTCGGCACGCAGCATCGGTGCATCTGACTGGACGATCCTGATGCGGCATATCCTGCCCGGCACGGTCTCGCCAATTGTGGTCTATTTTACGATGCGTGTCGGCACCTCGATCATCACCGCCGCCAGCCTGTCGTTTCTGGGGCTGGGCGCACAGCCGCCCACGCCGGAGTGGGGCGCAATGCTGAATGAAGCGCGGGCCGATATGGTGATGGCGCCGCACGTGGCCATTTTCCCCAGCCTGGCCATCTTCCTTACGGTGCTGGCATTTAATTTGCTCGGCGACGGGCTACGTGACGCACTTGATCCTAAACTAAAGAGATGAAACCTTTCGATTATGATCAGGACTTCAGCACTATCGACTTCCGTCAGCATCCCGAACTTTATCAGGTCGGGCGTGGCGAGCAGGGTGTGCTGATGGTCGAGCCTTATAAAGGCGAAATTCTGCCGCACTGGCGTTTTCGCACCGTTCCCATTGCTGAAGAGTCCGCTGAGAAAATCATGGCGCTGTTTGAAGATTACCGGCGTCAGGACGATTTTGTTGGCATGGATATGGCGCGCAAATTTATCCAGATGGGGTACACCCGTGCGCGCCGTTACAGCAACCACAAAGGCGGACGCAAGTATGACGCGGACGGCAAAGAGTTGCCGCGCGGCGTCAACGAGGAAAAGGCCGCTGCGGCGGCGGTTTTCAAAGCGTACTGGGACAAACTGCGTGAAGATGAGGACTACCTGAAACGCAAAAAGGCGCATCAGCAGCAGTATGGCTGAGTGCTGAATCTTTCCGTGATGGCAGCCTGGTGCATGGGCTGCCCGCCACCTCTTCCGGGTCGGTTCCCGATTCGGCGAAAGCTTTCTTCTGACTCTTCCCCCGACGTAAAGTAGTGAAAAAACGCGTAAAAGCCGGTCCGCGGCACAGGCAAAAAAAGCGTGTCGATTAAACCCTGCCGTTTCCGGTAACTTCCCGTGCTATAAAAAGAAATCCGCTCCGGTGCCGCTGCCCGACAGATAAGCGAAACGCTGAAAGTCGCAGCGCTTCACGTCTGACTGAAAAACGCGGGTTGATATTCACTTGTTTTCATTAATAATAAACCCGCTAACCCCACTGAGGGGGCTATGCCCCTCAGGTAATGAATGGATAATGTGAGAGCTAAATAATGAAAGAGATCATCAACGGATTTCTGAATTTCCAGCAGAATGTGTTTCCTGAAAGGAAGGATCTTTTCAAAAGCCTGGCGTCAAATCAAAATCCGAAAGCGCTGTTTATCTCCTGTTCAGACAGCCGTCTGGTGCCTGAACTGGTCACACAGCAGGAGCCAGGAGAGCTGTTCGTTATCCGCAATGCGGGCAACATCGTTCCCTCATTCGGCCCGGAGCCAGGCGGTGTCTCTGCCACTATCGAATATGCGGTGGTCGCTCTGGGTGTCTCCGACATCATCATCTGTGGTCACTCTAACTGTGGTGCGATGAACGCCATCGCCTCCTGCGCCTGCATGGACACCATGCCTGCGGTTGAGCACTGGCTGCGCTATGCCGATGCGGCAAAAGCGGTGGTTGAGCAGCGTGAATATGACTCACCAGAGAAGAAACTGAACGAGATGGTCAAAGAGAACGTCATCGCTCAGCTCAACAACATGAAGACGCATCCGTCAGTCTCCGTTGCCCTGCGTAACGGCAAACTGCGTCTGCACGGCTGGGTTTACGACATCGAAACCGGCACCATCATGGCGCTGACCCAGGGTGGTAAGCAGTTCATTACCCTGTCGGACAATCCTGATACCTGCTTCGAGTAATGCTTTTCACCCGCTGCGTCCTGCGGCGGGTTTTCACCGAACGTCCTGCACATATAACTCCTTTAAACAGCGCTTATTTCAGCATTGCCTGTTCATAGCGGCCCATTCATAAAATCGTGTCAGCGCAGCGACAATATTGTTTCAGGTCCGGACAGCGACGCGCCGCTTCTGGCTGAACCGCCTCTGTATGTAGTCGTGGCGCAGAACAGTGCGATCTAACGCACGGCAGGCTATTTGTTGTCGCTCAAGCCAGCCCGGAAATCGGGTAAGACTATAGGCATTGGTACACCAGATATTAAAACCCGGGCTTGATGATTCAACCAGGTAGCGTAAAGCATTCACCTCACGGTCAAATAGTCCATTCTCCTCGGGGAGGAAAAGCTGGCCGTCAATAGTACCCAGCCGATCAACCCGTTCAGGTGTACAGTTCAGGTTGGTGGAAACCAGCATAAAGCCGGCCCCTCAGACCGGTAAAACAGATGCCATCGCCCCAATGCATATTGCCCGACAAATTTCATCTGTCGGTGTTACCAGCTGCCATAGGGATAGGTTTTCCCTTTGATAAAGTCAGGGGTTTCACCGTAATAAACATACCCGTTGGGATGTTCCGTAATCCCTTTACAGGCATCCAGTTTATCCCCGGACAGCGTGGTGATTTTTACCGGTTCAACCGGCAGATTGTCGATCGGGGCGGTGTTCTGAAGCCAGATGCGCACTTTGCCTTCTGGTGCCAGCCCAAACAACAGCGTGTTATACCAGGCCGTATTCCCACGCCAGTCCTTTCCGGTTGGCACCGACATTTTTTCCCGCAGGACAGGTGAGAAGGTGATGCGCGTCTCATAGGTCTTTTTATCAATGACTGAATCCCAGCAGAACAGCATCTGTGCGGGAGGATGCCTGACTTTATTAAACTGAGCATGCCTGCTGACCCGACTGCTCCAGCTTCCCACACTGTCAGGATTTTCCTGAGTGCTGTCCAGCGTCCGGAAGGTGGAAACCACCTTTTCGTTGTCGATGATCAGCGCCTTTGTTACCACTGCAGGTAAGGCTCGCGGGGTTAAAAACGCAAAATCGACCTCCCCGTAATGCATTTCGGCGGTGTCTTCCGGCGTCTGCGCTTCGCCTGTGCGACAACCGCTGACCATGACCATGACCAGCATCAGCAGGGGAATAAGTGCTTTCATTTTCATACCTTCTTCCCGTCCATGCTGTAGACAGAACGTTTCCACTGCTCATCCGGCCGGTTGATAAAGCCAATCAGCTCTGAGGGTGATGCGCCCCCGTGAATGAAGCCATCAGTATTCACCACGATGGCATTCCAGTTGGCTGAGCAGTGAATATACTTCTTCGCAATCACGTCCAGCTCATCCTGACTGAACGCCTGAGGCATCTGGCCGCTGCGTGCTGCCTTACCCATTCCCAGCGCCTTATCACACAGGGAAGACAATTCATCAGAAAGAGTCATGTTCGGATTAGCCGGATCGACAGGGTCAAACACCACCCCGGCTTCCCGTGCAGCCTCAAGCATCACCCTGAGCGCCACGCGGGACCAGTCGTTTCTGACGTTCCGCCCCCGCAGGGTCAGCGCCGCAAAGCTGCGCTTCTGCATCTGGACGTACCTGTCCGGAGGAAGTCTGTCGTCATGCCAGGTTTCTGCCGATATTTCATTTGTCCGCAGCAGCGGGGCCAGGCAAGGCGACCTATCCAGCGTCTGCAATTGCGCTACTGTCTGCCGGTAAGCCTGGGTCTTTTCGCCGGGCAGGCTGTACGGCACCGTCTCCGTTGCAGGACGGGTCAGAAACAGGTCTTCCTTCGTGACGGGCAGATAACCACCGCCGATATCGGAATGCACGCCGGGCAACGCCAGTTCCGGCCAGGCCGGTTTCACGCTGTTCAGCGCGAAGTTAAAGCGGCACTCGTTCGCGGCAGTGATGTGGAAAACCTTCTCCGCCACGCCGGGGCGCAAGGTGAGTTTCACATCGCCGGTATTTGCGCTATGCGGGTTCATACCGTTAACCGGCGTGCCAATGGCGGCAACAGTATCGAAAATGCCGATGAAGCGGGTCTTTCCTGAAGGAGAACCATTGAAGGTCGTGTCAGCCATACCCTGGCGGATGGCGCTGATAATGGACGGGTCTTCTGACTGTACGCGGTTGGCAAAATGACGGGCTGCTGCAGCCCCGCGGCTGAAACCAAAGATGTCGAACTGCAGGGACTTGATTACAAGCTCACGGTCTGTCACCTGCCTTCTGATATCCCTGATACTCTCATTCAGTACATCATTCATCCTGGCTACAGCATTATCTGTTTTAGCAACAACCCCTGTATCGGATATACCAAAACCCTGCCCCAGCATGCTGTCAGGTTTACCCGCGTCGGTGCCGATACCGTCAATATAAATGGCAGACTGGACGGTTCCTTTATCTACAGGTATGTCCTGTTTATACAACATACTGAGCCAGTGAATATTGGTGTAATACCCGGTATAGCTGGTAGCACCGCTGCCCGACACGCCAAAATTTTCACGGGCGCACTTTGCCAGAATAGACTCGGCTTCCGGGTCATCCAGATTGTAATGACCTGCGGTATATGCTTTCAGCATGTTCTGCGTGTTAACGGCATTGTTGCCGGTGCCGTCAAAGAACACACCAATGGTCAGCGTGATTTCCCGTGCCGGTTTCTCTTTTTTTGCGGCCTGCGCGTGCTGTTCCGGCTCCGGTGATGCCGGTGCAGAAACCAGAGGACGGCTTTTAGTAATCGTATCCGGTGCGATCAAAAAATTCGTGCCCTGCGGGCACCCGCAATGGATCTTTGAGCCGTCAACCGCGACAGCGGCGCTGTTTGAGAGCCGGTAATCGCCACTCACAATGATCCCCACTTCTCCGCATTTCGGACAGGGGGTGGTCTTGTCACCGATATAAAGTTTCAGCAGACCCATAACTGACATGCCGGGGCGGGCCGCGATACATTGTGCCCCCGTGGAGGTCATATCCCCGTGCAACCCGACGTTTTTACCGTGAATAACACAGCCTCTTCGGGTCATCGGCTCAGCCCTCTGCCGGTAAAAAAACCGGCATCCATCGGCAAACCTTTACGCACATTCAGTATGCATCCCGCCTGCGGGGTGCTGATAATCACATCTCCATTATTTAGCTGGCTGCCAACCCGCGCTATCCCCCGCCCGTCTTTGGTATATTTCATGCCGCTGCCGGTAACAATACGGGCGGTAGTCCCGTCGGAATAAACCACTTCATCACCTTCCAGCGCAATACTGGCCTTCTGTTCGTTTTCCAGCGCTATTTCAGAGCCGTTCAAGGCAGTACTTACCACCCCGCAGCGTTGTATCAGCGCCCCGTCAACAGCAATCCGGTAAACAGCTATCACCGGATGGTCCCGCAGGAACACCTCCTGTTCTTTTACAACCTCACGGGCTCCCTCTGGCATACCAGCCTTCTTGTCAGTTGAAAATGGTGGGTGCGCCAGTGAGGCAACTAATTCCGGTGTCAGTAAGTTGGTACATTGCTGTTCCATGTCAATTCCCTCTTGTTCCTGTGATAAGCGCGCCAGCAAAAGCGATGCGACAGCAGACATATTCCATGATGAGAAAATGGAGGTTTACACAGGGGAGAAGGATGAAAATTGAGCAGGGTCAATACAATATGAGTCATTGATTCATTCAGAGATCTTAAGCTTGCTTAAACCTTACTGGCACCAGCGAGTTGAACATACGTAAAACGTTAGTTGCTGCTCTGCTGGCAGTCTCCGCACTGTTGCTCAGGGGATGTACTTCTCATGTTACGAATAAGCAGCACTATTCGAATCTCTTAGCCGATTACAGTCAGCTGAAGCCGTCTGATTCGGCCAGCGATGCCGGGACCAGCAAACCGTCGATTCGGGTCGTGCGGAAAGCTTTTGCCAAAACGGTCATCAACAGTGTGTCGCGAATCACCTTTGATGACCTGAAGCCAGGTATCGATATGCTGGTCCGTGACACGCTAAGTTTCAACACGCCATAACCTTTCAGGGCGGCATACCCTTGTCGCCCAATTTAATCTTTTGTAAAGCCTCAGGTTCACCCTGCGACGGATGACTACGCTTAAGGTCACGCTATCCCGTCAGGAGAACCCTATGTCCCGTTTATCGACAGCCCTGCTGCTGAGTGGCGCGCTTTTTGCGGCCTTGCCGCTGTTTGCCGCCGACGTAAAGGTCGAGGTTTTACAGGATAAGCTACAACATCCATGGTCCATTGCATTCCTGCCCGACAACAAAACGCTGCTGATTACGGAACGCAGCGGACAGCTGCGCAGCTGGAGCCCACAGGGTGGCCTGTCGCAGCCCATCAAAGGCGTGCCGAAAGTCTGGGCTGAACGGCAGAGCGGCTTGCTGGACGTCGTGCTGGCTCCCGATTTCGCGACCAGTCGTCGCGTCTGGCTCAGCTATACCGAGGCGAACAGCAGTGGCAAAGCGGGTGCGGTAGTAGGCACTGGCACGCTGAGCCAGGATAACCGGCAGCTCAGCGATTTCCGCGAGGTGATTCGTCAGACGCCGATGCTCTCCAGCGGCAACAATATCGGCACCCGGCTGGCGTTCGATACTCAGGGTTATCTCTGGATCGCGTTCGGTGACAACTTTGTCAGCAGCGCGGCGCAGGACCTCGGTAAGCTGCAGGGCAAACTGCTGCGGCTCAACGCCGATGGCAGCGTGCCGGACGATAACCCGTTTGTGAAAAAGCCCGGCGCACGGCCAGAGATCTGGGCCTATGGACTGCGTAATCCGCAGGGGCTGGCGCTTAATCCCTGGACCGGCATGATATGGGAAAACGAGCATGGCCCGCGCGGCGGCGATGAAGTGAATATCATGGGCCGGGGCAAGAACTACGGCTGGCCGCTGGCGACGTACGGCATTGACTACAGCGGCGAAAAAGTGCCGGAGTCGAAGGGCACCCATGTCGCGGGTACCGAACAGCCGCTGTACCACTGGAAGGTCTCTCCGGCCATCAGCGGCATGGCGTTTTATAACAGCGCGCGTTTTCCGCAATGGAAAAACTCGCTGTTCATCGGCGCGCTGAAAGAGAAAAACCTGATTCGCCTGAGTATCAACGGCGAGAAAGTGGTGGAAGAGCAGCGTCTGCTGGGCGATCAGGGTGCGCGGATTCGCGATGTACGGCAGGGGCCGGATGGTTATCTCTATGTGCTGACCGATGAGGCCAATGGCAAGCTGCTGAAGGTGGGATTAGCGCAGGATGCCGGAGCATCCCGCGGCTAAGAGACTGATGCGCCAGGCTCTGAATCAGCGTGCCCAGTGATAAACCTGCCATCCGCGGTTTAACGCTTCCTGGTGCAGCTGTTCATCCGGATTGATCACATGGGCATGATCGGCCTGTTCCAGCAGGGGCAGGTCGTTCATTGAGTCACTGTAAGCCCACGTGCGGTCAAATGCCTCCTCCTGCTGCAGCGCTTTCCAGTCACCCAGTCGGGTCACCTTGCCCTCTTTATAGGTCATGGTGCCATACGTGTTGCCGCTGTAGCGCTCGTCCACGATTTCAACACCAATCGCCAGCGCACCGCAGGCGCCCAGCTTCTCGGCAATCGGCACCACCAGATGCTCGCCGCTGGCAGAGATGACCATCACCCTGTCGCCGCGCGCCCGGTGCCACTCAATCCGCTCGCGGGCGGCAGGATAAACGCGAGGCAGAATGTCGCGCTGGATGAAGCGTCGCACCCAGCCTTCAACGGTCAGCGTCGCCATGCCCGCCAGAGGGGAGAGCGTTTTGTTCATATACTCTTCAATCGACAGCGTACCGGCATAGTACTGATTCATTAATGCCTGTTCCTGATCAATCAGTTCACTGGGGGCGAATCCCTGTGATACCAGCCAGCGCAGCCACAGGCTGGTGCTGTCTTCACAAATGAGTGTTTCATCAAGATCAAAAAGGGCTAAGTCCATGGTCGGTCTCCTCGGCTGACTGGCTTTCAGGTTAACTGATATTTGTGACGGGCTTAACTCTTCTGCGAAAAATCGGAATTTCGCTCAGTTTTTATAGCGACAGAATCCCCGAAAACAGGCACGCGCGCGGCGCTTATGCCAGGGTTACTCTACTAAACTCTAAAAAACTTTACGATTCGGCGGTTTTTTTCGCTGCCGGCAACGGTTAGCGTTTGAGTGAGAATTTTCTGCCCCTGGAATTTCGATTTAACAAGGACAATCCGGTCAAGCCCATGACAAACACTCGCTTCTCATCTCGCCTGCGGCACCTTGCTGCCACCTCACTACTGATTCTTGCCCCCATCAGCGTTTTTGCTGAGCAGGCTCCCGCCGCGCCAGGTATTGATGCTAAAGCGTGGATCCTGATCGACTACGCCAGCGGTAAAGTGTTAACCGAATCCAGTGCCGATCAGCGTCTCGATCCCGCCAGTCTGACCAAGATGATGACCAGCTATGTGGTCGGTCAGGCGATTAAAGCGGGCAAGATCAAACCGGATGATCTGGTCACCGTCGGACAGGATGCCTGGGCGACCGGTAATCCTAAGCTGCGTGGCTCTTCGCTGATGTTCCTCAAGCCGGGCGATCGCATTCCGGTGCATGAGCTGAATAAAGGCATTGTGATTCAGTCCGGCAATGACGCCTGTATTGCGCTGGCGGATTATGTGGCGGGCAGTCAGGACTCGTTCATCGGCCTGATGAACAACTACGTGAAGGCGCTGGGACTGCAGAACACCCACTTTATGACGGTGCATGGTCTGGATGCAGAAGGGCAGTACAGCACGGCGCGGGATATGGCGCTGATTGCTCAGGCGCTGATCCGCGATGTGCCGGAAGAGTACGCGCTGAATAAAGAGAAAGAGTTCACCTTTAATAATATCCGTCAGATCAACCGCAACCGTCTGTTGTGGAGCACCAACCTCAAGGTGGATGGCGTTAAAACCGGCCATACCTCCGGCGCGGGCAATAACCTGGTCGCTTCCGCGACCGAGGGCGATATGCGTCTGATCTCGGTGGTACTTGGCACCGCCAGCGATGCCATTCGTTTCCGCGAAAGTGAAAAGCTGCTGACGTGGGGATTCCGTTTCTTTGAAACGGTGATGCCGATTAAAGCGGATGCGCCGTTTGCGCAGCAGCGGGTCTGGTTCGGTGATAAGAGTCAGGTGAATCTGGGCGTGGCGAAAGATGCCGCGCTGACCATCCCGAAAGGGCAGATGAAGAATCTGAAGGCGAGTTTTAAACTCAATGCGCCGCAGCTTGAAGCGCCGCTGAAGAAGAATCAGGTGGTCGGCACCATCGATTTCCAGCTGGATGGCAAAACGATCGAGCAGCGTCCGCTGGTGGTGCTGCAGGATGTGCCGGAAGGCGGTTTCTTCAGCCGGATGATTGATTTTGTGATGATGAAGTTCAACGGCTGGTTCGGGAAGTGGCTGTCATAAGTCAGCAGGGACGCTGATGCGTCCCTGAGACAGTTGATTAGTGTGTTCCGTAAGCTGTAAGACAGAGCCTGCTCAGGGAACACGGTCAGATCGGAAAGACGCTAAGGCCAGTCCCTGACATGCTCTGCCCGCGCGATTACGCACCTCATCCCTGAGGTGCGCCCGTAAACGGGCCAACGCTTTGCGTTGTTCAAAAACGCTCCCGGCGTTTTTGTCCATGGCGCGGGACGCTTTCCTCCTCTGCCCGTGTTCCCTTCGGGTTAAGCTTATCGATCGCTGTGAGATCCTGACTCAGGCTTATGAGCAGTCCCTTTCTTAATTCTGCGTCCAGCCCTTACGAATCGGCAGGGCAAACAGCGCCCGATAGAGCGGGTTGATCACCGCCAGCATCCGCTCGCCATAGAACTGCCACGCCAGATGCGATGCCAGACAACTCAGCAGACCCACCAGGAACCCGCCCAGCATATCCATTGGCCAGTGAACGCCCAGGTAAACCCGTGACCAGGCAATAGCGCAACCCGCCACCATCAGCACCACACCCGACCAGAGGCGATGCCAGAAGATAAAGGCCAGCGCAAAGGTGAAAATCGTGGTGCCGTGATCGCTGGGATAAGAGTCATCGGCAGCGTGATGCAGGAACTGATAACCGTAGCCAATGGCGAAAGGGCGGGGATGCGGTAACAGATGGCCGACACACCAGGAGATCGCCAGCGCATAAATCAGCGCCATGCCGGTTTTCAGTACCAGCGCCCGCTGTGAAGAAACCTGATCGCGCGGTCCCCAGAGCCACATCGCCACAATTAACAGCGGCACAATGGCAATCAGGTCTCTGGCAATAAAGGTCGCCAGGTGGATTAACCAGGCGGGGGACGCCGGTGTGGCATTGATGGCAGTAAACAGTGAGTGGTTCAGCTCTTCCATTTCGGGATAAATTCCTCAGCACAAATAGCTAACTTAACAGCCATCTATCCTGCTTTTTATGGGGCGATTCGTCTACGGAAAGGCTCTGAATCTGATAATGAGTTGCACAACTGTTTAAGTTTTATGACCGTTTCGTGTCTGATTGTGGTGCCGGTGGAGTGGGGCTGCGAGGAAAAAAGGCATAAAAAAACCCGCCGGGAAAAAGACCAGCGGGCTCCACAATTTGGGGATTTCAAAGAAAAGCAGTGGCACTTATTATGACTATCGCTTAACTATAAAGTTCTGGACGCCGACAAAAAAATTTTATAAGGGCAATATCGGCCAGATAATCACAATCAGCGTCCCGGCCAGGGTCAGCAAAACGTTGGCGATGGCATAGGTCCCGGCATAGCCCAGCGCCGGAATATTACTGCGTGCCGTATCACTGATGATCTCCATGGCCGGTGCGCAGGTGCGCGCACCCATGATGGCACCAAACAGCAGGGCGCGGTTCATCCTCAACACATAAGCGCCAAACAGATAACAGATGATCACCGGAATCAGGCTCACCAGCAGGCCGCACAGCAGCATCAGCGCGCCGTCGCTGCTCAGACCATGATTGATGCCGCTGCCGGCACTTAATCCAACACCCGCCATAAACACCATCAGCCCGAACTCTTTCACCATGGTGAGCGCGCCCTGCGGAATATATCCAAAGGTCGGATGGTTAGCGCGCAGGAAGCCCAGCATGATACCGGCAAACAGCAGGCCCGCCGCGTTGCCAATACCGAAACTGAAATTGCTGAACTGGAAGGTGATCAGACCAATCATCAGACCGACGATAAAGAAGGCGCAGAAGGCTAAGAGATCGGTCATCTGACTGTGAATCGCGATAAAACCAATGCGATCCGCCACGCTTTTCACCCGGCGTGCCTCGCCGCTGACCTGCAGCACATCGCCTTTGTTCAGCATAATGCTGTCGTCGATCGGCATCTCAATCTGACTGCGTATCACCCGGTTCAGGAAGCAGCCGTGATCGGTGAGGTTTAACTTACTGAGGCGCTTGTTCACCGCGTTGTGGTTCTTCACCACGATCTCTTCAGTGACGATGCGCATATCCAGTAGATCGCGGTCAAACACCTCTTTGCCATTACGGAAGCTGGGATCGAGCCGGGCGTGTGCGTCGGGATAGCCTACCAGCGAGATATCATCACCGAGCTGCAGCACCGCATCGCCATCGGGACTGGCGAGAATACCGTTGCGGCGGATGCGCTCAATGTAGCAACCGGTCTGACGATAGATACCCAGTTCACGCAGGTTTTTGCCGCCACTCCACGCCACCAGTTCCGCGCCCACACGATAGGCACGGATCACCGGCAGGAAGACTTTGCGCTGGCTGTCGGCATCCAGACCGCGTTCACGCGCGATCTGCTGGGCACAGGTGGGCAGATCCTGATGTTGCAGACGGGGCAGGTAGCGTGCGCCAAAAATCAGACTTACCAGGCCAATCAG
This sequence comes from Pantoea sp. Lij88, assembly GCF_030062155.1. Classification (NCBI taxonomy): domain Bacteria; kingdom Pseudomonadati; phylum Pseudomonadota; class Gammaproteobacteria; order Enterobacterales; family Erwiniaceae; genus Pantoea; species Pantoea sp. Lij88. Next base: position 2,710,699 of record NZ_CP118269.1, on the reverse strand, counting down.
ATAGGTCACGGCATAACCGAGGCTCAGTTGATCCTGCATCAGTGCGAGCTGCTTTGGATCGCTGATGCTTTGCCGCAGGGTATCGCCCGCGCCGACCAGCACCGGCGTTGAGGTCATCGATCCGGCCAGCATGCCAGCGGTAAGACCAATATCCCAGCCAAAGAGTTTGCCCAGCCCCAGCGCCAGCAACAGCGCGCTGACCACCATGACGATGGCGAGCATGAAATAGTTTTTACCGTCGCGGAAGAAAATGGAAAAAAAGTTGGGACCGGCTTCGACGCCGACACAAAAAATAAACAGCATAAAGCCCAGGCTCAATGCATCGGTATTGATCGTGAAGTGTTGCTGGCCTAATAAGAGCGAAACGACTAATACGCCAATCGAATTTCCCAGCTGAACTGAGCCAAGACGCAACTTACCCAGACAGAGGCCGAGCGCTAAAACGACAAACAATAACAAAATGTCATTTCCGCTTAACAATCCTGCGACGTTAATATTCACTGTTTAACTTCTTGTTTACATGTAAGCTATTGAAGAGTGGCCTGTTTTTCGCTATCGTGAGCAAGCCGTTGAGGTTCTGTTGTATCAACACGACAAATGGAACCTTTACCGCGGCGCTATTCTAATCACAAAAATCTTTCACAGCTATTGGCTGTTTTCATTCGTTGCCACAGCGAACTGTTTCTTTTTATTTCCATCTGAACGCATCAGGGATATCAGCAGGTTATTGTCGGGGGTTACTTTTAATCAGTGGGGTGGTATGCCGCAGCGTTCTTATCTCTGGACTACCCGCCTGTGCGGCGTGGTGTTGTATAGTCTGGTGTTTGTTTTTACCTGTCATTTCTGGCAGGTCGGTCCCGGCCCGCTTCGGGGTCAGCCCGAACTCCTGCTCTTTATGTTGCCCGGTATTGTGATGGCGTTGATGCAGGTGGAAAGCCCGTTAAAAAGCACGCTGCTGATGGGACTCTGGGGAACGTTACTGGCAGCATTGCTGTTAAATAACAGCCTGTTTATTCACAGCAGCGGATTCTTTTTAGTCGCCTGGAGCCTGAGTGCGCTGTTCTGGGCAGGATGCGGAGCGTTGCTGGTGCGGTTGATGCAGATTGTGATGGCATCAATCAACTAAACGCTGCCGGATGATTTGCCTCAGGCAGAAAGCAAAAAGGCGAGACAGGAATTCCTGTCTCGCCTTTTTCATTCCGGCTATCTGCGCTTACGCGACAAATCCCAGATTCTCTTTGGTCCAGGCAGCAAACTCGGTGTAGCCACCGATGTGTTTTTCGTCCACGAAAATCTGCGGCACGGTGCTGACCGGTTTACCGGCGCTCGCTTCCAGGTCGGCCTTAGTAATGCCTTCTGCATTAATATCGACATACTGATAGCTAAAATCATCGCGCTCAGCGGTCAGTTTGTCGGCCAGTTCGTGGGCACGGACACAGTAGGGACAGCCCGGACGACCAAAAATAACAGCAATCATTGAGAACTCCTTGCAGCGACTATTATGTGATGTATATCACACAATGAAACAGAGAATGGCAACCATGATGCCCGCTCGTATCGCTTAAGGAAAGCAGGATTTGCCTGTTAGTCTGATGCCCGCACGCTATGACCGCCCGCTCAGGAACCCTCTGAAATAAGAGATTTTTCGCGACGGCAACCCGTGTATCCCGCGCAATTTTTGGGTTGTTGACCATAATTGACGCTCAGTAAGCCGCTAAGGCAGGAGGATGTGATGCAGAGTGTGGCCAGATTACCCCGGTTTGTGGTGGTGCTGGAGGCGGCAGGTGGCCTGTTGATCCTGGGCGCGTTGCTGCTGATCAACCACTGGCTTCCGCTACCCGGTCTGGCTGATGTCAAGACCCTGGCGACTTTGCTCTTCATCGCTGGCGTGGTTCTGATGCTGCCTGCTGCCTGGCTGTTAATGTGGCGCACCGCGAAAGCGATCGCGCCACAGCTGTTCAATCAGATTGATAAAAAAAGATAAATGTTGCTGGAGACTTTATGACACCGACCATTGATTTACTGTGCAGCCACCGTTCGATCCGCGCCTTTACTGACCAGCCGGTCAGCGAAGCCCAGCGTGAAGCGATTATTAATTCGGCGCAATCGGCGTCCACATCCAGCTTTTTACAGTGTTCTTCTATTATTCGTATCACCGACAAAGCGCTGCGTGACAAGCTGGTGACGCTGACGGGCGGACAGACATGGGTCGCAGATGCGCCTGAGTTCTGGGTTTTCTGCGCCGACTTTAATCGCCACCTGCAGATTTGCCCGGATGCGCAGCTGGGCCGTGCCGAGCAATTGCTGCTGGGCTGCGTCGACACCGCGCTGATGGGACAGAATGCCATGGTCGCCGCGGAATCGCTGGATCTGGGCGGCGTCTTTATCGGCGGCATTCGTAACAGCATTGCGGAAGTGACCGAACTGCTGGGTCTGCCGAAATTTGTGCTGCCGCTGTTTGGTTTCTGCCTGGGGCATCCGGAATCAAAGCCGGACGTCAAACCGCGTATGCCGCATGCGATGCTGGTGCATGAAAATCGCTATCAGCCACTGGATCCTGTGGTGCTGGCAGAATACGATAGCCGCACGGAACTCTATTACCAGCAGCGCGACAGCAACCAGCGTAGCGAAACCTGGAGCGAGCTGATTCAGCGGCTGATCATTAAAGAGACGCGTCCGTTTATGCTCGATTATCTGCATCAGCAGGGCTGGGCCACGCGTTAATTCAGAAAGGGAGAGCAGCGGTGAAGATAGCTATCCTGTCACGTGATGAGACGCTCTACTCCAGTCGACGATTGCGTGATGAGGCCGCCGCGCGCGGCCACGAGGTGCAAATCATCGATCCGCTCTCCTGCTATATGAACATCAATACCGCCTCACCGGCGGTTCACTATTGCGGTGAACCGCTGGGCCATTTCGATGCTGTTATCCCCCGTATCGGCAACGCCATTACCTTTTATGGCACGGCAGTGTTGCGACAGTTTGAGATGTGCGGCAGCTATCCCCTGAATGAGTCCGCCGCCATTACCCGCACCCGGGATAAATTGCGCTCGCTGCAGCTGCTGGCACGTGAAGGCATCGATATGCCGGTCACCGGCTTTGCCTCCTCGCCCGATGACACTGACGATCTGATCGCCATGGTCGGCGGTGCGCCGCTGGTGGTCAAGCTGGTGGAAGGCACCCAGGGCATTGGCGTGGTGCTGGCGGAAACGCGTCAGGCGGCAGAAAGCGTTATTGATGCTTTTCGCGGCCTGAATGCGCATATTCTGGTGCAGGAATTTATTAAAGAAGCACAAGGGCGTGATGTGCGCTGTCTGGTGATTGGCAATCAGGTGGTGGCAGCGATTGAGCGGGTCGCGAAAGAGGGCGATTTTCGCTCTAACCTGCATCGCGGCGGCAAAGCGTATCCGGTGGTGATTACGCCGCAGGAGCGGCAGATGGCCGTGAAAGCCGCCGCCACGCTGGGGCTGGAAGTGGCCGGTGTCGATATTCTGCGCGCCCATCGCGGCCCGCTGGTGATGGAAGTGAACGCCTCGCCCGGTCTGGAAGGCATTGAAACCAGCAGTGACCTTAACCTCGCCGCGCTGATGATTGAGCGGATTGAGCAGCAGGCCATCCCCGGGCTCCGTCCTAAAACCGCTGGCTGACACGCGCTTTTCAGCAGTTTTCATGGCATCGCCGCCCATTTTTCCGTAAGCTAAGTCGCCTGTTTATCACCCCACTGGGATTTTACGATGGATTCTCTTGTCGTTCCGGATATCGACCTGCTGCGTCGCTGGCTGGATCAGCAAAATATCACCTGGTTCGAATGCGATGCCTGTCAGGCACTTCATCTGCCGCACATGCAAAACTTCGATGGGGTGTTTGACGCCAAAATCGATCTGGTCGACAACGTCATTCTGTTTTCGGCGCTGGCTGAAGTGAAGCCGACGGCGCTGATTCCGCTGGTTGGCGATTTGTCGCAAATCAATGCCAGCTCACTGACGGTGAAAGCATTTATCGACATTCAGGATGATAATCTGCCGAAACTCATTGTCTGTCAGTCAATGATTACGACCGCCGGATTAACCTTTGGTCAGTTCTCACACTTTATGAAACAGAGTGAAGAGCAGATCTCCATGGTGATCCTGGAAGCCTTTGCCAACAATCTGCTGATTGTGGGTGAAGAAGAAGAGTACGTTCCGGTGACCAGCGTCCATTCTGTGCTGCACTAGCCCGACATGGTCACCCACTAAGCCGTCCCTGAGACGGCTTTTTTATGCCCGCCATCCGCTGCCGCGATAATTTTTTATTCTGCACTTTGCCCTTTAACGCCAGATATTTGTCGTGGTTTATGCCATCAAAGCCGAACCTCATAGCTTAAACATGCATAAAATATCGGTTTCAGGCGTTTTTTACGCTGGGGTCTGGTACAGCCTGACCGGGGGGGCTATGCTTGCGGGGCTGTGACAGGCGCGTAACTTCGCCTCAGCTATAGGATTTTGCTATTAAACTCCCGCTGAATAATGATTCATTGTGTCACTGACGTCTTGTACAGAACGCAATGCAGGGATCTCTGGTTTGCAGCGTTGTAATGACCCGCTCAGGAGGATGGAAAAATATGTTCAACTCACGTCAGAAATGGCTGTCAGCTGTGGTAGCTGCTGCGCTGATGGCCGCGTCGGCCAGCAGCATGGCGGAAGATAAAACGCTGCACGTCTACAACTGGTCCGATTATATTTCGCCAGATACCGTGCCGAACTTTGAAAAGCAGTCCGGCATCAAAGTGGTCTACGATGTGTTTGACTCTAACGAAGTGCTGGAAGGCAAACTGATGGCGGGCAGCACCGGCTATGACGTGGTGGTGCCATCCTCCAGCTTCCTGGCGCGTCAGCTGCAGTCCGGGGTATTCCAGCCGCTGGATAAGAGCAAACTGCCAAACTACAAAAACCTCGATCCGGCGCTGATGGAAAAAGTGGCGCAGCACGATCCGGGTAACAAATATGCCATTCCGTATCTGTGGGGCACCACCGGTATCGGCTATAACATCGACAAGGTCAAAGCCGCACTGGGCGCCGATGCGCCGGTCAACAGCTGGGATCTGGTGCTGAAGCCGGAAAACCTGGAGAAGCTGAAAAGCTGTGGCGTCTCCTTCCTGGATGCACCGGAAGAGATTTTCGCCACGGTCCTCAACTATCTGGGCAAAGATCCTAACAGTTCGGATGCCAAAGAGTATTCCGGCGCGGCCACTGACCTGCTGCTGAAACTGCGTCCGAATATCCGCTACTTCCATTCGTCGCAGTACATTAACGATCTGGCCAACGGCAACATCTGCGTCGCTATCGGCTGGTCGGGCGATATTCTGCAGGCGAAAAACCGTGCCGATGCAGCGAAAAATGGCGTGCATCTGGGCTACAGCGTGCCGAAAGAGGGCGCACTGGCGTTCTTCGATATGATGGCGATCCCGAAAGATGCCAAAAACCTCGACGGCGCTTACGCCTGGCTCAACTACATCATGGATCCAAAAGTGATCGCAGATGTCTCCAACAAAATGAACTACGCCAACGGCAACAAAGCGTCGCTGCCGCTGATCAATGCCGACGTCCGCAACAACCCGGGTATCTTCCCGACGCCAGAAGCGATGTCGAAATTGTTCGTGCTGAAAGTCCAGGATCCGAAACTGGATCGTGTGCGTACGCGCGCATGGACTAAAGTAAAAAGTGGTAAGTAGTTCGTCCTTAACGGATTGACCTGTCACGCATCAGCAACAGAGGCGCAACCCCGGCCTCTGTTGTGCCATTTTTAGCGGCAAATTTTGCCGCAATGTTCCGCCTGGCTCCGGAGAGAACCCTTTGTGAACGATGCCATTCCCCGTCCTCAAAATAAAACCGCAAAGGCGTTAACGCCGCTGCTGGAAATTCGCAATCTGACCAAATCCTTTGACGGCCAGCACGCCGTGGATGATGTCAGTCTGACCATTTATAAAGGTGAAATCTTTGCCCTGCTGGGCGCGTCAGGCTGTGGCAAATCCACGCTGCTGCGCATGCTGGCCGGTTTTGAACCGCCAACCAGCGGCCAGATTGTGCTGGATGGTCAGGACCTGTCGCACGTTGCCCCTTATCAGCGCCCGATCAACATGATGTTCCAGTCCTACGCGCTGTTTCCGCACATGACGGTGGAGCAGAATATCGCCTTTGGTCTGAAGCAGGATCGGCTGCCGAAAGGGGAGATCAACAGTCGGGTTGCCGAAATGCTGGCACTGGTGCATATGCAGGAGTTTGCTAAACGCAAACCGCATCAGCTCTCCGGTGGTCAGCGTCAGCGCGTGGCGCTGGCCCGCAGCCTGGCGAAACGGCCAAAACTGCTGCTGCTCGATGAGCCGATGGGCGCACTGGATAAGAAGCTGCGCGACAGGATGCAGCTGGAAGTGGTCGATATTCTGGAGCGCGTGGGCGCCACCTGCGTGATGGTGACGCACGACCAGGAAGAGGCGATGACCATGGCAGGCCGTATCGCGATTATGAATCGCGGCAAGTTCGTGCAGATTGGCGAGCCGGAGGAGATTTACGAGCATCCGACCAGCCGCTACAGCGCGGAGTTTATCGGGTCGGTTAACGTCTTCGAAGGCTTACTGCGTGAACGTCAGGCGGATGGCCTGGTGATCGACAGTCCCGGCCTGATGCATCCGCTGAAAGTCGACTCCGATGTTTCGGTGGTCGATAACGTGCCGGTGCATGTCGCGCTGCGTCCGGAAAAAGTGATGCTGTGCGATGAAGTGCCCGCCGATGGCTTTAACTTTGCGGTGGGTGAAGTGGTTCACATCGCCTATCTCGGCGACCTCTCTATCTTCCATGTCCGTCTGCACAGCGGACAGATGATCAGCGCACAGTTGCAAAACGCGCATCGCTACCGCAAAGGGTTGCCGACCTGGGGCGATGAAGTCCGCCTCTGCTGGGAAAGCGACAGCTGCGTGGTGTTGACAGTTTAAGGAGCGGCTATGAGCCAGATTTTCCAACGCGCCAAAGCGCCCGCCCGCCTGGTCGGCACGCCACTGCAGCGCTGGGCCACGCGGGTAAAAATGCAGCATGGCCGCAAGCTGGTGATCGCACTGCCTTATGTCTGGCTGGTGCTGTTATTCCTGCTGCCGTTTCTGACGGTGCTGAAGATCAGCTTCGCGGACATTGCGCGTGCGATTCCCCCTTACACTGAGCTGGTGACCTGGGCAGATGACCAGTTCAGCATTGTGCTCAATTTCGGCAACTACCTGACGCTGACCGACGACCCGCTCTACATCGACGCCTATCTGCAGTCGCTGAAAGTGGCGGCGATCTCCACGGTAATCTGTCTGCTGATTGGCTATCCGCTCGCCTGGGCCGTGGCGCACAGCAAGCCGTCGATGCGCACTATTCTGCTGCTGCTGGTGATCCTGCCGTCGTGGACCTCGTTTCTGGTGCGCGTTTACGCCTGGATGGGGCTGCTGAACAACAACGGTATTCTGAACCGCTTCCTGTTATGGCTGGGCGTAATCGATCATCCGCTGGTGATCCTCTACACCAACACCGCGGTCTATATCGGTATCGTCTACTGCTATCTGCCATTTATGGTGTTGCCGATCTACACCGCGCTGACCCGTATCGATTACTCGCTGGTGGAAGCCTCACTGGATCTGGGTGCGCGTCCGCTCAAGACCTTTTTCAGCGTGATTGTGCCGCTCACCAAAGGCGGCATTATCGCCGGGTCGATGCTGGTGTTTATTCCGGCGGTGGGGGAGTACGTAATTCCTGAACTGCTGGGTGGCCCGGACAGCATCATGATTGGCCGTATCCTGTGGCAGGAGTTCTTTAATAACCGCGACTGGCCGGTGGCTTCCGCGCTGGCGGTGATTATTCTGCTGATCCTGATTCTGCCGATCATCTGGTTCCATAAGCATCAAAACCGTGAAATGGGAGAGAAGGCATGAATAATTTGCCAACCATCCGCTCGCCCTGGCGTACCGGCATTCTGATCTGCTGCTTCCTGTTCCTCTACGCGCCGATGCTGCTGCTGGTGGTCTACTCCTTCAACAGCTCCCCGCTGGTGACGGTGTGGGAGAGCGTCTCGTTCCACTGGTACAGGGTACTGTTCCAGGACAGCGCGATGATCGACGCGGTGTTGCTGAGTCTGAGCATCGCCGGGCTTTCGGCCACCATGGCAGTGGTGTTGGGCACGCTGGCGGCGGTGATTATCGTGCGCTTTGGTCGCTTTCGCGGGCACAACGGTTTTGCTTTTATGCTGACCGCGCCGCTGGTGATGCCTGATGTCATCACCGGACTGTCGCTGCTGCTGCTGTTTGTCGCCATGGGCAACGCCTTTGGCTGGCCGAGCGAACGCGGCATGCTGACCATCTGGCTGGCGCACGTCACCTTCTGTACCGCCTATGTGGCAGTGGTGATTAACTCGCGTCTGCGTGAACTGGACCGCTCAATCGAAGAGGCGGCGATGGATTTAGGCGCGACGCCGCTGAAGGTCTTTTTCGTGATTACCGTGCCGATGATTGCGCCGGCCATTGTCACCGGCTGGCTGCTGGCGTTTACCCTGTCACTCGACGATCTGGTGATCGCCAGCTTTGTGACCGGGCCAGGCGCCACCACGTTGCCGATGGCGATCTTCGCCACCGTGCGTCGTGGTGTAAACCCGGAAATCAACGCGCTGGCCTCATTGATCCTGTTTGTGGTCGGTTTAGTCGGTTTTATCGCCTGGCGGTTCATGGCACACGAAGAAAAACAGCGTTTAAGCGATATTCAGAAAGCTAAACGTGGCTGAAATCCGTAACCTTTGCCACTATATGAACGGGCCGGTTTAACCGGCCCGTTTTTCGATCAGGTGGAGTCACGGACTATGTCAGAAATCTTCAAAAGCAGCGCCACGCTCTCAGGCGCACCGGTTCCGGTGACGGTTGCGGGCATTGCTATTATCGCGACCCGCTGCCTGAGCGTTCTGATGCTGGCAAACGAGCTGGGTTACAGCGAACTCGCCAACTTTGTGCACCGCAGCGCCCAGTCCTGGGACGCTACGCTCATCTTTATCGCCAGCCAGCTGATCTTCCTGTTTGAACTGCGTTGCGCCTTTACCCTGATGCGCGGCAGCAACCGCGGCCGCTGGGGCTATGCGGCGACGCAGGGGGTTGTGCTGATCTATATGCTGTTCGCCTCGCTGGGCGGAATCTACCCGGAGATTTTCAGCATCGATGGCGACAACAACGTCCAGATTATCCACCACACCCTGTCGCAGAAAATCCCCGATCTGGTGGTGCTGATGCTGCTGTTTCTGCCCGCCAGCAGCCGCGCTTTTTTCAGAAAGCGATGATACAATCGCGCTCCGCCCGACCCCATCGTTAAGGCTCTACCATGCACTGCGCGCTTTATGACGCTAACCGTTGCCGCTCCTGTCAGTGGCTGGAAAAACCCTATTCCACACAGCTAGGCGACAAACAGTCCATGCTGGAACAGTTACTGGCTGAACAGCCGGTTGCGGCCTGGTTGCCGCCGGTAACATCACCACAGCAGGCATTCCGTAACAAAGCCAAAATGGTGGTCAGCGGCAGTGTGGAGCGTCCGGTGCTGGGTCTTATCCATCGTGATGGCGAGGCTGTCGATCTGTGCGACTGCCCGCTCTATCCCGCCAGCTTCCAGCCGGTGTTTGCGGCGCTTAAGCCTTTTATCGCCCGTGCCGGGCTGACGCCCTATAACGTGGCGCGCAAACGCGGCGAGCTGAAATTCCTGCTGATTACCGAAAGCCAGCAGGGCGGCATTATGCTGCGCTTTGTCCTGCGCTCAACCGCCAAGCTGGAACAACTGCGCGCGGCATTGCCGTGCCTGCAACAGCAGTTGCCGCAACTGGCGGTGATCTCGGCCAATATTCAGCCGGTGCATATGGCGATTCTGGAGGGAGAAGAGGAGATTGCGCTGACGCCCGCGCAGTCGCTGGCAGAGAACTTCAACGGCGTGCCGCTGTGGATCCGCCCGCAGAGCTTCTTTCAGACCAACCCGCAGGTTGCCAGCGCACTCTATGCAACCGCGCGCGACTGGGTCAGGGCGCTGCCGGTTAACAGCATGTGGGATCTCTTCTGCGGCGTAGGCGGTTTTGGCCTGCACTGCGCGACACCCGAGATGGAGCTGACCGGCATTGAGATTAGTGCTGAGGCGATTAAATGCGCCCGACGTTCTGCTGAGATGCTGGGACTGGAAAAAGTGCAGTTTGCGGCGCTGGACTCTACGGCGTTTGCGACCGGACGCGACGCGGTGCCGCAGCTGGTGCTGGTAAATCCGCCGCGCCGTGGGATTGGGGAAGCGCTGTGTGATTATCTCAGCCAGATGGCCCCGGATTATCTGCTCTATTCAAGCTGTAATCCGCAGACCATGGCGCAGGATATTGCCCGGCTGAGCGCGTATGAGGTCACAAAGGTACAGCTGTTCGATATGTTCCCGCACACCGCCCATTTTGAAGTGCTGACGCTGTTAACCCGCCGTCAGCAGTGAGTCCGGTGACGTACCCGGAATTACTCCGGGAACCATTTCTGATTGATCTGCTGCCAGCTGCCGTTAGCTTTCAGTTCGGTCAGCGCCTGATTGAACCGATCGCGTAGCGCGGTATTGCCTTTACGCACCGCAATGCCCAGGCCGGTGCCAAAGTAATCTGCATCCGTGACATGTTCACCGACCGTGGCGAGATCCGGATTGGTCTTCAGCCACTGATTCACGACTGCGCTGTCGCCAAACACGCCATCCAGCCGGCCATTCTTCATATCCAGAATCGCATTCTGATAGCTGTCATACGCCACCACTTTCACTTCCGGATGCTTATCCTGCAGATATTTCTGGTGGGTGGTGCCGTTTTCAACACCGATGCGTTTGTCTTTCAGATCACCGAAGCTGCTGAACTTGCCTTTCTGCGCGATCACAATGGCGGAGTTAGCGTAATAGGGCTGGGTAAAATCGACCTGTTTGCTGCGCTCAGCGGTGATATCCATGCCGGAAATGACCGCGTCATAGCGGCGGAACTTCAGCGACGGAATCAGGCTGTCGAAGGCGTTGTTGGTAAAGGTGCACTCCGCTTTCATCTGCTGGCATAGCGCTTTAGCCAGGTCGATATCAAACCCCACCAGGTTATTTTCCCGATCAAGCGTTTCAAATGGCGGATAAGTTGCTGAAGCGGCGAAGCGAATCTTTTCTGCTGCCTGGGCGGTGATGGCGAGTGAAGCCAGCGCAGCGGCAATAATCCATTTTTTCATTTTATGATTCCTGTGATGTGGTCAGCCAGAGAAGGCGATACCCTGCCATAAAATGAATTTTTATGCAATTAGTGTGATTTTTCAGGCGAAAAGGGCGAGGAGCCTCGCCCGGAATTCAGTTACGCCGTTCAAAGGCCAGAGCGCGCTTTTCGATCAGGCGCATCATCAGCGTCAGCAAGCCGTTAACGCAGAGATAAATCAGGCCTGCTGCGGCATAGACCGTGATGTCGTAGGTGCGGCCATAGAGCAACTGACCATGGCCCATGACTTCCATCAGGGTGATGGTGTAGGCCAGCGAGGTGCCTTTAAACACCAGCACCACTTCATTGGAGTAGGAGGAGAGGGCGCGTTTAAATGCATACGGCAGCAGAATGCGCAGGGTATCTTTGCGACTCATGCCCAGTGCCGCGCACGATTGCCACTGTCCGGAAGGAATCGCCCGGACCGCACCGTAAAACAACTGCGTGGTGTAAGCCGCGCTGTTCAGCGACAGCGCCAGCATCGCGCAGAGCCACGGCTGCGACAGTAAATGCCACAGCCAGGGGATCTGCTGAATCGACGGGAACTGACCCGGACCGTAGTAGATCAGGAAGATCTGCACCAGCAGCGGCGTACCGGTAAACAGCGTGATAAAGCCTTTCACCAGCGGATTAAACACCGGTGTTTTCAGCGACAGCACCACGGTGAACAGCAGCGCGAGCAGCAGAGCCACCACCAGCGAGGCCGCCGTCAGCGTCAGGCTGGTGTGCAGCCCTTTCAGGAGTTCAGGCAGATAGGCCAGCATTAGCTGTTCCCCCGTTCAAAGCGGGTCGTGCGCAGTTCGATGCGGCGTAACACCGCCTGACTGAACAGCGTAATCACTAAGTAGATCGCGGCCGCCACCAGGAACCAGGTAAAGGGCTCCTGCGTACGGGTGGCAATACTTTTGGTTTGCAGCATCAGGTCGTTGACGCTGATCAGCGAGACCAGCGCGGTATCTTTCAGCAGCACCAGCCACTGATTACCCAGACCGGGCAGGGCGTGCCGCCACATCTGCGGCATGATCAGCCGGAGAAAGATGGCCGATTTTTTCATGCCCAGCGCCTGACCCGACTCCCACTGACCAACCGGCACCGCTTTGAGTGCGCCGCGCAGCGTCTGTGAGGCGTAGGCGGCATAGAGCATCGCCAGCGCAATCACGCCGCACAGGAAAGGACTGACATCGAAGTTCTCAATCTGCATCTGAACCGGCAGCGTAAACAGCCCGAAGTTCAGCGTGAAGCCGTCAGAGAGGGTGAGCAGCAGCTGTGAGGCGCCAAAATAGATAAACAGCACCACCAGAATTTCCGGCAGGCCACGGATCAGCGTCACCAGACCGGTGCCAATCCACGCCAGCGGTCTCAGGCGCAGTGACTCCCAGCCAGCGAAAATCATCGCCAGCACCAGGCCAGCGATGAGAGCACAAACAGCAAGGCCGACGGTCATCCCGGCGGCGCTTGCGAGGGTCATCATTTCATTCATCAGAGATTACTGCTGGAACCATTTGCTGTAGATGGTTTTGTACGTGCCATCCGCTTTGATCTTATCCAGCGCGCCATTGAATTTAGTCTGCAGATCGGTGTTGCCAGTGCGTACCGCAATGCCCAGGCCAGTACCGAAGTAGGCTTTATCCGTCACTTTGTCGCCAACGGCAGCCAGCGCAGCATTCTGCTTCAGCCACTCATTAACCACGGCGGTGTCACCGAAGACAGCATCAATACGGCCATTTTTCAGATCCAGCACCGCGTTCTGATAGCTGTCGTAAGGAACGATGGTGATGTCGCTGTGTTTATCCGTCAGGTATTTCTGATGAGTGGTGCCGTTCTGGACGCCAACGCGTTTGCCTTTCAGCGCTTCAACACTGGCTACTTTGCCTTTCTGAGCAACAAACAGCGCCGAGTTATCGTAGTAAGGCTTGGTGAACAGGACCTGTTTTTCACGATCCGGCGTGATATCCATACCCGCCATCACCGCATCAAAACGACGGAATTTCAGGCTTGGGATCAGGCTGTCGAACGCCTGGTTGGTGAAGGTACAGGTCGCGTCGATCTCTTTGCACATTGCGTTGGCCAGATCGACATCAAAGCCCTGAATCTTGTTGTCCGCATCCACAAACTCAAAAGGAGGATAAGAGGCTTCGGTCGCAAAACGAATTGTCTGTGCCGCGGTAGCGCTCAGGCTAAAACCGGCAAGCAGTGCAGCAAGTACCATTTTTTTCATTTTTAGCATCCTGACTTAGTGCGAAAGATAGTGAGCAAACGCCTCGGTTTGCGGCTGTGTAAAGCGGCTGGCATCGCCCTGTTCCACAATGCGACCGTTCTCCATGTAAACCACGCGGCTGGCCGTTTTACGTGCCACTTCCACTTCATGGGTCACAATCACCTGGGTAATACGGGTCTGTGCCAGTTCGCGAATGATACTGACAATCTGTGCGGTAATTTCAGGGTCCAGCGCGGCCGTCGGCTCATCGAACAGCAACACCTGCGGCTCCATCATCAGTGCGCGGGCAATCGCCACACGCTGCTGCTGGCCACCGGAGAGGTGCAGCGGGAAGCGATCGCTGTAGGGCTTGAGGCGCAGCCGGTCAAGCAGCTTATCAGCACGGGCGCGGGCATCGCTTTTGCTGAGGCCCAGAACCCGGCAGGGCGCTTCGATAAGATTCTGCAGCACGGTCAGATGCGGCCAGAGATTATATTGCTGGAACACCATACCGACGTTCTGACGCAGTTCGCGAATCGCGGCATCGGACGGTTTCTGAGTGAAGTCGAACTGATTGCCGGCAATCTGCAACTGACCTGAACGGGGCTGCTCCAGCAGGTTAAGTACCCGCAGCAGCGAACTCTTGCCCGCACCGCTGGGACCCAGCAGAACCAGGGTCTCGCCTTGCGGACACTCAAGGTTGATGTCGAACAGCGCCTGATGAGCACCGTAGAAGCAGTTTATTGCGTTTAGTTGAATACTCATGCGCCAGATTTGAATAGCTATTAGTGTCGCGGATTTTAACGTCACCAGAATAGTTATGCAAATAAGGTGGGTTAAAATTTGTAAAACAGCAGGTAAACAGCCAAAGCTTAGCACAATATCATGCGCCGTCTGGCGTCAGCCCAGCGCCGTGTGGCGGGCGGCAGCAATAAAAAAAGCGCAGCGCCTGTGGCGGCTGCGCTTCTCATAACCATTAAAGCTGAGGTTATTTTTTTGATTTTTCAAGCATCTGGCTCAGGCTTCCACCTTCGGCATGGGCAGGGTTAGCCATATAGCGCACGTCGTCGACCACCCAGCAGGTGCCCTGGTGGATCATCAGCACTTCATCCTGCCACTGTTTGCCGTCGCGGCTCAGATCGACCCGCAGCGGGATGTTGCGCGCATCGCGGTTCGGAATGGAGGAGGCATCGGCGACGCTGGCGGCTGTCGGGCCCTGTGACAGGCTGGAGAAGAGATCGCCGTTACGCCACTGTGCGCCGGCATTGCTGCCGCTGGCCGCCTGCAGGGAGTGATAGAGCGCATCACTCAGGTAAGGGCGATATTTTGCCAGGGTGTTGCTGTCAGGCAGGCCCTGCGTGGGTTGTTCGACACGCAGGTCGTAAAACTTCTGGGCTACCTGGTCAGGACCGCCTTCAATGCAGGGGGCGGTACGCGGGCCATTATCCTTAATGACTGGCTCAACGGTGGTACAGGCGCTGAGCAGCAGGGCCGCCGGGATCATTAGCGCAAACGCGTTGTTTCTCATCTCGATTTCCTTATGGTTCTCTGGCAAGGTGCCCTTTTTAGCATAGAGTATAGCCGTGCTTTTTAGTCGAAAGAGCCTTAGCCTGGTTTTCAACAAGGAGAATGCGATGAAATTTTCAACAACCCCCACGCTGGAAGGTCACAGCATCAGCGAATATTGCGGTGTGGTGACCGGTGAAGCGATTCTGGGTGCCAACATCTTCCGTGATTTTTTCGCGGGCATCCGTGATGTGGTCGGCGGCCGTTCCGGCGCGTATGAGAAAGAGCTGCGCAAGGCGCGCGAGATTGCGTTTGAAGAGCTGGAAGCGCAGGCAAAAGCGCTGGGCGCCAACGCGGTAGTCGGTATCGATATTGATTACGAAACGGTCGGCAAAGATGGCAGCATGCTGATGGTCAGCGTCAGCGGCACGGCGGTGATCATCCGTTGAAACGCGGGTTGTTGATGCTGCTGGCGCTGCTGCTGGCGGGGTGTCACTCCGGGATGGAATCCCGTGACGGCTACTGGGCCGATCTGCGGCATCCGGCGCAGGGCGCGCGACCGCGGGTGAAGGTGATTGTGATCCACTACACCGCCGAAGATTTTCCTTCGTCGCTGGCGACACTCACCGATCGGGAAGTCAGCGCCCACTATCTGATCCCGCGCCAGCCGCCTCAGCGCGCCGGTAAAGGCGTCATCTGGCAGCTGGTGCCGGAGCAGCAACTCGCCTGGCATGCCGGACCCAGTTTCTGGCGCGGCGCCAGTCGCATCAATGACACTTCGATTGGTATTGAACTGGTGAACCGGGGTTATCGCCGGACGCTGACCGGTCTCGAATGGCAGCCCTTTACCGCCGCGCAGATCACCACGCTGGAGTCGCTGGTGCGCGATATTGCCCGCCGTTACGGCATTCCACCGGAAAACATCGTCGGCCACAGTGATATCGCGCCGCAGCGCAAACAGGATCCCGGTCCACTGTTCCCGTGGCAATCGCTGGCGCAGCGCGGACTCGGTGCCTGGCCCGATGCCGGACGGGTGCAGTTTTATCTGGCAGGTCAGGATCCGCACGCGCGGGTGCCCGTGCAGCCGCTCATGGAAAGCCTGCAGCGATACGGTTATGCGGTGACAGCCGGGATGAGTGCGCGTGAGCAGCAGAAGGTGATTGCCGCGTTTCAGATGCATTTCCGGCCTGAGGATTATCGCGGTCAGCCCGATGCCGAAACCGCCGCGATAGCGGCCGCGCTACTGGATAAGTATGGCGCGGCGGAGTAGCGGGTTACTGCTGCAGAAACGCTTTCCAGTGGGTGACAACCTGCTCCAGCGCCGCACGATCAGCATCCAGATGGGTGACCAGTCGGGTGCGCGTTCCCACGCTGATTAACACGCCACGCGCCTTCATCCACTCACGTAATGGTTTGACCTGGGCTTCCGGCACGGACACGAACAGCATGTTTGTCTGCTGATCGATAACGCTGACGCCCAGTTCATGCAGCTGCTGTCCCAGCCAGGCGGCATTGTCATGATCTTCCTGCAGTCGCGCCACGTTGTGTTCTAACGCGTAGAGACCCGCCGCCGCCAGAATACCAGTCTGGCGCATGCCGCCGCCGGTCATTTTACGCCAGCGACGGGCGCGCTCAATCAGCGCCGTATCGCCACACAGCAGCGAACCGACGGGCGTGCCCAGACCTTTAGAGAGACAGATGGTGAGAGTGTCGCAGTAGCGGGCAATTGCCGCCAGCGTGGTCTTCTGTGCGACTACTGCATTGAAAATACGCGCGCCATCAATATGCAGCGCCAGCTTATGCTCGCGGGTGAAGGTCCAGGCCTGTTCCAGATACGCCAGCGGCAGCACTTTACCGTGATGGGTATTCTCCAGACTCAGCAGGCGCGTGCGGGCAAAGTGAATATCGTCCGGCTTAATAGCGGCAGCCACCACGTCAAGCGGCAGGGTTCCATCGTCGGCGGCCAGTACCGGCTGCGGCTGAATACTGCCCAGCACCGCTGCGCCGCCCGCCTCATATTTGTAGTTGTGCGCCTGCTGACCGACGATATATTCATCGCCGCGTTCACAGTGGCTGAGCAACGCCACCAGGTTTGCCTGGGTGCCGGTAGGGAAAAACAGCGCTGCGGCTTTGCCGCTCAGTCGTGCGGCTTCCGCCTCCAGGGCGTTAGCGGTGGGATCGTCACGGTAGACGTCATCACCGGTTTCGGCAGACATCATCGCGCTTAACATGGCGGCGCTGGGCCGGGTCACGGTATCACTGCGTAAATCAATCACCTTATGCTCCTGAACGTGGCGGAAGAGAAAAAAAAGGCGGGCATCACGCCCGCCTGGATGGAACCTCTGTTTTACCGCAGCCAGTTGGTTTTCGCCAGTTCTACCACCTCATCCCCACGACCATTCATGATGGCGCGCAGCATGTAGAGGCTGAAGCCTTTGGCCTGCTCCATTTTTATCTGCGGCGGCATCGCCAGTTCCTCTTTGGCGGTAATGACATCCACCAGCACCGGGCCATCATGGGCAAACGCCTGCTCCAGCGCGCCATTCAGTTCCGACGCCTTTTCCACCCGGATACCCCGGATGCCGCAGGCCTGGGCGATAGCGGCAAAGTCAGGATTCTCCAGTTCGGTGCCGTCGGTGAGATAGCCGCCAGCCTTCATCTCCATCGCCACAAAGCCCAGTACGCTGTTGTTGAAGATCACCAGTTTGACCGGCATTTTCAGCTGCGCCAGCGAGATAAAATCACCCATCAGCATGCTGAAGCCGCCATCGCCGCACAGCGCGACAACCTGACGATTGCGATCGATCGACTGCGCGCCCAGCGCCTGCGGCATCGCATTCGCCATCGAGCCGTGGTTAAACGAACCCAGCAGGCGACGTCGGCCGTTCATCTTCAGGTAGCGCGCCGCCCAGACGGTCGGAGTTCCGACATCGCAGGTAAAAATAGCGTCGTCGCTGGCGTAGTGGCTAATCTGCTGTGCCAGATATTGCGGGTGGATCGGCTGCTTGTCATTGGGCTGCGCCAGCTCGTCGAGACTTTTGCGCGCCTCACCATAATGCTTAACCGCACTGTCGAGATGTTTGCGATCGCTTTTAGGCGTCAGTTGCGGCAGCAGCGCCTGCAGTGTGCTTTTCACATCACCGACATAGGCCTGATCGACGTGACAGTGTGATCCCAGACTGCCCGGATTGATGTCGATCTGAATGATCTTTGCGTTCTCCGGATAGAAGGCGCGATAGGGGAACTGGGTGCCAAGTAACACCAGCGTCCCGGCATTCATCATGGCGTGGAAACCGGATGAGAAACCGATCAGCCCGGTCATGCCGACATCATAAGGGTTGTCATATTCGATATGTTCTTTGCCGCGCAGCGCATGGACAATCGGCGCTTTCAGCGCTTCTGCCAGCGCCACCACTTCCTGATGCGCACCGGCGCAGCCACTGCCGCACAGCAGCGTGATATCTGTGGCCTCGTTCAGCGTCTGTGCCAGCCGGGCCAGTTCGGCGGGCTGAGGCAGGACCTGCGGCAACTGCGGTGGATACCACTCTGCGCTGGCGCTTTCCGGTGCTGGTTTCAGCGCAATATCACCAGGCAGTACCACCACTGAGACGCCACGATTCAGAATCGCTTTGCGCATCGCGATGCCCAGCACCTGCGGTAACTGCTCAGGATTCGAGACCAGCTCGCAATAGTGGCTGCATTCGCGGAACAGCTCCTGCGGATGGGTTTCCTGGAAATAGCCACTGCCGATTTCGCTGGAGGGGATATGCGCCGCAATCGCCAGAACCGGGACGCGGTTGCGATGGCAGTCGAACAAGCCGTTGATGAGATGTAAATTGCCGGGTCCACAGGAACCGGCGCAGACCGCCAGTTCACCGCTGATATGGGCTTCTGCGCCCGCCGCAAAGGCGGCGACTTCTTCGTGGCGTGTCGGCATCCATTCGATGGTGCCCATACGATTAAGGCTATCGCTCAGGCCGTTAAGGGAATCCCCGGTGACACCCCAGATGCGTTTTACGCCCGCGCTTTCCAGCGTTTTGGCGACCAGCGCCGCCACGGATTGTTTCATGCTCTTCTCCTTTGTCGGCCCGCCCTGAAGAGTGACGTGACCAGAACCGAAAAAAGAAGCGTAGACGACACGGCAGAAAAGCAGGCGTGAAAAAATGCGCTGGGCAAAGCTCAGCGCATCTCAGACAGGATTCAGGCAGAGAAGAGGGCGATCAGAATCGGGGCAAGCAGGCTCATCACAAAACCGTGCACAATAGCGGCCGGGACAATCTCATTGCCGCCCGCCCGCTGCAGCACCGGCAGGGTGAAGTCCATTGAGGTGGCACCGCACAGTCCCAGCGCGCTGGATCGATGGCGGCCAATCAGCGCCGGGATCAGCATGATGGCGACCAGCTCACGCACCAGGTCGTTGAAGAAGGCGGCGCTGCCGATGACCGGGCCAAAAGCTTCGGTCATCAGAATGCCGGAGAGCGAGTACCAGCCAAAGCCGCTGGCTAATGCCAGACCGGTTTTCAGCGGCACGCCCAGTAACAATGCCGCTATCATGCCGCCGATCAGCGCGCTGAACAGCACCACGCTGGCGACCAGCATGCCGCGACGGTTCAGGATAATCTGCCGCAGCGTCATGCCGCTGCCACGCAGCTGAATGCCCACCAGAAACAGCAGGAAGATCAGCGCATATTCACTGGCGGTGGAGGCGTGATGCAGCAGGGGCCACTGGGTCAGGCCAAGCACAAAACCGATGACGACAACGCCACACAGCTTCAGCGAGTCCAGCGCCATATGCAGCCGTGACGGCAGTTTCTCCTGCCGATGCGCATGCTGCCAGGGTGCATATTTTTCCAGTCCGCGCAGCGCCAGCAGGTTGCACAGCAGAATGCAGAACGCCGCCACCAGCGCGGTGTGGAAGACCGCCAGCAGATTGCTGCTCAGGTTGTCGAGAAAGGCCAGGCTGATGCCCATAAAGAACAGAATGACGTAAACCATCCAGCCCAGCAGCTGATTCACGCGACGCAGGGTGGCGGTTTTGCGGAACGGTAACAGCCAGCCAGCGATCAGCGGCAGCAGAATTATCAGGAGTCCGGAGTACATATCATTGCCATCCATGGGATAAAGAGGCCACACGCTAACCAAAAAGCGTAACCGAGTAAACCCTGAGAAAGTGGCTTGACCGGCTGGCAGGCGGCAACCATGCTGTTTATAAACTGAGGATGGACGCCTATGATTCTGGAACATATCGACATTCGCGGTTTCCGCGGCATCAATAAGCTCTCACTCCCTTTAACCCAGACCAATCTGCTGATTGGTGAGAATGCATGGGGCAAATCCAGCCTGCTGGATGCCCTGAGCCTGCTGCTTTCGCCCCATGAGCCGGCTTATGTTTTTACCCAGGCTGATTTCCATTTCACGCCGGGCGATGTGACCGAACCGATGCGCCGACTTTCGGTGGTGTTCCACTTTCGTGATGACGGCAGCGACCCGGATGCGGTGCTCTCGACCTTCTGGCAGCGTGATGCAGAGGGCCAGCGTCGGCTTTATTACAGCGTCAGTGCCACCTGGCGTGACAGCGGCATAGAAACCCGTCGCCGTTTTGTTGACGCAAATGCTCAGCTGTTGCCTGAACAGAACTGCGCGGCGGCAATCGACCTGTTGCTGAAGCGTTATCCGGTGTTGCGATTACGCGATGCGCGTTTCAGCAAGCGGACGCGCAACAGTGTGCCGGTATCACCGCCACATCCGGAACTGCTGGCGGGGATGGAGACGCTGGCGCGCGATCTGGAGCATCATCCGCAGCAGCTCAGCGATGAGGTACTGCGACAGGGTCTGAAGACCATGCAGCAACTGATGCAGCACTACTTTCTGGTGCAGCCGCCCGGCGCGGGGGGCGAGACCCGGTCACGGGACCCGCAGACGCGCGATGGGGAGCAGGGATGGCGGGCGCTGGATCACCTCAATCAGCTGATAGCGGGAACCGACTCCCGCAGTCGTCAGCTGATTCTGCTGCAGATGTTTACTCTGTTGATCGAAGCACGCGGCGACGTCCCGCTGGCCGCCGGTGCCCGGCCGCTGCTGCTGATTGAAGATCCGGAAACCCGCCTGCATCCGATTATGCTGTCCGTCGCATGGAACCTGCTGAAGCTGCTGCCGCTGCAAAAAATCGCCACCACCAACTCTTCCGAGCTGCTGTCACAGGTGCCGGTGGAAAACGTCTGTCGTCTGGTGCGTGGGCCCTCACGCGTGACGGCCTGGCGCATCGGTCCGGAGGGACTGAGCGCCGAAGAGAGTCGTCGCATCGGCTTCCATATTCGCGTCAACCGGCCTGCGGCGCTGTTCGCCCGTTGCTGGCTGCTGGTGGAGGGAGAAACCGAAGTCTGGATCATGAATGAGCTGGCGCAGCAGTGCGGTTACAACTTCGCGGCGGAAGGCGTCAAAGTGATTGAGTTTGCTCAGTCGGGTTTGAAGCCACTGCTGAAGTTTGCCCGACGCATGGGTATCGCCTGGCATGTGCTGACTGACGGCGATCAGGCGGGGAATAAATATGCCAGCACGGCACGCACGCAGTTACAGCCGGGCGATCCTGAGCCGCGTTTTCTGACGCAGTTACCGGCGCTGGATATGGAGAATTTTCTCTATCAGCACGGTTTTCAGGATGTTTATCATCAGATGGCGCACCTGCCGTTAAACGTCCCGATGAGTTCCAGGCGTATTATTACCAAAGCGATTCACCAGAGCTCCAAGCCAGAACTGGCGATCGCTGTGGCGACATCGGCGGCGGAACGCGGGCCGGAAGCCATCCCGCCGTTGATGCGACAGATGTTTGCCCGGGTGATTGGGCTTGCGCAGGGCCAGGCGGACTGAGGCCTGTCAGACATGAAAATGCCAGCGGCACTGGCTGGCATTTTTGGGTCACTGTTCAGAGGTGGGTTCAGTGTCAGGCTACGGCCTGTACCTCAACCGGCACGATGAGGCTGGCGTGATTGCCTTTCGGACCTTCATGGACATCGAACTGAACCTGCTGGCCTGCCTTAAGCGTCCGGTAGCCTTCCATCTGAATAGTGGAGTAGTGCGCAAAAATATCTTCGCCACCGCCAACCGGACAGATAAAGCCAAAGCCTTTGGAATTATTGAACCATTTAACTGTGCCCGTCTCCATGCTTTTACTTCCCTCGCAAGACATTTTATAAGTAGGTGAGGTCTTTTAAGCTGTGAGTCGGATTTGATTAAAACTCAATCAGCCTGTGCAGGTAGAATGTAGAGAAAGCGCCGCTGGCGTCAAGCAAACCACCGGGCCAGGTGGGGAAAAAATCATCAAAATTTGAGGCAGTTAACGCTATTGCGAATTTTGTGATGCAGGTCGCGCAAGGGAATTTCTGAATAAATTTTCAGCAGCGGCCAGCAGCTTGACAGGCATGTTAAACTCTCAACATGTAGCCCGATAAGGCTAAAAGCAAAATCTCAACGGAACACTATGGCAAACACAAACGACTGGCTTAACTTTGAACATCTGGCCGAAGACAAAGTACGCGAAGGGTTAAAGCCGCCTTCTATGTATAAAGTCATTCTGAATAATGACGATTATACACCTATGGAATTTGTTATTGACGTCGTACAAAAGTTCTTTTCTTATGATGTTGAACGTGCAACGCAGCTGATGTTGAAAGTTCACTATCACGGCAAGGCGATCTGTGGTGTATTTACTGCAGAAGTCGCCGAAACAAAAGCGGCCCAGGTGAACAATTATGCGCGGGAAAACCATCATCCGTTGCTGTGTACGCTGGAAAAAGCCTGAACCCGTCTCCATATAGGAAACAGGTAAGGGCGATAATTGGGGGAGGTGCCTAATGCTCAATCAAGAACTGGAACTCAGTTTAAATATGGCTTTCGCCAGAGCGCGTGAGCACCGTCATGAGTTTATGACCGTCGAGCATCTGTTACTGGCGTTGCTCAGTAACCCGTCGGCCAGAGAGGCACTGGAAGCCTGTACGGTGGATCTTGTGGCTCTGCGGCAGGAACTCGAAGCCTTCATCGAACAAACCACGCCGGTGCTGCCCGCCAGCGAAGAGGAGCGCGATACACAACCGACGCTCAGCTTCCAGCGCGTCCTGCAGCGTGCGGTTTTCCATGTCCAGTCATCCGGTCGCAGCGAAGTCACCGGAGCGAATGTGCTGGTCGCCATCTTCAGCGAGCAGGAGTCGCAGGCGGCTTATCTGTTACGCAAACATGAAGTCAGCCGCCTTGATGTGGTGAATTTCATCTCTCACGGTACGCGCAAAGACGAGCCGGGCCAGGCGCCAGGCGCTGAAAATCCGGTTAACGAAGAGCAAGCAGGCGGGGAGGAGCGTATGGAAAACTTCACCACCAATCTAAATCAGCTTGCTCGCGTCGGTGGTATCGATCCACTGATTGGTCGCGATAAAGAGCTGGAACGAACCATTCAGGTGCTGTGCCGTCGTCGTAAAAACAACCCGCTGCTGGTGGGTGAATCGGGTGTGGGTAAAACCGCTATTGCTGAAGGTCTTGCCTGGCGTATCGAGCAGGGCGATGTTCCGGAAGTCATGAAAGATTGCACGATTTACTCGCTGGATATCGGTTCGCTGCTGGCGGGCACCAAATACCGTGGTGACTTTGAAAAACGCTTCAAGGCGCTGCTGAAACAGCTGGAGTCAGACGAACACAGCATTCTGTTTATCGATGAGATCCATACCATTATCGGTGCGGGTGCCGCGTCCGGTGGCCAGGTTGATGCGGCTAACCTGATCAAACCGCTGCTCTCTGGCGGCAGAATCCGCGTGATGGGTTCTACGACCTATCAGGAATTCAGCAACATCTTCGAAAAAGACCGTGCTCTGGCGCGTCGCTTCCAGAAGATCGATATTACGGAACCTTCTGTTGAAGAGACCGTGCAGATCCTGAATGGCCTGAAAACCAAGTACGAAGCGCATCATGACGTGCGTTATACCGCGAAAGCGGTGCGTGCAGCCGTGGAACTGGCGGTGAAATATATCAACGATCGTCATCTGCCTGACAAGGCTATCGACGTAATTGATGAAGCGGGTGCGCGTGCGCGCCTGATGCCGGCCAGCAAGCGCAAGAAAACCATCAATGTCTCTGACATTGAAACCGTCGTAGCCCGCATTGCCCGTATTCCTGAGCAGAGCGTGTCAGCAACCGACCGCGATACGCTGAGAAATCTGGGCGATCGTCTGAAGATGCTGGTGTTTGGACAGGACAAAGCCATTGAGGTGCTGACTGAAGCCATCAAAATGAGCCGCGCCGGTCTGGGTCAGGATCGCAAGCCGGTCGGTTCCTTCCTGTTTGCCGGACCAACGGGTGTCGGTAAAACAGAAGTTACCGTACAGCTGGCGAAAGCGCTGGGCATTGAGCTGCTGCGTTTCGATATGTCCGAGTACATGGAGCGTCACACCGTCAGTCGTCTGATTGGTGCGCCTCCGGGTTACGTTGGTTTTGATCAGGGCGGCCTGCTGACGGATGCGGTGATCAAGCATCCTCATGCGGTGGTGTTGCTGGATGAGATTGAGAAAGCGCACCCGGATGTCTTCAACCTGCTGCTGCAGGTCATGGACAACGGCATGCTGACCGACAACAACGGTCGTAAAGCGGACTTCCGCAACGTGGTGCTGGTGATGACCACCAACGCCGGTGTGCGTGAGACTGAACGTAAGTCGATTGGCCTGATTCATCAGGACAACAGCACCGATGCAATGGAAGAGATCAAAAAGATCTTTACGCCAGAGTTTCGTAACCGTCTCGACAACATCATCTGGTTCAGTCACCTGTCACCAGAGGTGATCCATCAGGTGGTCGACAAGTTTATTGTCGAGTTGCAGGCGCAGCTGGATGCGAAAGGCGTGTCGCTGGAAGTCAGTGATGAAGCGCGCGACTGGCTGGCTGAGAAAGGCTATGACAAAGCGATGGGCGCACGTCCGATGGCGCGCACCGTGCAGGACAGCCTGAAGAAACCATTAGCTAATGAACTGCTGTTTGGTTCGCTGGTGGATGGCGGCTCGGTGTCAGTGGCGCTGGATCGTGAGAAGGGTGAACTGACCTATCACTTCCTGAGTGCTGAAAAACGCAAAACCGAAGGCACTGTGCATTAATCAATTGCTGCAGATGTGAAAAAGGCCGGATTAAAATCCGGCCTTTTTTTTCGCTTCAAAAATGCAGAGCGATGAGATTACTGCAAATTAGCGACTACGGAAGACAATGCGGCCTTTGCTCAGGTCGTACGGGGTCAGCTCAACGGTCACTTTATCACCCGTCAGGATGCGGATGTAGTTTTTGCGCATTTTACCGGAGATGTGAGCAGTAACCACGTGTCCGTTCTCAAGTTCTACGCGGAACATGGTGTTAGGTAACGTATCCAGTACGGTACCTTGCATTTCAATATTGTCTTCTTTGGCCATCGAATCCTCTGGGTGTACTACCTTTCAGTTGAACCGGCAAGATAATGCCCAATTCAACGATTTATGTAAAGAACCGTCGGCGATTTTGCCAACGCTTTGCCGGGGTGCACGTCAGTTGCGCGCATCCGGTAAAATTAGGGTGTTTATGGTGACGTCTGCGGGGGATTAGCGGGCTAAGAATCTGTATCAACCGGTTACACGCGCACGATTGAAAACAGTTCCGAGAGTGCGTTGAGATTCCCAGCCTGGCAATTCCGGCTCGTTATTGCGAAGCGCGGACGACATACCAAACTCGACTATTATACCACTTATGCGCCTTTGTGTGTGCAAAACATCTCTGTGCGGCTAAAAAAGCGTTTGTGTCTGCCAGCAGCCATCGCTGACCGGCTGGCTCGCAAGGCTTTGTACATATTGCAGATAGTCCGCGCGCGGGATTTCCTGCGCACCTAAAGAGGCGGTATGCGGGTTAAGTACCTGACAATCCACCAGACGCCCCTGATGACGGATGAAATGCTGGCAGAACACCCAAAGTGCGGTTTTAGACGCATTCTGCTGACGGCTGAACATCGATTCGCCGCAGAAGATTTGTCCCATCGCCAGCCCGTACATCCCACCCACCAGCTGATGCTCATCCCACACCTCAATGGAGTGGGCGTGGCCCATTTCATACAATCGCAACCAGGCGCGCTTCATTTCAAAGGTGATCCATGTACCTTCCTCGCGACCGGTGGCGCAGCCCTCGATCACCTCATCAAACGATTCGTTCATCGTCACCCGATAGGGCGAGCGGCTATGGAAACGCTTCATGCTGCGGCTGAGATGAAACTGCTCGGGTAACAGAACGGCACGGGGATCGGGTGACCACCAGAGAATCGGATCGCCAGGCGAAAACCACGGAAAGATGCCGCGCTGATAGGCGTTAAGCAATCGGGCAGGGGAGAGATCCCCGCCCATCGCCAGCAGGCCGTTTGGCTCGCGCAGCGCCATTTCAGGTGGGGGAAATTGCAGAGATTCCCGTGACAGTTGTACCAGTCTCATTGCGTTATGTTACCCAGCAGCATTTCGCTAAGACTATAACGCAATACGCTGCCGGAAACGCCAGTAGCGACCCGCTTTTGAGATTAATTCCGCATGGCTACCCTGTTCAACAATGGCACCATTATCCATCACGCAGATGCGATCCATCTGCTCCAGACCGCTGAGACGATGGGTGACCATGATCATCGTCTTTCCGGCGGTCAGCCGCTGCAGCAGGGCAAGAATGTGCTGCTCGGTGGTGGCATCGAGCCCTTCGGTGGGTTCATCCAGCAGCCAGAGATCGCCGTCATGCAGTAATGCACGTGCCAGCGCCAGCCGACGCAGTTCGCCGCCTGACAGCGGGCGACCGCCTTCTCCCATCCAGGCGTTTAATCCTTCCTGGTTTTCAAGCAAACGCTGCAGGCCAACGTCGTTCAGTGCGCGGGTCAACTGCTCATCGCTGGCACCGGGGCAGGCCAGCAGTAAGTTATCGCGCAGGCTCTGGCTGAAGAGGTGAACGCGCTGAGTCACAACGCTGATGCGCTGGCGTAATGCTGGCTCAGACCAGGCTGTAATCGGCAGGTCATTAAGATTAATCACGCCGTGCTGACTCTCCCGGCCACGGGTTAACAGCGCCAGCAGCGTTGACTTTCCGCATCCGGTCGGTCCCAGCAAGGCAATGTGTTCACCGGCTGCCACCTTAAGCGTGCAGCGGTTCAGCACCTTATCCGGCCGATCGGGATAGCTGAAATCGAGCTGGTCGATATCGACCGCCAGAGGGCCAGGCCGGGCATCTGAATGTGGCGGGAAGGTGATCGCGGGTGACTGATCGATAATGTCATTGACCCGCTGAGCGGCGTTTATCACCTGCGACATGGGCAGGAAGGCCCCGGCTACCGGTGCCAGCGCCTCGAAGGCGGCCAGGGCGCAAAACACCACCAGCGCTATGAGCGAGCCGGGTAGATGCTGTTCGCTGAGAGTGGCAGCACTGAGCCAGAGCAGAAGTGTGACCGTAACGCCGCTGGTCAGCAGGAGCAGACTTTGGGCGGCGGCCTGCAAACGCTGTTGCTGACTCTGCGCCTGCTGCCAGCGCTCCTCATCCTGATCAAGTTGATGACGCCAGCTCTGCGATGCACCATACAAAGTCAGTTCGGCCTGAGCCGCCAGCCACTGCATCAGCTGCAAGCGCCAGCGGGCACGGCCCCGTGCAATGGCGACGCCGGCGGGTGATCCCAGACGATAAAACAGCGCGGGCATCAGGGCCAGTGTACACAGCATGATGCCGCCCAGCGTCAGTGCCAGCGGTACATCAATGAAACTCATCCCGACAGTGACCACGACAATAACCACAAACGCGCCCAGCAGCGGCGAGATAACGCGCAGATAGAGGTGATCCAGCGTATCAACATCAGCCACAAAGCGATTAAGCAGATCCGCCTGCCGGAACCGCGAAAGCTGGCCCGGCGAAAGGGCCATCAGGCGGCTGAAGGTGTGGACGCGCAGATGCTGAAGCACCCTGAACGTCGCATCGTGGCTGACCAGCCGTTCAGCGTAGCGTGCGGCGGTGCGAATAATGGCTGCGCCACGAACGCCTGCCGCAGGCAGCATATAGTTGAAGGTATAGAGACCGGCGACACCGGCCACCGACGAGGCGGCCAGGAACCAGCCAGAGAGCGTCAGCAGGCCGATGCTGGCCAGCAGCGTAACGATCGCCAGCACGATGCCCAACGCCAGACGAAACGGGTGACGTAGCCAGAGACGAAGAAAAGGACGTAACGCGGACATCAGCGGATCTCCTGTTGACGGTGCTTCAGCATCTCACTAAAAGCACCCGGCTGTTGCGACAGCTGCTGCCAGTTACCCTGTTGCACCAGCTTACCCGCGTCCATCACCCAGAGCGTCTGCCAGCGACTGAGCGTATCAATCTGATGGGTAATCATCAGTGTGGTCTGCCGGGCTGCTGCCTCGTTAAGCGCCAGCATCACATGATGTTCGCTGAGTGCATCCAGACTGGCTGCCGGTTCATCGAGCAGCAAAAAATGTGAGGATTTATAAAGTGCGCGTGCGACCGCGATTCGCTGCGCCTGACCTATCGACAGCTGATTACCGCCATCGCCAGGCTGGGTCTCAATACCCAGGGGCAGACGCGGCAGAAATTCGTTAATGCCACACGATTCCAGCAGCGCCGCAAAGCGTTCGCCGTCCCAGGGGGCATTCATCAGGATGTTGTCGCGCAAAGTGGCGGCCGGTAACTGCGGGTTCTGTCCTGACCAGCTCAGCTGCTGATGCCAGTCACTTCGCCGTATATCACGCAGTTCAACGCCATTCGCCATCAGCGAGCCCTGATAAGGCAGAAAACCGAGCAGGGCATTCATCAGGGCCGTTTTACCGGCCCCGCTTTGACCGACCAGCGCAATCTGCTCACCCGCGGCGATGGTAAAGGTGAGCGGGCCGCACAGCACCTGGCCATCGGGGGCGCAGACGCACAGCTCATCGGCGACAAGTGCGATGGCGCAATCGGCAGTGAAAGACAGCTGGCCTTCCTGCGTTGCAGCGTCGGGCGTCGCCTGCATAAAGGCTTCAAGCGCATCGGCTCCGCCCACCGCCTGAGCTTTGGCGTGATAGAACGCGCCGAGATCGCGCAGCGGCTGGAAAAACTCCGGGGCGAGGATCAGCACCAGGAACCCGGCAAACAGCGTCACGCTCTGGCCGTAAGCACCGAAATGCAATTCCCCCAGATAGGAGAAACCAAAATAGACGGCGACCACGGCAATGGCTAACGAGGCAAAAAACTCCAGTACGGCGGAGGAAAGAAAGGCTAAGCGCAGCACTTCCATTGTGCGCTGGCGAAAATCGGTGGTGGTAGCGGCGACGGCCTGCTGCTCTGCTTCACCACGATGAAACAGCCGCAGCGTCTCTCTGCCGCGCAGACGGTCAAGAAAGTTACCGCTCAGGCGGGCCAGCACCAGGAAGTTACGGCGGTTGGCCTCGGCCGCACCCATTCCGACCAGCGCCATAAACAGCGGTATCAACGGCGCGGTGGCAAGCAGGATCAGACCTGCCGTCCAGTTCAGCGGGAAAATAGTCAGCAGAATGCAGCAGGGGATCAGCACCGCCAGGGTCATCTGCGGCAGATAGCGGGCGTAGTATTCCTGCATCTCTTCGATCTGCTCCAGCAGCAGGGTTGCCCAGCTTCCGGCTGGCTTTCCCTGAATCCACGCCGGACCCAGCGCAGATAACCGATCTAAGACCTGCTGACGTAAAGCCTGACGGATAGCCTGCCCGGCACGATAGCCGGTCAGTTCACGGGCATAGTTAATCAGGGCACGGAGCACAAAGCAGAGCAGTAACAGGAGGATGCTGACCGTCAGGGTTTCACGCGGCTGCTGGTCAATGATCAGCGCCTGCAGCAGCGAGGCCAGTAAACCCGACTGGGCAATGATCAGCAGGGCACTCGCCATGCCCAGCAGCGTGTTAAGCCGCAACCAGCGACCGGCGAAACGACGTTGCTGACGAAGCCAGCGGGTAAGATGCTGCTGCCGCGATTTTTCCATGCGTGACCATGATAGATGTCGATGACGGGGGAAAATGGAAAGACATTTCCATCTCTTCAGGCGCAAGAATCTAGCATGAGAGCAATAAAAAAGGCGACGGAAAAACCGTCGCCTAGAACATTTGAGATCAGAGGGTTAACAACTTACTGATCGTTTTTAACCAGCCCGTCAAGAAAACGCTCAGCGTCTAACGCGGCCATGCAGCCGGTGCCCGCAGAAGTGATCGCCTGACGATAGATATGGTCCATCACATCGCCTGCCGCAAAGACGCCAGGGATGCTGGTCTGAGTCGCATTGCCATGCAGACCTGACTGAACTTTGATGTAACCGTTCTCCAGCGCCAGCTGACCGTCAAAGATGGCCGTGTTCGGGCTGTGTCCGATAGCGACAAACAGACCTGCGACTTCCAGCGCTTCTGTCTCATCGTTCTGGGTAGAACGCAGCGTCAGACCGGTCACGCCCATCTGATCGCCTACCACTTCTTCCAGCGTGCGATGGGTGTGCAGCACGATATTGCCGTTGCGCACTTTTTCCATCAGGCGGTCAATCAGAATCTTCTCTGCACGGAAGCTGTCACGACGGTGAATCAGGTGCACTTCAGCTGCAATGTTAGCCAGGTAGAGTGCTTCTTCGACGGCCGTGTTGCCGCCGCCAATCACCGCGACTTTCTGGTTGCGATAGAAGAAGCCGTCACAGGTTGCGCAGGCGGAAACGCCTTTGCCTTTGAACGCCTCTTCAGAGGGCAGACCCAGGTAACGCGCTGACGCACCGGTGGCAATGATCAACGCATCTGCCGTGTAGACGCCGCTGTCACCAGTGAGGGTGAACGGACGGTTCTGCAGATCCACGGTGTGGATGTGATCGAAAATGATCTCAGTATTAAATTTTTCGGCATGCTCGTGCATGCGCTCCATCAGCGATGGACCTGTCAGATCGTGCGGGTCGCCCGGCCAGTTTTCCACTTCAGTCGTGGTGGTCAGCTGTCCGCCTTTTTCCAGACCGGTGATCAGCACCGGGTTCAGGTTGGCGCGTGCAGCATAAACGGCTGCGGTATAACCCGCTGGGCCGGAGCCCAGAATGAGTAACTTACTGTGTTTGGCCGTACTCATGCGTTCCTCAGTTTCATTCGGCTGACATAACCTGCGATTGTAGGGAATATCCGGCGACAATGACAAGGCTTAGCCAATTTTGTTAACGATAGCTGCAAACGGCGTAGACGATGAGCGGCGTTTTTGCCTGGCCAATGCGCCAAAAGGGGGCAAAACTCGGGCTGAACGGGTGCAAAAGTGGAAAAATACTCATTTAAAAACAGATACCCAGCGGTCTGTCTGGCATCTTGTCCTGAATTTGGTGATTTTACTTTGACAATCGCCTGCGCTTTTGCGAAAACATTATCAGAAGCGAATAACATTTATCGGAACAAAACAGGTTTTCCTCGCCTGTTTTGCACTTAACGCCGAATAAAAGCAGCCTGATATGGATAATGACGCATGATGTGGACAGACAACATGCGTCATATCGATAGGAATCAGAACACAGGCTCTGTTAGCTCACTTCAAAAATGCCCCGAACAATGAGCGTTTTCAGGGCGTGGCAGGTAAAGGGAAGGAATTAAGAGAGACAATAATAATGGTAGACAATAAGAAACGCCCCGGGAAAGACCTCGACAGAATTGACAGGAACATTCTGAATGAACTTCAGAAAGATGGTCGCATTTCAAACGTAGAGCTTTCCAAACGCGTGGGCTTATCACCTACGCCATGTCTTGAGCGCGTGCGTCGTCTCGAACGTCAGGGATTTATTCTTGGCTACACCGCGCAGTTAAACCCGCACTATCTGGATGCGTCTCTGCTGGTATTCGTTGAGATTACTCTGAATCGTGGTGCGCCGGATGTGTTTGAGCAATTTAACGCCGCTGTGCAAAAACTTGAGGAAACTCAAGAGTGTCACCTCGTTTCCGGCGATTTCGACTACCTGCTGAAAACGCGCGTACCTGATATGTCTGCCTACCGTAAGCTACTGGGTGAAACCCTGTTGCGCCTGCCGGGCGTAAACGACACGCGAACTTATGTGGTGATGGAAGAGGTCAAACAGAGCAATCGACTGGTGATCAAAACTCGCTGATGCGGGGCAGGTGCAAAACCTGTGAGATTTCGGTACACTCCTGTGAATTCATACAGGATCAGCGTCGGGCTTGCCCGACGCTGTTGCTTCTTACTTTACAGGCACCTGGAGAGTCCTCTTGAGCCAGGAATATACAGAAGATAAAGACGTTTCGTTACAATCGCTGAGCAGTGGACGTCGTCTGCTGGAAGCGTTGCTTATTCTGGTGGCGCTGTTTGCCATCTACCTGATGGTTTCACTGGTCAGTTTTAACCCTTCCGACCCGAGCTGGTCGCAAACGGCCTGGCATGAACCTATCCATAATATCGGCGGCAGCGTCGGTGCCTGGCTGGCTGACACCTTACTCTTCATTTTTGGTGTGATGGCGTACGCCATTCCTCCTGTCATCCTGGGTCTGTGCTGGATTGCTTTCCGTCAGCGCGATAGCCAGGACTATTTTGACTACTTTGCCGTCGGGCTGCGCTTAATTGGCGTCCTTGCGCTGGTGGTGACGACCTGTGGTATGGCGGCGCTGAACGCCGATGATATCTGGTATTTTGCCTCGGGCGGCGTGATTGGCAGCCTGGTGAGTAACGCGATTGCCCCCTGGTTCAGTCCGGCTGGTGGTACGCTGATGCTGCTCTGCGTATGGGCGGCGGGCATTACCCTTTATACCGGCTGGTCATGGCTCACCATTGCAGAAAGAATCGGTGGCGTGGTGATGGGCGTGCTGACGTTTGCCAGCAACCGTTCGCGTCACGATGAACCCTGGCAGGAAGAGGATGACGAGCAGGACGCGCATGAATACGTGGATGTCCCTCAACTCCATGCTGCGGATCAGGATGATGATGTGCTGCTTTCTGCGCCACGTGCAGCCGCTGCAGCGTCACAGCCGGATCCGTTGCTGGCTAAAGCGGCGGCAGCAACCAGTGCTGCGGTAGCGGCGACGGCGGAAGCTGCAGAGGTGACTCTTGCACCCGCTGCTTCTGAAACGCCTGCGCCTGCCGCTGTTGCAGCACCGGCTGCTGCGGCGTATACGGCATCTGCTCCAGTTGCGCCAGCATCGCCAGCACAACCAGCAGCTGCACCGAGCGCGCCTCCATCCTATGGTGCAACAACTGCTCCGACTCCGGCGCAGAGTGCTCCAGCGCCTGCGGCCGCACCACCGCTTTATCACTTTGAAATGCCGGACGAAGCCCCGGCTGCGCCCTCGTTCAGTGCTTACGACGATGACGAACCTAAAATGGGTAACTGGCGTGACGCATCAGCGATCCCTGCGGCTCCAGCCGCTGCGACCGCCGCTGCTGCTGCAACAGCCGCAACGGCAACGACGCGTACTGCACCTGTTTTCGACTTAGCTCCTGAAACCAATCTCAATCCACAGGTTAAGCAGGGTATCGGACCGGCGCTGCCGCGTCCGAATCCGGTAAAACTGCCTACCCGTCGTGAACTCGCCTCTTATGGCATTAAGTTGCCTTCTCAGCGCATGGCTGAAGAGAAAGCGAAAACGGGAGAGAGCGAAAC
Source organism: Pantoea sp. Lij88 (assembly GCF_030062155.1). Taxonomy (NCBI): domain Bacteria; kingdom Pseudomonadati; phylum Pseudomonadota; class Gammaproteobacteria; order Enterobacterales; family Erwiniaceae; genus Pantoea; species Pantoea sp. Lij88. The sequence goes on along the minus strand of NZ_CP118269.1, from coordinate 2,677,097 downwards.
AGCCCCGACCGGAGCAGTTTCTACAGCACCGGATGCTGAAGAGGCGCTGCAGCAGGCTGAACTGCGTCAGGCTTTCGAGTCTGAACAGCAGCAGCGTTATGGCACCAGCTGGCAGCAGGATGAGGAAGATGAGCAGGATGCGCAGCAGCAGGATGCACTGGCGCGTCAGTTCGCCGAGCAGCAACAGCAGCGCTATGAGCCAGAAGTAAAAAAAGAGCCGGTATTCAATATCGATACTGCCTCAGCGTTTGATTTTTCACCGATGAAAGATCTGGTGGATGACGGTCCTTCTGAACCGTTATTTACCATTGCTGCGACGCCAGAACCGGACGCCCCGGCGGTTTCACACGAACCGTGGCAGCAGGTGAGTGAGGTTTCAAGACCTCAGGCAGCCGCTCAGGTTCCTGCGCCTGCCAGCTTTGCCCCGACAGAGCCTGTCTATAGTGTGCCTTCAGAACCTGCAGAGCCGGTGTATGCTGCGCCTGCAGCGCCCGCTTATAGCACACCAGCGGCACCACAGGCTCCGGCTTATTCTTCGCCTGCTTATGGCGCGCCAGCTGCGGCGCCGGTTCAGCCGGTTGAAGAGGCGAAACCTTCACTGCATGACAGCCTGATTCATCCGTTCCTGATGCGTCATGAGCAGCCGCTGGAGAAACCCTCCACGCCACTGCCTTCGCTGGATCTGCTGACCGCTCCACCTGTCGAGGAAGAACCGGTTGATATGTTCTCGCTTGAGCAGACTGCCCGCCTGGTCGAATCACGCTTAGGTGATTATCGCGTCAAAGCTGAAGTGGTTGGCATCTCGCCTGGCCCGGTTATCACCCGTTTCGAACTGGACCTGGCACCAGGCGTGAAAGCAGCGCGTATTTCGAACCTGTCGCGCGATTTAGCGCGTTCACTCTCGACGGTCGCAGTGCGTGTGGTGGAAGTCATTCCTGGCAAGCCTTACGTGGGTCTGGAACTGCCGAACAAACATCGTCAGACCGTCTATCTGCGTGAAGTGCTGGATTGCCCTAAATTCCGCGACAACCCGTCTCCGCTGGCCGTGGTGCTGGGTAAAGACATTGCCGGTCAGCCGGTCGTGGCCGATCTGGCGAAAATGCCGCACTTACTGGTTGCCGGTACCACCGGTTCCGGTAAATCTGTGGGCGTAAACGCCATGATTATCAGCATGCTCTACAAAGCGACGCCGGAAGAAGTTCGCTTTATCATGATCGATCCGAAAATGCTGGAGCTGTCGGTCTATGAAGGCATTCCGCACCTGCTGACCGAAGTCGTCACCGACATGAAAGATGCGGCGAATGCGCTGCGCTGGAGCGTCGGTGAAATGGAGCGTCGCTACAAGCTGATGTCGGCGCTGGGCGTGCGTAACCTTGCAGGTTACAACGAAAAAGTGGAACAGGCCGAAGCGATGGGTCGTCCGATTCCTGATCCGTTCTGGAAACCGGGCGACAGCATGGATATGACGCCGCCGGTTCTGGAAAAACTGCCTTACATCGTTGTGATGGTCGATGAATTTGCTGACCTGATCATGGCAGTGGGTAAAAAGGTTGAAGAGCTGATTGCGCGCCTGGCACAGAAAGCCCGTGCCGCAGGCATCCATCTGGTGCTGGCAACTCAGCGTCCTTCTGTGGATGTCATCACCGGCCTGATCAAAGCGAACATCCCGACACGTATCGCCTTTACCGTTTCGAGCAAAATTGACTCACGTACCATTCTCGATCAGGGCGGCGCGGAGTCACTGCTGGGTATGGGTGACATGCTCTACATGCCGCCAAACTCGTCGCTGCCGATTCGTGTTCACGGTGCGTTTGTTCGTGATCAGGAAGTGCATGCTGTGGTTCAGGACTGGAAAGCACGTGGCCGTCCGCAATATATCGACAGCATTACGGCAGGTGAAGAGAGCGAAAGCGCCGGTGGCATCGACAGCGATGAAGAGCTCGATCCGCTGTTTGATCAGGCCGTTGGCTTCGTGGTCGATAAACGTCGTGCGTCGATTTCCGGCGTTCAGCGTCAGTTCCGCATCGGTTATAACCGGGCGGCACGTATCATTGAGCAGATGGAGGCGCAGGGCATCGTTTCTGCACCCGGCCACAATGGTAACCGTGAAGTGCTGTCGCCGCCGCCTCACGATATGTAGCGGTTAAATGTTTTGAAACACTACTCAATGAGCCAGTTCCGACTGGCTCATTGTTTTTATGCGGTTAAACCCCATATCTGAATCAGCTTTCGGTTTTTTCCTCTGTTCTGATGGCGGAACGGCGACCAGGCTTAATGCAGTTATCGATGGGAACGTTTAAATAAGGAATTGAAGCAGATGAAATTACGCGTAATCGCTCTGGGCCTGTTGGCCACCTTTTCTTCAGCCAGCGTATTGGCTGATGCTTCCAGTGATCTGCAACAGCGCCTGAACAAGGTCAGCAGCTTCCACGCCAGCTTCACCCAAAAAGTGACCGACAGCAGCGGTGCGAATGTGCAGGATGGCGAAGGCGAACTGTGGGTAAAACGTCCCAGCCTGTTTAACTGGCACATGACGGCACCGGACGAAAGCATCATCATCTCCGATGGTAAGTCGCTGTGGTTCTACAATCCGTTTGTTGAGCAGGCAACCGTAAGCCGGCTGCAGAATGCGACCAGCAACACGCCGTTTATGCTGATTGCCCGCAACCAATCAAACGACTGGAAGCAGTACAACATCAAACAGCAGGGTGACAATTTTGAACTGACACCCAAAAACAGCGACGGCAACCTGAAACAGTTCACCATCCAGGTGACGTCCAGCGGCACCATTAACCGCTTCAGCGCGATTGAGCAGGATGGTCAGCGCAGCGATTACCAGCTGAAAAGCCAGCAGAACGGCGCCATCAGCCCGGACAAATTTACGTTCACACCGCCTAAAGGCGTGACGGTGGACGACCAACGTCAGTGAGGTCACGGTGAGTAACCTGTCCCTGGATTTTTCCACCGAAAATTTCAAACCACTGGCCGCGCGTATGCGGCCAGAAACATTGAAACAGTACATTGGTCAGCAGCATCTGCTGGGCGCGGGCAAACCTCTGCCGCGCGCGATTGAAGCAGGGCACCTGCATTCAATGATCCTGTGGGGACCGCCCGGGACCGGCAAAACCACGCTGGCAGAGATCATCGCACACTATGGCAATGCCGACGTGGAGCGTATTTCGGCAGTGACCTCCGGCGTCAAAGAGATCCGTGAAGCAATTGAGCGCGCCCGACAGAATAAGCATGCCGGGCGGCGTACCATCCTGTTTGTGGACGAGGTCCATCGATTCAACAAAAGCCAGCAGGATGCTTTTCTGCCGCATATTGAAGATGGCACCATCACCTTTATTGGTGCGACCACCGAAAACCCCTCTTTTGAACTCAACTCCGCATTGCTGTCACGCGCCCGCGTTTACCTGCTGAAATCACTGACCACCGAGGATATTGAGCAGGTGCTGGATCAGGCGATGCAGGATAACGCGCGGGGCTATGGCGACAGTGACATCGTGCTGCCGGATAACACCCGCAGGATGATTGCTGAACTGGTTAATGGTGATGCACGCCGGGCACTGAATACGCTGGAGATGATGGCGGATATGGCCGAAATCACCGCCTCGGGTCAGCGTGAACTGACGCCGCAGTTGCTTAACGAAGTCTCGGGTGAGCGGTCCGCGCGTTTTGATAACAAGGGTGACCGTTTTTACGATCTGATTTCGGCTCTGCACAAATCAGTCCGCGGCTCCGCCCCTGATGCGGCGCTCTACTGGTATGCGCGCATCATCACCGCAGGCGGCGACCCGCTTTATGTGGCACGCCGGTTGCTGGCCATTGCCTCTGAAGATGTCGGCAATGCCGACCCGCGCGGTATGCAGGTGGCGATTGCGGCCTGGGATTGCTTCACGCGCGTGGGTCCGGCAGAAGGGGAGCGCGCCATCGCTCAGGCGATTGTTTATCTCGCCTGCGCGCCAAAAAGTAACGCGGTTTATAACGCCTTTAAAGCGGCGATGCGTGATGCGCGCGATAATCCCGATTACGATGTGCCGGAACATCTGCGCAACGCGCCAACTAAACTGATGAAAGAGATGGGGCTGGGCAAAGAGTACCGTTATGCCCATGACGAAACCAACGCCTACGCCGCCGGGGAAGTCTATTTTCCGCAGGAACTGGCCAGCGCGCGCTATTACATCCCAACCCAGCGCGGGCTTGAGGGTAAGATTGGTGAAAAGCTAAGCTGGCTCGCTGAGCAGGATCAAAATAGCCCGACAAAACGCTACCGCTGAAACAGACGTTACGGTAATGTGGGCAATGTTTTCAACGCATTCCGCAGGAATGCGTCCCTTCTTTCAACCAACTTTTTATACACAGGATAAGCATGCTCGATCCCAATCTGCTGCGTAACGAGCCAGACGCAGTCGCAGAAAAACTGGCACGCCGGGGATATAAACTGGATGTGGAAACGCTGCGTTCGCTTGAAGAGCGTCGCAAAGTACTGCAGGTAGAAACAGAAAATCTGCAGGCAGAGCGTAACTCCCGATCCAAATCCATCGGTCAGGCCAAAGCACGTGGGGAAGACATCGAGCCGCTGCGTCAGGAAGTGAACGCGCTGGGCGAACGCCTGGATGCCGCAAAAGCAGAACTGGATGAACTGCAGAATCAAATCCGTGACTTCGCGCTGGCACTGCCAAACATTCCGGCAGACGAAGTGCCGCTGGGTAAAGATGACAGCGAAAACCAGGAAGTGAGCCGCTGGGGTACGCCGCGCGAGTTCAGTTTCCAGGTTAAAGATCACGTTGAGCTGGGTGAAGCGGCGAAAGGCCTGGATTTTGCGGCTGCCGTGAAACTGACCGGTTCGCGCTTTGTGGTCATGCAGGGGCAGATTGCCCGCCTGCACCGTGCACTGAGTCAGTTTATGATTGACCTGCACACTGAGCAGCATGGCTACCTTGAAACCTATGTGCCTTATCTGGTTAACCACGAAACGCTTTACGGTACCGGACAGCTGCCTAAGTTTGGCGAAGACCTGTTCCACACCCGTCCGCTGGAAGAGGAGTCAGACAGCAGCAACTATGCACTGATTCCTACCGCGGAAGTGCCGCTGACCAACCTGGTGCGTGACGAGATCCTTGAAGAGGATACGCTGCCGGTCAAACTGACTGCGCATACGCCGTGCTTCCGTTCTGAAGCGGGTTCTTACGGTCGTGACACGCGCGGTCTGATCCGTATGCATCAGTTCGACAAAGTTGAGATGGTGCAGATTGTTACTCCGGAACAGTCAATGGATGCGCTGGAAGAGCTGACCGGTCACGCTGAAAAAGTCCTGCAGCTGCTGAACCTGCCATATCGTAAGGTTTTACTCTGTACCGGCGATATGGGCTTTGGAGCGACCAAAACCTACGATCTGGAAGTCTGGTTACCGGCGCAGAATACGTACCGCGAGATCTCATCCTGTTCCAACATGGGTGATTTCCAGGCGCGTCGTATGCAGGCGCGTTGCCGCAACAAACAGGATAAGAAACCGCGTCTGGTTCATACCCTGAATGGCTCGGGTCTGGCTGTAGGCCGTACTCTGGTGGCGGTGCTGGAAAACTATCAGCAGGAAGATGGTCGCATTACCGTGCCTGAAGTTTTACGTCCATACATGAATGGCGTAGAAATTATCGGCTAAGCGATTCTGAATCTGTGAACCCGGCCATGGCCGGGTTTTTTTATGCCTCTCATATGAAAAAAGAGAGTCCATACGTTCAGTTTTAATCACAAATAAACGTTATCGATATCAGATGGACTGGAATACTTAAAAACCTAATTTTTCATAGAGATAGCATTTCGTCGTCTGCCGCCTGACACGGCTGTAACCCACTGAAGATTAGTAAATTAAATTGTCGGACAGCAAAATGTGCTGCCGTCAAATTGCGCCCATTGACTTTAAAAAAGCCAGTGGCAAACTGCGCGCAATTTCCTTCATTTTGCTCTGGTTTCTATCCCCTATGTCTACCTGGTCACGCCCCGTGATATTGCTGCTTTGCGGCCTGATGTTAATGACTGTCGCAATTGCCGTGCTGAATACGCTTGTTCCACTGTGGCTGACGCATGACTTACTGACAACCTGGCAGGTAGGAATCGTAAGCTCCTCTTATTACACCGGTAATCTGGCAGGCACGCTGCTGGCTGGCTGGTTAATCCGGCAGTATGGCTTCAACCGTAGCTACTACCTGGCGACCGTGATGTTTGCCGTCGCAACCCTGTGCCTGGCGATGATGTCAGGCTTCTGGGCATGGAGTTCAATGCGCTTCATCGCCGGTGTTGGCTGTGCGCTGATGTGGGTGGTGGTTGAGAGCGCACTACTGTGCAGCGGAACGGTACGTAATCGGGGACAGCTGCTGGCGGCCTACATGGTTGTCTATTACATTGGCACCGTGACCGGCCAGTTACTGGTCAGCAAACTCTCTACGGAATTACTCAGCGTGATTCCGTGGGTGACGTCGCTGGTCTTCTGCGCCGTGCTGCCGCTGGTCTTTACCCGCGTCTCCAGCAACGGTGAAGCGACCGAAGCCGCGCCGGCCCGCATCTGGCCGATGCTGCGTCGCCGCAGCTCACGCCTGGGTATCAATGGCTGCATCATCTCTGGCATCCTTCTGGGCTCGCTTTATGGCCTGATGCCACTGTACCTGTCACATCAGGGAATGAGTGATGCCAGCGTCGGCTACTGGATGGCGTTGCTGGTCAGCGCAGGCATTGTTGGGCAGTGGCCCGTTGGCCGTCTGGCCGATCGTTTTGGTCGCATGCTGGTGCTGCGGGTTCAGGTCTTTGTGGTTATCCTGGGTGCCATGGCCATGTTAACCAATGCCGCGATGGCTCCGGCGCTGTTTGTTCTGGGACTGGCGGGCTTCACACTCTATCCGGTGGCGATGTCCTGGGCGTGTGAAACGGTTTCACACCATGAACTGGTTGCGATGAATCAGGCGCTGCTGATGAGTTATACCGTAGGCAGTCTGGCTGGACCGGCAATGACCTCTGTTCTGATGCAGAATTACTCTGACCAACTGTTGTTCGTGATGATCGCGGCTGTGGCGCTGGTTTATCTGGTGATGCTGCTGCGCAAAGCGAATCATCAGGCTACACCAGTGGCACATGCCTGATCGCTGAGCAGCAAAAAGGGAGCGTTAAGCTCCCTTTTTTATGGCCGGTTCTCTAGTACATCACTTCATGGCCATAGCTGGCGAGAATGTTTTTCACGCGCTCCATCGTCTCTTTGCTGGGCGGTTTTACGCCATCCAGCTTGTACTCTTCACCCATCGCAATCCATTTATGCTTACCCAGTTCGTGATAGGGCAGCAATTCAATCTTCTCAACGTTCTCCATGTCACGCGTGAATTCACCCAGGCGATGAGCAGTATCATCGTCGTCGGAATAACCGGGTACGACGACGAAACGGATCCAGGTTCTCTTGCCTTTTTTCTGCAGATAACGGGCAAAGTCCAGCGTACGGTGATTAGAGACCCCCACCAGAATCTGATGCACATCGTCATTCATCTGTTTCAGGTCGAGCATCACTAAGTCAGTCACGTCGAGCAGTTCATCGATCACCGGATCATAGCGGCGTACGAAGCCGTTGGTGTCGAGACAGGTATGAATGCCTTCTGCCCTGCAGGCGCGGAACCAGTCGCGCACAAATTCAGCCTGGAGAATCGCTTCACCGCCTGACGCGGTGACGCCGCCACCAGAGGCATTCATAAAATGGCGATAGGAGAGCACATCCGCCATCAGTGCGTCGACGCTGATCTCTTTGCCGCCGTGAGTATCCCAGGTGTCGCGGTTGTGACAGTAAAGGCAGCGCATCAGGCAGCCCTGGAAGAAGGTGATGAAACGGATGCCGGGACCATCGACGGTGCCGCAGGATTCAAATGAGTGGATACGACCGTTAACTGACATTGCGATGTTTTCTCCAGTGAGTCTGCCGGGACAGACGGCGCAATCTCTGTTGCGCTCAGGGCAGGAAATCGATTCTGGTGGGAACCCTGACAGAGATGACCACCAGAACAGACTTTTAAGGAAAAGGCTCCGCGAGGAGCCTTTTTTATCGGGTTTAACCGTGATTACAGGGACTGTGTGAAGGTACGGGTAATCACATCCTGCTGCTGCTCTTTAGTCAGGGAGTTAAAGCGCACAGCATAACCGGAAACGCGGATGGTCAGCTGCGGATACTTCTCTGGATGCTCCATCGCGTCCAGCAGCATTTCACGGTTCATGACGTTAACGTTAAGGTGCTGACCGCCTTCAATGCTGGCTTCATGATGGAAGTAACCATCCATCAGACCGGCAAGGTTGGTTTTACGCACGTTATCATCTTTACCCAGCGCGTTTGGCACGATTGAGAAGGTATAGGAGATACCATCTTTCGCATAGGCAAACGGCAGTTTGGCTACGGAAGTCAGTGAAGCTACCGCACCTTTCTGGTCACGACCATGCATCGGGTTAGCACCTGGTCCAAACGGTGCACCTGCGCGACGTCCATCCGGTGTATTACCGGTTTTCTTACCATATACCACGTTTGAGGTGATGGTCAGAACAGACTGAGTCGGCACGGCATTACGATAAGTGGTCAGCTGCTGAATTTTCTTCATGAAGCGTTCAACCAGATCGCAGGCCAGGTCATCAACGCGGGAGTCGTTGTTACCGAACTGTGGATATTCACCTTCGATATCGAAGTCGATCGCCAGGCCATCTTCATCACGAATCGGTTTCACTTTGGCATATTTAATCGCAGACAGTGAATCCGCAGCAACGGAGAGACCGGCGATACCACACGCCATGGTGCGATAGACATCACGGTCATGTAAGGCCATCAGCGCCGCTTCGTAGCTGTATTTATCATGCATGTAGTGAATGATGTTCAGCGAAGTCACATACTGTTTTGCCAGCCAGTCCATGAAGTGATCCATACGCTCCATGACGGTGTCGAAGTCCAGCACGGCGTCACTGATTTTGTCGCCTTTCGGTCCTACCTGCATTTTCAGTTTTTCATCCACGCCGCCGTTAATTGCGTAGAGCAGGGTTTTCGCCAGGTTGGCACGTGCGCCAAAGAACTGCATTTGTTTACCGACAATCATCGGGCTGACACAGCAGGCGATGGCGTAGTCATCATTGTCGAAATCAGGACGCATCAGGTCATCGTTCTCATACTGCAGAGATGAGGTATCGATAGAGACTTTAGCGGCATATTTTTTGAAATTAATCGGCAGTTTTTCTGACCACAGAATGGTCATGTTCGGCTCAGGTGAAGGACCCATGGTGTAGAGGGTATTCAGGAAGCGGAAAGTACTTTTTGAAACCAGAGTACGGCCATCAACGCCCATACCTGCCAGTGATTCCGTTGCCCAGATTGGGTCACCTGAGAACAGCTCATCATATTCAGGGGTACGAAGGAAGCGAACCATACGCAGTTTCATGACCAGATGGTCAATCAGTTCCTGTGCCTGTTCTTCAGTCAGTTTACCGGCTTTAAGGTCACGCTCGATGTAAACATCCAGGAAGGTTGAGACGCGGCCAAAGGACATTGCAGCACCGTTTTGTGATTTAACGGCAGCCAGGTAGCCATAGTAAGTCCACTGTACGGCTTCAACGGCATTGGTGGCCGGGCCGGAAATGTCGTGGCCATATTTTGCAGCCATCTCTTTAATCTGCGCCAGCGCACGATGCTGGTCAGAGATCTCTTCACGCAGACGAATGGTCGCTTCCAGATTCACGCCATTCTCTAAATCGTTCTGCAGAGACGCGAACTGAGAGAATTTATCCGCCATCAGGAAATCGATGCCGTAAAGCGCCACGCGACGATAGTCACCGATGATGCGACCGCGGCCATAGGCATCTGGCAAACCGGTCAGGATACCTGATTTACGGCAGCGCATGATGTCCGGGGTGTAAACGTCGAACACACCCTGATTATGGGTTTTACGGTATTCGGTGAAGATTTTTTTCAGTGAAGGATCGAGTTCACGGCCATACACTTTGCATGACCCTTCGACCATTTTGATGCCGCCAAAAGGAATCAGCGCGCGTTTTAATGGGGCTTCAGTCTGCAGACCTACGATTTTTTCCAGCGGCTTGATGATGTAGCCCGCGTCGTGGGAGGTGATGGTTGAGGCGAGATCGGTGTCGAAGTCGACTGGCGCGTGGGTGCGGTTTTCAATTTTGATGCCTTCCAGCACGCTTTCCCACAGTTTAGTGGTCGCTTCAGTTGCGCCCGCCAGGAACGACTCATCACCTTCATAAGGGGTGTAGTTTTTCTGAATGAAGTCGCGCACATTGACGCTATTCTGCCATTCGCCTTCAGCAAATCCTTCCCATGCTGAAGCCAGTTTTGCATTAAGTTCGGTCATAATATACCTGCCTTATATGAAGAGACTTTTACGGTCGGGCACAGTCAACATCCTGTGCCGTCAAAATAGGTTTAATGAATCTGGTCACCTTTACGGAGATAGATAACCCAGTAGGTCAACCCAACCAGAAGGCCGCCGCCGATAATGTTTCCGATGGTCACGGGAATCAGGTTGTCGAGAATAAAGTTACTGACGGTAAGCGAATGAAACTGTGCAGCCGTGGTGCCAGCAGCCTGCCAGAATTCAGGTGCCGCGAAGTCGCGGATGACAATGGCATAAGGAATAAGAAACATATTGGCGATGCTGTGTTCGAAACCGCTGGCGACAAACATTCCGACAGGCAGAATCATTACTACCAGCTTGTCGGTCAGCGTCCGGCCGGAATAACTCATCCAGACGGCGAGGCAGACCAGCAGATTTGCCAGGGTACCCAGACAGACCGCTTCGATGAAGGTGTGATGCATTTTGTGATCGGCGGTTTCGAGAACATTTAATCCCCAGGCACCATTCGCCACCATATGCTGTCCGGCAAACCACATCAGGGCAACGAAGAAGAGGGCACCTGCAAGGTTACCGGCGTAGACGTTAATCCAGTTGCGGGCCAGCTGGCCCCAGCTGATGCGACCACTCGCTTTAGCGACGACGATTAATACCGTTGAGGTGAAGAGGTCGGCGCCACATACCACAACCAGCATCAGGCCAAGCGAGAAACAGATCCCGCCAATCAGTTTGGCTATACCGTAGGGCATCGCGCCGCTACCGGTGGTCGCTGTAATATAAAAAACGAATGCGATGGAGATAAATACGCCAGCGTTTATTGCCAGAAAGAAGGTGGTGAAGGGATGTTTGGTTGCTTTATAGATACCGGCGTCTTCGGCGACTTTCGCCATGGCGGCTGGTAATAAAAGATTAAAAGGGTTGTCAGTTTTCACACTAACTTACTCCAGAAGTTGTCTGAAAAAATACTAACAAAGGAGTATGAGACAATAATTGATGTGGATCATGTTTGGCGAACCGGTAGCCAGCTATTCCTCCGCCAGTAAAAAATATTTCGGTTAAATATCTGAATTTAATCTAATAAATTAATTTTAAAAATACAAAAATATTTTAACGCAAACTGCTGAGTCAAAAAAATGGCCTGAGATATGTTATTAATTAATGGCTTATCTGTTAATAAAAATGATGTGATGTAATGGAAAGGAATTAAATGAAGCTAATGTTTCAGGGGAAAGTGGAGAATGATGGCACCCGATAAATGCGGTGCCATTTTTAACCTTCTTTTACGGGTCTGACGCGTTAAAACTTAGGCATTTTTCCAGTAAAGACGCTTAGCCGTTTGCAGTTTTTCGTAAGCAGCCAGCAGGGATTGATGCGCCGGGAATGCCTGTAGCTCATCATCAACAGCCTGAAGTCCGTTAAATGGCTGTTCGCCACTGATAGCGGCTGAGGCTGCTTCCATCGCGCTCTCACCATACATACGCAGGAAGGCATGATGATACTGCAGCGGATCGCGCTCATCTTCCATTGCCAGTAACAGCAGGGTCTGCAGGCAACGATAGTAATTGGCACGCTCTGGCGTAAAGATTGAGCTGTTGAACTCCATCGTCCACTCTGTCCAGATCAATGCCTGATCCAGATCGCCGCCCGCCAGCGCCAGCATCGCTTTTAATTCGCCAACACGCAGTGTGTACCAGCCGTTGTCTTTACCGGTTGCCAGACCCAGCAGTTCGCGAACGCGGGTGAAGTCGTCAAAGCCTTCATCATCAAGCTGACCAATCAGGTCCAGATACTCTTCCGGATTCCAGTTGCTGTCAGGCAGGGCCAGCAGGGTTTCACGCATGCCCGCGCCCATGCTGTTATTCGCCAGGAAGAGATCTTCTGCCGGATAGATATCAGACATGCCAGGTACGATGATACGGCAGGCATAGACACCCAGATGCTCGTAGTCAGCAATATAAACTTCCTGATCTTCAGCGGCGAAGATTGCCATCAGCGTGGCAAATTCCTGTTCGGTGCTGCCCGCAAATGACCAGTCCACAAAAGGATAATCCGCCGTCTCTTTAAACAGATCCCAGGAGATCAGGCCGCTTGAATCGATGAAGTGTGTTTCAAGATTGGCATGCTCAGCCACTTCTTCGTCATCGAACGTCGGTGGGGTAAACACATCCAGATCTTTGAGGCTTCGGCCCTGCAGCAACTCAGTGACGGTACGTTCCAGTGCCACACCGAAATCAGGATGCGCACCAAATGACGCAAAACAGGTTCCGTTGGTCGGGTTAAACAGCACCACACAGATAACCGGATATTTACCGCCCAGCGAGGCGTCATAAGCGAAAATCGGGAAGCCTTCCGCTTCAAGGCGTGCAATCGCCTCGATCACTTCCGGATAACGCTGCATCACCTCATCAGGAATCGCTGGCAGGCTGATTGCTTCCGCGATGATGCGGTTCTTGATGTAGCGCTCAAACACTTCTGACAGGCCCTGAACACGCGCTTCATTCGCGGTGTTACCTGCGGACATGCCATTTGAGACATAGAGGTTGCCGATGATGTTCATCGGGATATAGACCGTTTGCTGATCGGACTGGCGGGTAAACGGCAGGGCGCAGATACCGCGCTCAGCATTGCCAGACTGCAGATCAATCAGGCCAGACGCCGTCAGAGCATTGTCGGGATCGTAAAACGCGTTCAGGCGCGCATCCAGAATGCCTTCAGGTAAGGAATCATCCTCAGGTAATGCGAACCATTTTTCATTGGGATAGTGAACAAAGTCGCCGTTAGCGATCTCTTTCCCCAGCCAGAAGTCAGCAAAAAAGTAGTTAGTTGAGAGACGCTCAAAATACTCGCCCAGTGCAGAAGCCAGTGCCGCTTTTTTACTGGCGCCCTTGCCATTGGTGAAGCAGAGCGGGCAATCGCGGTCACGGATATGCACTGACCAGACGTGGGGAACAGGATTCAGCCAGGAAGCTTCTTCAATATTAAAGCCAAGATCCTGCAGCTTTGTCTGGAAACGCGCGATGGAGTCTTCCAGTGCGGCATCTTTGCCCGGGATAAATGTTTGCGTCATAGTGCCGCTCTCTCAGTTGTCATAGGGTGCGTAAAGCGCGCAATGATACGGATTTTGGTAACAGACCGCTATCAGGGCGGGACTTTTTTACCGGCTTAGTTTTTATCACATCGGCTCTCAGGCCAAACGCGGATTAATGGTGCTGGATGAAGCCTCACAAAATTCCGCGTGGGTTTGCATTGGTAACATAACCTCCGGCGAGCCGGATTCAGAAAATGTGACCGTGCCCTGATTTATGATTGCAGCTATCAGAATGCAGTGATAAAACCGGATGGTTATTCATAACCGTTCGATATGACAGTGGTGAGGGGAAATGACGCAAGTTTATAATTTTAGCTCTGGCCCGGCGATGCTACCGGTTGAAGTGCTTCGTCGTGCAGAACAGGAACTGACGAACTGGCGCGGTCTGGGTACCTCTGTAATGGAGATCAGTCACCGCAGTAAAGAGTTTATTCAGGTGGCTGAGGAAGCTGAGCAGGACTTCCGTGATCTGCTAAAAATACCGTCCAATTACAAAGTTTTATTCTGTCATGGCGGAGCGCGTGCGCAGTTCGCTGCTGTGCCGGGTAATCTGCTGGGGCAGGCGACCAGTGCCGACTATGTCGATGGCGGCTACTGGGCGCATAGCGCAATTAAAGAAGCAGAAAAGTATTGCTCCCCCCGCACGCTGGATGTCAAAACCACCCGTGACGGTAAACGAGCCATCCTGCCGATGAGCGAATGGCAGGTGAGTGAAGCGTCCGCTTACCTGCACTTCTGCCCGAATGAAACCATTGATGGCATCGCTATTGATGAACAGCCAGACTTTGGCAGTAAAACCGTTGTGGCTGATTTCTCATCCACCATTCTGTCACGTCCGATTGATGTCAGTCGCTATGGTGTCATTTATGCGGGCGCGCAGAAAAATGTGGGCCCGGCTGGATTAACGCTGGTCGTCGTTCGTGAGGATCTGTTGGGTCAGGCGCATGCCTCCGTGCCTTCCATCCTTGATTACAAAGTGCTGGCCGATAACGATTCGATGTTTAACACCCCGCCGACGTTTGCGTGGTATCTCTCAGGGCTGGTATTTAAATGGCTGAAAGAGAAGGGCGGTGTCGCTGAAATCGATCGTATCAATCAGGCAAAATCTGATCTGCTTTATGGCGTCATCGATCACAGTGGCTTCTATCGCAATGATGTGGCGACAGAAAACCGCTCACGCATGAATATTCCTTTCCAGCTGGCGGATTCGTCACTCGATGCGCTGTTCCTGGAAGAGTCCTTTAAGGCGGGATTACATGCGCTCAAAGGACACCGTGTCGTAGGCGGTATGCGCGCATCTATCTACAATGCGATGCCGCTGGAAGGTGTGAAGGCTCTGACCGATTTCATGGTCGATTTTGAACGCCGTCACGGCTGATTACTAAGATATCAGCATTGATGCTGGTGCCAGACCTCGTCTATGGCGAGGTCTCTGTATTTTTTGAGGATTTCGTTTCACATGCAGGACTCCCTGACTCTCCAACCTATTGCGCGCGTCGATGGCACCGTGAATCTGCCTGGCTCAAAGAGCGTTTCGAATCGCGCATTGTTGCTGGCTGCACTGGCTAAAGGCACCACCCGTCTCACCAACCTGCTCGACAGCGATGATGTGAAGCACATGCTGAATGCGCTGACCGCGCTGGGCGTAAGCTATACGCTTTCCAGCGATCGTACCGTGTGTGAAGTCACGGGAAATGCCGGACCCCTGCACACATCCCAACCGCTGTCACTGTTTCTGGGCAACGCCGGAACCGCAATGCGTCCGCTGGCAGCAGCACTGTGTCTGGGTGAGCACGATATCGAACTGACCGGCGAACCCCGCATGAAAGAGCGTCCAATCGGTCATCTGGTTGACGCGCTTCGTCAGGGTGGAGCAACTATCGAATACCTGGAAAACGAAAACTATCCGCCGCTGCGTTTGCGGGGTGGTTTTACCGGCGGTGAAGTCAGTGTGGATGGCAGCGTCTCCAGCCAGTTCCTGACAGCACTGCTGATGACCGCGCCGCTGGCGCAGCAGGATACCTGCATCACGATCAAAGGTGATTTGGTTTCGAAGCCTTACATCGATATCACCCTCAATCTGATGCAGTGCTTTGGCGTCGATGTTGAGAATCAGAACTATCAACGCTTCCTGATTAAGGGACAGCAACAGTATCAGTCTCCGGGCGATTATCTGGTTGAAGGCGATGCCTCTTCTGCTTCTTACTTCCTGGCTGCTGCTGCGATAAAAGGCGGAACGGTTCGGGTCACCGGTATCGGACGCCAGAGTGTGCAGGGTGACATCCGTTTTGCTGACGTGCTGGAAAAGATGGGTGCGACGATTGAATGGGGCGATGATTACATTGCCTGCACGGCGGGCAAGCTGCAGGCCATCGATATGGATATGAATCATATCCCGGATGCCGCTATGACCATCGCAACCACCGCGCTGTTTGCTGAAGGCACCACCCAGTTACGCAATATTTATAACTGGCGGGTAAAAGAGACCGATCGTCTGAGCGCAATGGCTACAGAGCTACGTAAAGTGGGTGCGGAAGTCGAAGAAGGTCATGACTTTATTCGTATTACCCCGCCGGCGACGCTGATTCATGCTGACATTGGTACCTACAACGACCACCGCATGGCGATGTGTTTTTCGCTGGTTGCTCTTTCCGATACGCCAGTAACCATTCTTGACCCTGGCTGTACGGCAAAAACCTTCCCGGACTATTTCGTTCAGCTGGCTAAAATCAGCCAGAGTGCCTGATATCTCTCTTTCCGGTGCGATTCCGCACCGGATCTCCCCTGATTTAATCTGGCTGTAGCCGCCCAGAGATCCTCTGAATTAACTCATATTACGAATCCGGTTAGTGCGAAAGGGTAACCAAGCCGCGCTATGCAGCGTATAATGCTAGTCATTAATGGTGGCCGAAAGGTCAGGAAGCACGCAGCAACAGGAGGGAATAATGACAGTAACTGCCCCGGTCATAACTATTGATGGGCCAAGTGGAGCGGGAAAGGGAACCCTGTGCAAAGCGATGGCAGAATCGCTGCAGTGGCATCTGCTGGACTCCGGTGCTATTTATCGCGTGCTGGCGTTAGCCGCGTTACATCATCAGGTGGACATCGAATCTGAAGAGGCACTGGTGCCGATTGCTGCACACCTCGATGTGCGCTTTGTGTCACAAAACGGTGAAATGCAGGTCATTCTTGAAGGTGAAGATGTCACCGGTGAAATCCGCACTCAGGAAGTCAGTAATACCGCTTCTCGTGTTGCCGCCTTTCCCCGGGTACGCGAGGCGCTATTGCGCCGCCAGCGCGGTTTCCGCGAGATGCCGGGCCTGATTGCTGATGGACGTGATATGGGCACCGTAGTTTTTCCGGATGCACCTGTGAAAATTTTCCTTGATGCCAGCCCGGAAGAGCGTGCCCAGCGCCGTATGCTACAGTTGCAGGATAATGGCTTTAATGTTAACTTTGACCGCCTTTTAGCCGAGATAAAAGAACGCGACGACCGCGATCGTAACCGCGCAATCGCGCCTTTAGTAGCCGCTGGCGATGCTTTGGTTCTGGACTCTACTGAGATGTCTATCGATCAAGTCATTGAAAAAGCGCTACACTATGCCCGCGAGAAGCTGGGTATTACGGCTTAACTGAATTTATCACCCTGTACCATGGATCAGGTGCCGGGCATGTGAAACAACCCCATCCGACATGAAGTCAGATGGACGTTAAATTGAAGAATCCTGAAGATTATCAATATGACTGAATCTTTTGCTCAACTATTTGAAGAATCCTTAAAAACAATCGAAACCCGCCCGGGTTCTATCGTTCGTGGCATCGTCGTTTCTATCGACAAAGATGTCGTTCTGGTTGATGCGGGTCTGAAATCTGAATCTGCAATTCCTGCAGAGCAGTTCAAGAACGCAGCCGGCGAACTGGAAATCCAGGTAGGCGACGAAGTTGATGTTGCTCTGGATGCAGTGGAAGACGGCTTCGGTGAAACCCTGCTGTCCCGTGAGAAAGCTAAGCGCCATGAAGCATGGATCACGCTGGAGAAAGCTTACGAAGACGCTGAAACTGTTACCGGTGTTATCAACGGCAAAGTTAAAGGCGGCTTCACAGTTGAGCTGAACGGTATCCGTGCGTTCCTGCCAGGTTCACTGGTAGATGTGCGTCCGGTGCGCGATACGCTGCACCTGGAAGGCAAAGAGCTTGAATTCAAAGTGATCAAGCTGGATCAGAAACGCAACAACGTCGTGGTTTCACGTCGTGCGGTTATCGAATCCGAAAACAGCGCAGAGCGCGATCAGCTGCTGGAAAACCTGCAGGAAGGCATGGAAGTTAAAGGTATCGTTAAGAACCTTACTGACTACGGTGCATTCGTTGATCTGGGCGGCGTTGATGGCCTGCTGCACATCACCGACATGGCGTGGAAGCGTGTTAAGCATCCAAGCGAAATCGTTAACGTTGGCGACGAAATCACCGTTAAGGTGCTGAAGTTCGACCGCGAGCGTACCCGTGTTTCTCTGGGTCTGAAGCAGCTGGGCGAAGATCCATGGGTTGCTATCGCTAAACGCTATCCGGAAGGCACCCGCCTGACCGGTCGTGTTACCAACCTGACTGATTACGGCTGCTTCGTGGAAATCGAAGAAGGCGTTGAAGGTCTGGTACACGTGTCTGAAATGGACTGGACCAACAAAAACATCCATCCGTCTAAAGTTGTTAACGTAGGCGATGTTGTTGAAGTTATGGTTCTGGACATTGACGAAGAGCGTCGTCGTATCTCCCTGGGTCTGAAGCAGTGTAAATCTAACCCATGGCAGCTGTTCGCTGAGACGCACAACAAAGGCGATCGTGTTGAAGGTAAAATCAAGTCAATCACTGACTTCGGTATCTTCATCGGCCTGGACGGCGGCATCGACGGTCTGGTTCACCTGTCTGACATCTCCTGGAACGCGACTGGCGAAGAAGCCGTTCGTGAGTACAAAAAAGGCGACGAAATCGCTGCCGTTGTACTGCAGGTTGATGCAGAGCGCGAGCGTATCTCTCTGGGCGTTAAACAGCTGGCAGAAGATCCGTTCAACAACTACATCACTTTGAACAAGAAAGGTGCCATCGTCACCGGTAAAGTGACTGCAGTTGATGCTAAAGGTGCTACAGTTGAATTAGCAGACGGCGTTGAGGGTTACCTGCGCGCTTCTGAAGCTTCACTGGACCGCATTGAAGATGCAACTCTGGTTCTGAACGTTGGCGACGACGTTGAAGCTAAGTTCACCGGCGTTGATCGTAAAAACCGTGTCGTAAGCCTGTCTGTCCGTGCGAAAGACCAGGCTGATGAGAAAGAAGCTATCAATACTGTTAACACCAAACAGGAAGAAGGCAATTTCTCTAGCGCTATGGCTGAAGCGTTCAAAGCGGCTAAAGGCGAGTAATCGACCTGAAGCACCGGGTGGGCAACCACCCGGTTTCGGTAAAAGCTGTCATACATTCCCACAGGGATAAACCGGAGGTTACATGACCAAGTCAGAACTGATCGAAAGACTGGCGGGACAGCATACTCATATACCGGCGAAAGTCGTTGAGGATGCAGTAAAAGAGATGCTGGAGCACATGGCCACTACGCTGGCACAGGGCGAACGCATCGAAATCCGGGGATTCGGCAGCTTTTCTTTGCATTATCGCGCTCCGCGTACTGGACGTAACCCGAAAACGGGTGACAAAGTGGATCTGGAAGGTAAATACGTTCCCCACTTTAAGCCAGGCAAAGAGCTTCGCGATCGCGCAAATATCTACGGCTAAGCCGATACCGAACCAGATAAACGACATCTCCGGATGTCGTTTTTTTTTGCCTGCTATACAGGTTGAGACCTGACATCCAGATTGCGGTCATCCAGACTGTAATGCCAGACACTCCCTGCGAGACCGCTCCAGCCTTAGCCATCGTCCGCTGTTACTTTCTTCCCAATTGCCCAGAATAATCGAACTCAATCAATGGATACGATTATGCTGACATGGATTGTTCTGGCGCGACTGGCGATCGTTGCGACTTTACCGCTACTGCTGATGGCGCGACTGCCTTCAGGCGAAGCGATCATACTCTTCCTTACAGCAGGAGGGGCTCTGCTGCATTGTCCTTATCCACCCGCCCGGCTGACCGGTATTACCCTGTTGTGTCTGGCATGGGCCTGCAACGACGCCCGTCTGATGGTGCGGGATATTGAACAGTTTTCTGCACGCCCCACAACCTTCACCGTGCAGGTGAATGAACTGCGGCAGGAGCGGAAGCAAATCCGGGTTCGTCTGCTGGAAGAGCAGGGCAGGATGATATTTCCGCCTCGCTTTGCCTGGATCTGGTTCGATGCTGACCCGGCGATTTACTGTCCGGGACAACGCTGGACCATGCACCTCCGACTGCGACCGGTACATGCCCGCCTTAATGAGGGCGACTTCGATGCGCAGCGTTTTGCACTGGCTAATAACACGCCGCTTCAGGGCCGGATCCTTAAACAGACTGCCGTCAGCGAACGCTGCGATGGACGCTGGCGTTTTATTGTATGGCACCGTGACAGAACCCGTGACATGCCTTTTCGTGCCACGCTGGAGGCCCTGGCTTTTGGTATCAGGGATGAGATGAGCCAGCAGACACGTCAGCTACTACGGGATACCGGCACCGCGCATCTGATGGCGATATCGGGCATGCATATCGCCCTTGCCGCCAGCACCGGCTGGGTGGTGGCGCGTGGGGTGCAATTTATCCTGCCAGCCCGCTATATCGGCTATCTTTTTCCCCTCATCGTGAGCTGGCTGTTTGCTGCAGTCTATACCTGGCTCTCCGGGGCTCAGCCTCCTGCAGCCCGCTCGCTACTGGCGCTGACACTCTGGGCAATAACCCGGTTTGCGGGTGTTCAGCTGAATAGCTGGCAGGTCTGGACGTTCTGTATTGCGTTGCTGCTGGTAACGGATCCGCTGACCGTTTTATCTGATAGCTTCTGGCTCTCAGTTCTGGCTGTCGGCATGCTGCTGGTCTGGTACCACTGGTTCCCACTGCCTGCCCGGTTCCGTCATCAACGGCGCTGGATTCCGTTACAGCTGCTGCATTTGCAGACGGGCATGATGATTTTGATGGTGCCGATGCAGGTGGCGATATTTAACGGGATTAGCCTTACCGCGCTGGTGGCCAATGTTGTCGCCATCCCGGTCGTCTCGTTTATCACCATGCCTTTAGTCACACTTGCCATGCTGCTGCCGGTGGCCCATCTATCGGGTTTCTTCTGGGGAGCGGCCGATCTCTCTTTGCGAGGCCTGTTTTATTGCCTGACATTACTGCCGCCGGGCTGGTGGCCGCTGAGTGGCACAACCTGGTTTACGGTAATGGTATGGGGCGGTCTGATTTTCTGGCGTGCGCAGCTCTTCTTCTCTCTGCCCTTAAGCAGCTGCGCGTTAGCGCTGGCAATGATACTGAGCCGTCAGCCTGAACAGGAGCAGGGCTGGCGCATCGATATGCTGGATATCGGGCACGGACTGAGCCTGGTGCTCAGTCAGGGCGACGAAGCGGTGATGTATGACACAGGACCGCGCTGGCAGAACGATAATGCGGGTAGCCGGGTGATCATTCCGTGGCTGGAGCGCAGGCAGCTAAGGTTAAAACAGATCATCCTCAGTCATAACCATCTGGATCATACGGGCGGGCTGGAGGCGATCTCGCAACGCTGGCCAGCGGTTGAAATCAGAAGCGCGCTGGCCGATAAGGCGCATTTACCCTGTGTACGTGGCACGCAGTGGCGCTGGCAGCGGCTCCACTTTCGGGTTGTCTGGCCGCTGACGGCACCTTTACCGGGTGGGAATAATGACTCCTGTGTGGTCATCGTCGATGATGGCCAGGTCCGTCTGATGTTAACCGGCGATATCGAGGCTAAGGCTGAACGCCAGCTGGTGGCACTCGAGAAGCAGGGTCTGAAGGTCGATATTCTGCAGGTGCCGCACCACGGAAGCCGGACTTCATCGACCTCCCTGATGCTGCGCAAAACAGAAGGGCACACCGCTATCGCCTCTCTGGCACGTTACAATGCCTGGCGCATGCCCGCGAAAAATGTGCTGGAAAACTACCGAACGGCCGGTTTTCAGTGGCGGGATACGGGGCAATCCGGACAAATCAGTATCAGGATAGAGCAGGGCAGAGTGCAGGTTTCCACCCTGCGGGAACAATTAATGCCCCGTTGGTATCATCAGTGGTTTGGCGTCAAACGCGAATCCAGGTAGAATGGCCGGCTATTTCCAACAGCGTGAATAAATAATGCATCAAGATAAAGATCTCTCTACGTGGCAGACGTTTCGCCGACTCTGGCCGATGATCGCGCCTAATAAAGCGGGATTAATCGTGGCCTCTGTCGCCCTGATAATTAATGCTGCGGGCGACGCCTTAATGCTCTCCCTGTTGAAACCGTTACTGGATGATGGCTTTGGTAAAGCTGACAGGTCGGTGATGCTATGGATGCCATTGGTGGTTATTGGCCTGATGGTGGTACGCGGAATAACCAGTTATATCTCCAGCTACTGCATCTCCTGGGTCTCTGGCAATGTCGTGATGAATATCCGCCGTCGGCTGTTCAGCCATATGATGGGTATGCCGGTTTCGTTTTTTGACCAGCAGTCCACCGGTACCCTGTTGTCGCGCATTACCTACGATTCTGAGCAGGTCGCCTCCTCTTCTTCGGGCGCACTGGTCACCGTAGTACGTGAAGGTGCCTCGATTATTGGCCTGTTCATCATGATGTTCTACTACAGCTGGCAGCTGTCGTTGATCCTGATTGTACTGGCACCTATCGTCTCATTTGCGATCCGCACCGTGTCCAGGCGTTTCCGCACCATCAGTAAAAGTATGCAGAACACGATGGGGCAGGTGACAACCAGCGCCGAGCAGATGCTGAAGGGTCATAAAGAAGTGCTGATTTTTGGCGGTCAGGAAATTGAATCGGAGCGTTTTTCCCGCGTCAGTAACCGTATGCGCCAGCAGGGAATGAAACTGGTTTCGGCCTCTTCTATTTCGGATCCGATTATTCAGCTGATCGCGTCGCTGGCCCTGGCTTTTGTCCTCTATGCTGCCAGCTTCCCAAGCGTCATGGATACCCTGACAGCCGGTACGATCACCGTTGTCTTCTCCTCGATGATTGCCCTGATGCGCCCGCTTAAGTCTCTGACCAACGTCAATGCCCAGTTCCAGCGCGGCATGGCGGCCTGTCAGACCCTGTTCTCGATTCTGGATAGCGAGCAGGAAGTGGACAACGGCACGCGCGAAATCATCCGCGCAAAAGGGGATATCGAATTCCGTGATGTGACCTTTACCTACCCGGGCCGTGATATTCCGGCACTGCGTAATATCAATCTGTCGCTGCCGGCAGGTAAAACGGTCGCGCTGGTGGGCCGTTCCGGTTCCGGTAAGTCTACAATGGCGAGCCTGCTGACCCGCTTTTATGACATTCAGCAGGGCGAAATTCTGCTGGACGGACATGATCTGCGTGAGTACAGCCTGCGTTCGCTGCGTAATCAGGTCGCACTGGTCTCGCAGAATGTGCATCTCTTTAATGACACCATTGCCAATAACATCGCTTATGCCCGCAGTGAGCAATATAGCCGTGCAGAGATCGAGCAGGCGGCCACCATGGCGCATGCCATGGACTTTATCAATAAAATGGATAAAGGCCTGGATACGGTGATTGGCGAGAATGGCGTGCTGTTATCTGGCGGTCAGCGTCAGCGTATTGCCATTGCCCGTGCGTTGCTGCGCGATTGCCCGATCCTGATCCTGGATGAAGCGACCTCTGCGCTGGATACCGAGTCAGAACGCGCCATTCAGTCGGCGCTGGATGAGTTGCAGAAGAACCGTACTTCGCTGGTGATTGCGCACCGCCTCTCTACCATCGAAAAAGCGGATGAGATCGTCGTAATTGAAGATGGTCAGATTGTTGAACGCGGAACGCATCAGGTGTTGTTGGCAGAACGTGGCGCCTATGCACAGCTGCACAAGATGCAATTCGGCCAATGATTGAACGTATCTGGAGTGGTCGCTCACCGCTATGGCTACTGCTATGGCCATTCAGCCTGCTGTATGGTGCGATCACGGCCCTGATACGTTTCAGTTACAGGCGCGGCTGGCGTAAAAGCTGGCGTGCGCCTCTGCCGGTCGTGGTGGTGGGTAACCTGACTGCCGGTGGCAATGGAAAGACGCCGGTAGTCATCTGGCTGGTTGAGGCATTGCAGCAGCGCGGCCTGCGCGCTGGCGTTGTCTCCAGAGGATATGGCGGCAAAGCGGACCACTATCCCTTGCTGGTCACCGCACAGACCAGCACGGAACAGGCCGGTGATGAGCCGGTGTTAATCGCCCAGCGCACCGGGGTGCCGGTCGCGGTCGCGCCCAAAAGGCAACAGGCGATTGAGGCGTTACTGCAACAGGGTCCGCTGGATGTGATCATCACTGATGATGGCCTGCAACATTATGCCCTGCAGCGCGATTGCGAGATCGTCGTGGTGGATGGCGTTCGTCGCTTTGGCAATGGCTGGTGGTTGCCTGCGGGTCCGATGCGCGAACGTGCCGATCGTCTGAAGCAGGTCGATGCCGTCATCATTAACGGCGGCGAAGCGCAGCCTGACGAGATTGCCATGCAACTTCAGCCCGGGCAGGCCACTAATCTGCTGACCGGGGAAACCCGCCCGCCTGAGCAGTTGGGTGCAGTAGTTGCCATGGCCGGGATTGGTCATCCTCCGCGTTTTTTCACCACGCTGAAACAGCAGGGCATCACGCCGGTTGCAGAGATCGCCTTTGCGGATCATCACGCTTACAGCGAGGATGAGCTGACCCGATTACTCCAGCCGGGTCAGCAACTGTTAATGACCGAAAAGGACGCCGTCAAATGCCGTCATTTTGCTCAGCCTGACTGGTGGTATCTGCCGGTTGATGCCCATTTAACCGGCAAAGCCGTAATGCCATTACTGGCCGATATTGAACAACGCTGCCGCCGCACTCCCTGATACCCGCACCCATTCAGGCAAAGCCTGATAAGGAAGAGGATGAACAGCCTGCATTCACTTTCATTACAGGAAGCACGTCACCTTCATCTCGCCGCGCAGGGCCTGCTGCGTGCTCCGGCAAAACGCGCGGTTTATCAGGATCTGATTAGCTGCATCTCCCGCATGTCGTTGCTGCAAATCGACACCATTCATGTCGTGGCACGCAGTCCTTATCTGGTGCTGTTCAGTCGCCTGGGAAATTATCCTCAGGCATGGCTGGAACAGGCGCTGGCCCAGGGCGAACTCTTTGAGTACTGGGCGCACGAAGCCTGCTTTATTCCCCGCGACGACTACAGGCTGCTTCGTCATCGCATGCTGTCGCCGGAACGTCTGGGCTGGAAATATAACGCGCAGTGGGTCGCTGACCATCAGCAGGCCATCGCCGAATTACTGCAGCAGATCCAGGAAAACGGCCCGGTGCGCGCCGCCGATTTTACCCGTGCCGATAACCCGAAGTCGGGCTGGTGGGACTGGAAACCGCACAAACGCCATCTGGAAAATCTGTTCAGCGCCGGTGAGCTGATGGTCGCCGAACGCCGTAATTTTCAGCGCGTCTACGATTTGCGCAGCCGCGTAATGCCCGACTGGCAGGATGAAATGCATGGCATCAGCGAAGCCGAGGCAATCCGTCAGATGCTGATGAACAGCGCCCGTAGCTTAGGGATTTTCCGCGCGGCCTGGCTGCCGGACTACTATCGCCTGAAGCGGGCACCCCTGACCGACTTTATCGCTGATGCCCAGGGCGCAGGCGATCTGGTCGCCGTCAATACAGAGGGGCTGGGTGAGATGTGGCTGCATCGTGACTACCTGCCGTTGCTGGAGACGCCGCTGCAGGCGACGCACAGCACAGTACTGTCCCCGTTTGATCCGGTGGTCTGGGATCGCAAACGTGCGCTGGAGCTGTTCAACTTTGACTATCGTATCGAGTGCTACACCCCCGAGGAAAAACGCAAATTTGGCTATTTTGTGTTGCCCATCCTTCATCGTGGTCAGATAAAAGGTCGGCTCGATGCCCGCATGCTGCGTCAGGCAAAACAGCTGGAGATTAAGAATATCTGGCTGGAGGAGAAGACGCGCGTCACGGCACGTTTTGTGGTGGATATCCGGCGTGCGATTGAACGCTTCGCGGCCTGGCAGGGAGCAGAAAGCGTTGCCATCCTGCAGGCACCCGATACTCTTAAAGATCAGTGGCCAGCCCTGTGGACGCTGGATTAATCAATTTTGCGGCAGCGGCCGCGGGAGGGCGTTTTACCCCATCCCGCATGCGCCGCGCTATGGTATGCTTGAACCCCTAAGCATTCGGTCCCTGATGGAGGACATATGGATCATCGTTTACTCGAAATCGTCGCCTGCCCGGTGTGCAATGGCAAACTTTACTTCAACAACGCGCAGCAGGAGCTGATCTGCAAACCTGATGGCCTGGCCTTCCCGGTACGTGACGGTATTCCGGTGCTGCTGGAAACGGAAGCCCGCACGCTGTCCGTTGAAGAGATTCATCCATGAGTTTCACCGCCATCATTCCTGCGCGCTATGCGTCTACCCGCTTACCCGGCAAGCCGCTGCTCGATATTCATGGTAAACCGATGGTTGTGCATGTGATGGAGCGCGCCCGTGAATCGGGTGCCAGCCGGGTCATTGTTGCCACCGATCATCCCGACGTGGCGCGGGCAGTGGAAGCGGCAGGTGGCGAAGTCTGCATGACGCGCGCCGATCACCAGTCCGGCACGGAGCGGCTGGCCGAAGTGATCGAAAAATATCAGTTTGCGGATGACGAAATTATCGTCAACGTGCAGGGTGACGAGCCGATGATTCCGGCCGGGATTGTGCGTCAGGTGGCGACCAATCTGGCGGGCTCAGCGGCCGGAATGGCGACGCTGGCGGTGCCGATCACGGATGCGGAAGAAGCCTTTAATCCGAACGCGGTGAAAGTCGTCATGGATTCGAACGGCTACGCGCTCTATTTCTCACGAGCCACCATTCCGTGGGATCGTGAACGCTATGCCGCCTCGCGCGAGCAAATCGGTGACACGCTGCTGCGCCACATTGGCATCTACGCCTATCGTGCCGGTTTTATTCGCCGCTATGTTGCCTGGGCACCTTGCCCTCTGGAACAGATTGAGCTGCTCGAGCAGCTGCGTGTTTTATGGTACGGCGAAAAAATTCATGTCGCCGTGGCGCAAACCATCCCCAGTGTGGGTGTGGATACGCCAGACGATCTGCAACGCGTTCGTCTTGCCATGCAGCCCTGAAAACCGGGGAGCCAGTCTCCCCGTTTCAGTCCCACGTTATTGATCCGCCGCTAAACTTATCTCCAACACTTCCTTCAGGATATTACGATACTCATCTGAGGAGGATGCCGCATGGAACAGCTTAAATCGGAACTCACGCTGGCGCTGGGTGAAACCATCAGCCGCCTCGAAATGATCAGTGAACATCCACCCACCCGACTTTATGCGTTATACGATCGGGAAGGCCTCCCCATGCCCGTGGTGGCGAAATATTTTCGTCATCAGGGCCGGGCGGCAATGGAAGCGAGAAAGCTGGCATTGCTGGGGCAGGCCGGGCTGGTCGCCGTGCCCGCAGTCTATGGGCTGGTGCTGAGCCAGCAGCCGCCGGTGCATGAAATGCTCTTACTGGCGCGGCTGAATGGCGTGACGGCGGAAGCCCCGGCGCGGGATGCTCAGCGCTGGCAACAGTTTTGCGAACAGGTGGTCGAGGGACTGCTGGCCTGGCACCGGCTCGACAGCCACGGCCTGGTCGGCACGGTTGACAGCACGCAGCAGAACCGCTGGCCCGCCTGGTATGCACAACGGGTTGAGGTGTTATGGGCGACCCTGAGCTACCTGCGTCCGCCCGCTTTTACGCTGGACGATCGGCAGATTCTGTTCCGTTGCCGTGCGCGTCTGGCGCATCTGTTCCGCGGCTTTGATGATCCCTGTGTGATGGTTCACGGTAACGTGCGGCTGCAGAGCATGCTGAAGAACAGCCGCAGCGATCAGTTAATCGCCATGACACAGCCGGGCACGATTCTCTGGGCACCCCGCGAATATGACCTGATCCATCTGGATGAGTCGCCCGCCGAAACGGCGCTGCTGCACTATTACCTGCAACGGGCGCCGGTTTCTGAGGGCTTTATCTGGCGTCGGTGGGTTTATCAATTGTGGGACTGCATCGACAGCCTGATTCAGACCGGCGTCTTTAATCGTGCACGTTTTGACCATGCACGCGCACAATTACTTCCCTGGCTCGGCTGAGCCTTCTCCGCCTTTCAGCCGCTGCAGTAACGTGCCCAGCGTTTCATACACCGCACGTTCGCTGTGACTCAGCCAGATCGATGACGGAATTGCCCGTTCCCAGCCATTCAGCGGAGAGGTAATCGCCAACTGATTGGCCGGCGCGGGGATCGGCGTCAACCCGACCGCGTGGAAAAAGCGAATGGCCCGCGGCATATGATTCGCTGAGGTCACCAGCAGCAACGGATGCTCGCCCACCACGGCTTTGACCGCCTGCGCTTCATCTGCCGTGTCACGTGGCTGGTCGAGAATCTGAATATGTTCGCGCGGCACGCCCAGACTCTCAGCGACCTGTGCCGCCACCCAGGCGCTGCTCTTCGGATTGGTGCCGCCCGCTGCACCAGTAAAAATCAGCGTCGACTTCGGATTGCGCTGCCACTGACGAACGCCTTCTGCCACGCGCGGCAGACTGTTATTCAGCAGATTCGAGCTGGGTGCCCATGCCGGATTAAACGTATAGCCTCCGCCCAGCACCACAATGTAGTCCACCTTCTCTGAGCCGTTCCAGGTCGGATAGCTTCTATCCAGCGGCAAAAGCAGCCGATCGGCCAGCGGTTGCAGGCTCAGCAGCAGCAGTAACAGCCAGCTAACAGAGATCACGGTTTTGCCGCTTTTCTGCCAGCCGGTAAACCAAACCAGTAAAATACCAGCCGCCATCAGCAAAAGCAGAAACGGCAGGGGTAAAAGCAGCCCGCCGATGACTTTTTTCAGGGTAAATAACATCAAAAAAGAGTCCTGTTGTCCGAAAATAGAGCACCCGGAAGGGAAGATGGGGATGAAAGGTTCATTCTTCTGGTGCCTGTGACAAAATAGCACAAGTCTCACCGCAGCATACCGGAGCGCATGCCATGCAGGATCGTAACTTTGACGATCTCGCGGATAAATTTTCGCAAAATATTTACGGCACCACCAAAGGGAAGATACGCCAGGCCATCCTCTGGGATGAGCTGGAGAAGATACTGCCCGGACTGTCGCCACACCCGCTGTCGGTGCTGGACGCTGGCGGCGGTGTCGGCCAGGTCTCCAGCGGGCTTGCTGCACAGGGCCATCAGGTTCTGCTGTGCGATCTCTCTGGTGAGATGTTGCGCCGGGCAGAGGAACATGCGGCGGCGCAGGGTGTGAGCCACAACATGCAATTCAGACAAATTAGCGCTCAGCAGGTGGGCGAACATTTGGATAAGCCGGTGGATCTGGTATTGTTCCACGCTGTGCTTGAGTGGGTCGCTGAACCGGATAAGGTGCTTAAAGCGCTGTTCGATCTGCTGCGGCCGGGAGGCGTTATGTCGCTGATGTTTTACAATCTGCACGGCCTGACATTGCGCACCTTAACGCTGGGTAACTTCGGCTATCTGCGCACCAACCTGACCAAACGCAAAAAGCGAACGCTGTCGCCGGACTATCCGCGCGACCCCGTGCAGGTTTATCGCTGGCTGGAAGAATGTGGCTTTGTGATTGAGCAGCGTGCCGGGATCCGGGTGTTCAGCGACTACATGAAGCCGCCTAAGGGCGAGCCGAAGAGCGACGACGAAATTATTGAGATGGAGCGGCGTTACTGCCGTCAGGAACCCTTTTTGAGCTTAGGGCGTTACATCCACGTGACCGCGCGTAAACCCGGGCAGAAGGACGAATTATGAGTGAATTTTCCCAGACGGTACCTGAACTGGTATCCTGGGCGCGCAAAAATGACTTTTCCCTTGCGCTGCCAGTGGAACGTCTGGCCTTTTTGCTGGCTATCGCCACCCTCAACGGTGAGCGGATGGATGGCGAAATGAGCGAAGGCGATCTGATTGATGCTTTCCGTCACGTCAGTAAAGCTTTCGAACAAACCCATGAAACCGTATTGGTTCGCGCCAACAACGCCATCAACGATATGGTGCGACAGCGCCTGCTCAATCGCTTTACCAGCGAACTCACCGAAGGCAACGCCATCTATCGCCTGACGCCGCTGGCGATCGGCATCACCGACTACTACATCCGTCAGCGTGAGTTTTCAACGCTGCGCCTGTCGATGCAGCTGTCGATTGTGGCCAATGAGCTGAAGCGGGCAGCCGACGCCGCGCAGGAAAATGGTGATGAGTTCCACTGGCATCGCAATGTTTTCGCGCCGCTGAAATATTCGGTGGCTGAGATCTTTGACAGCATTGATATGACCCAGCGTCTGATGGATGAACAGCAGCAGGCAGTAAAAAACGATATCGCCGAACTGCTGAACAAAGACTGGCGCGCGGCTATCTCCAGTTGTGAAATGCTGCTCTCTGAAACGTCAGGGACGCTGCGTGAACTGCAGGATACGCTGGAAGCCGCGGGCGACAAACTTCAGGAAAACCTGCTGCGCATTCAGGATGCCACGCTGGACAGCCCGGATCTGGGCTTCGTCGATAAGCTGGTGTTTGACCTGCAAAGCAAACTCGACCGTATTACCAGCTGGGGCCAGCAGGCGATCGACCTGTGGATCGGCTATGACCGTCACGTCCATAAATTTATTCGTACCGCCATCGACATGGATAAAAACCGCGTCTTTGCACAGCGCCTGCGGGTATCGGTACAGAATTACTTCGACGCGCCCTGGGCGCTGACCTACGCCAACGCCGACCGCCTGTATGACATGCGTGATGAAGCGCTGACGCTGCGGAATGACGAAGTGATGGGCGAACTGCCGCCGGAGATGGAATACGAAGAGATCAACGAAATTCGCGAACAGCTGGCAGCGATGATTGAAGAAGCGCTGCAGGTCTACAAATCGCAACAAAAACCGCTCAACCTCGCGTCAGTGATGCGCGACTACCTGGCCCAGTATCCACGCGCCCGCCATTTCGACCTGGCGCGCATTGTGGTGGATCAGGCGGTACGCCTTGGCGTAGCGGAAGCTGATTTAGCCGGTTTGCCTGTGGAATGGCAAGCCATCAATGATTACGGAGCCAAGGTGCAGGCACATGTCATCGACAAATATTGAACAAGTGATGCCGGTTAAGCTGGCACAGGCACTGGCCAACCCGATTTTTCCCGCGCTGGACAGCCAGTTACGCGCCGGACGTCACATCGGTATCGAAGAGCTGGATAACCACGCTTTTCTGATGGACTACCAGTCATATCTCGAAGAGTTCTACAGCCGCTACAACGTTGAGTTAATCCGTGCGCCGGAAGGCTTCTTCTATCTGCGTCCGCGTTCAACCACGCTGATTCCGCGTTCCGTGCTCTCTGAGCTGGACATGATGGTCGGGAAGATCCTCTGTTATCTCTATCTCAGCCCGGAACGTCTGGCCAATGAGGGGATCTTTACCCAGCAGGAGCTGTATGACGAGCTGCTCTCCCTGGCTGATGAGAACCGTCTGCTGAAGCTGGTTAACCAGCGTTCGACCGGTTCGGAT
Source organism: Pantoea sp. Lij88 (assembly GCF_030062155.1). Lineage (NCBI taxonomy): Bacteria > Pseudomonadati > Pseudomonadota > Gammaproteobacteria > Enterobacterales > Erwiniaceae > Pantoea > Pantoea sp. Lij88. The sequence continues at coordinate 2,645,926 of NZ_CP118269.1, read as the reverse complement.
CTGGATCGCACCAAACTGCAGGAGAAAGTGCGCGCCTCCCTGAGCCGCCTGCGTCGTCTTGGCATGGTGTGGTTTTTCGGCAACGACAACAGCAAGTTCCGCATTACGGAATCGGTGTTTCGCTTTGGTGCCGACGTGCGCAGCGGTGATGATGCCCGTGAAGCGCAGCTTCGCCTGATTCGTGATGGCGAAGCCATGCTACTGGAAAACGCGACAGCACCGGTCGACACCGATGATGGTGAAGGGCAGGAAGGCGACGCGAGTGAGAACGCAGAGGAAGAACAGGCATGATTGAGCGCGGAAAGTTTCGTTCGCTTACGCTGATTAACTGGAACGGCTTTTTTGCCCGGACCTTTGATCTCGATGAATTAGTGACCACGCTGTCAGGCGGTAACGGTGCGGGTAAGTCCACCACGATGGCGGCATTTGTCACCGCGTTGATCCCCGATTTAACGCTGCTGCACTTCCGTAATACCACCGAAGCGGGCGCGACGTCGGGATCCCGTGACAAAGGTCTGCACGGTAAACTGCGGGCCGGCGTCTGCTACTCCATGCTGGATGTGGTGAACTCACGCCATCAGCGTGTGGTGGTGGGTGTCCGTCTGCAACAGGTCGCCGGACGCGATAAAAAGGTCGATATCAAGCCTTTCAGTATCCATGGCCTGCCAACCGATACCAACCCGACCGACATGCTGACGGAAGTGCTTAACAGCCGTCAGGCACGCGTGCTGCCGCTGAACGAGGTGAAAGAGCGGGTTGAGGCGCAGGAAGGCGTGCAGTTCCGCGCCTATAACTCGGTTACCGATTACCACGCCATGATGTTTGATCTGGGCGTGGTGCCGCGTCGTCTGCGCTCTGCCAGCGATCGCAGCAAGTTTTATCGCCTGATTGAAGCCTCGCTGTATGGCGGTATCTCCAGCGCCATCACCCGATCGCTGCGTGATTACCTGCTGCCTGAAAACAGTGGCGTGCGCAAAGCATTCCAGGATATGGAAGCCGCGCTGCGCGAGAACCGCATGACGCTGGAGGCGATCCGCGTTACCCAGTCTGACCGCGATCTCTTTAAGCATCTGATCTCCGAGGCGACCAGCTACGTTTCGGCTGACTACATGCGTCACGCCAACGAGCGTCGGGGACACCTCGACAGCGCGTTACAGCTTCGCGGTGAGCTGTTCAGCAGCCGTAAGCAACTCGCCACCGAGCAGTATCGTCATGTTGAGATGGCGCGCGAACTGGCTGAGCACAGTGGCGCAGAGAACGATCTCGAAGTCGATTATCAGGCCGCCAGCGATCATCTGAACCTGGTGCAGACGGCAATGCGTCAGCAGGAGAAGATTGAGCGTTACGATGCAGATATCGAAGATCTGACGCTGCGTCTGGAAGAGCAGACCGAAGTGGTCGCCGAAGCGCGTGAAATTCAGGAAGAGAATGAAGCGCGTGCCGAAGCGGCCGAGCTGGAAGTGGATGAGCTGAAAAGTCAGCTGGCCGATTTCCAGCAGGCGCTCGACGTGCAGCAAACCCGTGCGATCCAGTATCAGCAGGCCCTGCAGGCGCTGGAACGCGCCCGCTCGCTCTGCCAGTTGCCGGATCTGAGCATCGACAATGCCGCTGAATGGCAGGAAAGTTTCCAGGCGAAAGAGGAAGAGGCGACAGAACGCCTGCTGCGCCTGGAGCAGAAGCTGAGCGTAGCGGAAGCGGCACACAGTCAGTTCGAACAGGCGCTGGCGCTGGTCACCAGTATTGCCGGTGACGTTACCCGTCAGGATGCCTGGCAGACCGGCCGCGAACTGCTGCGTGATGCCAGCAATCAGCGTCATCACGCCGAGCAGCTCTCGTCGCTGCGTCTGCGTCTGAATGAGCTGGAACAGCGCCTGCGCGAGCAGCATGAGGCGGAGCGTCTGCTGGCCGAGTTCTGCAAGCGTCAGGGGCAGCAGTACGAAGCGGATGCGCTGGCTGGCCTGCAGCAGGAGCTTGAAGCCCAGATTGAACAGCTGAACAGCAGCGTCTCGGACGCCGGTGAGCAGCGTATGATGATGCGTCAGGAGCTGGAACAGCTGCGCGAACGCATCACCAGCCTGACCGCCCGTGCGCCACACTGGCTGGCGGCGCAGGAGATCCTGACCCAGCTCAGCGAACAGACCGGCCAGGCGCTGAACAGCAGCCAGGACGTCACCGAATATATGCAGCAGCTGCTGGAGCGTGAGCGTGAAACCACCGTCGAGCGTGACGAAGTGGCGGCACAAAAACGTGATATCGAGCGGCAGATTGAACGTCTCAGCCAGCCGGGCGGTGCGGAAGATGCGCGCCTGACCCAGCTGGCGGAACGTTTTGGCGGCGTATTACTCTCTGAAATTTATGATGATGTGACGCTGGATGATGCGCCGTACTTCTCGGCGCTCTACGGTCCGTCACGTCATGCGATCGTGGTGCCGGAACTCTCGCGTGTGCGTGAGTTACTGGATGGACTGGAAGATTGCCCGGAAGATCTCTACCTGATCGAGGGTGATCCGCAGTCGTTCGATGACAGCGTCTTCGGCGTGGATGAGCTGCAGAATGCGGTGGTGGTGAAGGTGGCAGAACGTCAGTGGCGCTACTCCCGCTTCCCGAAAATCCCGCTGTTTGGTCGCGCAGCGCGTGAAAATCAGCTGGAGCAGCTGCACCTTGAACGCGATAAGCTGGCCGAACGCTACGCCACGCTGTCGTTCGACGTGCAGAAAACCCAGCGTCTGCATCAGTCATTCAGCCGCTTTATCGGCAGCCATCTGGCCGTGGCCTTTGACGCCGATCCGGAAGCGCAGATCCGTCAGCTGGGCGCGCGTCGGGGTGAACTGGAGCGGGCGCTGAATCAGCATGAAAGCAATAATCAGCAGCAGCGTCAGCAGTATGAGCTGGCGAAAGAGGGCGTGTCGCAGTTAAACCGACTGCTGCCACGCGTCAACCTGCTGCTGGACGATACGCTGGGCGATCGCTGCGAAGAGATCCGTGAGCAGGTCGATGCGGCACAGGAAGCCGCGCGCTTCCTGCATCAGCATGGCGCTAAGCTGGCGAAACTGGAACCGATCCTCGCCGTGTTGCAGAGCGATCCGGAACAGCATGAGCAGTTACAGGCGGATTATCAGCAGGCAAAGCAGCAGCAGCGTAATGCGCGTCAGCAGGCCTTTGCGCTGACAGAAGTGGTGCAGCGTCGCGCCCACTTCAGCTATGACGACTCGGCCAGCATGCTCAATGGCAACAACGATCTGAGCGATAAACTGCGTCAGCGTCTGGAGCAGGCTGAAAGTGAACGCAGCCGCAGCCGCGATCGCCTGCGTGAACATCAGGCGCAGCTGACGCAATACTCGCAGGTGCTGGCCTCGCTGAAAAGCGCCTGGGACGCCAAACGCGACATGCTGAAAGAGCTGCAGCAGGAGATGCAGGACATCGGCGTCCAGGCTGACAGCAGCGCAGAAGCACGCGCGCGCGTTCGCCGGGACGAGCTCTACACCGCACTGAGCCACAACCGCGCCCGTCGCAATCAGCTGGAGAAACAGCTCACCTTCTGCGAAGCCGAGATGGATAACCTGCAGAAGCGGCTGCGTCAGCTGGAGCGTAACTATCATCAGGTGCGCGAGCAGGTGGTCAGCGCCAAAGCGGGCTGGTGTACCGTCCTGCGTCTGGTGAAAGAGAATGGCGTTGAGCGTCGTCTGCATCGTCGTGAACTGGCTTATCTGAGCGGCGATGAACTGCGTTCTATGTCGGATAAAGCGCTGGGTGCGCTGCGTCTGGCGGTGGCGGACAACGAACATCTGCGCGACGTGCTGCGGTTGTCGGAAGATCCAAAACGTCCGGAACGTAAAATTCAGTTCTTTATTGCGGTCTATCAGCATCTGCGCGAGCGTATTCGTCAGGATATTATTCGCACCGACGATCCGGTCGAAGCGATTGAGCAGATGGAAATCGAACTGAACCGTCTGACCGAAGAGCTGACGGCGCGTGAGCAGATGCTGGCGATCAGTTCGCGCAGTGCGGCGAACATCATCCGTAAAACTATTCAGCGCGAACAGAACCGTATCCGTCAGCTGAACCAGGGCCTGCAGACCGTCAGCTTTGGTCAGGTGCGCAGCGTGCGGCTCAACGTGAACGTGCGTGAAACCCACGCCATGCTGCTGGATACGCTGTCGGAAGAGCACGAGCAGCATCAGGATCTGTTTAACAGTAACCGCCTGACCTTCTCGGAGGCGCTGGCGAAACTTTATCAGCGTCTTAATCCGCATATCGACATGGGTCAGCGCACGCCGCAGACCATCGGTGAGGAGCTGCTGGACTACCGCAACTATCTGGAGATGGAAGTGGAAGTTAACCGGGGTTCCGATGGCTGGCTGCGCGCAGAGAGCGGTGCGCTTTCAACCGGTGAAGCGATCGGTACCGGTATGTCAATTCTGGTGATGGTGGTGCAGAGCTGGGAAGAGGAATCCCGTCGTCTGCGCGGCAAAGATATTTCGCCATGCCGGCTGCTGTTCCTGGACGAAGCGGCCCGTCTGGATGCCCGCTCCATCGCCACGCTGTTTGAACTGTGTGAGCGACTGGAGATGCAACTGGTCATTGCCGCGCCGGAGAACATCAGTCCGGAGAAAGGCACGACCTACAAACTGGTGCGTAAGGTGTTCAATAACACCGAGCATGTCCATGTGGTCGGCCTGCGTGGTTTTGCTGCCGATCCTTCGCCGGTCAGAGCAGGAAGCGAAGCGGATGCGCTACCCGATTTAACCGCTGAAAAATCGCAGGCGGAAACGTAGTCAAAAACTGAACCATTCGTTAATCTGGTTACGGCATTTGTCGCATGAGGCAAATGCCGTTTTTGTTTGTATACTCACATGATGAGTCACGGCGCGGTCGCAGCGGATACAGGGAACGCTGCGAAGTTGAAAAACAAGGGGGCAGGGATGTTGCTGGTAAAAAAATTAAATCATCATCGCGTTGTATCATTGTTAGCGCTGGCGCTAACCGTTGTTCCATTTACGCACCCGCAGGCCGCTGTCATCGCCGCTTTGCCTGGAACAACGCAGGCGGCCATCTCCGTTTCCGAAAGTCAGCAACGCATCCGGCAGGCTTTTTCCAGCGCCGATCAGCCTTTCTATCTGGGGCCGCTGGCGACGCTCTATGCGTCCCGTCATATGCAGCCGCTCTGGCAGGATACTCAGGCGGTTCAGAAGTTTCAGCAGCAGCTGGCTGAGGTGGCCCTTTCTGGCGTCCAGCCACAGTTCACGCGCTGGGTTGAGCGTCTGACTAATCCGGCCATTACCGGCTTCGCCCGGGATGTCGCGCTGTCCGATGCGATGCTGGGCTATCTGCAGTTTGTTTCGAATGTACCGACCCAGGGTGAGACCTGGCTCTACAGCAATGTGCCTTACAGGCTGACTCAGCCGTCAGTGGCGGTGGTGAATCAGTGGCAGAACGCGGTTAATGCGGGATCGGACGACACCTTTATTGCGTCGCTGCAGCCGCAGCATCCGCAATATCAGCCGATGCACGCCGCGCTGAAAACCCTGCTGAGCGATAAGCAGCCCTGGCCGCAGCTGAAAAGCAGTGAAACGCTGCGTCCGGGACAGGTCAGTGACGATGTTCCGGCGCTGCGTGAGATTCTGCAGCGCAGCGGCATGCTCACGACGCAGGTCAAGGCGCCAGCACCGGATGACGATGCGGTGCCGGTCGCTGCTTCGCCAGTGACCCACAGCGACCAGCCTGTTGCGGTCAGTCCGTCAGCCGCGCCAGTGGGCGATCCGCCAGCTCCGCCGTTGCAATCACCGGGTAACGTGCAGAGTCAGACGCTGGAAGGGAACACCGCCAATGTCTATGACGAGACGCTGGTGGCAGGCGTGAAGCGTTTCCAGCAATGGCAGGGACTGGATGGCGATGGGGCTATCGGTGCCAGAACGCGGCAGTGGCTTAACGTCTCGCCACAGATGCGTGCTTCGCTGCTGGCACTGAATATTCAGCGACTGCGCCTGCTGCCGGATGATATGCACAACGGCATCATGGTGAACATTGCCAACTACTCGCTGATTTATTACAACAACGGCAATAAGATCCTCTCATCCCGGGTCATCGTCGGGCGTCCCGACCGTAAAACGCCGTTGATGCGCAGCGCGCTGAATAATGTGGTGCTGAACCCGCCGTGGAATGTGCCGACCACGCTGGTGCGTAAAGATATCATTCCTAAAGTGAAGCAGGATCCGACCTATCTCTACAAGCACGGTTATACCCTGCTGTCGGGCTGGAGTGCTGATGCGGAAGTGATTGATCCCAGCATGATCGACTGGCGCATGGTCACCGCGTCTTCGTTCCCTTACCGGCTGATTCAGGCTCCGGGTGAGGCGAATGCGCTGGGCCGTTATAAATTTAATATGCCAAGCTCAGATGCGATCTACCTGCACGACACGCCAAACCATAACCTGTTCCAGCGTGATATCCGCGCGCTCAGCTCAGGCTGTGTCCGCGTGAATAAAGCGTCTGAACTGGCGGGTTTATTACTGCAGGACGCCGGCTGGAATGACTCCCGTATTTCCAGCACGTTGAAAGAGGGGGACACCCGTTATGTGCCGATTCGCCATCGCATTCCGGTCAATCTCTACTATCTGACAGCGTGGGTCGCAGATGATGGCAAACCACAGTTCCGCACAGATATTTACAATTATGATGACACCGCCCGCTCAGGCAGTCAGGCACTCAGTCGTGCTGAGCAATTACTGCTCTAGTGATTGATTTTAAATCGTTAGCGGCGTGCCGGTTATTAATCGAAATCTTTTCAAATGGCGATCCCTGCGGGGATCGCCTCGCAAACTCCGGGCAGATGGGTTGACGCTTCTCTGAGAGAAAGTTATGGTTCGGCCTGTGCGCTTTTTGCACATTTCTATGGCTTCACTCTCAGGTAAATCGTTACATGTCTACTATTGATTCTTTTCGTCGCAAACTACTGCTGTGCGGTAGTGCCGCCGCCGGACTGGCATTATTGCCAGCTTCTGCAAGGGCCTCGCTTTCTACGTCTCGCCCGCGTGTATTGATGCTTAATAATCTTCACACCGGTGAAACCCTTAAAACTGAGTTTTTTAATGGTAAGAGTTACGACAAGGATGAGTTGTCACGATTAAATCACTTTTTCCGCGACTATCGCGCTAATAAAGTGAAAAGCATCGATCCGCATCTGTTTGACCAAATCTTCCGCCTGCAGGCGCTGCTGGGCATGCGTAAACCGATCCAGCTGGTCTCCGGCTACCGTTCACTGGCTACCAATAACATGTTACGCGAGAGTGGTCCTGGTGTGGCAAAGCACAGCTATCACACCAAAGGCCAGGCGATGGATTTTCATATCGAAGGCATTTCATTAGCCAATGTACGCAAAGCGGCGTTATCTCTGCGTGCGGGTGGTGTAGGATATTATCCCCGCAGTAACTTTGTACATATTGATACCGGGCCGATCAGGCACTGGTAACGACACCGGCAACGCTGCGTGAGCCGGTCATGGAGCGTTATGAATTACCACACTATTCCTGTTACCGCATTTGCCCAGAACTGTTCAGTGATCTGGTGCGAGTCCACTCGTGAAGCCGCGCTGGTCGATCCGGGCGGCGATGCCGATCTGATCAAACAAACGCTGGAACAGCTCAGACTTAAACCCGCTCAGATTCTGCTGACGCATGGACACCTCGATCACGTCGGTGCGGCCGTTGAACTGGCTGCCTTCTGGCAGATTCCGATTGTCGGGCCGCAGAAGCGTGATGCGTTCTGGCTGGAAGCCCTGCCGACTCAGAGCCGGATGTTCGGACTTGACGAGTGCGCGCCATTTACCCCCGATCGCTGGCTGGAAGAGGGGGAGAGCGTGCAGGTCGGGTTGACCACGCTGGAGGTTCTGCACTGTCCAGGGCATTCACCAGGGCATGTGGTGTTCTTTGATCGTCCGGGACGGTTACTGATTTCAGGCGACGTCATTTTTAATGGTGGCGTGGGACGCACAGACTTCCCGCAGGGCGATCATCAGCAGTTAATCGAGGCTATCCGCAAGAAATTACTGCCGCTGGGCGATGATGTGACCTTCCTTCCCGGTCACGGCCCGATCTCAACGCTGGGTCATGAACGCGTCAGTAATCCTTTCCTGCAATAAAAAATGGGCCATCAGGCCCATTTTTGTTCTGTCGTCTGCGTTACAGCACGGCGACAATCGCTTCGCACAGCGCCGACATATTGTCTGGCGTCATGCCTGCCACATTCACCCGGCCTGAGTTGACGGCATAAACACCGAACTCGTCGCGCAGGCGAATCACCTGGTCTTTGGTTAAGCCACTAAACGAGAACATACCGTTCTGCTTAATGATAAAGCTGAAGTCACGCTGAGCCCCTTTCTCTGCCAGGGTGTTCACAAACAGCTGACGCATGCGCTGAATGCGCTGGCGCATATCTGACAGCTCCTGCTCCCAGATAGTACGCAGTGTATCGTTGCCCAGAATTGTGGCGACGATAGCGGCACCATGCGCCGGCGGATTGGAGTAGTTAGCGCGGATGGTATATTTCACCTGACTAAACGCCGTATCTGCCACGCTGGCTTCAGCCGCCACCACCGTGATTGCACCCACACGCTCGTTATACAGACCAAAGTTCTTGGAGTATGAGCTGGCGACGATCAGTTCCTGATGCGAGGCGGCAAAAATGCGCAGGCCTTCTGCATCTTCATCCAGACCACGGGCAAAGCCCTGGTAGGCGAAGTCGAACAGCGGCAGCCAGCCATTGGCCTGTGACAGTTCTGCCAGCTGTTGCCACTGCTCAGCGGTCGGGTCGATACCGGTCGGGTTATGGCAGCAGCCGTGGAACAGCACCACGTCGCCAGGCTGAACCTGCTGCAGCGACGTCAGCATCCCCTCAAAATCAAGCGTATGGTTTGCTGCGTCATAATAGTGATATTCACAGACTTCCAGACCGGCAGCATTGAACACGTTGTTGTGATTCGGCCAGCTTGGATTGCTGATCCAGACCCGCTTCACGGAAGTTTGCGTGGCGAGGAAATCTGCTGCTACACGCAACGCACCTGTGCCGCCCGGCGTCTGAGCCGTACGTGCGCGGCCTGCAGTGATCAGCGGGCTTTGATTGCCGAACAGCAGGGCCTGGGTGCAACGGGCGAAATCAGCCAGACCATCAATGCTGAGATAGTTTTTCGTGGTTTCGTTTTCCAGCAGGTATTGCTCAGCTTTTTTAACACTGGTCAGTACCGGGGTCTTGCCGGTTTCGTCTTTGTAGACGCCGATACCCAGATTGATTTTTTCAGGGCGGTCATCAGCACGAAACAGATCGGCCAGCCCAAGAATAGGATCGGCGGGTGCAGCAGAGATCGATTCAAACATGTGTCAGGTCCATTAGCGTGAACTTTAGCGGAAAGAGCTCTCAGGTTAGCGTCCGGCCAGACAAATGCCAACCGTTTGCGAGACAAATTCCTGCATTTTGCGGTGTTGGTTGCGATAAGGGGAAAAGCACAGGTTAAAGCGGAGTAACGGGCAGGGAAGAAACGCAGTTCTGGGGAATTACAGCCATAAAAAAACGGGGCCTTAGCCCCGTTTTTAAACATGTTTAAGCGGAATCAGAACTGGTAAACCAGGCCAACACCCACCACGTCGTCTGTGTTCAGAGCCAGTGGGTTGTTGTCATCCAGCTGGTTGATTTTGTAATCAACATAGGTAGACATGTTTTTGTTGAAGTAGTAAGTCGCGCCGATGTCGACATATTTGTACAGGTCAGCATCGCCGATACCTTCGATATCTTTGCCTTTCTGCTGCACGTATGCAACGGATGGACGCAGACCGAAGTCGAACTGGTACTGAGCAACTAACTCAATAGTCTGGGTTTTATTGGCAAATGCAGTCACTGTGTTGGTAGTGTTAGCTACAGGGATGCCGATAGCGGTAGAGTTACGGCCTTCACCGTACAGCGCTGCCAGGTAAACGTTGTTCGCATCATATTTCAGCGCGGTTGCCCAGTTCTCAGCACGTTTGCCCTCACCGACTACGTTACCATTAACAGCAACACCCGCTGACTGCAGATCAGTACGGTCGCTGTTGCTGTACGCACCAACGATGCCTACACCAATTGGTGAGGTGTATGAAGTTGAGAACGCGTAGCCGTCACCGTTTGAACGACGCACACCATCGCTGTTACCGTCGCGATCGTTTTTGCCCTGATACTGAGCAGCAAAGTCCCAGCCATCAACCAGGCCGAAGAAGTTGGTGTTGCGGTAAGTCAGAACGCCGGTGCTACGACCAGTCAGGAAGTTATCTGAGTTTCCTGAGTCGCCACCGAATACTGGCAGCATATCGGTCCAGCCGATTGCATCGTAGACCAGACCGTAGTTACGGCCGTAGTCGATTGAGCCTGCATCACCGAATTTCAGACCGGCAAAGCCCAGACGGGTTTTGTTGTCGTCCTGTGCGTCTGAACCTTCAGAGTTGTTCGCCTGAATGTTGTATTCCCACTGGCCGTAACCGGTCAGTTGGTCATTAATCTGGGTTTCGCCTTTGAAGCCGAAGCGAACATAAGACTCATCGCCATCGCTGCCAGAGTCGTCAGAGAACTGGTGACGTGCATCCACTTTACCGTACAGGTCCAGTTTGTTGCCGTCTTTGTTATAGATTTCTGCAGCGTTTGCTGCGCCAGCTACTAACAGAGCAGGGATAACCACTGCAAGAATATTGCGCTTCATCATTATTCATTACCCTCATTGGAGTTATTTGTACACCTGCCACTGCCGTCAAGAAACCTTTACGGGAACCCTGAACGAAGTTTGGTGTCTTCCTGTGTCTGCACGCATCTTTCCATCCCACCCGCCGTAATTCTAGCGCTTAAATGCTACTAAACTCGTAATCTTGTTTCAGGGGGAAAATTTGTATTACAAGATGTAAAAAACACGGAACTTTGTGAGAGAACTCAAAATTTACAAAAATAAAAAAAGGCCGGCAGTGCCGACCTCGTTATATATATGAATTTCTTATATTTAATGCCGAAATCAGAAACTCGCGTTGCGTGGAGTGCGTGGGAAGGGGATGACATCCCTGACATTTTGTACGCCCGTAACATAGGCGATTAAACGTTCAAAGCCCAAACCAAATCCAGAATGTGGCACGGTACCGTAGCGACGCAGGTCACGATACCACCAGTAATCTTCTTTATTCAGACCCATCTCTTCCAGTCGCGCATCCAGCACATCCAGACGCTCTTCACGCTGTGAACCACCGATGATCTCACCAATGCCAGGCGCCAGAACATCCATCGCCGCCACGGTTTTGCCATCGTCGTTCAGGCGCATATAGAACGCTTTGATGTCTTTCGGATAGTTTTTCACCACCACCGGCGCTTTAAAGTGTTTCTCTGCCAGGTAACGCTCATGCTCTGAAGAGAGGTCGATACCCCAGGAAACCGGGTTCTCGAACGTCTGGCCGCAGTTCATCAGAATTTCAACCGCATCGGTATAGTCGACCTGGGCAAAATCCGTAGTGATGAAACGCTGCAGGCGCTCTACGGCCTCTTTATCAACGCGCTCAGCGAAGAAAGCCATGTCATCGGCGCGCTCTTCCAGCACCGCATTGAACACATACTTCAGCATTGATTCTGCCAGTGCGGCGGCATCATCCAGTGAGGCAAACGCAATTTCCGGCTCCAGCATCCAGAATTCCGCCAGATGACGGCTGGTGTTGGAGTTCTCTGCGCGGAACGTCGGGCCGAAGGTGTAGATCTTCGACAGGGCGCTGGCATAGGTTTCGCCGTTCAGCTGTCCGGAAACGGTCAGGAAAGCTTCTTTGCCAAAGAAATCTTCACTGAAATCGACTTTGCCCTGGTCGTTACGCGGCAGGTTTTCCATGTCCAGCGTCGAGACACGGAACATCTCACCGGCACCTTCGGTATCGGAGGCGGTAATCAGCGGCGTGGAAACCCAAAAATAGCCATTTTCATGGAAGAAGCGATGCAGCGCCTGCGCCAGGGTATGGCGAACGCGGGCAACCGCGCCAATGAGGTTGGTACGCGGACGCAGGTGCGCCACTTCACGCAGATACTCGATGCTGTGGCGTTTCGCCGCCATCGGATAGCTGTCCGGATCTTCGACCCAGCCCACCACTTCCAGGCGGGTCGCCTGAATCTCAAACGCCTGGCCCTGACCTGGTGATGCCACCACTTTACCGGTGACGATAACGGAACAGCCCGTGGTCAGACGCAGCACTTCATCCTGATAATTATTCAGAGAATTATTGACGACAGCCTGAACGGGATTAAAGCAGGAGCCGTCATAGACAGCGATGAAGGAAAGACCGGCTTTGGAATCTCTTCGGGTACGCACCCAACCACGTACGGTGACTTCACTGTCAACCGCGACGCGACCGTGCAGTACGTCCGCTACAGGCACTACGCTCATAAATATCTCTCTATATAGAAGAAGTGAGTAAAAAGTTGCCCCATCCGGGGTTTTGCTATGTTACTTGCGAGTCTTCAGGAAACAAGCAAAATTCAGGGGGAAAGCCTATTTATTACAGCAGAGGCGGGGCGTATCAACGCCCCGATAAGAAGAGGTTTAACTCGCTTTTTTCACCAGCGGCAGATCAAACGCTTTACGCAGGGCTCTGACAAAGGCTTTGTCCTGGCAGATGGTTTTGCCCGGGCTGTCTGAAAGTTTCGCCACCGGCTTGCCATTGCACTGCACCAGCTTGATAACGATGTTCAGTGGCGTAACACCCGGAATATCGCAGGTCAGACGGGTACCGATGCCGAACACGACATTCGTCCGCTGGCCAAAGTGGCGGTAGAGCGCCAGCGCTTTGTCGAGATTCAGGTTGTCAGAAAAGACCAGGTGTTTGCTTTGCGGATCGATACCCAGCTTCTGATAGTGAGCCAGCGCTTTTTCACCCCACTCAACCGGATCGCCGGAGTCGTGGCGCAGTCCCTGGTAGCGGCGGGCAAAGACCGGACCGAAATCGCGCAGGAACGCATCCATAGCAATACAGTCGGTGAGGGCGATGCCCAGTTGATCGTCATACTCGTCCAGCCATGCCTGCAGCGCGGCGCGCTGGCTGTTGGCGAGGACCGGGCTGATCTGCTGGAAGGCCTGGAACCACTCATGCGCCTGGGTTCCTACCGGTGTCAGCGACAGACGGCGCGCCAGATCATAGTTACTGGTGCCAATCAGCCACGGGAAATCCTGTTTCAGCGTTGAGACGATCGACTGCTGCACATCCTGCGAATAGCGACGGCGGGTGCCGAAATCCATCAGGCGGAAGCGTGACATATCAAGGTCCGCCACCTGCGTCTTAAAGTCGCCGAGTTTCTGATGTAAATGGTCAATCGCCTGCTGGGTGGTGACCTGCGGCGTGCGATGACGATGCACAATCTCGCTAATCAGCGCCAGCAGCGGCACCTCCCACAGAATCACTTCACGCCACGGCCCCTGAATACGAAGTTCCAGCTTGCCGTGGTGATTGCGCACTTCAACCTGATCCGGGTTATAGCGGAACTGGCGTAACCAGCTGAGGTAATCCTGCTGGAAGAAGGGAAGGTGAGACAACCAGGTCGCTTCATCCTCTGTCAGCGCCAGGTGTTGCATTGCGGTTATCGCGTCACGAATTTCGTCAGCGTAGAGACCCAGCAGTTCGTCGCCGCGGCAGCGAAACTCCGCCGCCACCGTTACGTCATGGTAGCGGTGGAAAACGGCCTGCTGCATATGGAGCTTATAGGCGTCCGTATCCAGCAGCGAGGTCAGTATCGGGGAAGCATGTCCTGTCATGGCGCGTTTCAGCATCCTGTTCGGTGGCGCAGAGCCCGGTGTTGTACACAGTCATAAAGACGCAAAAGTATAATTCACTATCTGAAGCCAATCACAGCATATTTCAGTCGGGCGGGTCGAGGCCAATCTGTGCCTTTGTTAACAAACTGTAGCCATTTCACCCTTTAGGTGCATTGTGCGTGGCAAGCTTCTGGTAACAAGCTTAGACTTTGCCGGTAAACTTATAACAACGCGAGACGCAATATGACGCAACAGCCCCAAATCAAGTATCGCCACGATTACCGTGCGCCTGATTACACCATCACCGATATCGATTTAACCTTTGAACTGGATGCGTCCACCACCCGCGTTACAGCCATCAGCCAGGTTAAACGACAGGGCGACAGCCAGGCTGAGCTGCGACTGGACGGCGAAGCGTTAACGCTGATTGCGCTGGAGATCGACGGGCAACCCTGGACGGCTTTCCGTGAAGAAGAGGGCGCACTGGTCATCAGCCAGCTGCCGGACAGCTTCACCCTGAAAATCATCAATGATATTCATCCGGATCAGAACACCGCGCTGGAAGGGCTGTACAAATCGGGCGAGGCGCTCTGCACCCAATGTGAGGCTGAAGGCTTCCGTCATATTACCTGGTATCTCGATCGCCCTGACGTGCTGGCGCGCTTTACCACCACGATTTATGCCGACGGTGAGCGTTATCCGTTCCTGCTCTCCAATGGTAACCGCATTGACAGCGGCCTGGATGAGCAGGGCCGCAGCTGGGTAAAATGGGAAGATCCGTTCCCAAAACCCTGCTACCTGTTTGCGCTGGTGGCGGGCGATTTCGACGTGCTGCGCGACAGCTTTACCACCCGTTCAGGCCGTGATGTGGCGCTGGAGATCTTCGTCGATCGCGGTAACCTCGACCGTGCCGACTGGGCGATGACCTCGCTGAAAAACAGTATGAAGTGGGATGAAGAGCGTTTCGGCCTGGAGTATGACCTCGACATCTTTATGATCGTGGCGGTGGACTTCTTCAACATGGGTGCGATGGAGAACAAAGGCCTTAACGTCTTTAACGCCAAATATGTGCTGGCAAAAGCGGAAACGGCGACGGATAAAGACTACCTCGGCATTGAGGCGGTCATCGGCCACGAATATTTCCACAACTGGACCGGTAACCGCGTGACCTGCCGCGACTGGTTCCAGCTCAGTCTTAAAGAGGGGCTGACGGTGTTCCGCGATCAGGAGTTCAGCTCCGATCTGGGTTCGCGTGCGGTGAACCGCATTGATAACGTGCGTATCGTGCGCGGTGCGCAGTTCGCCGAAGATGCCAGCCCGATGGCGCACCCGATCCGTCCGGATCAGGTTATCGAGATGAACAACTTCTACACCCTGACCGTGTATGAAAAAGGGTCAGAAGTGATCCGCATGATGCACACTCTGCTGGGTGAAGAGAATTTTCAGAAGGGCATGAAGCTCTATTTTGATCGTCACGACGGCAGCGCCGCGACCTGTGATGACTTTGTGCAGGCGATGGAAGATGCCTCAAACGTCGATCTGTCGCAGTTCCGCCGCTGGTACAGCCAGTCCGGTACGCCGGTACTGACGGTCCGCGACGATTACAATCCGGAGCTGGAGCAGTACACGCTGCACGTCACGCAGCACTCGCCAGCCACTGCCGATCAGAAAGAGAAGCTGCCACTGCATATCCCGCTGGATATCGAACTCTATGACGGTGAAGGCAAGGTGATTCCGCTGCAGAACAACGGCCATCCGGTCCATCATGTTCTGAATGTCACCGAAGAGTTCCAGACCTTTATCTTCGATAACGTCTATTTCCAGCCGGTGCCGTCGCTGCTGCGTGAATTCTCTGCGCCGGTGAAGCTCGATTACAAGTGGAGCGATGCTCAGCTCACCTTCCTGATGCGCCATGCGCGCAACGACTTCTCCCGCTGGGATGCGGCTCAGAGCCTGCTGGCGACCTACATTCGTCTGAACGTCGCCCGCTATCAGCAGGGCCAGCATCTGTCGCTGCCGCTGCATGTTGCCGACGCTTTCCGCGCCGTACTGCTCGACACCGATTGCGATCCGGCCCTGACGGCGCTGATCCTGACGCTGCCGTCGGAAAATGAGATTGCCGAGCTGTTCGATACTATCGATCCGCAGGCGATTGCGCTGGTGCGTGACGCACTGCAACGCACGCTGGCCCGCGAACTGGCCGATGAGTTTTTTGCCATCTACAACGCCAATCAGCAGCCTGAATACCGCGTGGAACATGACGCGATTGGTCAGCGCAGCCTGAAAAATATCTGCCTGACCTATCTCGCCTTCAGCGACGCACAGCTGGCGGACAAGCTGGTGCAGACGCAGTATCACCAGGCGACCAACATGACCGATGCGCTGGCGGCGCTCTCTGCGGCTGTCGCGGCTCAGTTACCGTGCCGTGATGCGCTGCTGGCGGCGTACGATGAGCGCTGGCATCAGGATGGTCTGGTGATGGACAAATGGTTTGTGCTGCAGGCGACCAGTCCGGCTGCCAACGTGATGCGCAATGTGCGTCAGCTTCTGACTCATCGCTCCTTCACCATGAGTAACCCGAACCGCGTGCGCTCGCTGGTGGGGGCCTTTGCCTCAGCTAACCCGGCCGCGTTCCATGCTCAGGATGGCAGCGGTTATAAGTTCCTGGTGGAGATGCTCACCGACCTCAACACCCGTAATCCGCAGGTTGCGGCACGGATGGTGGAGCCGCTGATTCGTCTGAAACGTTATGACGAAGGCCGTCAGGCGATGATGCGCGAGGCGCTGGAGCAACTGCTGGAGCTGGATAAACTCTCTGGCGATCTCTACGAGAAAATTACCCGGGCACTCAACGCCTGATAATAAAAACGGGAGCGTATAAAACGCTCCCTTTTTTCAGCGCTGCTGCGCGTACCGTAACGGCTGTGGTCGCTCCGTGCGCTGCATCACCCGATCCAGCACCTCCGCTTCCAGCTCGGCCAGCCGCGCAGATCCACGACGCCGCGGACGTGGCAAATCCACCAGCAGATCCAGACCGATTTCGCCCTCTTCGATTAACAGCACGCGATCCGCCATCGCTACCGCTTCACTGACGTCGTGCGTGACCAGCAGCACGGTAAAGTGATGCTGCTG